>NZ_JASCIS010000014.1 GCF_029968015.1 Streptomyces luteolus
GGCCTCGACGGCGAGGACGACGACCCAGAAGAACCAGTACAGCCAGCCGATGGAGAACCCGGCCCACCGGCCCAGCGCGCGGTCGGCGTACTCGGAGAACGAGCCCGACGTCGGATTCGCCGCGGCCATCTCCCCCAGCATCCGCATCACGAGCACGACCATCACGCCGACGAGCGCGTACGAGATGAGGATGGCGGGACCGGCCGCCGCGATACCGGCACTGGAGCCGACGAAGAGGCCGGCTCCGATCACACCACCGATAGCGATCATGGAAAGGTGGCGGTTCTTGAGCCCCGCCTTCAGGCCGTCACCGGACGGGACGGGCGAAGAGCTCTGCTCGGCGGGGCCGGACGGTGCGGCCACCTTGGTGGTCGTCGACTGCTCGCTCATGGGTTCCTCGGAGTTCGAAGGAGTGCGGGCCGTGCTTCAGCAAGGAATTGAGGGGGGAGTTGAGGGGAGTTGAGGCAGTGCCGCGGCATGGGCGGGCCCGGGCACGCCGCGGCGAGCTCAGGTCCGGTTTCGGGAGTGCTGTACGCGAGGGTGCGGGCGAGGTGCACCGTGTGGCCGGGTGGGCCTTGCGTACGGCAGATTCCGCACTGTTTCCAGTGGGCGCCGATTCCGGCGGCTGAGGGGACGTCCGTTCAGCGGACCGACGCCGATGCGGTGCCCGGGCGCCCCTTCAGGTCCATGACCGTAGGCCATGAATGAGGTCACAAGCTTTGAGCATGTGTATGAAACGGCGACTCAGGACTCTTGCATCTGTCCATGGTGCGGGCGAGCGGCCGATCCTACGGTCGCTGTACGCGGGAATCCGCCGGGTGACCCCCGGCGCTCCCCTTCGGTCAGGGGGCCTCATCGGGCCCGGCGAGACCTGACGCTCCCCTCAACTCATCGGTCGCGGCCGGTCGTCATGTGCTGGAGGTGCCGCCCGCTCCGCCGAGATCGTCATGACTCACGCGCTCGCCCGGTGTCGCCAGTTGGTCGACCGCGTCCGCGCCGACCACCGCGCCGGTGGACCTCTTGCCGCGCCGCAGCCTGCTTTCCAACCAGCTCGCGAACGACGTGAGCGCGAAGTTCAGTACGACGAAGACGACCGCGACCACGGTGAAGCTGGCGATGGTGTTCGCACCGTAGTTCGCGCTCATCGGGCGTACCGACGCGAGGAGTTCGGAGAAGCCGAGCAGTGCGCCGCCCAGGGCGGTGTCCTTCACGATGACCACGAGCTGGCTGACGATCGCCGGGAGCATCGCGGTGACCGACTGCGGCAGTAGCACGTGCCGCATGACTTGGCTCTTGCGCATGCCGATCGCCTTGGCCGCGTCGCTCTGGCCGCTGGGCAGGGACAGGATTCCGGCTCGTACGATCTCCGCGAGTACGGAGGCGTTGTAGAGGACGAGTCCGGTGACCACGGCGTACAGCGGCCGGCTGTCGG
Source organism: Streptomyces luteolus (assembly GCF_029968015.1). Classification (GTDB taxonomy): domain Bacteria; phylum Actinomycetota; class Actinomycetes; order Streptomycetales; family Streptomycetaceae; genus Streptomyces; species Streptomyces luteolus. The sequence goes on from NZ_JASCIS010000014.1 coordinate 1,433, forward strand.
GGCTGATGTCGGTGAACTCGGAGTACGCGGCGTTCGCGAAGAGCATCAGGATCAGCACCGGGATGGCGCGGAAGAACTCCACGACGATCCCGGCCGTACTCCGCACCCACCAGTGCTCGGAGAGCCGGGCGATGCCGAACAGAGCTCCCAGCGGCAGCGCGATGACCATGGCCAGTGAAGCGGCGATGAGCGTGTTCTCCAGACCTGGCAGGAGGTACGTGGACCAGGCGCGGGAATCCGTGAAGAAGGGCCGCCACTTGACCCACTCCAGTTGGTTCTTGTCGGCGAGGCTCTGCACCACCCACCAGACCAGAGCGGCGAGTGCGATCAGGAACAGCACCGTGAGCAGCACATTGCGCTTCTTGGCACGCGGTCCCGGGACGTCGTACAGGACGGACCGCGAGCTCATCGCCGCACCGAAACCTTCTTGCTCACCCAGCCGAGGAACAGTCCGGTCGGCAGGGTGAGGCAGATGAATCCGAACGCGAAGATGGCGGAGATGAGGATGAGTTGAGCCTCGTTCTCGATCATGACCCGCATCAGCGCCGCGGCCTCGGCGACACCGATCGCGGCGGCCACCGTGGTGTTCTTGGTCAGGGCGATCAGCACGCTCGCCAGCGGCCCCACCACGGAACGGAACGCCTGGGGAAGGACGATGAGCCTCAGCACCTGGGGGAAGTTCAGGCCGATGGCACGCGCCGCCTCGGTCTGGCCGACGGGCACCGTGTTGATGCCGGACCGCAGCGCCTCACAGACGAACGACGAGGTGTAGGCGGTCAGACCGAGCACGGCGAGCCGGAAGTTGATCGTCGTGAAGTCGGCGGCGCCGAGCGTGACGCCGAGCGTCTGGAACAGGCCGAGCGAGGTGAAGACGATGACCACGGTGAGCGGGATGTTCCGGACCACGTTGACGTAGGCGGTGCCGAAGCCGCGCATCAGGGGCACGGGGCTGACGCGCATGGCGGCAAGGACCGTTCCCCAGATCAGGGAGCCGACAGCGGAATAGAACGTGAGCTGCACCGTCACCCAGAAGGCAGCAAGGAGGTCGTAACCCTTGAGAAAGTCGAACACGGCCCGCCTTCCGCGTGGGTGAAGAGCGAGGCGCGCCGCTTTCCAGGGCGGCGCGCCGTGGGGCATCCGCTTCAGTCGACGATGACGCCGATCTTCGGTGCGGGCTCGTTCTTGTAATTGGCCGGGCCGAAGTTCTTCTCCACGGCCGCGTCCCAGGAGCCGTCCTCGACCATCTTCTCCAGGGCGGTGTTGATCTGCGCCTTGAGATCGCTGCCCTGCTGGACTCCGATTCCGTAGTTCTCATTGCTCAGCTTGAATCCGCCGAGCTTGAACTTGCCCTTGAACTCGGACTGCGCCGCATAACCGGCGAGAATCGAGTCATCGGTGGTCAGGGCGTCGATGACCTTGTTCTCAAGACCGGTCAGGCACTCCGAGTACCCGCCGTACTCCTGCAGTTGAGCCTTGGGCGCGATCTCGTCCTTGACGTTCTGCGCCGAGGTGGAGCCGGTGACCGAGCAGAGTTTCTTGTCGTTGAGGTCCGCGGGCTTCTTGATGGTGTCGTCGTCCGCCCGGATCAGGACGTCCTGGTGTGCCAGGAGGTAGGGGCCGGCGAAGTCGACCTTCTGCTCGCGCTCGGGGGTGATCGAGTACGAGGCGGCGATGAAGTCGACATCGCCGCGCTGGAGCAGCGTCTCGCGGTCGGCGCTCTTGGCTTCCTTCCACTCGATGTCGCCGGGCTCATGCCCGAGCTCCTTGGCGACGTACGTGGCCACGTCGACGTCGAAGCCGGTGTATTTGCCGTCGGGGGTCTTCAGGCCGACGCCCGGCTGGTCGTACTTGATTCCGATGGTGATCTTCTCGTCGCCCGAGCTCGTGTCGGCGGCGTCTTCCGAGCCACAGCCGGCGGCGGCCAGGGACAGCACGAACGCGGCGGCGGCCGCCGCCGCTGTGACCTTATGAGGCTTCATGGTGACCATTTCCTAGTGCTCAAGGCCCCCGGATCAGTGGTGCAGGATTTTCGAGAGGAAGTCTTTGGCGCGCTCGCTGCTCGGGTCGCTGAAGAATTGAGCGGGCGTTGTCTCCTCCACGATCCGGCCGTCCGCCATGAACACCACGCGGTTCGCGGCCGAACGGGCGAATCCCATCTCGTGGGTGACGACGACCATGGTCATCCCGTCAAGGGCGAGCTGCCGCATCACTTCAAGGACCTCGTTGATCATCTCGGGATCGAGTGCGGAGGTCGGCTCGTCGAAGAGCATGATCTTCGGGTCCATGGCCAGTGCTCGGGCGATCGCGACGCGTTGCTGCTGGCCACCGGAGAGCTGGGCGGGGTATTTCTCCGCCTGGGAGGCGACACCCACCCGGTCGAGAAGCCGGCGCGCCCGGTCGTCCGCGGCCTTCTTTTCCTTCTTGCGTACCTTGACCTGGCCGAGCGTCACGTTGTGCAGAACGGTTTTGTGTGCGAAGAGGTTGAACGACTGGAAAACCATGCCCACATCGGCCCGCAAAGCTGCCAGCTCGCGGCCTTCGGCGGGCAGGGGCTTTCCGTCGATGACGATCTCACCGGAGTCGATGGTCTCCAGGCGGTTGATGGCGCGGCACAGCGTGGATTTCCCGCCGCCGGACGGCCCGATGACGACGACGACCTCACCCCGCGCAATTCTCAGGTCGATGTTCTGGAGGACATGGAGCTCGCCGAAGTGCTTGTTGACGTTGCTCAGCACGACCAGATCGCCCGTGGCCGGGGCTGGAATTTCCTTGGTCACGGCTACTCCGCTCATTGCTTTCATAGTCCGTCTTCCAATAGGAAGCCGCACGCCGAGAGCGGGGCGGAACGCCTTGTGCCGCCTGGAGACCGCCGGTTCGTACCTAGCCCCGATAACCCTCCAACAACCGCAACCACACCTCACTGATCGTCGGGTATGCCGGCACCGCGTGCCACAGCCGCTCGATCGGGACCTCCCCGGCCACCGCGATCGTCGCCGCCTGCAGCAGCTCGCCCGCGCCCGGGCCCACGAAGGTCGCCCCGAGGAGGGTCTCGCGGTCCAGGTCGACGACCATGCGGGCGCGGCCCGTGTAGCCGTCGGCGTAGAGGCCCGCGCCCGCGACCGCGGACATGTCCTGGTCGACCGCGCGGACCCGGTGGCCCATCGCCTCGGCCTCGGCGGCGGAGAGGCCGACGGCGGCCACCTCCGGGTCGGTGAAGACGACCTGCGGTACGGCGGCGTGGTCGGCGGTGGCCGCGTGGGCGCCCCAGCGGTCCGTCTCCAGGATCGGCGTGCCGGCCGCGCGGGCGGCGATCGCGGCGCCCGCGATACGGGCCTGGTACTTGCCCTGGTGGGTGAGGAGCGCACGGTGGTTGACGTCGCCGACCCCGTACAGCCAGCTGCTGCCCTGCACCCGGCAGCTGTCGTCGACGCTCAGCCACGAGCCGTCCGCCAGGCCCACAGTCGTGAGGCCGATGCCGTCGGTGCGCGGGGCGCGGCCGGTGGCGAAGAGCACCTCGTCGGCCTCGACCATCGCGCCGTCCTGGAGGGTGAGCGTGACGGTGGCGCCGTCGCGGACGACCGAGGTGACGGAGACGCCGGTACGGACCTCGGCGCCCGCCTCGCGCAGCGCGTCGGCGACCAGCTCGCCCGCGAACGGCTCCATGCGGGGCAGCAGCCCCTCGCCGCGTACAAGCATCGTGACCTGGGCGCCGAGGCCCTGCCAGGCCGTCGCCATCTCGGTGCCGACGACGCCGCCGCCGACCACCGCGAGGCGGCCCGGCACGGCGTGCGCACTGGTCGCCTCCCGGCTGGTCCAGGCATGGGCGCCGGGAAGGCCCGGCAGCTCGGGCAGGACGGCGCGGCTGCCGGTGCAGACGACGACCGCGTGCCGGGCCTTCAGGGTGTGGTGCTCGCCCTCGGGGGAGGTGACCTTGAGCTGCTTCGGCCCGTCGAGGCGGCCCTGGCCGCGGTAGAGGCGCACGCCGATGGAGTCGAGCCAGTCCACCTGGCCGTCGTCCTTCCAGTCGCTGGTGTACGCGTCCCGGTGGGCCAGGACCGCGGACGCGTCGAGGGGGCCCTGCACCGCCTGGCGCAGGCCCGGCACGCGGCGGGAGTCCGCGCGCGCGATGACGGGGCGCAGCAGTGCCTTGCTCGGCATGCACGCCCAGTAGGAGCATTCGCCGCCGACGAGTTCGCTCTCCACGATCGCGGTGCTGAGGCCCGCCGCGCGGGTGCGTTCGGCGACGTTCTCGCCGACCGGGCCCGCGCCCAGGACGACGACGTCGTAGTCGGTCGCTGCTGTTGCGTGTGGCTGTCCCATACTCGCCAGTCTTCCCGTATGTGTGCGCGCGGGCCACAGGGGCAGGGGCATCGGTGTCCTGAAGTTCCGGGGGGCCTGGAGGCACCGGAATAGGGAGCTGATCCGCGCCGTTGTGCGGGGCAGTACGACGCATCCGACCGCGAAGAGGTAGGTCAACTTTGAGCACCCAGGAACTCACCAAGGAGAACTTCGACGAGATCGTGAGTGCGAACGATTTCGTCCTCATCGACTTCTGGGCGTCCTGGTGCGGCCCTTGCCGCCAGTTCGGCCCGGTCTACGAGGGTGCGTCCGAGCGTCACCCCGACCTCGTCTTCGGCAAGATCGACACAGAGGCGCAGCCGGAGCTCGCGCAGGCCTTCGGTATCCAGTCGATCCCGACGCTGGCGATCATCCGCGACAAGGTCGCGATCTTCGCGCAGCCCGGCGCGCTGCCCGAGGACGCCCTGGAGGACGTGATCGGCCAGGCCAGGAACGTCGACATGGGCGAGGTGCACAAGCAGATCGCCCAGGAGCAGGCGCAGCAGGGCCAGCAGGCGCAGCAGGCGCAGCAGCCCGAGGGGTGAGCCGTCGTACGAGTGCCGGGTGCGGAGGAAGTCTCCGGGCCCGGCACTCGTGCGTAGAGGCGCCCGTCGAAGGAGCGGCTCAGAACGGGTACGTCGCCGCGTCCCCGCGCACCGTCGTCCAGCGCAGCTCGGTGAACGCCTCCAGGTTGGACTCGCCGCCGAACCGCGCGCCGGTCCCGGACGCCGCGATGCCGCCGAAGGGCGCGACGGCCTCGTCGTTGACCGTCTGGTCGTTGATGTGCGCGATACCGGTGGGGATGCGCTCGGCGAGGGCGAGGCCGCGCGCGGTGTCGCGGGTGACGATGCCGAGGGAGAGTCCGTACGGGCTCGCGGCGGCGAGGGCGGCGGCCTCGTCCTCGGTGCGGAAGGCGCGTACGGGCGCGACGGGGCCGAACACCTCCTCGCGGTACGCGGGGGTGTCGTCGTCGACGTCCGCGAGCACCGTCGGCCGGTAGCAGAGGCCCACGTGGCTGCCGCCCGCGGCGAGGCGGGCGCCTGCGGCCGTGGAGGCCTCCACCAGGCCGTGCACCTTGGCGAGTTGGCCGGAGTCGATGAGCGGGCCGAGGTGCACGGGCTCGCGGTGCGGGTCGCCGACGGCGAGCGAGTCGGCCTTGGCGGCGAGGCGCTCCACGTACGCGTCGTAGAGCGAGGCGTGCACCAGGTGGCGGCCGGTCGTCATGCAGATCTGGCCCTGGTGGAAGAAGGAGCCCCAGGCGGCTGTGGAGATGACCGCGTCGAGGTCGGCGTCCTGGAGGACGAGCAGGGCCGAGTTGCCGCCCAACTCCAGGTGGGCGCGCTTGAGATGGCGCCCCGCGGCCTCCCCGACGGCGCGGCCCGCCGCGGTCGAACCGGTGAAGGAGATGACGGGCACGCGCGGGTCGGCGACCAGCGCCTGGCCGGTCGCGGCGCCGCCGGGCAGGACGTGCAGGAGCCCCTCCGGCAGGCCCGCCTCGGCGAACACGGCACCGAGCGCGAGGCCGCCGCACACCGCGGTGCGCGGGTCGGGCTTCAGGAGTACGGCGTTGCCGAGGGCCAAGGCTGGGGCGACGGAGCGGATGGAGAGGATCAGCGGGGCGTTGAACGGGGCGATCACCCCGGTCACGCCGACCGGTACGCGCCGCGTGTACGAGAGCCGGGGCGCCTCGCTGGGCAGCACCTGGCCGGTGGGGCGGGAGGCGAGGGCGGCGGCCTCGTAGCACTCCTGGGCGGCGACGTGCAGCTCGAAGTCGGCCTTGCCGGGGACGGATCCGGACTCGCGGACCAGCCATGCGCGCAGCTCGTCGGCGTGTGCGGTGAACAGGTCACCGGCCCGGCGCAGTACGGCGGCCCGCTCGAAGTGCGGCGTGGCCGCCCAGGCCCGCTGTGCCGCCTGCGCGGCCTCGGCCGCCGCCGTGACGTCGTCGCCGTCGGCGAGGCCGAGCGTCCCGAGTTCCTCGCCCGTCGCCGGTTCGGTGACGGTGTGCGCACCGCCGAGCAGCGTGTGGGGCTGCCAGGTCTTCGGGTCGAGCAGGGGCATGCCGGGTCTCCGATCGACGTCGACGTTCCGCGTTGAGCGTTGAGCGTTGCGCGTTGAGCGTTGCGCGTTCCGCGTTCAACGAGTTAGTTCAGGATGCAACATCCTAACCCTGGGGTACGGGAGTCAAGCCCTGCGGCACGCCGCCCGAGGAGCACTCAACTCCCGTACGTACAAGGGGAGTTACCGCTCAAGCACCAGCGCGATCCCCTGTCCCACGCCGATGCACAGGGCGGCGAGGCCGGTGCCCGAGCCCGCCGCGGCGAGCTGGTGGGCCACCGAGCCGGCGAGCCGCGCGCCGGACGCGCCGAGCGGGTGGCCGATGGCGATGGCGCCGCCGCGCGGGTTGACCTTCCGCGGGTCGAGCTCCGGCCACTCGGCGAGGCAGCCGAGGGCCTGCGCGGCGAACGCCTCGTTCAGCTCGAAGGTGGTGAGGTCGGCGAAGCCGCGCCCGGCCTTGTCCAGGGCCCGCCGCACCGCCTCGACCGGGCCGAGCCCGAAGAGCTGCGGCTCGATCCCGGTGACGGCCGACGCGCCGATCCGGGCGAGGGGTTCACGGCCGGTGGCGCGCAGCCCCTCCTCGTCGACCAGGAGCAGCGCCGCCGCACCGTCGTTGAGCGGGGAGGCGTTGCCCGGAGTGACCGTGCCCCCGTCCTTGCGGAAGGAGGGCTTCAGCTTGGCGAGGGCGTCCATGGAGGTGGCGTCGCGGATGCACTCGTCGCGGGCCAGGTCGACGCCCGCGTACGGGACCACCTCGCCGTCGTAGTGCCCCTCGGCCCAGGCCTTGGCGGCCTTCTGGTGACTGGCGAGGGCGAAGGCGTCCTGCTGTTCGCGGTCGATCTTGTGCTTGTCCGCGACGAGTTCGGCGCCCTCGCCGAGTCCGACGGTCCACTCGGCGGGCATCTCCGGGTTGGTCATCCGCCAGCCGAGAGTGGTGGAGTGCAGCTGCTGATGGCCCGCGGGAAAGGCGCGTTCGGGCTTCTGCAGGACCCACGGGGCGCGGGACATCGACTCGACGCCGCCCGCGATCGCCACGGACGCGTCGCCCAGCGCGATCGCGCGGGCCGCCTGCACGACGGCTTCGAGGCCGGAGCCGCACAGCCGGTTGACGGTCACGCCCGGCACGCTCACCGGAAGCCCGGCGAGCAGCACCGCCATGCGGGCCACGTCCCGGTTGTCCTCGCCCGCGCCGTTGGCGTCGCCGAACACCACGTCGTCGATGCGCGCGGGGTCCAGGTCCGGGGTGCGCTCGACGAGGGAGCGCACCACGTGCGCGGCCAGGTCGTCCGGGCGTACGGACGCGAGGGCGCCGCCGAACTTACCGATGGGGGTGCGGACGGCGTCGACGACATAGACGTCGCGTACTGCGGGCCTGCTCATCCCTGCTCCTTACGTTCCGTTCGTACGTTCCGTTCGTACGTTCCGTTCGTACTTCGCGTGCGCCGCCGGGGCGCGGCTCACGTGGAGTCTCTCGCGACGGCCTCGACGCCGAGGAGCGGGTGCACCTCCGAGGTGCCCGCGGGGTCGCGGACCACCCGGTCCACCAGTTCCGCGAGCCGCTGCCCCGTGGGCAGTTCCATCCGGACGGTGCTCAGGCGGGGGCGCAGCAGGCGGCCGAGCAGCAGGTCGTCGGCGCCCATGACGGCCGTCTCGCCGGGCACGTCGACGCCCGCGTCCTGCAGGGCGCGCAGCAGCAGCATCGCGTACTCGTCGTTGTAGGCGAAGGCCGCGTCGAGGCCCAACTCGCCCCAGCGCACGGCGAGTTGGTTCGCTGACCGCTCGTCGTAGCCGAGTCCGAGCGGGACGACGCGGGCGTCCGCGCAGGCCTCGGCGGCGGCACGGACGCCCGCGAGCCGGGGCGCGGAGAAGGTCTCGTAGCCCGGCTCGCGCGGCACGACCACGCCGATGCGGGTGCGGCCCCGGCCGATGAGGTGCGCGCCCGCGCAGTGGCCGACGGCGCGCTGGTCCATGAGCAGCGCGTGCGCCCCCTGCACGCGCTGCGGGCCGAGGGTCACGACGGCCTTCGCGCCGGAGCGCTTGAGCACGTGCACGCCGCGCGGGGTCAGGGTGCCGTCGCCGGGCGCGAGGACGGCGACGGGGCGCAGCTCGGCCCAGGCGCGGGCCGCGTCGTCACCGCTCATGCCGAGGCTGCCGAACTGCACGACGGTGTAGTCGAGTCGGCGCAGCGCCCACTGGAGTTCGTTGAACAGGTGGCTGTAGAGCAGGCCCACGGGCACGGCCGGCGCGGGCATCAGGACCATCCGGCTGTGCCCGGCACGCAGACTGCGGGCGGCGGCGTGCGGCACGTACCCCAGCTCGTCGGCCGCCTCCTGCACGCGCTGCCGGGTCGGTTCGCTGATCCGTACGGCGGTGGCGTTGTTCAGGACGTACGAGACGGTGGCTCGCGAGACGCCGGCGAGGCGGGCCACGTCCGCGCTGGTCGGAACGGGCGCGGCGGACCGCTGCCCCGCCCCGGCGTGCGCGCCCTCCGGCCTGCGCCGCGCGTCCCGCTGGGCTGACTGCTGCTCCGGTATGTGCCCCATGACGTCCGCATCCTTGCAGACGCCCGCAGGGACGGCACGAGCCGGTACCCGTACCGTGGACCACCCCGCCACGACCTGCGCCAACTCCCGTACGCGCATATCCATTTCGGTCGCGCGCAGCTAACGTTCGCGCATACGAACCAGTAACAACCGAAGTAACACCCCGAAGTAACACCCGAAGTAACACCGCCAAGTAACACCCCCATGAAGCAGCCGCGAGTAACCCCCAGGCATGACCGAGTCCCGTCGAGAGGTGCCCCCATGACCCCCGACCGCTCCGCAGGTCTCGCGCGCACGGCGCGGGCGCTCGCCGACGGCGACGTGTCGTCGCGGGAGCTCGTCGCGCGCGCACTGGCCCGGATCGAGGCCGCGCAGCCGACGCTCAACGCGTTCCGGCTGCTGCGCCCCGAGGCCGCGCTCGAAGAGGCCGAGGCCGCCGACGCCCGGCTCGCCGCGGGCGAACGGCTGCCGCTGCTCGGCGTGCCGGTCGCCGTCAAGGACGACATGGACGTGGCGGGCACGCCGACGGCCTTCGGCTGCGGCGGCGACTTCCCGGTGAAGACGGCGGACGCGGAGGCGGTGCGGCGGTTGCGCGCGGCCGGTGCGGTCGTCGTCGGCAAGACCAACACCTGCGAACTGGGGCAGTGGCCGTTCGTCGAGGGGCCGGCCTTCGGCGACACCCGCAACCCGTGGAACACCCGGCACACCCCAGGCGGTTCGTCCGGCGGCTCGGCTGCCGCGGTCGCCGCGGGGCTCGTTCCGGCGGCGCTCGGCTCGGACGGCGCGGGCTCGGTGCGGATCCCCGCGGCCTGGACGCATCTGGTCGGCATCAAGCCACAGCGCGGCAGGATCTCCACCTGGCCGGACCCGGAGGCGTTCCAGGGGATCACCGTCAACGGCCCGCTGGCCAGGACCGTCGCGGACGCGGCGCTGCTGCTCGACTGCGCGAGCGGCAGCCACCCCGGCGATCTGCACCGGCCACCCGCGTTCCGCCTCGGTGACGCGGTCGGCCGCGACCCCGGCCGGCTGCGGATCGCCCTGTCGACCCGGATGCCGTTCACGGGCACCCCGAAGAAGCTGGAGCCGGTGGTGAAGGCGGCGTTGTACGCGCTGGCGGACCGCCTCGCCGCCCTCGGCCACGAGGTCGAGGAGGCGGACCCCGCGTACGGCACGGTCGGGCTCACCTTCGTGCCGCGCGCGACGGCCGGGATCGCCGCCTGGGCCGACCGCGTGCCGGACCGGGCGCTGCTCGACCCGCGCACCCGGGACGCGGCCCGGCTCGGCCGCGCGCTCGGCGGTGCGCCGCTGCGCTGGGCGCGCCGCGCGGAGGTGGCGCTGCACCGGCGGGTGGGCGCGGTCTTCCGCCGCTACGACGTGGTGCTCGCCCCGACCACGGCCACTCCCCCGCCCCGCATCGGCACCCTCGCGAAGATGAACGGCGTGGCCACCGACCGGGCGATGATCGCGGCGTGCCCGTACGCCTGGCCCTGGAACGTCCTCGGCTGGCCCGGCATCAACATCCCCGCGGGCTTCACCCCGGACCGCCTCCCCCTCGGCGCGCAACTCCTCGGCCCGGCCCACAGCGAGCCCCTCCTGGTCTCCCTCGCCTCCCAACTTGAGGACGACCAGAAGTGGTTCGAGCAGTGGCCCACCGTGTGAGGGCGTGACGGGCGGGGTGACTCAGGGCGTGTCCGTAAGTCCCGTCGTGGGCCGAAGGGCGCCCTCGGACTGGATGTACTTGGGCCTTCGCCCGGTACGGCGAATGGGGGGGTCCCCCGGCCGGAGGCTGGGGAGCGTGCATGGCGTCGCGGGGCTGGGGGCACCTCCCGGCCGGACTATGCGGACACGCCTAGTCCGTGTCCGTGGCCGCGAGGAGGGCCAGGCGGTGGCCGTCGTCGGTGTGGGCGAGCAGGCCGAAGTCCCACGCCACCTGCTCGAACCAGCGGGCGTCCGACTCGAATGCGTACCAGGTGCAGGCGCGGGCGCGCGCCTCCACGCCCGGGAACCCGGCGCTCTCCGGGGCGCCGGCCAGCGCGGCCAGGGAGCGCCACGCTTCGAGCCGGCCGTACGCACCCCGGCCGCCGGATCCCACGCAACAGGTGGCCGTCGGTCAGCCCCCGACGTACTCCGCCAACGCCTCCCCCGTAAGCGTCGAACCGTCGGCGACCAGGTCCGCCGGTGTGCCCTCGAAGACCACCTTGCCGCCGTCGTGGCCCGCGCCGGGGCCGAGGTCGATGATCCAGTCGGCGTGGGCCATGACCGCCGGGTGGTGCTCGATGACGATGACGGACTTGCCCGCGTCGACCAACCGGTCGAGCAGCGCGAGGAGTTGCTCGACGTCGGCCAGGTGGAGGCCGGTCGTCGGCTCGTCCAGGACGTACACGCCGCCCTTGTCGCCCATGTGCGTGGCCAGCTTGAGGCGCTGGCGTTCGCCGCCGGAGAGTGTGGTGAGCGGCTGGCCGAGGGTGAGATAGCCGAGACCGACGTCGGCGAGCCGCTCCAGGATCTTGTGCGCGGCGGGGATGCGGGCCTCGCCGGAGGCGAAGAACTCCTCGGCCTGGGCCACCGACATCGCGAGCACCTCGCTGATGTCGCGCCCGCCGAAGCGGTACTCGAGGACCGAGGCCTGGAACCGCTTCCCCTCGCACTCCTCGCAGGGCGTCGACACGCCCGCCATCATCGCCAGGTCGGTGTAGATCACGCCCGCGCCGTTGCACGTGGGGCAGGCACCCTCGGAGTTGGCGCTGAACAACGCCGGCTTCACGCCGTTGGCCTTGGCGAAGGCCTTGCGGATGGGCTCCAGGAGTCCCGTGTACGTCGCCGGATTGCTGCGCCGCGAACCCCGGATCGGCGTCTGGTCGACGGACACCACGTTCGCGGAGGCCGGTACGGAGCCGTGGATCAGCGAGCTCTTGCCGGAACCGGCGACTCCGGTGACGACGCAGAGCACGCCGAGCGGCACGTCCACGTCGACCTTGCGCAGGTTGTGCTCGGTGGCCCCGCGGATCTCCAGGGCGCCGTCGCCCTTGCGCACCGTGTCCTTGACCGCCGCACGGTCGTCGAGGTGGCGCCCGGTGACGGTGTCGCTGCCGCGCAGGCCGTCCACGGTGCCCTCGAAGCAGACGGTGCCGCCCTCCGTACCGGCGCCGGGGCCGAGGTCGACCACGTGGTCGGCGATGCCGATGGTCTGCGGCTTGTGCTCGACGACGAGGACCGTGTTGCCCTTGTCGCGCAGCCGGAGCAGCAGGTCGTTCATGCGCCGGATGTCGTGCGGGTGCAGTCCGGTGGTGGGCTCGTCGAAGACGTACGTGACGTCGGTCAGCGAGGAGCCGAGGTGGCGGATCATCTTGACGCGCTGCGCCTCACCGCCGGACAGGGTGCCGGAGGGCCGGTCGAGGGAGAGATAGCCGAGGCCGATCTCCACGAACGAGTCGAGGTTCTGCCGCAGCGCGGTGAGCAGCGGAGCGACCGAGGGCTCCTTGATGGAGCGGACCCACTCGGCGAGGTCGCGGATCTCCATCCGGCAGGCGTCGGCGATGCTCTTCCGCTTGTACTTGGAGGCGCGGACGGCCTCGCTGAGCCGGGTGCCGTCGCACTCGGGGCAGGTGGTGAAGGTGACCGCGCGCTCCACGAAGGCCCGGATGTGCGGCTGCATCGACTCCTTGTCCTTGGACAGGAACGACTTCTGGATCTTGGGGATCAGGCCCTCGTAGGTGAGGTTGACGCCGTTGACCTTCACCTTGGTCGGTTCGCGGTAGAGGAAGTCCTGCATCTCCTTCTTCGTGAACCTCGCGATCGGCTTGTTCGGGTCGAGGAAGCCGGACTCCGCGTAGATGCCGACCGTCCACACGTTGTCCGACTTCCAGCCGGGGATCGTGAACGCGCCCTCCGCGATCGACTTGGAGTCGTCGTAGAGCTGGGTCAGGTCGATGTCGGAGACCGAGCCGCGGCCCTCGCAGTGCGTGCACATGCCGCCGGTACGGCTGAAGGTGACCTTCTCCGTCCTGGTCTTGGCCGCGCCCTTGTCCACCCGGAAGCCGCCGCTGGCCTGGATCGACGCGGTGTTGAAGGAGTACGCGCCGGGCGGGCCGACATGCGGCTTGGCGAGGCGGCTGAAGAGGATGCGGAGCATCGCGTTGGCGTCGGTGGCGGTGCCGACGGTGGAACGCGGGTCGGAGCCCATGCGCTGCTGGTCGACGATGATCGCGGTGGTCAGGCCGTCGAGGACGTCCACTTCGGGCCGCGCGAGCGTCGGCATGAAGCCCTGCACGAAGCTGCTGTACGTCTCGTTGATCAGCCGCTGGGACTCGGCGGCGATGGTGTCGAAGACGAGGGAGCTCTTGCCCGAGCCGGAGACACCCGTGAACACCGTGAGGCGGCGCTTGGGGATCTCGATGCTGACGTCCTTGAGGTTGTTCTCGCGCGCGCCGTGCACCCGGATCAGGTCGTGGCTGTCGGCCGCGTGCGGCTCGCTCTTGGCCATGGTTCTCATGTCTCCGTCCATCTGCGGCGCCGCCTGCGCGGCCCGGCTGCTCGTGCCAGCCACATTAGAGGCGGCGCTCGGCCGGTGCTTCTCCATTCCTGACCCGTCGGGGCGGGACTCGTGGGTGGACCTGGACCCGGACTAGGAGGGTGGAGTGGCCTCGGTGTAATGGGACAGGTGCAGCGCCACGCGCCGTATCAGCTCCCTCGCCCGCTTGGTGTCGGTGCCTGAGCTGACGCCGAAGACAAGGCGGCCGAAGACATGGCGGCCGGAGACGACGGTCGCGTGGGCGACGGGTCACCGCTCACGTCCCGGAAACCGCCGTAGGACCCCTCGGAACGGGTCCACAGGGTCTTCCCGGTGTCCGCTCGTACGGCGTGCAGGGTGGACGTCCCGTCGCTGATGCGCCGCTCGGAGAGGTACAGGACGCCCCGGTGCTCTCCCGAGAGGAACAGTTCGAAGCCCCGTTCCGTCGTGCGCCGCAGGAGCTCCCGGCCCGACGCCGAGTAGGCCAGGAGCTGGTCGTCGAGGTCACGCCGATCGTCTCGCGGTGCGTCTGGAGCCGGATGTTCTCGCGCCGGCGCCCGACCTTCCGCTTCCGGACGAACCGGCCTTCCGCCGCGTCGGCTCGGGGGCGTCCTGCGGCGGCGCCGGGCTCGTGCGGGGGCGGCTCTTCGTGCGCAATGTGGTCCGGTTCCTCATCGCACCCCCCGTGCCGGGCGGCCTGCCAGGCCGTACCCGCCGCCCCCGGTGATCCCCGGTGGACTATCGTAACCACCGCTCACCGCAGGTGAGTTGGGCAGAAACCGGCCAGCCGCGGTGCGTCATGACCTTCGACCGGCGCGCGGCTCGCGCGGCGGTGCGCAGGGCGTGACTCTCCGGCCGGACGAACCGGATGAGCCGGACGAGCCGGACGGAAACCGGGGGACCAGACCACGATGACGAGTGTGACCGGGGGCGGCGGCGAGGACTACGTGGAGGGCGGGATCAAGCGGCTCACCGCGTCCGACCCCACGCTGATCGGCCCCTATCTGCTGCTCGGCCGGCTCGGCGCGGGCGGGATGGGGCGGGTCTACCTCGCCCGGTCCGAGAGCGGGCGCACCGCCGCGGTGAAGGTGGTGCACGAGGAGCATGTCTCGGACAGCCGGTTCCGGGCCCGGTTCCGGCGGGAGATCGGCGCCGCGCGCAAGGTCGACCAGCGGTACACGGCGCCCGTCCTGGACGCCGACCCGGACGCCGAGTTCCCCTGGGTCGCCACCGGGTACGTGCCCGGGCTCTCCCTGGAGCAGGTCGTACGCGGCCACGGACCGCTGCCCGCCGAGGCCGTGCACGCGCTCACCGAGGGCCTGTTGCGTGCCCTGCACGACATCCACGGCGCCGGGATCGTCCACCGCGACCTCAAGCCGTCCAACGTGATGCTCACGGTCGACGGGCCGCGCATCATCGACTTCGGTATCGCCCGTGCCGTGCAGACCTCCGTCGAGTCGATGCTGACCAGCACCGGCATGGTCGTCGGCTCGCCGGGGTTCATGGCGCCCGAGCAGATACTCGGCGAGGCCAGCGGCCCCAAGTGCGACGTGTTCGCGCTCGGTTGCCTGATCGTGTACGCGGCTACGGGACAGCTGCCGTTCGGCCACGCGGCGGGCAACCAGCACGCGGTGATGTACCGCATCGTCGAGGGCGAGCCCGAACTCGACGGGCTGCGGGACGAGGAGCTGCGGGCCCTCGCCGCCCGCTGCCTCACCAAGGACGTCGGCGCGCGCCCGGGCGTGGACGAGCTCCTCGCGGACCCGCGGCGGACCGCCGCCCTCCCGTCGGCGGACTCGGCGCACCTGCCCGGCCCCGTCGTGACGCACCTGGCGCAGCAGGCGGCCCGGCTCCTGGACGCCGAGGCGGCCACCCCCGTACGGGAGGAGGAACCGTCGGCCGTACGGGAGGAGGAACCGTCGGCCGTACGGGAGGAGGAACCGTCGGCCGTACGGGAGGGGTCCGGCCCCGCCGCCGGGACGCCCGCCGACCGGGACACGGCGAAGCTCCGCCCGGCCGCGGCGGCAGCCACCGTCCCTCCGGGCGGGGCCGCCACGCGGGAGCGGGATTCCGCCCGGCGCCGCCGCTGGTGGTCGTACGCGCTGCCGGTCGTCGCGGTGCTCGCCCTGGGCGGCGGCACGATCGCCCTGCTGGGGCCGTTCGGCGGGAACGGCGAGGACGAGGGGGCGCCGCCCGCGGACGGCGGCTCCACCGCGACGGCCGGGCCCGGCTCGCCCGCGTCCCCCAGCGGTTCGCCCTCCGGGAAGGGCGAGAAGACGCCGGACGGGAAGGGGAAGGACGTGGGCGGCAAGAAGGACGACGGCAAGGGCGGGGCCGGTACCGGCGACGGCGAGGACGGCGACAGCGCCGACGGGGGCGGCTCGGCGGCCGACAAGGGCGGCGGCACCGACGCGTCCGGCGGCGGCTCGGGCGACGGAGGCGGAAGCGGAAGCGGGAGCGGGAGCGGCTCGTCCGAAGGCGGCTCGGGCTCCACGGGCGGAGGGAGCGCGGGGGCGGTCCCGTCGTACTTCGTCGACAGCTGGGCGTACGCCGACCAGTACAACATCGGCCAGCCCGGGACCATCACCGTCTCCGGCGGCGGCACGGTCCGCCTGGTCGTCAAGGGGAACGGCATCGACTGCACGTACTCGGCCAAGGTCACCTCGACGGCGAACGAGGGCAGCCGGATCGACCTGGGCACCCAGACCCTCTCCGGGGGCACGCCCGGGCCGTGCCACGCGACGAAGGACCCCTCGTACCTCACGATCAGCGGGGGCGGGGTCCGGTACGTGCCGGGCCCCTCGCACGGCGACGGCTACCGCTACACACGCGGCTGAACCGGACACACGCGGCTGAGCCGGGTGCCCTGCCCGCGCGGGCAGGGCACCCGACGGCCCCGGCAGGGACCGTCACGGTCAGGTCAGGTCAGGTCAGGTCAGGTCAGGACAGGACAGATCAGGACAGATCAGGTCAGCGGCTCCACCCACACATCCCGGAACCGCACCTTGTTGCCGTGGTCCTGGAGCCGGATCGCCCCCGCGGCGGCGGACTCCGGGGCGCCCGCGCCGGTGGGGCCGTCCACGGCCACGTCGTCGTGCACCTTCTCGCCGTTCCAGACGACGGTGATCCGGGCGTCCTCGGTCTTCTTCCCGTCGTCGCCGAAGCGCGCCGCCCGGAACGTGATGTCGTACGTCTGCCAGGTCTCCGGCGGCTTCGCCATGTTCCGGTCGGCGGCCTTCTTCAGGTAGATCGCCGCTGCTTCGTTGTTCGCGAGCTCCTTCACCCCGTACGAGTCGAGGATCTGCACCTCGTAGCGCTCTTGCAAGTAGACGCCGCTGTTGCCTCGGTCCTGGCCGGTGACGTCGTCGGGGAGCTTCGGCACCCGGAACTCTACGTGCAGTCTGAAGTCCCGGAAGTGCTGTTTCGTGCGCAGGTCGCCGCAGCAGACCTCCATGGACCGCTCGGCGGTGTGCGGCCACTCGGGGGCGCGGCCGTCGGTGTGCTGCCATGCCGTGGCGATGCTGCCGCCGGAGAACAGGTCGATCCGCTCGCCCGGGCGCCGCACCTCAAGGGCGTCGAGGTTCACGTGCCCGGTGTCGCCCGCGCCGACCGCGTACGTGATCGTGTTGCGGCCCTTGCGCAGGTCGAGGCGTTCGGTCGACGTCGACCAGCGGTTCCACTCGCCGGTGTCGGGCAGGCGGGTCCGGCGCGGCTCGCCGCCGTTGACGCTGACGCCGAGCGTCTTGGTGCCTGCCTCGGGATAGGGGCCGTTGGCGTAGCGGAGGCCCACGTCGTAGCTGCCCGCCTTGTCCACGTGGACGTCGAAGCGCACCGTGGCGCCCTGCTCGCCGAGGCCGTCGACGAATCCGCCGCCGGTGTACCCGGCGTGCTCGGTGTCGATGGACGCGCCGCCGGAAAGCGCCGCCGACTCGGCGTCGTACGTGGTGACGGGTTCGTCCGGGCCCGGCTTGGCGTTGAGCGTGTACCAGGCCTCGGTGGACCAGAGCTGCTCCCCGCCCTCGGCGGAGAAGGGGCGCGGCGAACGGACGTGCACGACACGGTCGCTCTTCAGGCCGGGGATGGTCAGTGTGACCTTGCGGCGGTCGTCGGAGAGCTTCGCCGAGGTGACGGGCAGCGCCTCCTCGTCGACCTTGGGGCCGCCGTAGGCGGGGGTCGGCGCGTACCTCCATTGGGCGACGGAGTAGGCGCCCTCGGTCAGCTCGGCGGCGGTCTCGTCCGACAGGGGCTTGGTGTAGGTGAGTTCGAAGCCGTCCCGCGTGGCGCGCATGGTCTTGATGTCGAACGCGGTCTTGCCGTTGGGGGTGAGTTTCTGCAGGCCGAAGCGGAGTTTGCCCGCCTGGCCCCAGTTGCCGTCGGCGCCGAGGCCGCCGGTGTAGAGCGCGCCGTCGGGCCCGGTGCTGATCCGGCTGACGCCCGCCTCCAGGCCCTGGGTGTGCCGGAACACCGCGCCCTGGTACGCGCCGTCGACCTTCTCCAGGTCGGCGCGTTGCAGTCCGCCGTAGGTGACGTCGCCGAAGACCATCTGCCCGGCGAACGGGCCGTCCTTCAACCGCATCGGTGTACTGGGCGAGTTGGCGATCTCGTTCTGCGGCAGCCACAGCACCGGCTTGGTGACGGGCTTGTCGTCGAAGGGGCCCGGCGGGTTGGTGCGGTGGTTGAAGAAGCGGTCCTGCTTGACGTGCATCAGCTTGGACGCGGGCAGCCAGCCGCCCTGGTTGTCGGTGACGAACAGTTCGTCGTCGGGGCCGCGCCCGATGCCGTTCGGGGTGCGCAGGCCGCCGGCGAGGTAGCTGACCTTGCCGGTGTCCTTGTCGACCTTGATGGTGGTGCCGCGGTTCTTCGCGGGCTGCGGATCGGTTGTCGCGCCGCCGTAGTCGATGGCCACGGAGAGGTTCAGGTAGAAGGAGCCCTTGTCGTAGAGCAGGCCGAAGGCGAACTCGTGGAAGTTCCCGCCGTAAGGCCAGTCGGCGACCTTGCGCTTCTCGTCGACGACGTCGTCGCCGTCGGTGTCGTCGAGCTCGGTGAGCTGGTGCTTCTCGGAGACGTAGAGCTTGCCGTCCACGTGCACGATGCCCATGGGCTCCTTGAGCCCGTCGGCGATCTTCTTGTACGTGACCTTCTCGGGGCCGGTGTCGCCGGTGACGTGGTCGAGGAGGTACACCTCGCCCCCGGTCTGCTCGCTGCCGCCCCAGGTGGTGATCGCGAGCCGGTCGTCGGGGAGCCAGTCCATCGCGGAGACCTGCGGTTCGAAGCCCTCGGGGCGCAGATCGGTGAGGGTGTAGCCGGGGTTGACCTCGGTCAGCGGCAGCCCGTCGCCGGGGGTGTCGGTGCCGCCCTCGCACTCCTTGCGGCCGGGTGCGGTGACGCGTACGACGTCGGCGTCGGTGCTGAGCACGGACTCCGGTACGGCCGTGAAGGCGGTGGCGCCCGGCGGCTTCCACTCCAGGGTGACCCGCTGGTCGCCGCCCGCGTCGAAGTGGTCGATGCGCAGCGACCGGTAGCCGGCGTCGAGCGTGATCTCGCCGTCCTTGGGCTCGGCCCCGTGCAGCCCGTCGTGGTCGATCACCTGCTGTCCGCCGAGCAGCAGTCGGGAGCCGTCGTCGCTGGTCAGCCGGAATCCGTAGGTGCCCGCCTCGGGCACGTTCAGGTTGCCGCTGAGCTGGGAGACGAAGTGGTCGCTGAACCCGAAGCCCTCGGTGGAGTTCCAGTCGGCCGCGGGGACGAGCTTGTCGACGTTCGGGGTCTGCGCGGGCTTGAGCGCGCAGAGTTCGGTGAGCGGGGTCTGGATGTCGAACACGCGAAGGGTGAGGCCGGGTTCCTGCGGCGGCAGGTCGGCGAAGGGGCGCGGGGGATCGTCGGCGGCCGCCGGTCCGGCCAGGCAGGCGCCGAAAAGCGCGGTGAGCAGCAGTCCGGTAGCTTGTAATGACGTACGGCGTCTGTGGCGTAAGGGCAGCGCGGGGCGTGGCTTCACTCTTCCTCCTGCGTGATTCCGCTGGGGCGAAGCAGAGTTCTGCTGGGGTTGCGCAGATTTCCGCGGCAGAGCGACGCTCAGCGTAGGGACGCCTGCGAGGCCCGTCCATGCCTTTGTCCTCAAAAAGGAGAAAGTGACAGGGAGTTGATGAAGAGCCGCTCCCGCGACCGCCCGACCTTCCGGAGCCCGACGCTCCTGAGCCGACGTTGCCGAGCCCGACGTTCCCGAGCCCGACGTTCCCGACGTTCATCGTTCATCCGCGGCCGGTGGGGCGGTCTTGTGCGGACGGCGGCGACGGTCTTGGGTTGATGGCTGTGCACGCGCCGCCCACGCTTCGCGGGTGACGCCCTTCGACAGAAGGATCGACCTATGAGTGAGGCCGACTGTACGGAGCACGACGCTCCGGTCACCGAGGACGAGGTGGAGGCGCTCGTCCACGGCATCTGCTTCAAGACCGGTCCGCCCGCCGCCGTGGGCGTGGAACTCGAATGGCTCGTCCACGAGTTGCGCGCCCCCCGCCTGCCCGTCACCCCCGAACGGCGCGCGGCGGCGACCGCCGCACTGCGTGCCCTGCCCCTGAGTTCGGCCCTGACGGTCGAACCCGGCGGCCAGCTGGAGCTGAGCTCGCTGCCCGCCGCGTCCCTGACGGAGTGCGTCACCTCCGTCTCCGCCGACCTCCGGCTCGCCCGCCGCACCCTGGGCGCTCTGGGGCTCGGTCTCTCCGGCCTCGGCCAGGACCCCTGGCACCCGCCGCGCCGCCTGCTCGACGATGCGCGGTACGTCGCCATGGAGCGGTACTTCGACCGCACCGGGCCCGCCGGGCGCGCCATGATGTGCTCCACCGCGTCGGTGCAGATCTGCCTCGACGCCGGGTACGAGGAGCCGGGCCCGCTCGGGCACGGGCGGCGCTGGCGCCTGGCCCATCTGCTCGGCGCCGTCCTGGTCGCCGCGTTCGCCAACTCCCCGCTCGACCGGGGCCGTCCGACGGGCTGGCGCTCCACCCGGCAGGCGGTGTGGGCGGCCATCGAGCCGGGCCGCAGTGCCGCTCCCCCGGAGTCCGCCGAGCCCCGGGACGCGTGGGCGCGGCACGTCCTGGACGCTCCGGTGATGTGTGTCCGTACACCCGAGGGGCCGTGGCTGGTGCCGGAGCGGGTCAGCTTCCGGGACTGGCTGCGCGGCGGTGCGCTGCCCCGGCCGCCGACCCGCGCGGACGTGGACTACCACCTGACCACGCTGTTCCCGCCGGTGCGGCCGCGCGGCCATCTGGAGCTGCGCATGATCGACGCGCAGCCGGGCCGGGACGGCTGGCTCGTGCCGCTCGCCGTGACCGAGGCGCTGTTCGAGGACCCGCAGGCCGCGGAGCGGGCGTACCGCACCGTGAAGCCGCTGGCCGAGCGGGCGGCGGGCGAGGACGGCCGGGTCAGGCCCGCGCCCCGCAACCCGCTCTGGCTGGACGCGGCGCGCCACGGCCTGGCCGACCCGGAGCTGCGCGAGGCCGCCGCGGACTGTTTCACCGCCGCCCTGGAGGCGCTGCCGCGGCGTGGCGCGCCTGCGGCGGTCGTGGACGCCGTCGGCGCGTTCGCGGAGCGCCATGTCGCGCGCGGCCGCTGCCCCGCCGACGACCTGCTCGACGAAGTGAACGGGAGGACGACCACGTGAACGGCACCCCCATCGACGCCCGGGACGAGGACGCGCTGCGCACCGCCGCGCGCGCCGCCCTGACCGCCGCGCGGGACCGCACCCGGCTGCTCACGACCTGCGTGGACGAGGCCGAACTGACCGCGCAGCACTCGCCGTTGATGTCCCCGCTGGTGTGGGACCTCGCGCACATCGGCAACCAGGAGGAGCAGTGGCTGCTACGCGCCGTGGCCGGGCGCGAACCGATGCGGCCCGAGATCGACTCGGTGTACGACGCGTTCGAGCACCCGCGCGCGGAGCGCCCCGCGCTGCCGCTGCTGCCGCCGGACGAGGCGCACCGGTACGCGGCGGAGGTGCGGGGCCGGGCCCTGGACGTCCTGGACACGAGTGTGCTGCGCGGCTCGGCCCTGGTGGACGCGGCGTTCGCGTTCGGCATGATCGCGCAGCACGAGCAGCAGCACGACGAGACGATGCTGATCACCCACCAGCTCCGCAAGGGCCCGGCCGCGCTCACGGCCCCCGAACCAGCCGCGGTGACAAGCCCGCCGAAGGCCCGCGAAGTCCTCGTCCCCGGCGGCCCGTTCACCATGGGCACGTCGACCGAGCCCTGGGCCCTGGACAACGAGCGCCCGGCGCACCGCCGCGACGTGGCGGCGTACTGGATCGACACGACCCCGGTGACGTGCGGCGCGTATCTGGAGTTCATGGCCGACGGCGGCTACGAAGAGCCGCGCTGGTGGGACCCGGCGGCCTTGCCGCACATGCGCGAGCACGGTCTCGTGGCGCCGCTGTTCTGGCGCCGTGAGGGCGGACAGTGGCTGCGCCGCCGCTTCGGGGTGACGGAGCCGATCCCGCCCGACGAGCCGGTCCTGCACGTGAGTTGGTACGAGGCGGACGCCTACGCCCGCTGGGCCGGGCGCCGTCTGCCGACCGAGGCCGAGTGGGAGAAGGCCGCCCGGCACGACCCGGCCGCCGACCGCTCACGCCGCTACCCGTGGGGCGACGCCGACCCCACCCCAGACCGCGCCAACCTCGGTCAGCGCCACCTCCGCCCGGCCGCCGCGGGAGCGTACGAGGCGGGCCAATCACCCTTGGGCGTACGGCAGTTGATCGGTGACGTATGGGAGTGGACGGCGAGCGACTTCCTGCCCTATCCGGGGTTCGTGGCGTTCCCGTACCGCGAGTACTCGGAGGTGTTCTTCGGCGGCGACCACAAAGTGCTGCGCGGCGGTTCGTTCGCCGTGGACCAGGTGGCCTGCCGGGGCACGTTCCGCAACTGGGACTATCCGGTGCGGCGGCAGATCTTCTCCGGATTCCGTACGGCGCGGGACGCGCGGCCGGAGGAGGCCCACGGGCAGGCGGAGGTGCGCTGATGTGCCGCCATCTGGCCTTCCTCGGCCCGCCCGCACCCCTCGGCGACCTCCTCGTCCGCCCGCCGCACAGCCTGTTCGTCCAGTCCTGGGCGCCGCGCCGGCAGCGGCACGGGACGGTCAACGCCGATGGTTTCGGCGTGGGTTGGTACGCGGACGGCGACCCGGCGCCCGCCCGCTACCGGCGCGCCGGGCCTGTCTGGAGCGACCTGTCCTTCGCCGATCTGGCACGGGTGGTGCGCAGCGGCGCGTTCCTCGGCGCGGTGCGGGACGCGACGCGCGCGGGCGCGGACGGGGAGGCCGCGGCGGCCCCGTTCACGTACGGGCCGTGGCTGTTCAGCCACAACGGGATGGTGGCGGGTTGGCCCAACTCGGTTGCGGAGCTTGCCCGTTCACTGCCGGTTGAGGAACTCCTCTCCCTGGAGGCGCGCTGCGACTCGGCGCTCGTATGGGCGCTGCTCCTGCACCGGCTGCGGTCCGGGGACGAGCTGCCGCAGGCGCTCGCCGACACGGTCACGGACGTCGCGGCCGCCGCGCCCGGCTCGCGCCTCAACCTCCTCGTCACGGACGGCACGCAGATCGCGGCGACGGCCTGGGGCGACAGCCTCTGGTACCTGGCGGGGGGCGGGCGCGCGGTCGTGGCCTCCGAGCCGTACGACGACGACCCCGAGTGGCGCGAGGTGCCCGACCGGACGCTGCTGACCGCGAGCCGCACGGACGTGCTGCCGACCCCGTTGAAGGACCCTGAGCCGAAGGAGCCGATGGCGTGAGCACGTTGCAGTTCACCCGCACCCTGCCCGAGGACGCGACCGGCGCCGCCCTGCGCGCCGACGTCCGCAGCGGCCTGACCGCCTCGCCCAAGACGCTGCCGCCGAAGTGGTTCTACGACGCGCGCGGCAGCGAACTCTTCGACGAGATCACCACGCTGCCCGAGTACTACCCGACCCGGGCCGAGCGGGAGATCCTGCTGGCCCGCGCCGGGGAGATCGCGGCGGCGACCGGGGCCCGTACGCTGATCGAGCTGGGCTCGGGCTCGTCGGACAAGACCCGCCATCTCCTCGACGCCTTCGGCGAGTTGGCGATGTACGTCCCGGTCGACGTCAGCGAGAGCGCGCTGCGGCAGGCCGGTGAGGCGTTGCGCGCGGAGCACCCCGCGCTCGACGTGCACGCCCTGATCGCCGACTTCACCGCCCCGCTCACGCTGCCCGCCACACCCGGCCCGCGCCTGGTGGCGTTCCTCGGCGGCACGCTCGGCAACCTGCTGCCCGCGGAGCGCGCCGCGTTCCTCGCGTCGGTGCGCGCGCTGCTCTCGCCGGGCGACGCGCTGCTGCTCGGCACCGACCTGGTCAAGGACGAGGGGACCCTGGTGGCGGCGTACGACGACGCGGCCGGGGTGACGGCCGAGTTCAACAAGAACGTCCTGAACGTCATCAACCGCGAGCTGGGCGCCGACTTCGACCCGGACGCCTTCACGCACGTGGCCCGCTGGGACCGGGAGCGGGAGTGGATCGAGATGCGGCTGCGGGCCCGCACGGACATGTCGGTGAAAATCGCCGAACTCGAACTGGCGGTGGACTTCGCGGCGGGCGAGGAGCTGCGGACGGAGATCTCGGCGAAGTTCCGCGAGGAGGGCGTACGCGCCGAGCTCACCGCGGCGGGTCTGACGCCGGCGCACTGGTGGACGGACGCGGAGGGGCGGTTCGCGCTGTCCCTGTCGCGGGTGGCGTGAGGGCGCGGCGCCGGCGGGCGCGTGCTGCACTGGACGTATGACGTATCACGCGATCGTCGTCGCCGACGTCCACGGGACGATCACGCAGTGGAACGACGGCGCGGAGCGGCTGTTCGGCCACTCCGCGCCGGAGGCCGTGGGCCGGAAGCTGGACCTGCTTGTCCCCGAGCGGCTGCGCGAGGCGCACTGGGCGGGGTTCGGGCGCGCGATGGCCCACCCGCAGATCAAGGACCTCGCGGCGGACCTGCCGGTCCTGTGCGCGGACGGCACGGAACGCCTGTACGCGGGGCGCCTGTTGGTGCTGTGCGACGGCCTGGGCGCGGCGCTCGGCGCGATGGGGATCTATGCGAGCGAGGGGAGCACGGGGGTGCGGCCGTTAGGCTGAGCGGCGCCGCCACGGGGGCCAGCCCCCGGACCCCCGCTCCTCAATCGCCGGAGGGGCTGATTTTCAGCCCCTCCGGCGATTGAGGAGGCCCGTCCGGCGAGGACTTTCGGGAAGGGGCGGGGAGGGGGAAACGAAGGCGCGCCCCTACCCTCGCAAGGCCTTCGTGATCTCCGCGGAAGCGGCGCGCGGCGACGCCGGGGTCGCGCGTCCGCGGGCCGCGCCCTCGGCCATCGCGGCGACACCCGGCACGTCCCGTACCGCGTCCGCGAGCTTCGCCTTGTTGGGGACGTGGTGCATGGTGCGGGCCAGCTCCGTCTGCCACTTGCGCCCGACCAGCGCGTCGATGACGGCGACGGCGCCCCGCTGGACATCGCTGCGCTCGGGCACGATCAGGTCCGAGCCGCCGGTGAAGACGGCCGCGGGCTGCCCGGACCGGCGCCCCGGAATGGGGAAGAACCCCAGTTTTCCCTTCAGTTCGGGGTTCTTCTCCTCGATCGCCTCGGCCGCACCGGGTACGGACACGATCTGCGCGACGTCCCCGCGCGCGAACACCTCGGCCTGCGGCGGCGTCTCCTCGTCGGCGTCCTTGGGGCCCCGGCCCAGCTCCTGGAGCCGGCGGTAGAAGTCCATACCGCGCAGCGCGGCCGGGCTGTGCAGCGTGCCGCGCCAGCGCCCCGCCTTCTCCTCGGCGAGCTCGCCGCCCTCCTCCCAGACGAACCCGGCGAGCGTGTACCAGTCCTGCCCGGCCAGGTAGATCCCTTGGTTTCCGGCGGAGTTGAGACGCTTCGTGTACGTCAGCCACTCGTCCCGCGTGGCCGGCGGGCGGCCGAGGCCCGCGTCGCGGAACAGGTCCTTGCGGTAGACGACGACACGGTTGGCGGCGTACCAGGGGATGCCGTACTGCGCGCCCCGGTGGTTGCCGGGTTCGGCGAGGCCGGGCAGCCAGTCGTCCATGCCCCAGTCGCGCATGGACTCCAGGGACAGATCGAGCAGTTCGGCCTCGTCCACGTACTGCGCGACCTGCGTGTTGCCGACCTCGATCACGTCCGGAGCGGCGGCGGAGCCGCTGCGCAGCGCGGCGGTCACCTTCGCGCCGACACCGGTCCAGTCCTGTACCTGTACGTCGAGTCGGAGCCCGGTGTGCTCACGCTCGAACTCCGCCGTGAAGCGGCGGACGAACGCGTCGGAGGCGCTGCCCTTCATCAGCCACACCGTCACGGTGTCGCGTTCCTCCCCGCCGGGGAGGAGTCCGCAGCCGCCCAGCGGCAGGACGGCGGCCAGGGCCAGACAGGTCGCGACGAGGCGTTGCTTCACGTGGGTCACCTTCGGTGTGCGGACACGGGAGGATCGCCCGACGTGGGGGGTAAGCGGGAGGGACGGTACGGGGGACGGCCGCCCGGCCGCTTGCACGGGTGTGGCTGGGGATTTTGGTATGGACCAACGGAAGGGTCAAGGTTCCGGCCCTGGGCATCTCGACGACCGTCGGTCGCCTCGCGCCCGCCCGCGCCCTGGGGCACGGTGGTGGAGTCACCACGCGAAAGGAGTGCGGCCGCCATGTCCGACCACACCTACCGGGTCTCCGAGATCGTCGGCACCTCGCACGAGGGAGTCGATCAGGCCATCCGCAACGGCATCGCCCGCGCCGCCCAGACGGTGCGCGGCCTCGACTGGTTCGAGGTGACCCAGGTCCGCGGCCACATCGTCGACGGGCAGATCGAGCACTACCAGGTCGGCCTCAAGGTCGGCTTCCGCATGGAGGACGCGGAGGGCTGAGGCGCGGCGGGTTCGGCGTGCACTTCCCCTCCCCGCCCCTTCCCGAAAGTCCTCAGCGGACGGCCTCCGGGGGCCGCGCCCCCGGGCCCCCGCTTCGGGGCTCCGCCCCGGACCCCGTATCGCGCTCCGCGCTCGTCCTCAAACGCCGGACGGGCTGAATTTGCAGGACGAGGGCCGAAGGGGGCACCCAATAGGGGCGCGGGGCTGTGACATCTGCGGCTCCGCCGCGGGGCGCGACCAGCCACGACGGCGCGGCAGCCGAACGACGGGTCGAGCACAGCCCGTCCGGCGCTTGAGGACGAGCCCGGAGGGCGATCGACGGCGCCCGAGTCAACCGTGCCGGACGCCGTCCGACCGCCTCACGTCCGCCCCTCCCGCTCCTGCGCATCCCTCAGCTCGGCCGACGAGTCCGCCCAAGCCGCCCGTACGACCGTGAATCCCGCGTGCCGTGCGGCCTCGCAGACCAGTTCGTCGTCGTCCACGAGGACGCGGACCTCGCGGGCGCGGGCCAGTCGCCGCAGTACGTCCAGCTTGGTGTGCCGGGCGGGCCTGCGGTCGCTGTCGCGCCGCATCCAGATCCGCCCGTCGGGCAGCCCGTACCGCTCCAGCCAGTCCTCCGTGTCGGCGCGGCAGCGCTCGGGCCGGCCGGTGAGGTACTGGATCTCGCACTCCTCGGCGTGCGTCCGGACCAGGGCGAGCCCCTCGGCGAGCGGCGGGTCGTCGGGCGCGGCGGCGAAGAAGCCGTTCCAGTCGCGCGGCCTGACCTCCAGGAAGTGCTGCCGGTGCGCGGTGTCGGCGAGGGTGTTGTCCAGGTCGAACACGGCGACCGGGCGGGGTGCGTGGTCCATCCGGCCAGCGTAACGAGAGCCCGGGAAGCAGGCGCAGGCGTCCCGCGTTGTACGGACCGTGACCTCACCGACCGCACCGCCCGCGCCACCCGCACCGACCTCACCGACCGCACCGCCCGCGCCACCCGCACCGACCTCGCCGACCTCGCCGACCTCGCCGACCTCGCCGGCCGCACCGACCGCGGCACTCCCGGCACCCGCCAAGACCCGGTTCTCCGTGCTCGACCGCTCCCGCACCCTGGAGGGCCAGGACGCGCCCTCGGCGCTCCGCGCCACCGTGGCGTTCGCTCAGCAGGTGGAGGCGCTCGGCTATCACCGGTTCTGGGTCTCCGAGCACCACAGCGTGCCCGGCGTCGCGGGTTCCGCGCCGACCGTGCTCGCGGCGGCGGTGGCCGGGGCGACGCGCACGATCCGGGTCGGCACCGGCGGGGTGATGCTGCCGAACCATCAACCCCTGGTCGTGGCCGAGCAGTTCGGCGTGCTCGAATCGCTGTTTCCCGGCCGGATCGACATGGGCCTCGGCCGTTCCGTGGGCTTCACGGGCGGGGTGCGCAAGGCCCTCGGCCGGGACAAGGACGACGCCCGCGACTTCGGCACCCAGCTGAACTCCCTGCTCGGCTTCCTCACCGGCGGCCAGACCGACCACCCGCAGGTGCACGCGCACCCGGCGGAAGGACTGCGCGTCCCGCCGTACGTCCTGGCGATGGGTGAGGGCGCCGATATCGCGGCGGCGGCCGGGCTGCCGCTGGTGATCGGCGATCTGCGCGGCCGCGGCCGCATGCTGACGGCCATCGACCGCTACCGCGAAGGCTTCAAGCCGTCCGTCTGGGCCGACGAGCCGTACGTGATCATCTCCGGCACCGTGGCCGTGGCCCCCGACAAGGCGGCGGCGCGGCGGCTCCTGATCCCCGAGGCCTGGTCGATGGCGTACTCCCGCACCCACGGCGTCTTCCCGCCGCTCGCCCCGGCCGAGGAGATCGAGGCGCGCGAAATGACGCCCAGGGAGCGGGAGTTCTACGAGCAGGGCCTCGCCGGACACGTGCACGGCACGGAGGACGAGGTGGCCGCCGCCCTGGCGGACCTTGTCGTGGCGAGCGGTGCGGACGAGGTCCTGGTGACGACGTCGACGTACGACCGCGAAGCGCTGCTCGACTCGTACCGCGGGCTCGCCCGCGTCGCCGGCCTGGGAGCGGCCGCCGGCTGACCCCCGGGAGCGTGCGGCCTGACCCCCGGGCCGTGCGGCCTGGCCCGCGGCGGTTCGTGGGCTCCGCGTCGCGCCGGGGTGCGGGGCTTCGTACGAGCCGCCTGCGCTACGACCGGCGCACTGCCGTATCAGGCTGGTTCATCCCCTTCGGCAACCTCGTGCTGCTGAGGCAGATCGCCGACGACATCCGGCACGCGTCCAGTCCGCCCCGCCGGACCTGGGCATCCACGTGCTGGAACCGGCCCGCTCCCCCACTCGTCCTCGGTGGCAAGCAGCGGCCCGGTTCGGGCCCGCCCGCGCGGACGTAGCCCCCGATGGTGTGGGATGGGCGGCGGCAGACGCGCGCATCGACGTCTGCGGAGACGTGAACAACAGAAATGGGGGAATCGTGGCACGAGCACGGGCACAGAGAGTGCGCGGCGTGGCTCAGGCCCTGGCGTCAGGCAGCGATCCTCGGCAGCTCGCCGAGAACGAACTGCGGCGGCGGACCGGGGTGTCCGGCGGCGGGCAGGACGGCGCGGACCGGCGGCACGAGGCCGAGCAGGACGGCATGGACCCGGCGGACTTCCCCGCCGCCCGCGAGCAGGGCGGCTCCATCGACACCGTCATGGTGCAGAAGACGGTGTCGCTCGACGACGCCGGGGAGGCCCTCAACCGCAGCGAGCAGCAGCGGGACGGCCTGGAGAAGGTGCACGCCATCTGCCCGATGGTGCTGCCCAAGGGGCGTTCGCTGCTGAGCATGCTGCCGGTCCTGATGCTGCTCGTGGCCGGTGTCGTCGGGACCGTCATCGTCTCGGCGACGGACGCATCGCCCCTCACCAACCCGCTGTTCGGCATCCACTACTGGATCATCTCGGTGCTCGCCGTGGCCTTCGTGTGGTGGCGCCAGGGCATGGTGATGGTGCCGGACGGCTGCCACGCCCTGATCACCCGCTTCGGCAAGCTGGAGAAGGTGGTCGGCCCCGGCCGGGTGGTGCTGCTCAGCCCGTGGAAGCGGGTGTCGTACATCGTCAACACGACGCGTGAGTACCCCTTCAACGCCCCCGTGCGCGAGGCCCCGACCAAGGGCGGCGTCAAGGCGTCGATCGATCTGTTCATCCAGTTCCGGATCAGCGACCCGACCGAGTTCGTGTACACCCTCGGCGCGGTGCGCGGCTTCGAGGAGAAGCTCAACAACGCGGTCAGCGAGACCATCCGCTCGCTCATCTACGAGCAGGAGGCGGCCGGGATCTACGACATGGTCGGCGAGGACACCGGACGGCTCCTGGAGCAGCTGAACCAGCAGTTCCGTCCGGCCGTCGAGCTGACCAACGCGAACATCACGCACGCCGAACCCTCCGACCGCAACTACCGCATGGACCTGGCGGCCCCGGAGATGGTGCGGGTCGCCAAGGAGGCGTACACCCACGAGTACGCGCTGCAGCTGCGCAAGGAGCAGGACGAGGGCGATCTGACCAAGGAGCTGGCGACCAGCCAGGAGACGCTCTCCGCGATCCAGGCGGACATCGCGCAGTACCAGGCGCAGATGGACACCGCCGTGGAGCGCGAGACCAACCGCGCCCAGGCCCTGGCGCGCCAGCGCTACGTCCAGGCCGAGTCCGAGGCCAAGGCGAACGCCGCGCTCCTGGAGGCGCAGGCGCTCGACATCCGCGCGGTGACCGCGGCGGAGGCGCCGGAGATCCTCGAATACCGCTACCAGCAGCAGGTCTTCGACACCCTCGAACAGGTCGCCGACCATCTGCCGCGCCTCGTCCGCATCGGCGGCTCGGCGGACGGCGACGGCGCGGCCGGCGTCGACTTCCTGCAACTGGCCCGTGAGCTGGTGGGCGAGCGCGGCACGGAGCTGTTCTCGGAGGCGGACATGGCGGCCGTACGGACCCGGCTCGGCGAGGTCGCCGAGCGGATCGCCGGACGCCAGACGGAGATCGACGCGCTGCTGCAGGCCGTCGAGACGGAGCGTCCCACCGTGCCCGCGGCACGCACCGAGGTCGTGGCCACCACCGGCACGGATCTGGACATCGAGGCGGACGGCGTGATCGAGGAGGCCGGCGAATGAGCGGCGCGCGTACCAAGGAGAGGTCGGTCATCTCCGAGACCGTGGCCTCCTGGAGCAATATCGCCCAACTCCTTCGCGGCGGCGAGGCGGGCACCCTGATCCCCGTGATCATCCCCCGGCACCAGCGCAAGCTGTGGTGGATGCTGCCGCTCTGGGCCGGGCTCTTCGCCCTGGTCAGCGGTGTGATGCTGGGCCTGCGCGCGGGCGGTGAGGGCAGCGTCTCGGACGTCGCGTACGGCACGCTGTCCACGCTCGCGTACGTCGCCGGGGCGGTGCTGCTCCTCATCGGCGGGCTCTG
This sequence comes from Streptomyces luteolus, assembly GCF_029968015.1. GTDB lineage: Bacteria > Actinomycetota > Actinomycetes > Streptomycetales > Streptomycetaceae > Streptomyces > Streptomyces luteolus. Next base: position 32,175 of record NZ_JASCIS010000014.1, read on the forward strand.
GTGGTGGCGGTCCTCCATCGTCGAGATCGAGCAGGGCACCCACGGCGTGCTGACCCGCTACGGCGCGGTCACCCGCACCCTGGACGCGGGCCGGCACTACCTGTGGCACCCGTGGTCGCGGGTGGACTTCGTGGTCGACGTCGCCACCGAGATCCCGTACTCCGCGCCGGTGATGGCCTGTCCGACGCGGGAGAACGTGCCGCTGCGGTCGATCGAGTTCTTCCTGAAGTTCCGGATCACGGACGCGGTGCACTTCGTCCGTACGATCGGCGCGGGCAACTTCGACCTGGTGCTTTCCAGCGCCGTCCAGGACGCGATCCGGCAGCGGGCCCGCCTCATCCAGACCGAGCGGGCGTACGACCTGCGCGGCTCGGACGTGGCGGACATGCAGGAGCTGCTGAACAACCAGCTCTCCCGCTACGGCGTGCGGATCACCGGCTCCAACATCCCGGACGTGCAGCTGCCCGCCCAGTACCAGCAGCACCTGGCGACCCGCGAGCAGGTCGCCAAGGAGCGCACGGCCTACGAGCAGGAGTGGGGCCTGACCCGCAAGCGCCGTATCGACCAGCTCGGTATGGACATCGAGCGGGCCAAGAAGGTGCGCGACGCCCGTATCGTCGAGGTGAAGGCGGCGCTGAACAAGGCCCGTGAGGAGGTCGCGCAGCTCCTGGAGGAGCAGGAGACCAACGCCCAGCGGGTGCGGTTCGAGATCGAGACGCGCGGCCGCAGCGGCCTGATCTCCGCGGAGAACGAGTCCCGTGCGCAGCGGGCCCTCGCCAAGGCCTACCGCGACAACCGCGCGGTGCTGCAGTACGAACTGGCCCGCCGCCGCCTCGAAGTGGGCGCCGAGCTGGCGTCGCGGGCGCCGCAGCCGGTGGTGGTCCGCACGGACGGTGCCGGTGACACCTCGGCCCTGTCGACGCTGCTCGCGGCCCAGCTGCTGCCGCGCCTCACGTCGACGCCGACCGCCCTGCCCGCGCTCGACACCCGGCTCCTGGGGCAGGACGAGGAGCACGGCGCCGAGGACTGAGTGACGGCACAGTGACGACACGGGGCGCGCGCGGACGACCTAGAATCGTGGGGTTTGCCCCCTCCAGTCCCCGCGGAGCGCCCCGTGTCGATCAGCCCCCATGAGCACGACCCGTACGTCCGCGTCCGCGGTGCCCGTGAGCACAATCTGCGGGGTGTGGACGTGGACGTGCCGCGGGACATGCTCGTGGCGTTCACCGGGGTGTCCGGCTCGGGGAAGTCCTCGCTCGCGTTCGGGACGATCTACGCGGAGGCGCAGCGGCGGTACTTCGAGTCCGTGGCGCCGTACGCGCGCCGTCTGATCCACCAGGTGGGGGCGCCGAAGGTGGGCGAGATCAGCGGGCTTCCGCCGGCGGTCTCCCTGGAGCAGCGGCGCTCCGCGCCCAGCTCGCGCTCCTCGGTGGGCACGGTAACGACGCTCTCCAACTCGCTGCGGATGCTGTTCTCCCGCGCGGGCGACTACCCGGCGGGCGCCGACCGCCTCGACTCCGACGCGTTCTCGCCGAACACGGCCGCGGGCGCCTGCCCGGACTGCCACGGCCTGGGCCTGGTGCACCGTACGACGGAGGCGCTGCTCGTCCCCGACCCGGCGCTCTCGATCCGGGAGGGCGCGATCGCGGCGTGGCCGGGCGCGTGGCAGGGCAAGAACCTGCGGGACGTTCTGGACGCGCTCGGGTACGACGTGGACCGGCCCTGGCGCGAACTGCCGCGGCGGGAGCGGGACTGGATCCTGTTCACGGACGAGCAGCCGGTCGTCACGGTGCACCCGGTGCGGGACGCGGGCCGTATCCACCGCCCGTACCAGGGCACGTACATGAGTGCCCGGCGGTACGTGATGAAGACGTTCGCCGACTCGAAGAGCCAGACCCTGCGCGCCAAGGCCGAGCGGTTCCTGGAGAGTGCTCCGTGTCCGGCGTGCGAGGGGCGGCGGCTGCGGCCCGAGGCGCTCGCGGTGACGTTCGCGGGCCGCACGATCGCGGAGTTGGCGGCCCTGCCGCTGACCGCCCTGGCGTCCCTGCTGCGTGCGGCCGACGGCGACGAGACGGCCCGCGTACTCACCGCCGACCTGCTCGCCCGGATCGAGGTCATCACCGAACTCGGCCTGGGGTACCTGGGGTTGGACCGCTCGACGCCCACGCTCTCCGCGGGTGAACTCCAACGCCTGCGCCTGGCCACGCAGTTGCGCTCGGGCCTCTTCGGTGTGGTGTACGTCCTGGACGAGCCGTCGGCGGGCCTGCACCCGGCGGACACGGAGGCGCTTCTCATGGTTCTGGACCGGCTGAAGGCGGCGGGCAACTCGGTGTTCGTGGTCGAGCACCACCTCGATGTCGTACGCCGCGCCGACTGGCTGGTCGACGTGGGCCCGCGCGCGGGCGAGCACGGCGGACAGGTGCTGCACAGCGGGCCGGTGGCGTCGCTCGCGGAGGTCGAGGAGTCGGCGACCCGGCGCTTCCTGTTCGGGCCGCCGCGGGCCGGTACGCGTGCGGTGCGCGAGCCGGACGGCTGGCTGGAGCTGGCCGGGGTGACGCGGCACAACCTGCGGGGTGTCGACGCGGAGTTCCCGCTCGGCACGTTCACCGCGGTCACGGGCGTCTCGGGCTCGGGCAAGTCGACCCTGGCCGGACAGGAACTCCCCCTGGTCGCCGAGGAGTTGGACTCCGTGAGCCGTGTGGTCCAGGTCGACCAGCGGCCGATCGGCCGTACGCCGCGCTCCAACCTCGCGACGTACACGGGCCTCTTCGACGTGGTCCGCAAGGTGTTCGCCGAGACGGACGAGGCGCGGGCGCGCGGCTACCGCGTCGGCCGGTTCTCCTTCAACGTGACCGGCGGCCGCTGCGAGACCTGCCAGGGCGAGGGCTTCGTCTCGGTGGAGCTGCTGTTCCTGCCCAGTACGTACGCGCCGTGCCCGGACTGCGGCGGCGCCCGCTACAACCCCGAGACCCTGGAGGTCACGTACCGGGGGCGGACCATCGCCGAGGTGCTCGGCCTGACCGTGGAGGCGGCCGCCGCGTTCTTCGCGGACGTACCGGCGGTGGCGCGCAGCCTGGCCGCTCTGCTCGACGTGGGCCTCGGCTATCTGCGGCTCGGCCAGCCCGCGACGGAGCTGTCGGGCGGCGAGGCGCAGCGCATCAAGCTGGCCAGTGAACTCCAGCGGGCCCGGCGCGGCCACACCCTGTACGTGCTCGACGAGCCGACGACCGGTCTGCACCCGGCCGACGCGGAGGTCCTGATGCGGCAGCTGCACGGCCTGGTGGACGCGGGCAACACGGTCGTGGTCGTCGAGCACGACATGGCCGTGGTGGCGGACGCGGACTGGGTGATCGACCTCGGGCCCGGCGGTGGCGACGAGGGCGGCCGGATCGTCGCGGCGGGGCCGCCCGCGCGGGTCGCGCGGGCGGCGGGGAGCAGGACGGCGCCCTATCTGGCGGCGGCCCTGGCCCTTGCTCAGGAGGCCTGAGCCTCGACGGGGGCCTGAGTCTGCGGGGCCACGAACTGCACATCGAGGTTGATCTTCACGACCTCGCCGAGCAGGCCGGGCGCGAAGTCAAGGCCGTACTCGCTGCGGCGCAGCTCCCCGGTGGCCTCGAACCCGGCGTGCGTACCGCCGTCGATGGGCGACTCGACCAGGCCTCCGAACTCGACGGCGAAGCTGATCGGCCGCGTCACGTCGCCGATGGTCAGGTCGCCGGCGAGGGTCCAGTCCTCGCCCCCGCCCTCGATACGGGTCGACCGGAACGTCATGGTGGGCCGCTTGGCGACGTCAAGCAGGTCGGAGGCGCGGACGTGCGCGTCCCGGTCGGCGTTGCCGGTGTCGACGGAGTCGAGGGCGACGGTCGCGGAGACGGAGCTGGACCCCAGGTCCTCGCCGACGACGAGCGAGGCGTCGAGCTGGTTGAACCGGCCCCGGACCTTGGCGATGCCGAGGTGGCGGATGGTGAACCCGACGGCGGAGTGCAACGGGTCGAACTCCCAGGTCCCGGCGGGCAGCGGCAGTACGGGGGTGGCCTTGGCGGCGCTGTACGAAGTCATACGGCCACCCTGCGCGGCGGGCGGGCCCGGAGGAAGGCCGGGCCGAGGCGGGCAGCGGCTGGGCCGGTAGCGGGCAGGCTAGTAGCGCGCAGTCTGGTAGTGGCCAGGCTGGTAGTGGCAGGGCCACCCTGAGCGCGGGGCGCGACCGTACGATCGACGGGTGAGCGACAACAAACTCGGCGCGTACCTGCGCGGCTGCCGTGAGTCCGTGACGCCCGCCGACGTGGGCCTGCCCGCCGGGCCGCGCCGCCGCACGCCGGGCCTGCGCCGCGCGGAGCTGGCGATGCTGGCCGGGATCAGCGTCGAGTACCTGGCCCGCCTGGAGCAGGGCCGCGACCGCCACCCCTCGGCGCAGGTTCTCGCCGCGCTCTGCGACGCGATGCGGCTGCCGCTGGAGGCCCGCGCCCAGCTGCGGCACCTCCTGAAGGCCGAGGAGGGGCACTACATGTGCGGGGCCGCGCCGATGCCGGCCCGCGAGGTGCGGCCCACGGTGCGCGCACTCCTCGACCGCCTCGAACCGACACCGGCCGTCGTCCAGAACCTCCTCGGCGAGTCAGTCGCCTACACGGAGGCCTACGCGCGCCTGGTCGGCCCCGTCGGTGCCCTGGACGAGGACCCGCCGAGCCACCTTCGCTACCTCTTCACGGACCCGCGCGCCCGGGAGGCCTACCCGGACTGGGAGCATGTCGCGGACGAACAAGTGGCCGCGCTGCACTACGACTTGAGCCGCAAGGACCCGTATGTCGCGGAGCTGGTCAAGGAGTTGACGATCACCGCGGGCGCCCCCTTCGCCGACCGTATCGCCGCCCCGCCCCACCTCCCTGCCCCGACGGGAGTGACCCGCTTCATCCACCCGGAGGTCGGCGAACTCCGCCTGGCCTACGAGACGTTGGCCCTCCCGGAGACGGACGGCCAACACGTACTGATCCACTTGCCCGCGGACGCGGCGACGGGGCGGGCGCTTGACCGGTTGCAGGGTTTGCGGCCGGGCGGGTTGCGGGCGGTGGGCGACTGACCAGGCTGGATTTCCTCCCCTCCCCGCCCCTTCCCGAAATCCTGCGGAGCTTCGGGGGCTCCGCCCCCGGACCCCCGCTCCTCAAACGCCGGAGGGGCTGAATTTGCCGGTCTGGGGCTCAAATTGAGCCCCTCCGGCGATTGAGGAGGCCCATCCGGCAGGACTTCGGGAAGGGGCGGGTAGGGGAAAAAAGAAGCCTCAGCCCCGCGACACCTTCCGAGTAGCCCGCAGAAACTCCTTGTTCATCGCCGCGATCGACGGCAACGGAATCCCCTTCGGGCACGCCGTCGCGCATGCGCCGGTGAGCGTGCAGCCGCCGAAGCCCTCCGCGTCCATCTGGCCGACCATGTCGAGCACGCGGGTCTCGCGCTCGGGGGCGCCCTGGGGAAGGACGTTCAGATGGTTCACCTTGGCCGAGGTGAACAGCATCGCCGAACCGTTCGGGCAGGCCGCGACGCACGCGCCGCAGCCGATGCACTCGGCGTGCTCGAAGGCGTAGTCGGCGTCCGGCTTCGGGACGGGGGTGGCGTGCGCCTCGGGAGCCGAGCCCGTCGGTGCCGAGACGTAGCCGCCCGCCTGGATGATCCGGTCGAAGGAGGAGCGGTCCACGACCAGGTCCTTGACGACCGGGAACGCGGAGGCGCGCCACGGCTCGATGTCGATCGTGTCGCCGTCCCGGAACGAGCGCATGTGCAGCTGGCAGGTGGTGGTGCGCTCGGGGCCGTGGGCGTCGCCGTTGATCACCAACGAGCAGGCGCCGCAGATGCCTTCGCGGCAGTCGTGGTCGAAGGCGACCGGGTCCTCGCCCTTGAGGATCAGTTCCTCGTTCAGCGTGTCCAGCATCTCCAGGAAGGACATGTCGGACGAGATGCCGTCGACCTCGTACGTGGACATGGAGCCGTCGGCGTCGGCGTTGCGCTGCCGCCAGACGCGCAGGGTCAGCTTCATCAGGCGTAGCTCCGCTGTGTGGGGTGGACGTACTCGAAGACCAGGTCTTCCTTGTGGAGGGTCGGGGCCTCGCCCGTACCCGTGAACTCCCAGGCCGCCGCGTACGAGAACTGCTCGTCGCGTCGCTCGGCCTCGCCGTCCGGGGTCTGGGACTCCTCGCGGAAGTGGCCGCCGCAGGACTCGGCGCGGTGCAGGGCGTCGAGGCACATGAGCTCGGCGAGCTCCAGGTAGTCGACGATCCGGTTGGCCTTCTCCAGGGACTGGTTGAACTCCTCGCCGACCCCGGGGACCTTGATGCGGCGCCAGAACTCCTCGCGGATCTGCGGGATCCGGTCGAGTGCCTTGCGCAGGCCCTCCTCGGTGCGGGCCATGCCGCAGAACTCCCACATGACCTCGCCGAGTTCGCGGTGGAAGGAGTCCGGGGTGCGGTCGCCGTCGACCGCGAGCAGACGCGCGATGCGGCCCTCGGTCTCGTCAAGGACCTCGCGTACGACGGGGTGTCCGGCGTCGACCTCGTCCCCCAGCGGGTTGCGCGCGAGGTAGTCGTTGATGGTGGAGGGGAGGACGAAGTAGCCGTCGGCCAGCCCCTGCATCAACGCGCTCGCGCCCAGGCGGTTCGCGCCGTGGTCGGAGAAGTTGGCCTCACCGACGGCGAAGAGGCCGGGGACGGTGGTCTGGAGGTCGTAGTCGACCCACAGGCCGCCCATCGTGTAGTGCACGGCGGGGTAGATCCGCATCGGGACCGAGTACGGGTCCTCGTCGGTGATCCGTGCGTACATGTCGAAGAGGTTGCCGTACTTGGCCTCGACCGCCTTGCGGCCCATGCGCTGGATGGCGTCGGCGAAGTCCAGGTACACGCCCTGGCCGCCGGGGCCCACTCCCCTCCCTTCGTCGCAGACGTTCTTCGCGGCGCGGGACGCGATGTCGCGGGGCACGAGGTTGCCGAAGGACGGGTAGACGCGCTCCAGGTAGTAGTCGCGCTCGTCCTCGGGGATCTTGTTCGGCGGCCGGTCGTCGCCCTTGGCCTTGGGCACCCAGATGCGGCCGTCGTTGCGCAGCGACTCCGACATCAGCGTCAGCTTCGACTGGTGGTCGCCGGTGCGCGGGATGCAGGTGGGGTGGATCTGCGTGAAGCAGGGGTTGGCGAAGTACGCGCCCCGGCGATGGGCCCGCCAGACCGCCGTGGCGTTGGAGTTCATGGCGTTGGTCGAGAGGTAGAAGACGTTGCCGTAGCCGCCGGAGGCGAGCACCACCGCGTCCGCGAAGTACGTCTCGATCTTGCCGGTGATCAGGTCACGGGCGACGATGCCGCGGGCCCTCCCGTCCACCACGATCACGTCCAGCATCTCGGTACGGGGATGCAGCTCGACATTCCCCGCGGCGATCTGCCGGGACAGCGCCTGGTACGCGCCGAGCAGCAGCTGCTGGCCCGTCTGGCCGCGGGCGTAGAACGTACGGGAGACCTGCACGCCGCCGAAGGAGCGGGTGTCGAGCAGACCGCCGTACTCGCGGGCGAACGGCACGCCCTGCGCGACGCACTGGTCGATGATCTCGACGGAGATCTGCGCGAGCCGGTGCACATTGGACTCGCGGGCGCGGAAGTCGCCGCCCTTGACGGTGTCGTAGAACAGCCGGTGAACCGAGTCGCCGTCGTTGCGGTAGTTCTTCGCGGCGTTGATGCCGCCCTGCGCGGCGATGGAGTGGGCGCGGCGCGGGGAGTCCTGGTAGCAGAACTGGACGACGTGGTAGCCCTGTTCGGCGAGCGTCGCGCCCGCGGAGCCGCCCGCGAGGCCGGTGCCGACGACGATCACGGTGTGCTTGCGGCGGTTGGCGGGGTTGACCAGCTTGGCCTCGAAGCGGCGGGTGTCCCAGCGCTCCGCTATCGGCCCGGTGGGCGCCTTGGCGTCGGCGATCGGCTCGCCGGTGGCGTAGTCGGCGTAGGAGCCGTAGGAACCGTAGGAACCGTAGGAACCGTAGGAACCGTAGGAATCAGGGGTCTTCATTCAGCTCACCACTCCGGTCATGACGGCGACGGGTACGGAGACGAAGCCCACGGTCAGGAGCAGTGCGAGCCCGTTGGCGGCGGTCTTCAGGGCACGGTCCCGGGCGGCACTGCCGACGCCGAGGGTCTGGGCCGCGCTCCAGAAGCCGTGCCGGACGTGGAAGCCGAGGGCGACCATGGCGACGAGGTAGATGACGTTGCCGTACCAGGTGGAGAAGGTCGCGACGACGTTCTGGTAGGCCTCGCCGTGCACCGCGTGCTCGTTGACGGTGAGGGTGGTCAGGTCGAGCAGGTGCCAGACGATGAACAGGCCGAGGATGACGCCGCCCCAGCGCATCGTGCGCGTCGCGTAGCTCGCGCGCTTCCGCTTGTGCACGTACGGGGTCGGCCGCGCCTTGATGTCCCGCCGGCTCAGCTGGTACGCGGAGACGGCGTGTGCCACGACGGCCAGGACGAGGACGATGCGGACCAGCCAGAGCGTCCACTCGTAGTGCATGAAGGGCTCGCCGACGGTGCGCAGCCAGTGCGCGTAGCCGTTGAACTCGTCGGTCCCGAAGAAGATCTTGAGGTTGCCCAGCATGTGGACGACCAGATACAGGAGCATGACGAGGCCGCTCACGGCCATCACCGTCTTCTTGCCGACGGTCGAGTCCCAGAAGGTGGGTGTCTTCGACGGCCGTCGGTCCGTCCGCGTTGCCCGCGTTGCCAGAGCCATGGTTCAAGACGCTAGAGGCCGAAGGCCCCAGAGGTCCAAGATCTTGTACGGCTCATCTCGATAGCTGATGCCTATCAACCGCGTACGCTGGTCCTTATGCAGCTGCAGCAGCTCCAATACTTCGTCGCCGTGGCCGAGACCCGGCACTTCACCCGGGCCGCCGAGCAGGTCCACGTGGCGCAGCCCTCGCTCTCCCAGCAGATCCGGGCGCTGGAGCGGGAGTTGGGCGCGGCGCTGTTCAGCCGGGCACGGGGCAACATCGCCCTGACGGACGCGGGCGAGACCCTCCTCCCGCTCGCCCGGCGGATCCTCGCTGACGCGGACACCGCCCGGCAGGAGGTGCAGGAACTCGGCCGCCTGGAGCGCGGCCGGGTCCGGCTCGGCGCGACGCCCTCGCTCTGCACGGGCCTGCTCCCGGACGTGCTGCGCGACTTCCACGACCGCTATCCGGGCATCCGCCTGCTCATCGAGGAGGGCGGCTCCCACGATCTCGTACGCGAGCTGGCCCGCGGCGCGCTCGACCTGGCCCTGGTGGTCCTGCCGCTGCCGTCGCCCTCCCCCGCCCTGACGACGCTGGAGCTGCTGCGCGAGGACCTGGTGGTGGTCTCCTCACCGGAGGCGCCCGCGCCGGGTACGCGGGGCCGTTCCGTGCGTGTCTCAGACCTGCAGCGCGAACACCTCGTGATGTTCCGGCACGGCTACGACCTGCGGGAACTCACAGTCGCCGCGTGCCGCGCCGCGGGGTTCGAGCCGGACTTCGCGGTGGAGGGCGGTGAGATGGACGCGGTTCTCGGGTTCGTGCGGGCGGGGCTGGGGGTGGCGGTGGTCCCGCGCATGGTCGCTGCGCGGGCGGGCCGGGGTCTCCGGGTCACCCCGCTGACCCGCCCCGGCCTCCACCGGACGATCGCCCTGGCCCACCGCAGCGACGTGGCTCCGCCTCGGGCGGCCCGCGAACTCCAGCGAATGCTGACGGAGGCTTCCCGCACCGGCTGACTCCGGGTGCGGCCGGAGTGCCCCGCCAGGGGCGCGGGGAACTGCGCGACCAGCCCCCACCGGCGTGCACGCGGCTGCGCACCGACCCCGGCAGGACGTGCCCCGATAGGGGGCGCGGGGAACTGCGCGACCAGCCACGTTCGGCGTGCACCTGGACGCACAACGGAAACGCACCCGGCACCGGGGGCTGTGCCCACCCTCCCCCAAGCTCTCAACTTCGTTCGAGCAGGGGGGACCCCCATCGCCCCTGGCGGACCAGCTGCCCACAGCGGGGGGGGAGAGGGAGGGCACCGCCCTGCCGACCAGCTGCACACAGCGGGAAGGGAGAGGAAAGGCACCGCCCGGCGGACCAGCTGGCCACAGCGGGGAGGGAGAGCGAGGGAGGGCACCGCCCCGCCGACCAGCTGCACACAGCGGGAGGGGAGAGGGAGGGCACCGCCCCGCGGAACAGCTGCAGCTGGCCGGGGCGGGCCCAGGGAGTGGGAGGGGGACCCGCCCACCCGAGGGGAGGTTGACCGCGGCCGGAAGGCGAAGGGGAGGCAGGGGGCTTTGCCCCCTGTCGGTCAACCCGTCGCGTCGACCAGCGCCAAGGTATGGAGACGATCCGGCGGCCCGGGGCGGGCGTAATACCACCCCTGAGCCGTATCGCACCCCAGCTCCCGCAACTGCTCCGCCTGTGCCCCCGTCTCCACCCCCTCCACCGTGACCGACAGGTCCAGGCTGTGGGCGAGGGAGACGACCCCCTCGACGATCTTCAGGTCCACCGGGTCCACCGGATACCGCTGCATGCCCTGCGTGAACGACCGGTCCAGCTTCAGCACACTCACCGGCAGCCGCCGCAGATTCGCCAGGTTCGAGTAGCCCGTACCGAAGTCGTCGAGGGCGATGTCCACCCCCATGTCGGCCAGCCTGCGCAGCGGCTTCAGCAGATCGTCGTCGGCGCCGATCAGCGCGGACTCGGTGACCTCCAGGCAGAGCGCGCCCGGTTCGAGCCCCACCCGCTCCAGGATCTCGACCGTGTCGGCGACCAGATGCGGGTGGTGCAGCTGCACCGGGGACAGATTGACGTTGATCCGCAGCGGACCGGCGTCCGCGTGCCGCTGCTGCCAGTCGCGGGCCTGGCGTACCGCCTCCTCCAGGACCCAGCGGCCGAGCGGCACGATGAGCCCCGTGTGCTCGGCGAGCGGAATGAACCGGTCCGGGCCGAGCACTCCGTGCTGCGGATGCGTCCAGCGCACCAGCGCCTCGGCCCCGCTCACCGACCCGTCCGCCAGGTGTACGAGCGGCTGGTACTCGATGAAGAACTCGCCACGCGCCAGGGCCGCCGGGAGGGCCGTGGTGAGTCCGTGGCGGGTGATCGTACGGGCGTCCACCTCCGGGTCGGCGAGCTCGAAGCGGTTGCCGCCCGCGGACTTGGCCCGGTACATCGTGATGTCGGCGCTGCGCAGGACCTCGGCGGGGCTGCGCTCGCCCGCCGGGCCCTCGACGATGCCGATGGAGCCGCGCACGGTGATCTCGCGGCCCTCGATCCTGATCGGTATGGCCAGCATCGACAGGATGCGCCCGGCCAGTTCGTCGACCTCGCGCTCGGTGTCCGTGCCCGTGGTGAGCGCCACGAACTCGTCGCCGCCGAGCCGCGCCACCATCTCGCCGGGCGCGGTCGCGCAGGACTGCAGCCGGTCGGCGACCTCGACGAGCAGCCGGTCGCCGGCCGCGTGGCCGAGGCTGTCGTTGATGGCCTTGAAGCCGTCGAGGTCGAGGTAGCAGAGCCCGAAGCGCCTGCCGTCGCCCGCGGCGAGCGCCTTCTCCAGGCGTTCGAAGAACAGCGTGCGGTTGGGCAGTCCGGTGAGCGCGTCGTGCGTCGCCTCGTACCGGAGGCGCAGGTTGAGCAGGCGCCGCTCGGTGGTGTCCTCCATCAGCGCGAGCTGGTACTGCGGTCGGCCCTCGGCGTCGCGCAGCAGCGAGACGGTGAGGTTGGTCCACAGGACGGTGCCGTCGTGCCGGTAGTACGGCTTCTCGACCCGGTACTCCTCGCGCTCGCCGCGGACCAGCTCCTCGTAGAGCCGCCAGACCTGCGGGGCGTCGTCGGGGTGGGTCCATTCGCTGATGTTGCGGCCGCGGATCTGCTGTCCGAAGCCGCCGCCGAACATCCGGGTGAGGGTGTCGTTGACCTGGAGGACGGTGCCGTCGAGGTCGGCGATGCCGATGCCGATCGCGGCGCCCTCGAACACGGCGCGGAAGCGGGCCTCGCTGGCGTGCAGTGCCTCGGCGACCGCGTGCCGGGCGTCGAGCGCGGCCCGCGAGATGGCCTCCTGCTCGGCGAGCGTGCGCTCCTTGAGGGCCTGCGCGAAGCCGGCGGCGACGGCGTGCTGGAGCCGCGAGCAGCGCGACCTGAGCTCGTCCTTGCTCCGCCGGTCGTCCTCCTGAGCGCAGTACAGGACGAGGTAGGCGTCCACCACGTCGAGGGTGCGGCTGAGCGCCTCCGGGTCGGTGCAGTGCGTGCCGACCAGGGCGGCGCCGACCGCCTGGCCCTCGGCCGCGTCGAGGGCCCGCGCGGCGAGCGCGTCCCGCAACCGGCGGGCCAGCGGCACCAGTTGCTGCTCCAGCTCGGCCCGGCTGAGCGAGGTGGCCGTGGCGGGGAAGACCGCACGGCTCCAGATCGTGGCGAACCGGCGCAGTCTTCCCTCGGGCCCGTCCGGCGCGGCGCTCTTCTCGGTCACGCGCTGCGCCCCACACCCGCGTACCCGGAGAACGTGAAGGGGTCCTCCTGCTCCGGGGGCGTCTCGGGCCGCCAGTGCGGCATCTGCACGAGCCCTGGCTCGACCATGTCGTACCCCTCGAAGAAGCGCGCGATCTCGTCGCGCGTGCGCATGACCAGCGGATTGCGGGTCTTCTCGTAGACACCGACGGTGCCGGCGGCCTCCTCGCGCGCCGGGACGCCGTCGTACGAGGCGTGCGTGAGGACGAGGAGGCTGCCGGGCGCGAGCGCGTCCCGCAGTTCGGCGACGGCGGTGTACGGGTCGTCCGTGTCCTCGACGAAGTGCAGGATCGCGACGAGGAGCAGCGCCACCGGCTGCTCCAGGTCCAACAGGCCCTTGACCTCGGGGCTGTTGAGGATCTCCTGCGGGTTGCGCAGGTCGGCCGCCAGGGCCGCCGCCCCGTCGTTGCCGTCGAGGACGACCTTGCTGTGCTCGACCGCGACCGGGTCGTGGTCGACGTACACGACCTTTGCCCGGGGATTTGCCTTCTGTACCACTTCGTGGACGTTTCCGAAGGTGGGAATGCCGGAGCCGATATCGAGGAACTGCGTGATTCCCGATTCGACCGCGAAGCGTACGGCTCGCCGCATGAAGGCCCGATTGGCCTGCATGATCTTGGGAAGTCCCGGCATGAACTCCATGGCCTTGCGGGCCGCTTCGCGGTCCACCTCGAAATTATGCGATCCGCCCAGGTAGAAGTCGTACATACGGGACACGCTGGGCTTCGAGATGTCGATGCCCGGCGGGGCCCAGGCGGGTCGATCCATCGTGTCTCCAAGGCGTAGGCGAGCCGGTGTTCGAGCCGAGGCTACTGATCGCTCGCCAACGGGTCGAGCAGAACCGGAAATTGCTCATCCGTTCTCGGTCACGACCTGCGACGAGTGCACCTGCAGCTGCACGTGCACTTGACCGATTGCAGATGCACACGACGCACACGCCGCACACGCCGCAGCCCCGCTCCGTGGCATACGGAGCGGGGGCTGCGGCCTGAACCGCGCGGGCGGAGGGCTACTTCGGCGCCCCGACCAGCTTCCCCTCGGGCGAGACCGCGTACCAAGTGCCGCCCACGCCCTGGCCGTTGACGTCGCCGGGCTTACTGTCGCCGGAGAAGGTGTAGAGCGGCCAGCAGTCGATGGTCTGCTGCTTCTTCCCGTCTGGCCGGTCGAACACCGTGAACCCCTTCTTCAGGACACCTTTCGCGTCGTTCTTGTCCACAGGCTCCACGACGGGCCAGTTGTCCAGACAGGCACCAGTGCATGCGGACTTCATGGGCCAGGCGGAGTCCTTCTGGAAGCGGTAGACGGTCATGCCGCGCCTGTCCACGACGATCTCGCCGAGTTCGGGGTCCTCGCGGGTGGACATACCGGGCAGGTCCGTCGCCTGCTCGCCCGCGGAACCGCCCCCGGCTGCCGCCTTCGCCTTCTCGCCGTCGGGCGCCGCCGCGTGCCAGGTGCCGCCGACGCCCTGCCCCTTGGCGTCGCCGGGCTTCTTGTCGGCGGCGTAGCGGTACATCGGCCAGCCGGCGACGGTCAGTTGCTCGGTGCCGTCCTCGCGGGCGACCGAGCCGATGAGGGCGGGGTCGACGCCGGGCGCGGCCTTGGCGCCGTCGGCGGCGACCACGGGCCAGGTCTCGGCGCACTCCCCCGCGCAGGTGGACTTCGGCGGCTTCGCGGTGTCCTGGTCGAAGCGGTAGAGCGTGAACCCGGCGCTGTCGGTGAGGACGTCGCCGAACTTCTTGCTCTTCCACACGGCGAGCTGCCCGGCCGCCTTGGCCTCCGCCTCGCCGCTGCCGCCCGCCGCCGAGCCGTATCCGTCGCCGTAACTCCCGTTCGCCGGGGCGGCGTTGCCCACGGACTGCCCGTTCGCGTCCTCGCCGGACCGCTCCTGTCCGCACGCCGCCGTCAGCGTCAACAGGGCCGCGGCCGCCACCGCGATCGACGCGCTCCGCCAGGTGTTCATGCCGGTCAACTCCTGTGCTCGTAGAGGCAGTTGCTACGCATGCGGCACATCGCACGCACCCCTGGATACGGAGCAGCCCACGGCCGGCACTCAATCACCGCCGAAATTCTTTTCCGTACGGGCCCAGGGGCCGGGGCTTGCGTACCGGCCAGGGGGGCTTGCGTACGGGCCAGAGGCCGGGGCTTGCGTACGGGCACGGTCGCGGTCGCCGTACGGACCGGGCCGGGACGTCCGTACGGACCGGGCCGGGGCGTCCGCGGGGACAGGGGACCTCTCCCGCCCGTACCGCTTCGAGCTGCGGCAGTCGCACCCCTGCCGCACTCTGAGGGCATGCCCTGGCAAGCACCGATCGTCGTGCATCCGTTCACCTCGGGGGACGGACGCCCGGTCAGCGTGCGCGGACGCCCGCTCGGGACCGCGCACAGCGACCGCGAGCTGGTGGAACTGCTGCGCGCCGCGGGCCTGGACGAGGCGGACGCCGCGCTCGACGACCCGCATCTGGTGGAGTGGCGAGGCGCGCCCGCGCACGCGTGGCTCCCGCCGCACGCGGACCGCAGCGCCTGAACCGAAACCTTTCGTACCCACGTTCCCCTGTGTGGCCCATGCCCATGCCCCATTCGCCCGACACGGATCGCGACCACCGAAGGGCATACCTAGCGTTTCGGGCATCGAGGTGCATCACCGGTTGCAGCGGAACAGGTCCGCGCCGCTCCTCGGGGACCCTAAGGATTGCTATGCGCGCGATATCCCTCGCATCGGCGGCCGTCGTCACGGCGGGCGCCCTGGCCCTCACCACCCCGGCCGCCCATGCCACGGTCGCGGGGGACAACGACAACGACATCACGTCGTTCGGCTTCAGCGTGACGCCGTCGACGGTCGCCGCGGGAGGCCAGGTCACCTTGAAGGTGGACGGCTGCGACGCGACGGCACACGCCACCTCCGGCGTCTTCGACAAGGTGAGGATCCCCCGGGGCCGGACGGCCACCGCCACTGTCGACTGGGACGCCAAGCCGGGCGCGATGTACACCGTCACCTTCGAGTGCAAGGGCGAGACGGGCACCACGGATCTGACTATCGCCACCGGCGGCGGTCATCACACGGGTGGCCAGGACACGGGTGGCCAGGACACCGGTGGCCAGCAGCACAACATCCACCGCGGCGTACGGGCCGGTATCGGCGGGACCTTCGGCGACCTCGACTTCCACGACCTCGCCCTGGGCGCCGCCCTGATCACGGGCGCGCTTGGCTCCGCGTACTACTGGGCCAGGCGCCGCCCGACCGAGGACGGCGCCTGAGCGCGGGGCACGGACGCCGGGCCGCCGCCATGAACCCCATGAACCCTCGCCTCGCGTACGGGATGCCCCACCTCCCGTACACAGAACGGCACTTCGCCCCGGGATCCGCACCGGTCCCGGGACGAAGTGCCGCCGTGCGCGCCGGTGGGCGCGCCGATGGGTCAGGCGCGGCCGGTCCTGGTCTCGCCGCGGCGGCGCAGCCAGAACACACCGCCGCCGATGAGCGCGGCACCCACGAGGGAACCGCCGATGGCGACGTCGGTCGACGTGGCACCGGTGCTGCTGCTGCCGCCGACACCGCCTTGGGAGCCGCCGTGGATCACGGTGAGGGCGCCCTCCCGCGTCACGCTGCTGCCGCCGCAGGTGGCGGTCACGCTGTGCGAGCCGATGTGGGCGTTGCGCTTGATCCGGACGTTGGCGGTGGCGACACCACCGTTCCAGCGCAGCCGGGTGTTCGGGAAGGCCGACGAGGAGACATGGCCGCCCGACCGGCACTCATGGGCGTTGACCATCACCGACACGGAACCGCCGCGGAAGGTGGTGGTCGGCGAGACGGTGATGGCGCTTCCGTCCCAAGCGCTCGCGGACGGTGCTGCGAGCCCGATGATGGCGCCGGCGGCGGCCGTGACCGCCAGGGTACGAGAAGTACGCATGAGAACCTCCGCGGGAGAGCGCCCCGAGGAACCGTCCCCGGGCAGGATTGGCGAGATCGCCCTCCCAGACCGACCCTCAGGTGCCGTGCACCTGCCCGCATTTCGGGGCTGGTCCGTCCTGGTGAGGCGACACGCCGGAGCGAAGTCCCGCGGAGGCGAGTAAGGGCAGGTCACGGGCCGTCAGAAATTGTCTGAGGCAGGAAACTCGGATGGCGCACGGACCGTTCGGCCGCCACCCGTTCGCCTCCTCCCTGTCGCCGCTTTTCCGAACGACCCTTAGCGTTCTGCCATGCGCAATGGACGCGGCAGGACTGTCGCGTTGAGAGGGGATAGAGAATGCCTTCGTCCCAGTCCGCCACCGAGGAGGAGCCGCAGAAGAGGCGCGCCCCATGGGGAGTGATAGCGCTTGTTCTGCTCACCGGGCTCGCCTTGATAAGGAATGGTTCCGGCGAATTCACCGTGGGACCGCCGCAGCCCGCTTCGGCCGCCGCGACCGACAACCGCGTGCACGGCCAGACCCATACCGGCGGCCCCGCGCCGCTGTCGTTCTCGCTCGCCGAGCGGGTCAGGATCCCGGCGATCCAGGTGGACGCCCCGATCATGCCCGTGGGCCTGGACGCGCAGGGCTGGGTGGACGCGCCGCCTCCGCAGGACCCGAACCTGGCGGGCTGGTTCAACGGCTCCGTCTCGCCGGGCGAGAAGGGCACATCCGTGGTCGTCGGCCATGTCGACAACAACACGGGGCCCGCGGTCTTCTACGGCCTCGGTGCGCTGACCAAGGGAAACCACGTCGAGATCACCCGCAAGGACGGCCGCACGGTCGTTTTCGAGGTCTACGGGATCGAGGTGTACGACAAGGAGAACGTCCCGGGCTCCAAGGTGTACGGCGACACCGGCGAGGCCGAACTCCGGGTCATCACCTGCGGCGGCGGATTCACGAAGGAGAACGGCTACGACGGAAATGTCGTGGCGTTCGCCCGGATGGTGAAGACGACCTGAGCGGAACCGCACAGCGGCCGGACAACTGCCGGGCGGGCTCGATGAAATGAGCCCGCCCGGCAGTTTCGTGGGTCTATGGAATCCGTCGGTGGATTCCGTCGACGGATCCCTTCGGTGGATTCCCTACATCAGCGCGCGGCTCGGCACCCCGATCCGATATCCCTCGTCGAGCAGCTTCGGCAGATAGGTCCGCAGGGCCTTCACGGTCTGGGAGCGATTGCCGCCCGCGTCGTGCGAGAGCACCACGACGCCGGGCCCCGCGCCCTCCAGGACGCGTCTGACGATGGTGCCGGTGCCCGGCTCCTGCCAGTCGAGGGTGTCGACCGTCCAGGCCAGGGGTTCCATGCCGAGCTCGGCACCGATCTCGAACGCCGAGCGGTTCCAGGCCCCGTACGGTGCGCGGAACCAGAGCGGTGGCCGACCCACGACGTCCAGGACGGCGTCGCTGGTGCGCTCGATCTCGTCGCGGATCCCGGGGCGCCGCATCAGGGTCAGTTGGGGGTGCGTGAAGGTGTGGTTGCCGATGGTGTGACCCTCGTCGATCATCCGCCGCAGCAGGTCCGGGTTGGACTCGGCCATCTCGCCGCAGACGAAGAACATCGCGCGCACGTCGTGCTTGCGCAGGGTGGTGAGGACGTCCGGGGTGTAGCGGGGGTCGGGGCCGTCGTCGAAGGTGAGGACCATGCCCCGGCCACGGTCGTCCATCCGCAGAATGGGCTTGCTGCGTACGGGAGTTCGCGCCACGGCGGCCCGCTGCGGACCGTAGCCCGTGATGGGCCGCAGCCGGTACGCGGAAGGCTTCTGGGGACGGGCCGCCTGGGCTCCCCCGGCGGGGCCCGGCGAGGTGGACGGTCGGGCGGTGGTGCCGGACCGTTCGGTGCCGGCACAGCCGGCGGTGGCCGCGAGGGCGAAGAGGGCGGCGCCGCGCAGGAGTACGCGGCGCCCCGGAAGCATTTCGTCCTTTTTCATGACTTATGCGTCGCACGCTCGTGGCTCGTTGCCCTCCATCAACACGGCACCCCGCCGGAAAGCACCTGATGGGACCGGCTCGGGGTGCGGAACGGGCCTTCTCGGGTTAGAGGATGGGGGTGACGTTCGGGTCAATTGCGGCTGTCGGGGCAGCAGTTAGTGAGGGACGCACCCCGTTCACCGGCCCGCCGCAGCCTCCACGTACCGTGATCATCGCGCACGTCCGCACACCGAAGAGGAGAGCAATGCCCCAGCTCACACAGGACGTACGGGACCGGATCGCCGGGACCGGGATCTGGTTCGTGGCGTCCACCAATCCCGACGGATCGCCGCACGTGAGTCCGATGTGGGTCGACCTGGACGGTGACCACCTCTGGTTCAACACCTCGGTGGGGCGGGTCAAGGAGCGCAACCTCCGCAACGATCCGCGGATCTGCCTCTCGCACGCGGACACCGTCGACCCCTTCGACCGGGTGCAACTGCACGGCCGCGTCACCCGGTTCGTCGAGGGCGAGCAGGCCGAGCGGGACATGGACCGGCTCGCGCACAAGTACCTGGGCACGCCGTACGAGTGGCTGCTTCCCGAGGAGCGGCGCATCACCGTCGTCGTCGAGCTGGAGCGAGTCCGGCGGATCGTGGGCGTGGAGCCCTTCGGCGCGCCCAAGTAGGTGAGACCTTCGGCGCACCCGAGCAGTGGGGACCTCCGGCGCGCCCGAGTAGCGTCGCTCAGCGCCGCCGTACCAGCGGGAACGGCAGCGTCTCGCGGATCGTCAGGCCCGTGAGGAACATGACGAGGCGGTCGACACCGACACCGAGGCCGCCCGTCGGGGGCATCGCGTACTCCAGGGCGTCGAGGAAGTCCTCGTCCAGCTCCATCGCCTCCGGGTCGCCGCCCGCCGCGAGCAGGGACTGCGCGGAGAGGCGGCGGCGCTGTTCGACGGGGTCGGTCAACTCCGAGTAGGCAGTGCCCAGTTCGGTGCCGAACGCGACCAGGTCCCAGCGTTCCGCGAGGCGCGGGTCGGTGCGGTGCTGGCGGGTCAGCGGGGAGACGTCGGTCGGGAAGTCCTTGTAGAACGTGGGGAGTTGGGTGCGCTCCTCGACCAGCCGCTCGTACATCTCCAGGACCACGTCGCCCCGCCCGTCCTCCGGGGTGTACGGGACGTCCGCGAGGTCGCAGAGCCGGTGCAGCGCGGGGAGTTCCGTGTCGACGGTGACCTCTTCGCCGAGGACCTCGGAGATCGCGCCGTAGACCGTCTTGACCGGCCACGCCCCGGAGATGTCGTGCTCGGCCAACTTCCCCTCCGCGTCCGGCTTGTGGGCGACGGGACGGCCGAACGCGGCGGTCGCGGCGCCCTGGATGAGCTCGCGGGTCAGGTCGAGCATCACGTCGTAGTCGGCGAACGCCTGGTAGGCCTCCAGCATCGTGAACTCGGGGTTGTGCTTGTACGAGACGCCCTCGTTGCGGAAGGTGCGGCCCATCTCGAAGACCTTCTCCAGGCCGCCCACGCAGAGCCGTTTCAGGTACAGCTCGGGCGCGATCCGGAGGTAGAGGTCGAGGTCGTACGCGTTGATGTGGGTGGTGAACGGGCGGGCGTTGGCGCCGCCGTGGATCTGCTGCAGCATCGGCGTCTCGACCTCCAGGTAGCCGCGCTCCAACAGCCCCTGGCGCAGGGCCTGTACGGCGGTCGAGCGGTGCCGTACGACGTCGCGGGCGCCCGGGTCGGCGACCAGGTCGACGTACCTGCGGCGCACCTTCGCCTCCGGGTCGGCGAGGCCGCGGCGCTTGTCGGGCAGCGGGCGCAGGCACTTGCCGGTGAGCTGCCAGCCGGTGACGAAGACCGACAGCTCACCCTTGTCGGAGGTGCCGATCTCGCCGGTGGCGGTGATGTGGTCGCCGATGTCGGTGCGCGCGGTGAATGTGTCGAGGGCCGCGCCGTGCTCGCGGGTGAACGCCAGTTGCAGATCGCCCGACCAGTCCCGCAGGACCGCGAAGGCGACGCCGCCGAGGTCGCGTACGAGCATGACCCGCCCCGCGACCGTGGCCTGCTCGCCGGTGCGGGTGCCCGGGGGAAGCGCGGGGTGGGCGGCGCGGATCTCGGCGAGGGTGTGGCTGCGCCGCGCGATGCCGACGGGGTACGGGTCGATGCCGTCGTCCCGGAGGCCGCGCAGCTTGCGGTGGCGGACGCGGACCTGCTCCGGCATTCCCGCCATGGGGTCGGCGGTGCCCGACTCCCCCGCGTGCAGGCCGAGTTGGTCGATGGGCGGCAGGCCCTCGGTGGTGGACGGCTGCACAAGGGCCGCCGAGCGGTGGCCCTTGCCCCACAGTTTGCGCATGCTCGGTACGGAGACGAAGCCCTCGGCGATGCCGGAGGCGAGCGAGATACGCGCGAGGGAGCCGGCGTCGCCGTAGCAGATGAACCGCGGGTACCACTCGGGGTCGTACTTGGCGTTGGAGCGGTACAGGGCCTCCAGCTGCCACCACTTGGAGAAGAACAGCAGCAGTCGGCGCCATAGCCGCAGCACAGGACCGGCGCCGATGCGGGCGCCCTCCTCGAAGACCGAGCGGAACACGGCGAAGTTCAGCGAGACCCGTCGTACGCCCAACTTGCCCACGGCGGCGCACAGTTCGGCGACCATGAACTCCATGACGCCGTTGGGCGCGGTCCGGTCGCGGCGCATCAGGTCGAGCGAGATGCCGTCCCGGCCCCAGGGCACGAAGGAGAGCAGGGCGAGGAGCCGGCCGTTCGCGTCGTGGCACTCGACGAGCAGGCAGTCGCCGTCCTGCGGGTCGCCGAGGCGGTCGAGCGCCATGGAGAAGCCGCGCTCGGTCTCCGTGTCGCGCCAGGCGTCGGCCTTGTCGATGACCTCCTCCATCTCCGTGTCGGAGAGGGTGGAGTGGCGGCGGACCCGGCAGGTCGCGCCGGTGCGCCTGACCCGGTTGACGGCCTGCCGGGTGACGCGCATGTCGCGGCCGTCGAGGTCGAACCTCGCCACGTGCAGGATCGCCTCGTCGCCGAGTTGCAGGGCGCCGAGCCCGTGCCGCGCGAACGCCTTGGCGCCCTCCTCGGAGGCGCCCATCACGGCCGGGGCCCACGCGTACCGGCGCGCGGCGCCCAGCCACTGCTCGATGGCCTGGTCCCAGGCGCCCGCGTCCCCCACCGGGTCGCCGCTGGCCAGGCAGACGCCGGCCTCGACGCGGTACGTGACGGCGGCCTTGCCGCTCGGCGCGAAGACGACGGCCTTGTCGCGCCGGGTCGCGAAGTAGCCGAGCGAGTCCTGCTCCCCGTACGCGCCGAGCAGGGCGCGGATGCGGGGTTCCTCGTCGCCGTGCAGGGCCGCGTCCATGCGCTGCGAGCGGAACAGCACGTACACCGCGTACAGCAGCGACAGGGCGCCGAACAGGCCGAGGAAGAAGTGCACGGGGCGCGGCGGGGTGCCGTCGAAGGTGCCGGGCGCGACGACGCCGCCGCAGACCCGGGTCACCGCCCACAGCAGCCGCTGTCCCCTCTCCAGGGTGCCGGGGAACAGCTCGACCAGACCCCAGCCCACCAGGGACGAGAGCGCGAGGCCCACGACGAGCGCGCCGAGCGCCCGCGGGAGCGCGCCGCGCCGGGCGTCCGCGTAGAACTCCCGGTGGGCGAGGACGAGGAGGACGAGCGCGAGTCCGCAGACGAGCGCCGAGGGCAGCGCCTCCATGACGTCGCCGAGGGCGATCTGCAGCCCGTCGAAGATGATCAGGATCGAGAGGTACGCGACCACCAGGCGCCACGCGATGGTCTTGCGGGACGCGCAGGCCGCGGCCAGCAGGAACAGGAACACCGCGTAGGCGAGGTTGGCGCTGACCGGCACGGTCGCGAGGTCCAGGGCCCGGGACACGGGGCGGAGCAGCCGCCGCAGCGGGGCGATCACGGCGATCAGTACGCAGTACACGCCGAGCAGGGCGAAGAACGTCGCGAATCCGCCGGGCACCCGGCTCAGGAACCCCGTGCGGCGCGGGCCCGTCTCCCGGGCGGGTGCGTCGGCTATCGCGGGCCCGGACTCCTGCGCGCCGGCACTCATGGACCCGCCTCCGCTGGCACTCATGGACCCGACTCTAGGAACGCGGCGCCCGGCCCGCCCGTCGAGCGGGCCCCATAGGGTGCCGGACGGGTCCGCGGCTGCGGCGGCTAGCCTCTTCGGCGTGACGGAGTTCGAGCGGGGCACGGACGGCCCCAAGGTGATCGTCGTCGGCGTCGACGGCTCGGAGTCGTCGCTGCGCGCGGCCGCGTACGCGGCGGGTCTCGCCCGGCGGCAGCGGGCGCTGCTCGCGATGGTCTACGTGCAGCCGGTGATGGTGGCGGGCGCGGCACTCGGAGCGCCGGTCGCGGGCACAACGGACGAGGTCGCCGAGTCCCTGATCCGCGAGATCCGGGCGGCCGCCGAGCGGGTGCGGCACATATACGACGTGCGCTGGGAGTTCCACACCTTCCGCGGCGACCCGTACAACGGCCTGGTCGAGGCGGCAGACCAGCTGACCGCCGACGCCGTCGTGGTCGGCGCGTCCGAGCAGGCCGGACACCGCCTCGTCGGTTCGGTGGCGGTCCGGCTCGTGAAGGCGGGCCGCTGGCCCGTCACAGTGGTGCCGTGACCCCAACGCACCCCTGAGGCGTCCCCCGTCTTCCGTCGTGCAAGCTTCTCGGCCATCATGATCGCCGTCACCCACTGGCCGTCCACGACGAGGTGAGGCTCATGGCCGGGCTACGCACGGGACAGGGCATTCTGCGCCGCAAGCCGATCGAGCTGATCGAGGAGGGCGCGCCGAGCGAACAACTGACCAGGACGCTCGGTCTGTGGCAGCTCACCGCGATCGGCGTCGGCGGCATCATCGGCGCGGGCATCTTCAGCCTCGCCGGCGCGGTCGCCAACGGCACCGCGGGCCCCGCGGTCCTGGTGTCCTTCCTCATCGCGGGCATCGCGAGCGCCGCCGCGGCGTTCTCGTACGCCGAGTTCGCCGGCATGATCCCGAAGGCGGGCTCCGCCTACACGTACGGGTACGCGGTCCTCGGTGAGCTGGCCGGCTGGTTCATCGGCTGGGACCTGCTCCTGGAGTACACGGCGATCGTGGCGGTGGTCGCGATCGGCATCTCGGGCTACTTCGGCTTCCTCGTCGAGGCGTTGGGCGCCGAGCTGCCCGTGTGGATGCTGGGCGCGCCGGGGACGGGCGAGGGGCACAAGATCGACCTGTTCGCGGTGGTCCTCTGCCTGTTCATCGCCTATCTGCTGACCCTCGGCATCAAGAACGCGGCGCGCTTCGAGACCGTCGTCGTGGTCCTGAAGGTGCTCGTGGTCCTCCTGGTGATCGCGGTGGGCTTCTTCCACATCGACACCGCCAACTACAACCCGTTCTTCCCGTACGGGATCGGCGGCGCGTTCACGGGTGCGGCGACGGTGTTCTTCGCGGTGTTCGGGTACGACGCGATGTCCACGGCGGCCGAGGAGTCCAAGGACTCGCAGCGCCACATGCCGAAGGCGATCGTCTACTCGCTCGCGATCTCGATGGTCCTGTACGTCCTGGCCTGCCTGGTCCTGACGGGCATGCAGAACTACAAGGAGGTCGACAAGGAGAGCGGCTTCTCCACTGCCTTCGAGTCGGTGGGCCTCGGCGGGCTCGCGAACGTGATCGCGATCGGCGCGATCATCGGCATCCTCACCGTGATGTTCACGTTCATGCTGGGCGTCACCCGCGTGTGGTTCTCGATGAGCCGGGACGGGCTGCTGCCGCACTGGTTCGCCAAGACCCACCCGACGCGGCACGTGCCGACGCGGGTGACGTGGATCGTGGGTGTGCTGTCGGCGGGGATCGCCGGGTTCATGCCGATCGGCGAGGCGGCCGAACTCACCAATATCGGCATCCTGTTGGCGTTCGTGGTGGTGTGCGTCGCGGTGATCGTGCTGCGGTACCGGCAGCCGGACCTGCCGCGCTCCTTCAAGTGCCCCGGCATGCCGGTGGTGCCCGCGATCGGCGTGGTGTTCTCGCTCTGGCTGATCACGTTCCTGCAGTGGCAGACGTGGGCGCGGTTCGCGGTGTGGTTCGCCCTCGGGCTGATCGTGTACTTCGCGTACTCGTACCGGAAGTCGAACTTGGCGCGTGCGGATCAGCGGGTGGACGGGGGCTGATTTTCCCCTACCCGCCCCTTCCCGAAAGTCCTGCCGGACGGGCCTCCTCAAGCGCCGGAGGGGCTGATTTTTCAGCCCCTCCGGCGTTTGAGGAGCGGGGGTCCGGGGGCGGAGCCCCCGTGCCGACGGCAGTCTTTCGGGAAGGGGCGGGGCGGGGAGCAATCACCTGGCCGACGTCAAGCCCTGCTTACCCGCACCCCTGCTGAGGACCACCCCGCGAACCTGGTCCCGCGTCTCCTCGTACTCTCCCCGCTGCGCCGCCTCGTCCAGATTCAGGGCCCGGCCCGCTTCCGTGTCGAAGAAGAACGGGACGAACTCGGCTCGGGTCACCTTCCAGCGGCCGCCGGGGCTCTTCGGCGGTGTGAAGGTGAAGCGGCCGATCGTGCTCTGGTTGCCGCGGTCGTCCTGGGCGCCGTCGTGGTTGATCATCTCGCCTGCGACCTGGTCGCCCATGCCGTACACCACCCAGGTCCCGTTGACCTTCTCGTACGCCTGCGGGACGTGCGCGTGGGTGCCGATGATCAGGTCGATGTCGGGGCGGCCCGCGGTCCGGGAGGCGGTCAACTCCTCGGCCAGGCGCAGCTGTTCGGCGTCCGGCTCGTCCTGCCACTCGGTGCCCCAGTGCGGGGAGAACACGACGATGTCGGCGCCGGCCTCGCGGGCCGCGCGCGCCTTGGCGATCACCTTGTCCTTGTCGAGCGGGTCGACGGCCCAGGGCCTGCCCTCGGGGAGCGGGTAGCCGTTGGTGCCGTAGGTGGCGGCGATGTGGGCGACCTTGGCGCCGCCCGCGCTCAGCATGGTCGTGGTCCGCGCCTCCTTCTCCGTACGCGCGGAACCCGCGTGCTTCACACCGGCCTCGTCCAGGGCGCCGAGGGTGCGGTCGATGCCGTCGGCGCCGTCGTCGAGGGTGTGGTTGGAGGCCGTGGAGCAGCCGTCGTAGCCGGTGTCGGCCAGGGCGCGGGCGATCTGGGGCGGGGACTTGAAGGCGGGGTAGCCGCTGTAGTCGCCGTCCGCGCCGTAGACGGTCTCCATGTGGCAGAGGGCCAGGTCGGCCTTGGAGATCACGGGTTTGGCGCCGGCGAAGATCTTGCGGAAGTCGTAGCCGTCGCCGTCCGCGTCGGCGGCGGCCTGCCGGATGATCGAGTCGTGCGGGAGTACGTCGCCGCTCGCGGCGAGCGTGAACGCACGGGGCTGCCCGGCGCCGTTCGCGGAGGCGCCGGGCTTCGGGCCGCCCGGCTTCGGGGACGATTCCGCGTTCGGGGTGCCGGGGCCGGTGGGCGGGGTGTGCTGCTCGGTGGCGCAGGCCGTGGCTCCGAGGAGGAGGGCGGTGAGGGCGGCCGCTCCGTGGCGGGCGCGCCGGGCGGGACGAGCAGGACGACGGGGACGGGCGGGACGGGTGAGGTAGGTGAGACAGGTGAGATGGGTGAGATGGGTGAGGCAGGTCGGACGGGAGATCGGACGGGACATCAGGTGTGCTCCGTGGTTCGGGGGCGTGACCCTCCGAATCCACAGTCGTTACATATGACTAATCAAGCCGCAATACCGGCATACGCCCCGACGGACCTCCAAGCCCCCTCACCTGCGCGGCATCTGGCGGCGCGTCAGCGGTCCCCGGGGCTCCGGCCGCCGCCGTCCACCCCGGCCCACCCGCCTGTCGTAGACGAAGCGGTCCGGGTACGCCACCGCCTCACGGGCCGGGTACCGTGTGGTGCCGTGCGCGAGGCTCTTTCGTCGCGCACGGCAGCGCGGCGACCACCGTGTGACACCACAGGGGGACTCACGACCAGCGGCGAAACCGGGGGCCGGGTCAAGGATCCGTAAAACACCTTGCTCGCCGCCCCGTTGAGTAATCGGCTGATCCCAGCCGTACCGCGATGCGAGGGCAGCGGCTCGCCCGCGCACGGCCCTTCAGGCACCGGAGGAGATCTGAGGAAGGCGATCAGGATGCCGCACAGAAGCACCAACGGCGCCGACGGGCGTGGCGAGTTGACCGTGCCGATGGCCTGGCTCTACGCCGAGTACATCGCCGACGAACTGCTGCGCACCGGCGACCTGATGCCGCCCACGTCCTTCGAGTACCGGGCGGGCCGGGACGCCCTCGCGCTGACGATCTTCCTCTCCGACGTGGACCGCGAGCTCTCCGGTATCCGCGTCGTCTCCCAGCTGGAGACCTGGCTCTCGCTGACCGCGTACGAACGGGCCTGGGAGGAGTGGGTCGGCGACCGCATGGCCACCCTCGAGGCCGAGGCCCGCGAGTCCGGCGGCACGGACGCCGACCTCGACCTGGCCCGGGCGGCCTGGCGCTGGCTGGAGGAGACGGAACTCCTCGCCCCTGACCTGGACGCGGCGGTCCTGGAGGGCGACGGGCGGGACGAGGAGGACGGCCCTCAGGTGTGGACCCCGGCGTGGCAACTCGGCCTTCCGCTGGGTCACTTGGCGATCCATCTGTTCTGAGAACCGGCCACCAACCGGCCACCAACCGGCCGCCAAACCGCCACCAACCGGGTGCCTGCCCCCGCCGGTCACTTCAGCAGACGGGACATCCGTCGGTCCGCGAGCGGCTTGCCGCCCGTCTGGCAGGTCGGGCAGTACTGCAGGGACGAGTCGCTGAACGACACCTCGCGGATCGTGTCCCCGCACACCGGGCAGGGCTCACCCGTGCGGCCGTGCACGCGAAGGCCGCTCTTCTTCTCCGCCTTCAGGCGACCCGCCGCCACCCCGTGCGAGCGCTCCACGGCCTCGGTGAGGGTGGCGTGCAGCGCCTCGTAGAGGCCGGTGAGCTCCTCTTCGCTGAGGCTCCCGGCCGGTTTGTACGGGGACATCCGGGCGGCGTGCAGGATCTCGTCGCTGTACGCGTTGCCGATGCCGGCGATCAGGCTCTGGTCGCGCAACGCGCCCTTGATCCGGCGCCGTTCACCCGCGAGGAGCGCCGCGAGGGCCGCCTTGTCGAAGCCGGGGGCGAGCGGGTCGGGGCCGAGGCGGGCGACGCCGGGGACCTCGGCCGGGTCGGCGACCACGTACACCGCGAGGCGTTTCTGGGTGCCCGCCTCGGTGAGGTCGAAGCCGGAGCCGTCCTCCAGGGCGACGCGCAGCGCGAGCGGGCCCTTGCCGGGGCGCGGGGGGCCGTCGGGCAGCCGGTCCTTCCACTGCAGCCAGCCCGCGCGGGCGAGATGGGTCACCAGGTGCGGCCCGTCGGCGGTGCCGAGGTCGAGGAACTTGCCGTGCCGGGCGACCGCGGTGACCTCCTTGCCCTCCAGGGCGGTCAGCGGCGGGTCGTACGTCTTGAGGACGCTGATCGCGACGGGCAGGACACGCACGATCACGCGACCCACGAGATGCTCGTCGAGGAAGTCCCGCAGGGCCTCCACCTCGGGCAGTTCCGGCATGGTCCCTCCACCTCCGCCGCCAGTCTCGACCTCCGCCGTCAGTCTCGCCCCGGCACGATGAACTCGCACCAGACGCACTTGCCGCGCCCCCGCGGCTCCACGCCCCACACGTCGGCGAGCCGGTCCACCAGCAGCAGTCCGCGCCCGGACACCCCGTCGTCCCCGGCCTCCCGGCGGTGCGGCAGGGCGCTCGACGTGTCCTCGACCTCGACGCGCAGCCGCCGGTCCGCCCCGGAGAGCACCCGGAGCGTGACGACGGCGGCACCGTCGGTGTGCATCAGGGCGTTGGTGATCATCTCGTCGGCGACCAGTTCGATCTCGTCGGCCCGCTCCCCCGCGCCCCAGGCCCGGACCGCGGCGCGGATCATGTGGCGGGCGCCGACGAGGGCCTCGGGGTCGTTCGGGGCGACGTGCTCCTTGAGGCGGCCGCCGGACCGGGGCGCGTCGCTGAGGCGGCGACGGAGCAGCAGCAGCGCCACGTCGTCGGCGCCGTCCCGGTCCTCCACCGCCTCGCAGAGCCGGTCGGCCAGGTCGTCCAGGTCGAGGGGGCCCGCCCAGACCTGCCGGGTGAGGCGCTGCATGCCGTCGTCGAGGTCGGCGCCGGGCTCCTCCACCAGGCCGTCGGTGCACAGCAACAGCGTGTATCCGGGGTCGAGTTCGATGGTCGTGACCGGGTACTCGATCCGGCCGAACTCGGCGGACAGGCCGAGCGGGAGACCGCCCTCGACGGGTACGCGGTAGCAGGTCGCGTCGATGCGGCGGACCAGCGGATCGATGTGCCCGGCCCGGACGAACTGCACGACGCCGGTGGTCAGGTCGACCTGTGCGTACAGGCAGGTGGCGAACCGGTCGGTGTCCAGCTCGTGCAGGAACACCGAGGCGCGGGCCATCACCGTGGACGGCGTGTGCCCTTCGGAGGCGTACGCGCGCAGCACGATCCGCAGCTGGCCCATGACGGACGCGGCGTGCGTGTCGTGGCCCTGGACGTCGCCGATGACGGCGCCGATCAGCCCTCCGGGCAGCGGGATCAGGTCGTACCAGTCGCCGCCGATGTCCCGGCCGAGCTTCGCGGACCGGTAGCGCACCGCGATGTCGACGCCGGGCACGGCGGGGATGGAGCGGGGCAGCATCGCCTGCTGGAGGCCCTGGGCGAGGTCCTTGTCCTGCTCGTACAGCATCGCGCGGGCCAGGTTCTGGGCGATGCCGCTGCCGAGGGCGACGAGCAGGTTGCGGTCCTCGGGGGTGAAGCCGATCCTGTCGCGGAAGAGCAGTCCGAGCGCGCCGATGGGGCGGGCCTGGGCGATCAGCGGCAGATAGACCGCCGACGTGACCTGCAGATGCGATATGTGCGGCCACAGGATCGGATACCCCGCGGCGAAGTCCTCGCGGCTCTCGATGAAGAGCGGGCTGAGGGTGCGGACCACCTCGCTCATCGGGTACGGCTCGTCGATGCGCGTGAAGCGGGTGCCCGGCACGAACGCGCCCTGCTGGCCCTCCGCGACCAGGTGGATCCGGCCGCCCTCGACCAGGCCCATGACGAGGCTGGCGGCGCCGAGCTGTGCGAGGCCCTCGTTGTGCCCCAGCACCTCGATGACGTCGTCGACGGTACGGGCGTACGACAGGGCCGCCGTGGCGCCCTCGACCACGCTGGTCAGCCGTCGCGTCTCGGCGTCCCGCAGCATCCGCACCCGGGTGTCGCTGAGCTCCTGGGTGGCGTCCCGGACGACGCCGATGATGCGGCGTGGGCGGCCGGACGCGTCACGGCGGATGTAGCCCTGGGTGTGGGTCCAGTTGACGGTGCCGTCGCGGCGGCGGATGCGGAAGTACGTGCCGTAGTTCTCGCTGCCGTTCTTCAGGGCCTGCGCGACGATCGCGTCGAGCCGCTGGCCCTCACCGGTCGGTACGCGACTCGCGAGGGCCTCGGGGCGGCCGTCGTACTCCTCGGGGAGGAGGTCGAAGACCTCGAAGGCCATCGCGTCCATGTGCATCAGGCCGGAGTCGAGGTCCCAGTCGAAGGTGCCGAGCTGGTTGAGGGCGAGGATCGGGTCGGGCCGTGCCGGCCAGTCCCCCGCGTCCTGATCGACCATGGGGTCACTTTGTCATCAGTTAAGGCTTTTTTCATCCCCTCCCCGCCCCTTCCCGAAATCCTGCGGAGCTTCGGGGGCTCCGCCCCCGGACCCCCGCTCCTCAAACGCCGGAGGGGCTGAAGAATCAGCCCCTCCGGCGCTTGAGGAGGCCCGTCCGGCAGGACTCGGGAAGGGGCGGGTAGGGGACAAATCAGCTGTTGAACGTGCCCGGTTCCGCCGGCTGGTCCGGGACGACCTCCTCGGTGGCCCCGTCCGGGACCCCCTCGTCGGTCGGGGCGTCCGTCGGCACGTCGGTCAGCTCGTCGGTGGGAGCATCCGTCGGCCCATCGGTCGGTTCGCCCGTCGGACCGTCGGTCGGATCGTCCGTCTCCGTCTCGGTCTCCGTGGGGGTCGGGCTCGGAGACGTCGGGCTCGGCGACGTCGGGGAGGGTGACGTCGGGGACGGCGACGTCGGAGAGGGTGACGTCGGCGACGGCGACGTGGGGCTCGGCTTCGGTCGCGGGACGACCTTGTCCTTGCCCTTGTGGCCGGTCGGCCGCTCGATCCAGGTGTTGTTGGTGATGTTGATGATCACGATGTTGGTGATCACGGTGGGCGCCGGGGTGACCACGACGACCTTGGACGGCTCGTAGCCGCTCCACTTCTTGCCCCGGTACGTGGGGTTGCTCTGCACCGCCCCGGGCGGTGAGAGCGGGTTGCCGCAGGAGCAACGCACCCGCGGCACGCCCCGGTTGTCGACGAGGACGGCCGTACCGGCCTGGAGCACCGACTGGCGCGCGTCGGCGCGGCCGTCGACGTAGCCGTGGTTGGTCACCCGGGTGTCGGCGCGCAGTTGGACCGCGGTCAGCCCGCGCAGGTAGCCCGGCACGCGGTCCGGGGCGGCGCCGATGGTGTCCGCGAACGCCTGCTGCTTGTCACGGTTCGCGCCGAGGAAGCGGATCTGCGCCTCCACGTCACAGCTGGCCTTGTCCCGCGTACCCCCGTAGAGGCCGGGGGTGCCGCCGGAGATGACGCGTGCGCCGTGCTGCGATTCGGTGGGACCCGTGACGACGGGTTCCGGCGTTCGGGTGACGGGCGGCGGAGTCCCGGTCGCCTCCGAGGTGGATTCGGTGAAGGGGTCGGGCCCCTCCGAGGCCACGGGTTCGAGGAAGACCTCCTGCTCGGGATCGGCAGCGGTCGGGGCCATCTGGTCGCTACTGGAACAGCCTGCGACCAGGAGGGCCGCGGTTATCGCGAAGGCCGTTGCATAGCGCCTGGTCGTTCGGTACACGCCAGTTACTCCCGCCTGTTTTCGGACATTTCGTCCTTCATTGTCTGCGGGTGGCGGCGAGGCACCGCAAGCCGAGTGGGCGCGCGGAACCTCGGGGACGTCACCGGGGCGGGGCGGCGGGGGGCGCGTCACAATGGGTGACGTGGAGTGGTTCACGGAACCCGGCTACTGCCTCGCCCGACTGGTCTTCCAGCGGGCCCTGGCCGCCCTGTATCTGGTGGCGTTCCTGACGGCGGCACTGCAGTTCCGGGCGCTGATCGGGGAGCGCGGGATGCTTCCGGTGCCGCGGTTCGTGGCGCGCGTACCGTGGCGGCGGGCGCCGAGCCTGTTCCAACTGCGGTATTCCGACCGGCTGTTCGCGGTGACGGCGTGGGCCGGCGTGCTCTGGTCGGCGGCACTGCTCGCGGGGGTCGACGGGCTCGTTCCGCTGTGGGCGGCGATGCTGCTGTGGCTGGTGCCGTGGGCGCTGTATCTGTCGATCGTGAACGTGGGGCAGACCTGGTACGGCTTCGGCTGGGAGTCGCTGCTCCTGGAGGTCGGCTTCCTCGCAGTGTTCCTCGGCAACGACGAGGTGGGCCCGCCGGTCCTGGTGCTCTTCCTGCTGCGCTGGGTGCTGTTCCGGGTGGAGTTCGGGGCCGGGCTCATCAAGATGCGCGGCGACCGCTGCTGGCGCGATCTGACCTGCCTCTACTACCACCACGAGACGCAGCCGATGCCGGGCCCGCTGAGCTGGTTCTTCCACCATCTGCCGCGCCCGCTGCACCGCGTGGAGGTGGCCGCCAACCACTTCACCCAACTCGTCGTCCCGTTCCTGCTGTTCACGCCGCAGCCGATCGCTTCGTACGCGGCCGGGCTGATGGTCCTGACGCAGCTGTGGCTGATCCTCTCGGGCAACTTCTCCTGGCTGAACTGGATTACCGTGGTGCTCGCCCTGTCGGCGATCGACTGGTCCCCGCTGTCCGGACCGCCGCCCGCGCTCCCTGAGACGCCTCTCTGGTACGCGGTCGTCGTCGCCGCTCTCACCTGCGGGGTCGCGGCACTCAGCTACCACCCGGTGCGCAACCTGCTGTCCCGCGGGCAGATCATGAACACCTCCTTCGACCCGCTGCACCTGGTCAATACGTACGGCGCCTTCGGCAGCATCGGCCGGGTGCGCACCGAGGTGGTCGTCGAGGGGACGAACGAGCGGGTGCCGTCGGTGAACGGTTCGGCGTGGCGGGAGTACGGCTTCAGGGGCAAGCCGGGCGACGTGCGGCGGCTGCCGCGCCAGTTCGCCCCGTACCATCTGCGGCTCGACTGGCTGATGTGGTTCGCGGGGCTCTCCCCCGCCTACGCCCGTCCGTGGTTCGGCCCGTTCATGGAGCGGCTGCTGACCAACGACCGGGACACACTGCGGCTGCTGCGCCACAACCCGTTCCCGGACGAGCCCCCGACGTACGTCCGCGCCCGCCTCTACCGCTACCGCTACACCACCTGGCGCGAGCTGCGGGAGACCGGCGCGTGGTGGCACCGCACGTACGTGCGCGAGTTCTGGCCGCCGACCCGGCTCGACACGCCCGCGGATCACAGCCGGTAGACGCGCGCCGCGGTGCCCGAGAACAGCCCGGCGCGTTCGGAGTCGGACAGACCGGCCGTCAACTCCCGCGTGATGTTGATGACTTGACCGTATGTCGCGGCCAGTGTGCAGACCGGCCAGTCCGAGCCGAACAGCAGCCGGTCCGGGCCGAAGGCGTCGAGCGCGGTGTCGACGTACGGCCGCAGCGTGTCCGGGGTCCAGCGGGTCCAGTCGGCCTCGGTGACCAGGCCGGAGAGCTTCGCCACGGTGTTGGGCAGCGCGGCGAGCGCACGGAGGCGTGCGGCCCAGGGTGCGCGCTCTCCGGATGCGATCGGGGGTTTGCCCAAGTGGTCCAGGACAAAGGTGAGTCGGGGGTGCGCGGCGGCCGCCCGGGCGCAGGCCTCCAGCTGGTGCGGCAGGACCACGAGGTCGTACGCGAGGCCCGCGGCGGCCACCGCCGACAGGCCGCGGTGGACGTCGGCGCGCAGCAGCCACTCCGGGTCGGGCTCGCCCTGCACCTGGTGCCGGATGCCCACGAGCCTTTCCCCGCCTGGCAGTTGACGCAGTCGGGCCAGCTCGTCGGGGACGTCGGGCGCGGTCAGGTCGGTCCAGCCGACGACGCCCGCGACCAGTTCGGAGCGGGCGGCGAGCGCGAGCAGCTCCGGGGTCTCCTCGGGGACGGTGACGGTCTGCACGAGCACGGTCGCCGTGACACCGGCCGCGCGGGCCTCCGGCGCGAGGTCGTCCAGGTCGAAGTTCCGCCGTATCGGGGCGAGTTGGGGGCCGCTGATCCAGTCCTGGTCGCGGACGGAGAGGTCCCAGACGTGGTGGTGGGCGTCGATCACGCCGGTCATGGCAGGTTCCATACGGCGGGGAGGCCCGCGTCGGCGCCCCCGGCGGAGTAGTCGTGCGTGACGTCCAGGAGTTCGGTCATGCGGGCCTGCCAGGTGACGTTGACGGGGAGGTGTTCGAGTTCGGCGATCAGACGGGCGTAGTCCTCGCAGTCGATGAGGTGGAAGAGGTCGGTGCCCGACCGCCAGATCGTCCACTCCTTCGCACCCGCCGCACGGATCGCCCGGCTGAGCTCGGCCGGGACGTCCCGGTGCGCGGCGTCGTACTCCTCGACGCGGTCGGCGCGGACCTTGGTGTGCAGGGCGACTCTCATGGCAACTCTCCTGTGGATACGGGCGGTACGGGCGGTACGGGCGGTACGAGCGCGTCGGCCGGGAGCAGTCCCTCGGCGCGCGCCTCCTGCCAGTAGGCGTCCGGCACGCGCATGCGCGCCTGGGCCACCGCGTCGCGGATCTCGTCGGGGGTGCGTGCCCCCACGAGGACGGTCGTCACGGCCGGGTGGGCGAGCGGGAACGCCAGGGCGGCGGCCCGCAGCGAGATCCCGTACCTCCGGGCCAGGCCGCTCAACTTCCGTGCCCGGTCCAGGAGTTCACGCGGTGCCCGGGTGTAGTCGTACGTGGCCTCGGGGCTCGGGTCGGCGAGCAGGCCCGAGTTGAAGACGCCGCCGACGACGACGGCCGTGCCGTGGTCGAGGGCGGCGGGCAGCAGGTCGGCTCCGGCGCTCTGGTCGAGGAGGGTGTAGCGGCCCGCGCACAGCACCTCGTCGACGTCCGTGTCCCGTACGAACCTGGTCAGCATCGCGGACTGGTTCATGCCCGCGCCGATCCGGGTCACCGTGCCTTCGGCGCGCAGTCGTTCGAGCGCCGGGTAGCCCTCGCGGAAGGCCTGCTCGGCGTGGTCGTCGGGGTCGTGTAGGTAGATGGTGTCGACGCGGTCGAGGCCGAGCCGGGCGAGGCTCTCCTCCAGGGAGCGGCGGACGCCGTCGGCGCTGAAGTCCCAGACGCGGCGGTGGGTGGCGGGTACGGCGAAGCCGTTGTGCAGGTCGTCGCCGTCGGACCGTGGGTCGGGTTCGAGGATGCGTCCGGCCTTCGTGGACAGGGTGAACGCGGTACGGGGCCGGTCGCGCAGGGCGGCGCCGAGACGGCGTTCGGAGAGCCCGAGGCCGTAGTGGGGGGCGGTGTCGAAGGTGCGGATGCCGAGGTTCCAGGCGGCGTCCACGGTCGCCCGGGCCTCCGCGTCCGTGACCGTACGAAAGAGGTTGCCGAGCGCCGCGCCGCCCAGCGCGAGCTCCGCGCCCCCCGACCCGAGGGCCGTCACGGCTCAGCCCTCGGGCGCAGCCGGAGGCCCTGCATACCGCCGTCCACCGCCAGGGCAGTACCGGTGGTGGCGCCCGCCGTGGAACTCGCCAAGTAGCAGATGGCGGTGGCGACTTCGGCGGCGGTGACCAGACGGCCTGTGGGCTGGCGGGCCTCCAGGGCGGCGCGTTCGGCGGCCGGGTCGGGCGCGGCGTCGAGGAGCCGGCCGACCCACGGGGTGTCCACGGTCCCGGGGTTGACGCAGTTGACGCGCACCCCTTCCCGTACGTGATCGGCGGCCATCGCGAGCGTCAGGGAGAGCACCGCGCCCTTGGACGCGCTGTAGAGGGCGCGCTGCGGCAGTCCGGCGGTGGCGGCGATGGAGCAGGTGTTGACGATCACGCCGCCCGTCGAGGCCCGCAGATAGGGCAGGGCGGCGCGGCTGGTGCGGACGATGCCGAGGACGTTGACGTCGAGGACGCGCTGCCACTGGGCGTCGTCGTTGTCCTCGACGGTGCCCTGGGCGCCGATGCCCGCGTTGTTGACCAGGATGTCGAGGCCGCCCATCTCCTCGGCGGCGGCGGTCACGGCCGTACGGACTTCACCGTCGTCGGTGACGTCGGCGCGGCGGGCGTGCAGCGGGCCGGTGACGGTGGACGGGTCGAGGTCGAGGACGGTGACGCGGGCGCCGCGGGCGGCGAGGAGTTCGGCGGTGGCCCGGCCGATGCCGGAGGCGCCGCCGGTCACGAGGGCCGTGCGCCCGGCGAAGTCGGCGTAGGTCATGCGGCTGCTCCCTTCTCGTGCGGGTGGTCGGCCCAGTAACTGCCGTCCGGGAAGCGGTACTCGGCGATCGACTCGGGCCGGATGGCCGCCGAGAAGCCCGGTGCGGTGGGGGCCGTGTAGTGGCCGTCGCGGACGGCGACCGGGGCGAGGAAGTGTTCGTGGAGGTGGTCGACGTACTCGATGACGCGGTTCTCGGTGGTGCCGGTGAGCGCGACGTAGTCGAACATCGAGAGGTGCTGGACGAGTTCGCAGAGGCCGACGCCGCCCGCGTGCGGGCAGACCGGCACGTCGAAGTGGGCGGCGAGCAGCAGGATCGCCAGGTTCTCGTTGACGCCGCCGACGCGCGCGGCGTCGATCTGCAGCACGTCGATCGCACCGGCCTGAAGGAGCTGCTTGAACACGATGCGGTTCTGGACGTGCTCACCGGTCGCGACGCGTACGGGCGCGACGCGCTCGCGGATCGCGGCGTGCCCGAGGACGTCGTCGGGGCTGGTGGGCTCCTCGATCCAGTACGGGTCGAAGGGCGCGAGGGCGCGGGTCCAGGCGATGGCCTCGTCGACGTTCCAGCGCTGGTTGGCGTCGACGGCGATCCGGATGCCGGGGCCGACAGCGGCGCGGGCGGCGCGAAGGCGGCGCAGGTCGTCGTCGAGGTCGGCGCCGACCTTCAGCTTGATCTGGGTGAATCCTTCGGCGACGGCCTGCCGGGCGAGCCGGGTCAGCTTGTCGTCGTCGTAGCCGAGCCAGCCGGGTGAGGTGGTGTACGCGGGG
The DNA here is from genome assembly GCF_029968015.1 of Streptomyces luteolus. Classification (GTDB taxonomy): domain Bacteria; phylum Actinomycetota; class Actinomycetes; order Streptomycetales; family Streptomycetaceae; genus Streptomyces; species Streptomyces luteolus. The sequence continues at coordinate 68,693 of NZ_JASCIS010000014.1, forward strand.
TAGCCCCGGACGCGGAGGTGCGCGGTCCGCTGCCCGGCACCCTCGCGGCGCTCCCGGAGCAGGGCGAGGGCGCGTTCGGGGGTGAGGGCGTCGGCGATGTAGCGGAAGTCGACCTGGGAGACGAGCCACTGGGGGTCGGCCTCGGCGAGGAGCTGCCAGAGGGGTTTGCGGGCGCGTTTGGCGGCCAGGTCCCAGGCGGCGTTGACGACGGCGCCGATCGCCATGTGCATCACGCCCTTCTCGGGCCCGAGCCAGCGGAGCTGGCTGTCCCCGATCAGGTCGCGGTTGAGGGTGCCGGGGTCGGCGCAGAGCGCGTCCACGGGGCGTCCGATCACATGCGCCCGCAGGGCGTCGATCGCGGCGACCTGGACGTCGTTGCCGCGCCCGATGGTGAAGGTGAAGCCGTGCCCCTCGTGCCCGTCGCCGGCGTCGGTGCAGAGCACCACGTACGCGGCCGAGTAGTCCGGGTCGGGGTTCATGGCGTCGGAGCCGTCGAGCTCGCGGGAGGTGGGGAAGCGGATGTCGTACGTGTCGACCGCCGTGATGCGCGGTGCGGTGGGGGCCACAGGGAGCCTCTCGGAGTGGCGCACGGGTCAGTCCTGTGCGCGGCCGGTGGTGACGCGGGCGATCATCAGGGCGACGAGGATGATGCCGCCGTAGATCGCCTGGATCCAGAAGGACGGCACCTGGGCCAGGGTGAGCAGGTTCTGTACGACGCCGAGCAGCAGGACGCCGGTGAGCGCGCCGAACATCGTGCCCTTGCCGCCGTCGAGGCTGATGCCGCCGATCACCGCCGCCGCGAACACCGTGAAGATCATGTTCTGGCCCTGGTTGGCGTTGATGGCGCCCACGTACCCGGTCTGCATCAGTCCGCCGAGCGCGGCCAGTACACCGGCCACCACGAACACGCCGAGCATGACGCGTTCGACGCGGATACCGGCCGCCCTGGCCGCCTCCGCATTGCCGCCGATCGCGTACAGGGCACGGCCCCAGCGGTGGTACTTCAGCGTCAGCCCGGCCGCCCCGAACGCCCCCGCGGCCACCCACACCGACATCGGTATGCCGATGAACGTGCTGGTGGCGAGTGTGTAGAAGGACTCCGGAAGGCCGAAGAGGGTCTTGCCCTCGGTGGCGCCGACGAGCAGTCCGCGCAGCACGATCAGCATGGCCAGGGTCACGATGAACGCGTTCAGCTTGAACTTCACGACGAGGACGCCGTTGAACGCGCCGAGCGCCGCGCCCGTCGCGAGGATGGCGAGCAGCGCGAGCGCGGCGGGCCACTCGGTGCCGAACCCGGCCTGCGCGACGGGCAGGACGAGCAGCGCGCCGAACGCGGGCGCGATCCCGACGACCGACTCCAGGGAGAGGTCGAACTTCCCGGTGATCAGGACGAGGGACTCGGCGAGGACCACCATGGCGAGCGCGGCGGACGCGCCGAGCACGGAGATCAGGTTGCGCTCGGTGAGGAACGCGTCGTTGACGAGCGCGCCGAGCAGCAGAAGCAGCAACAGGGCCGGTACGAGGGCGAGTTCGCGCGCGCGTCGCCACAGCACACCGCGCGGTGAGCGGGCGCCCGCCGCCGGTCGTGCGGAGGCGTGGGGCGGTGTCTTGGCGATGTCAGCGGTCTTGGTCAGAGACGTGTCGGTCAGGGACGTGTCGGTCAGGGGCGTGTCGGTCACGGGCCACTCCTTCGATGGCGGCGATCAGCTCGTGGTCGTGCCAGCCCGCCGGATGCTCGGCGACGACCCGGCCGTGGAAGAGGACCAGGACGCGGTCGCAGCGCCGCAGGTCGTCCAGCTCGTCGGAGACCACGAGCACCGCCGTGCCGTCGTCGCGGGCGGTGTCGACCCGGGCGAGCAGGGACTCCTTGGACTTCACGTCGACGCCTGCGGTGGGGTTGACGAGGACGAGCAGCCGCGGGTCCGAGGCGAGCGCGCGGGCCATGACGACCTTCTGGGCGTTGCCGCCCGACAGGTCGGAGACCGGCTGGTGGGTGCCCTCGGCGTGGATGTCGAGCCGGTCCACGAGGTCGGCGGCCAGCGCGCGGCGCCGTTCGGTGGAGAGGAAGCCGAGGCGCCGCGCGAGGGGTGTGCCGGCCAGCCGGTCGAGGACGCTGAGGGTCGCGTTGTCCCCGATGGTCATCGCGGGCACGAACCCCTGGTCGTGCCGGTCGCGCGGCACCCAGCCGACCCCGGCCCGGAGGGTCGCGGTGACATCGCCGAACGGCAGTGCGGTGCCTGCCAGTCGAGCGGTTCCGGACCGTGGGCGGTGCAGTCCGGCGAGGGTCTCGGCGAGCTGGATCTTGCCGCTGCCGCTGGACCCGGCGAGGCCGACGACCTCGCCCTCGCGGACGCCGAGATCCACGTCCTCGTACGCCTCGCCGGTCAGGGCTCGTACGTCGAGCAGGACGGGGGCGTCGGCGGGCACGGGCGTACGCGCGGTGTCCTCGCGATGGGCGGCCGACTCGCCCGCCATGGCCTCGACGAGCGCTTCGCGCGGCAGAGTGGCGACCGGTGCGGTGGTGATCCAGCGGGCGTCGCGCAGTACGGTCACGATCTGGCAGACCTCGTACACCTCCTGGAGGTGGTGCGAGATGAACAGGAAGGTGACGCCGGATTCCTGCAGCGCGCGCATGCGCGTGAAGAGGCGTTCGATCTCGCGGTTGTCGAGCTGCGCGGTGGGTTCGTCGAGGACGATCAGACGCGTCCCGAAGCTCAACGCCCGTGCGATCTCGACCATTTGGCGGTCCTCGACCTTGAGCTCGGCCGTGCGGGCGTCCGGGTCGACGCGCACGTCCCAGTGGTCGAGCAGCTCGGCGGCCTCCCGGCGCAGCCGCCGCCAGTCGATGAGCCCGGCCCGGCCGGTGGGCTGCCGGTTCACGAACAGGTTCTCCGCGACCGTGAGTTGAGGGACCACGGTCGGCTTCTGGTAGACGCAGGCGACCTTGGCGCGCCAGGCGTCCCGGTCGGTGAGCGCGGGCGCGGGCGCGCCGTCGAAGCGGACGGTGCCCGAGTCGGGGGCCTGCAGTCCGGTGAGGATCTGGACGAGGGTGGACTTGCCGGCACCGTTGCGGCCGACGAGGGCGTGCGACTCGCCCTGGCGGACGGTGAGTTGACCGTTCAGCAGGGCGGTCGTGGGGCCGTAGCGCTTGGTGATGCCGACGGCCTCGACGAGCGGGGGCGTGGGCTGACGTTCCGTCATGGGGATGCCTGGGGTGCTCATCCGACCGTGTTGCCCCACAGCTCGGGGTCGTCCACGTTCTCCTTGGTGACCAGGGGCGCGGGAAGCTGGTCCTCCAGGTTGCCGCTGGGCAGCTTCACGATCGTCGAGCCGTGGTCTGTGGGCCCCGGCTCGAACGTCTTCCCGGCCATCGCGGCCTTGATGTAGTACATGCCGTACTTGGCGTACGCGTCGGCCGGCTGCGAGACCGTCGCGTCGATCTGGCCCTTGCGGATCGCGTCGAACTCCTGCGGGATGCCGTCGTTCGACACGATCGAGATGTGGCCCTTCTCGCCCGCCTTCTTCAGCATCCCCTTGGACTTGAGGGTCTGCAGGGTCGGCGCGAGATAGACGCCGCCCGCCTGGAGGTAGATGCCCCGCACATCGGGGTTGGCGTTGAGCAGCGTGTCGAGCTTGGAGGCCGCGGCGTCCGACTCCCACTTCGCGGGGATCTCCAGGACCTTCAGCTTCGGGAACTTCTTCTTCACGCAGCTGCGGAACGCCTCGGACCGCTCCCGCCCGTTCACCGACGCGAGATCGCCCATGATCTGCACGACCTTGCCGCTGTCGACCTGCTTCCCGAGGTACTCGCAGGCCTTCTGCCCGTACGCGACGTTGTTCGCGCGCACCACCATCGCGACCTTGCCGCTCGTAGGGGCCACGTCGACGGCGACGACAGGGACGCCCTTGCGTTCGGCCTGGTCGAGTCCCGCCGAGACGGCGGCGCTGTCGAGCGGAGCGACGACGAGACCGCCGACTCCCTGGTTGAGCTGGTTGTTGATGTCGGTGATCTGCTGCGCCGGATCGCTGTTGGAGTTGACGGTCTTGAGCGCGTCCACCCCCTCGGCCTCCGCCATCTTCGGCACGTAGTCGTTGTACGACTGCCAGAACGGCGAGGTCAGCAGCGGCACGATCACGCCGACCCTGGCGTCCTCGCCCCCGGCGGCGCCGCCCGCGGTGTCCTTCGTACTGCCGCAGGCCGCGAGCAGGAGTGCGGCGCAGCTCGCGGCGGCCGACGCGCGCCACCTCGCGCGTACGGCCAGGGCGGTCTTGGTGCGCTTCGTGCGATCGGTCCGAGGGCTCATCCGACGGCTCCTCAAGGGGGAAGCGTGACTGCGAGGTCGGCGAATATTTATCAGACCACTTCCACTCGTCGACACCCTTGTGCCGCAACTTTTCCGGGAATTGAGAGGCGTTCCGGCCGTAGTGGTCGGACCACCTGGGTGATTAGACTGCGGCGCACCCGGTTCCGGCGAGGGGCGGGCAGTCGGGGTGAACGGGCGAACGGGAGGGGTGGGCCGTGGAGCAGCAGGTATCCGCACAGAAGGGCACGGTGACGCAGCGCGCCATCGAGCAGATCAAGGCGATGATCGGCGAGGGGCTCCTGGAGCCGGGCCAACGGCTGCCCACGGAGCGCGATCTGGCCGCCCAGCTCGGCATCTCGCGCAGCTCCATGCGGGAGGCGATCCGCGCGCTGACGGTCCTCGGCGTCCTGGAGGCCCGGCACGGCTCCGGGATCTACGTGACGCGGCTGGAGGCGGGCGACCTCCTGGAGACCTTCGGGGTGGTCGCGGACCTGTCGCGCGGTCCGCGGCTCGTCGAACTCCTGGAAGTCCGGCGGGTGCTGGAGTCCACGGCCACCGCGCTGGCGGCGGCGCGCATCACGGATGACCAACTCGCCGTGGTCGAGGGCCACTTGGCGGCGATGGAGGCGACGGACGACCCGGAGGAGATCCTCGCCCACGACCTGGCCTTCCACCGCGAGATCGCGGCGGCCGCGGGCAACGAGACGATGGCGGCGATCCTGGAGGGCCTGTCCTCGCGCACGTTCCGGGCGCGGGTCTGGCGCGGCTACGAACAGGAGGACGCGTTCCCCCGCACGCGCCGCGAGCATGCGCGCATCTACGGGGCGCTGGCCTCCCGGGACCCGGAGGCGGCACGGGCCGCTGCGGCGGCGCATGTGGGGGAGGTGGAGCAGTGGTTGCGGGGGCAGGTGGGTGAGCGGTGAGCCTTCCCCGCGGCCGGTAGGTGAGCGGTGAGTCTTCCCCGCGCCCCTACCGGGTCTGTTTTTCAGCCCCTCCGGTGTTCGATCCCCCAGCAACCCCCGCCCGCCCGACCAACCCCGACAGCAGCAACTCCACCGCCCCCTCGAACGACCCACCCGCCATCAGCGGCAACTCCCGCCGTACAGCGGCGAGTTGCGGATACTCCTCGCCCGGCAGCGACTGGTACACCTCCGCCCACGCCACCTCGTCCCCCGCCCTCCGCTCCGGCGCCAACGCCAGATGCGCCGCGTCCAGAGCCGCATGGCCGAGGACCGTGTCGACGAACGCCGCGTAGTGACGTACGGCCGTGGCGTCGTCGAAGCCCGCGCGGCGCAGCAGGCCGATACCGGTGTCCACGGCCCGGAACTCGTGCGGGCGGCGCGTCACGCGGGACGCGGCGAGGGCGGCGATGCGCGGGTGGGCGCGGTAGCAGCGGTGGATGCGGTGGGCCATCTCGCGCAGGCCCGCCACCCAGTCCTCGCCGGGCTCGAAACCGGCCATGGCCTCGCCGATGAGCCGGTCGGCGAGGGCCAGGAGCAGGTCGTCGGTGTTGTGGAAGTAGCGGTACACCGCGCTCGGGTCGCAGCCGAGCGCGGTACCGAGACGCCGCACGCTCAACGCGTCCGGGCCGTGCTGCTCGACCAGACGGAGCGCGCGGTCGACGATCAGCTCCTCCGAGAGCACCACCCCCGACCTGGTCGGCCTGCGCCGCCGCCGCTCCACCGGAATCCGCCCCTCAGCCACATCGGCCCCTTCCTCCACCCTTATGACAACAGCATTGACGCAACCCTGGCAAGACTGTTGGCTCGTGCCCTCTCCCCTCCCCCGGCCAGAGGAGCACCGCATGAGCGTGCCCACGAACAGCCACCCGCCAGGTCTGCGCCGTACCCTCGGCGTCGTCGACGGTGTGGCGCTCGCCGCCTCCAGTACGGCCGCGACGACCAGTGTCGGCATCGGCATGGGCGCGCTCGCCGCGGTCGTGGGTGCCCAGGCGCCCGCCGTTCTCATCGTGGCCTTCCTGCCCATCTTCGGCATCGCCGCCGCGTACACCCGGCTGAGCCGGGACGAGCCCAACATGGGGTCCGGCTATGTGTGGGTCGGCAAGTCCCTCGGCCCGTGGCTCGGCTTCCTCACCGGCTGGGTCACCCTGGTCGGCACCGTGATCTTCATGGCGTACACCAGCGCGGTGACCGGCTCGGTGGTCCTCCAGTTCGCCACCAAGGCGGGGCTGCGCGTGGATCCCAATTCGACGGCCCTGAGCACCGCCGTCGGGCTGTGCGTCCTGGCCGCCGTGACGGTCACGGCGGTGACGGGGGTGCGCAAGGCGACCCGCTTCCAGACCTGGCTGCTCGTCTTCGAGTACGCGGTGCTCCTGGTGTTCTGCGGTCTCGCCCTGGCCACCGGGGCGCACGGCTTCCAGTGGTCCTGGCTGAACCCCTTCGCGATCTCCGACGGCACATCCTTCGCGCAGGGTCTGGTGCTCGCCGTGTTCTTCTTCTGGGGCTGGGACGCCGCGTTCAGCGTCACCGAGGAGACCAAGGACGTACGGGACGTGGGCCGCGGCGGCTTCATCGCGCTGTTCGCGATGCTCGCGCTGTTCCTGTTCGGATCCGTGGCGTTCCTACGGGAGTTGAGCGTGCCCGAGCTGATCGCGAAGGGCCCGCAGGGGCTGACGTATCTGGGCGAGAGACTGGCGGCGGAGCCGTGGGCGAGCCTGCCGCTGCTCGCCCTGATGTTCTCGGCGGTGGCGTCCTTGCAGTCCACGGTCATCCCCACGGCGCGCGGCCTGCTCGCCATGGGGCGGGACCGCACGATGGGCCCCGTGTGGACGCGGATCAGCCCGCGCTTCGGCTCACCGGCCGCCGGCACGGTCCTCATCGTGGCGATCTCGGCCCTGGTCGCGCTGCTCGCCCTCGCGATTCCGCAGCTCAACGAGATGATCCTGGCCGCGGTCAACTCCATCGGCCTGACCGTGGCCCTGTACTACGGCCTGACGGCGCTTGCCTGCGCCGTGCGCTTCCGGTCACTGCTGCGCACCGACCCGGCCCAGGCGCTGCGCGCGGTGATCGCTCCCGGGGTGTCCGGCCTGGCGCTGCTCGGCATCGGCGGCTACCTCGGCCACTCGTACGTGACCCGGAGCGACCACTTCGCACTCAGCCCGGACAACGGCTGGTTCCTGCTGAGCGTGCCCGGCGCGGTGGTCGTGTCCGGACTGGTGATGGCGGCTTGGGCCAAGTACCGACGCCGTTCCGCCTACTTCACCCATGGCCGGGGCACGGCCGCCGCCGCACAGGAGACCCTCGAACCGTCCGCACCCACCGGGTGACCCCGCACCACCCGTACGCCGCTGCCCGCGCCTTCCGACCGCAAGGAGACCGAGACACATGTCCGACACCACCCCCGCCGACCTCGTCCTGACCGGCGGCCCCGTGCACACCCTCTCCCCCGCCCGCGCCCGCGCCACCTCGCTCGCCGTGCGCGGGGAGCGCATCGTCGCCGTGGGCCACGACGAGGTGCGCGAATTCATCGGGCCGCGCACCGAAGTCGTGGACCTGCGCGGCAAGTTGCTGATCCCGGGCTTCCAGGACGCGCACATCCACCCGGTCGGCGGCGGCATCGAGCTGGGACAGTGCGACCTGAGCGGGGCGACGACGCTCGGCGAGTACCGGGAGCGGATCGCCGCGTACGCCCACGCCCACCCGGACGTCGAGTGGATCACCGGGGGCGGCTGGGCGATGGAGGCCTTCCCCGGCGGTCTGCCCACGGCCGCCGAGCTGGACGCCCTCGTACCGGACCGGCCGGTGTATCTGGTCAACCGCGACCACCACGGCGCCTGGGTCAACTCCCGTGCCCTGGAACGCGCCGGACTCGACGCCCGCACCCCCGACCCGTCCGACGGACGCATCGAGCGGTACGCGGACGGCACGCCGACCGGCATGCTCCAGGAGGGCGCCGCCAACCTGATCGGCCGGCTGCTCCCGCCGCTCACCCTGGACGAGAGGATCGCCGGGCTGCTCCGCGCCCAGGAGTTGCTGCACTCGCTCGGCGTCACGGCCTGGCAGGACGCGCTCCTCGGCACGCACGCCAACCTCACGGACCCCACGGACGCCTACCTCGCGACCGCCGAGGACGGCCGGCTCACTGCGCGTGTGGTGGGCGCGCTGTGGTGGGACCGGGCGCGCGGCACCGAGCAGATCGCGGAGCTGGTGGCGCGGCGCGAGGCGGGCACCCGTGGCCGGCTCCGCTGCTCGACCGTGAAGATCATGCAGGACGGCGTGGCGGAGAACGGCACGGCCGCCCTGCTCGGCCCGTACCTCGACGGCTGCGGCTGCGCCTCGGACAACAGCGGCATCAGCTTCGTACCGCCGAAGGAACTCCAGTCGTACGTGACGGAGTTGGACGCCCGGGGCTTCCAGGTGCACTTCCACGCGCTCGGCGACCGTGCCGTGCGGGAGGCGCTCGACGCGGTAGAGGCGGCGCGGGCGGCCAACGGCTTCACGGACACCCGTCCGCACCTGGCGCATCTGCAGGTCGTGCACCCCGACGACATCGGCCGGTTCCGTGAGCTCGGCGCGAGCGCCAATATGCAGGCGCTGTGGGCGGCGCACGAGCCGCAGATGGACGACCTGACGATCCCGTTCCTCGGGCCTGAGCGCAGCGGACAGCAGTACCCGTTCGGGGCGCTGCTGCGGTCCGGGGCGACCCTGGCGGCGGGCAGCGACTGGCCGGTGTCCAGCCCCGACCCGCTGCAGGCCCTGCATGTCGCGGTCAACCGCGTCCTGCCCGAAGCCCCGCCCGGCACCCCGGTGTTCCTGCCCGAGCAGCGGGTCGACCTGGGCTCGGCGCTCGCCGCGTACACGGCGGGCAGCGCGTACGTGAACCACTTGGACGAGGTGACCGGCACCCTCGCGCCCGGCTTCCTCGCGGACTTCGCGGTCCTCGACCGGGATCCGTTCGCGGGCCCGGCCGAGGAGATCGGCGCGACCCGCGTGGAGCAGACGTTCGTGGGCGGGCGGCGGGTGTACGCGGCGGGCTGAGACCCTGGGGACCGTCTCCCCGATCTGTGCGGGCCCGCGACGATCGGGGAGACGGTCCCTAGATCCGCGAGCGGTACAGCCGGAAGGCGGCGACGCGGGCGCGGGCCCGGGACGCGGTGATCCGGACCCGCCACCGCCGGGCGGTGACCGGCGCGGGCAGCGGCAGGATGCGGCTCGCGCCCATCACCCCCTGCCCGGCGACGGCGGTCCAGCCGCCGTCGACCTCGGCCTCCACCACGTACGCCTCGATCTGCTGGCCGCGCCGTACGTCCTCGGCGAGCCGGACGCGGTCCACCTCGACGGGGCGGCCGAGGTCGAGGGTGCGCACGCCGGGCCCGTGGGTGACGCGGGCGCCTTCGGCCAGGTCCTCGGGCAGCTCGGCCTCGACGCGCTCGCGGAACTCCCGCAGCCGGGCCACGTCCGCGTCGGGCAGCAGGCCCCGCTGGTCCGGCGGGATGTTCAGCAGGAGCACGGAGTTGCGGCCCACGGAGCGGAACCAGATGTCCGTCAACTGCTCGACGGATTTGGGCTGTTGGTCCTCGTGGTAGAACCAGCCGGGCCGGATCGACACGTCGCACTCGGCGGGCCACCACTGCAGATGCGTGGCGGTCTCCCGGGCCTTCAGGAGGGCGTCGCGGCTGCCCTGGTCGGGGGCGTCGTAGGCGAGGGCGTAGTCGGTGCGGCCGTACTCCTTCTCCTTGACCGGTACGACGCTCCACTCGTCCTCGCGGGCCAGTCCGCCCTCGTTGCCGACCCAGCGCACATCGGGCCCGGACACGGCGATCGTGGCGTCCGGGGCGAGTGCGCGGATCAGCGCGTACCAGCTGTCCCAGTCGTACTTCTCCACCTTGTCCGGCGGGATGTGCCCCTGCGCACCGTCGAACCACACCTCGTCGACGGGTCCGTACTCGGTGAGCACCTCGTACAGCTGGTTGAGCATGTGGGCGCCGTAGTCCGTCGCGGGCAGCGTGAACGCGGGCAGGTCACGGCCGGTCCGGCCGTCGCCGTCGACCAGGGCGGGGACGGTGTGCTCGGCGCGCGGGCTGCCGTTGGCGTAGACGCCGTGCAGGAACTGGTTCTCGTCGGCGGGCGAGACGTACACACCGACCTTGATGCCGTGCCGTCGCATCGAGTCGGCGAAGCTCCGCAGCACGTCGCCGCGCCCTCCGGCCCAACTGCTCGACGCCACACTGTGGTCGGTGTAGCGCGTCGGGTAGAGCACGAAGCCGTCGTGGTGCTTGACGGTGAGGATGGCGAGCTTGAACCCGCCGTCGCGCAGCGCCCGCGCCCACTGGTCGGTGTCGAGCCCGACCGGCTGGAACAGCTCGGGGTCCTCCTCGCCCGACCCCCATTCGAGCCCGGTGAACGTGTTCACGCCGAAGTGCAGGAAGGCGGTCTTCTCCAGTGCCTGCCAGGCGAGTTGACGCTGCGTCGGGCGTACGAGGGAGGCTTTCCGGACGAGTTCCTCCGCGCTGTCGCCGGGGCTGATCGGGATGCGGTACGCGGGCCCTCCGGCGGAGGGTGCGGCGTGGGCCGGGGCGAGGGAGGTGCCGGACGCGGCGAGCGCGGTCGCCGTGGTCGCGGTGGTCGCGGTGAGGAAGAGGCGTCGGCTGACGGCCATGGGGCGGGCCTCCGGGGGTCGGGGTGAGTTCTCCAGGCGGAGCCGGACGGCGCGAACGATCCGCGATTCATCGGAGGTCTGATGATTGAGGCGGCACGTTGCGGTGTCAATGGGCCGTGCAGAAGGGCGAGTTCAGAGAGTCATCGGATGTCACGGGTGCGCAGGGCGGGAGTGCGTCCGTCCCCTGTCCGCGCCCGGGAGGGCACGCGTACCGTTCCCCTCCGCAAGACCGACCGCACATCAGCCGCAGGGAGTCGCCGTGACCAGCTGGGCCGGCCGTACCGCCGCCGAGATCGCCGGAGCCGTACGCGAGGGGAAGGTGTCGCCGCGCGAGGTGGTGGCCGACCATCTCGCGCGGATCGACCTGGTGGACGCCCGCGTCGGCGCGTTCCGCACGGTGCGCCGGGCGGCCGCGCTCGACGAGGCGGACGCGGTGGGAGCCCGCGCGGATCTGGCCCGACTCCCCCTGGCGGGCGTGCCCGTGGCGGTCAAGGACAACCTGCCGGTACGCGGCGAGGCCTGCCGCAACGGCTCGGCGGCCACCTCGGCCGAGCCCGCCGCGCACGACCATCCGACCGTGGCCCGGCTGCGGGCCGCGGGCGCGGTGGTGATCGGCCTGACGAACGTGCCCGAGTTGTGCGTCTTCGGCACGACGGACGGGGTGCACGGCACCGCCCGCAACCCGTGGGACCTGACGCGGAACGCGGGCGGTTCCTCCGGGGGCGGCGCAGCCGCGGTCGCGGCGGGCATGGCGCCGCTCGCCCTCGGCAACGACGGCATGGGCTCGATCCGCATCCCGGCCGCGCACTGCGGGGTCGTCGGCCTGAAGCCGGGCAGCGGCACGGTGCCGAGGGAGCTGGGCGGCGGCTGGTTCGGAATGTCCGAGAACGGCCCCCTCGCGACGACGGTCGAGGACGCCCGCCTGATGCTCGACGTCCTCGCCGGCCAGGACGTCGAGCCCACGCCGCCCGCCGCGCCGGACGGGCAGCCCCTGCGGGTCGCGGTGTCCACGCGCAGCCCGCTGCTCGGAGCGCCGGTCACACACGCGTACGCGACGGCCGCCCGTGAGGCGGGCAAAGTCCTCGCGGGATTGGGCCATTCGGTGGACCCGGAGGACCCCCCGTACCCGCTGTGGCTGGGGACGACGGCCCTCGCGCACTGGTCGGCCGGTACGTACCTCGATACGGAGGGCCTCGACCGGGACCGGCTCGCGCGGCGTACGCGGGTGCACGCGGCACTCGGGGCGCGCTGCGTGGCGGGGGTGGAGCGCGGGGGGCGCCGGAAGCAGCTGCGGGAGCGGCTCGGCCCGCTCTTCGGGCGGTACGACGTGCTGGTCACGCCCGCGCTCGCGCGCCGGGGGCCGCGCGCGGACGCCTGGCACAAGCGGGGCTGGCTGCACAACGTGCTGACGAACACGCGCTGCTCGCCGCTGACGCCGACCTGGAATCTGACGGGTTGGCCTGCGCTGACGCTGCCGTTCGGGTGCCTGTCGTCGGGGGTGCCGTGTGCGGTGCAGCTGGTCGGGGCGCCGGGCCGCGAGCGGCAACTGCTGCGGGTGGCGGCGGCATTGGAGGCGTCGCGGCCGTGGCTGCGTACGGCGGATGTACGGGCGGGCCGTGTCCGGTGAGTCGCGTCGTCCGCCCGCGGGGCAGGCGCGACTTGCCGGATGCGGCCTGGGCCATACGGGTGACGCGGGAGTCCCGGGCATGCGTCGGGCCCCGGCGGAGGGGGTCCGCGGGGCCCGGTGCGATCGGGTCCGGCCCGGGAGGGCCTGTCGACGCCTGAGGGTCGGTCGGTGCCCTGAGGTCAGTCGATGCCCTGAAGGATGTGCGGCTCGGCGAGATCGTCCTCGTATCCCGCGAGCCTGATCGGCGCAGACCTGGCCCACACGTCGAGACTGCCCAGCTCATCGGGCCGGCTCTTGCGCTCGCTGCGTTCCTTCGGGCGTTGATCGCTCTTCGTCTTGTCTGGTGTCACCGCGCACTCCTTATGTGTCGGGTAACCCCCGGTGGCTCCGGCGCGTCCCGATTCCGGGCGCCGCTGACCGTAGGGCTCGATCTGGGCAGTTCGGACGCGGTGGCGCCGGTTCTCGTACGAGGCTCACCGGGTGACCGGCTTGCCCCAGGACGGGCCATGGGTGTTGGTGGGACCCCTTTTGGCTGTCCGTTCCGTACAGCGTAACCAAATGAGCGGGCCGCTGCTCGATGGGGCCAAAAGTCGTCCGTTTTATCACCCTTCGTCGCATTGATTCAGCCACAATCCACCCCAAGAATCCAGGATTCCCCTGTCGGCAACCGCTGTTGCCGTCCTGCGTTCACTGACGGTCCGGATGGGAGTCCTGCGGGGCGTCGGGCGTGGTGGGGAGCGGGGATGGGGAGCCGAGGTGGGGGAACGCGCGAGGGCCGGTGCCGCATCAGCGGTGCGGCACCGGCCCTCGCGCGTTCGTTTTCCGTCTTCAGCTCTCATGGACGCCTCGGCGGCGTACCCGAGGAACCGCGGCAGTCACGGCTCCCGTCACCCAGGCGACCGGCATGAGCGCCGCCGCCGCACGCGCCGAGGCTCGTGCTATCGCTTGCATCAACAACTCCCCTTTTCCTCCGCACAGATGACCGTTTCTGACGTCCCACCAGAAACTTGTCCGACGCCGGGAAACGCTAGGCGCGGCCCGGGCGCGTCGCGCGGCGGGGAGGGCCAGAAGGGGTGCCGCACGGCGTGTCGCGTACCCCACATGGAGGAGCTGCGCTCGCCCGCGCGATCCGGGTCGGGTGTACGGGGTTAACGCCGCGTTGGTCGAACCGTCAGGCGGGCATGGTGTGCTGCGGCACCGGCACCGAGCCCGGAGGGAGCCGCGCATGGAGCCATGGAGGGCGCCGCAGAGAGCGCCGCGGACCGTCGACGAGCTGATGCAACTCCTGTACTCCGGCCGGGGCGCGTACGGCACGCCCGACCGCTGCGACACACCGGCAGACCTGCTCCACCACGCCCTGCGGACCGCGGCCCTGCTGCGCCGTTCCCGCCCCAGCGACAAGGAGTTGCAGGTCGCGGGCCTGCTCCAGGACATCGAGCTGCTGCTGCACCCCGGCGGCGCGGGCCTCGCGGACTCCGCCGACTCCGCAGCCGACGCCATGCACAGCCTGCTCGGCGGCCGGGTCGCCCGTCTCGTACGCCTCCATGTGCACGCCGAGCGGTATCTCGCCGCGGTCGAGCCGGGCCGGGCGCTGCCCCCGTCGAGCGCGCGCCGGGTCGCCGAGCGGGGCGGGCCCATGTCGGCGCCGGAGGCGGACGCGTTCGTACGGGATCCGCTCGCCGAGGACGCGGTGGCGCTGCGGCAGGCAGCGGAGGCGGCGCAGGTGGTCGAGCTCGACGCGGGGGTCCTGGAGGACTGGCGGCCCGTCCTCGAACTCCTGGCGGCGGGGCACGCGCTGTTGCCGCCGGGGGTTGTCCATCACTGACGGGCGGGAGGGGATAAGCCCCCTCAACCCGCCCCCCACGCCTACCACTTGGAGATCGCGTAGTCCTTCAGGAACACCCCGTACAGGTCCTCGCCGGCCTCACCGCGCACCACCGGGTCGTACACGCGGGCCGCGCCGTCGATCAGGTCGAGGGGGGCGTGGAAGCCCTCCTCGGCGAGGCGGAGCTTGTCGTAGTGCGGGCGCTCGTCGGTGATCCAGCCGGTGTCGACCGAGGTCATCAGGATCTGGTCGGCCTGGAACATCTCCTGGCCGCTGGTGCGCGTCACCATGTTCATCGCGGCCTTCGCGGCGTTGGTGTTGGGATGCCCCGCGCCCTTGTAGCCGCGGCTGAAGACGCCCTCCATCGCGGAGACGTTCACGACGTACGCGCGGCCGCTCTCCGCCTTCTTCGCGGCCTCGGCCATCACGGGGCGCAGCTTGGAGATGAGGATGAACGGCGCGGTGTAGTTGCAGAGTTGGGTCTCCAGGAGCTCCACCGGGGAGATCTGCTCGATGGTCTGCACCCAGGTGTTGGTGTCGACGACGTCGGGGACGAGGCCGCCCGCGTCGATGGCGGTACCGGCGACGTGCCGCTCCAGGCTCGCGTTGCCCGCGACCAGGGCGAGGTCGGCGACCGCTTGCGCGTCCATGCCGCTGATCCCGGCGGGCAGCGCGGCCGGTCCGCCGAGAGCACCGACCGCGCCGGAGCCGAAGGCGCCGATGACGTGGTGGGCGGGCAGCTCCCCGGCGGGCAGCGGCGCGCTCTCGCCGTCGACGAGGGCGGCGTACGCGGAGGGCAGGCGGCGTACGGTCTGCGTGGCGTTGTTGATCAGGATGTCGAGGGGGCCCTGCTCGGCGACCTGGTCGGCGAGGGCGACCGCCTGCGCCGGGTCGCGCAGGTCGATGCCGACGACCTCAAGGCGGTGCATCCAGTCCGCCGAGTCGTCCATGGCCTTGAAGCGGCGGATGGCGTCCTTGGGGAAACGCGTGGTGATCGTGGTGTGCGCCCCGTCGCGCAGCAGGCGCAGCGCGATGTACATGCCGATCTTGGCGCGGCCGCCGGTGAGCAGGGCGCGCTTGCCGCTGAGGTCGGCGCGGGCGTCGCGCCTGGCGCGGTTCTCGGCGGCGCACTTCTGGCAGAGCTGGTGGTAGAACGCGTCGACCTCGACGTACCGCGTCTTGCAGGTGTAGCAGGAGCGGGGGCGCTGGAGTATCCCGGCGATCTCGCCGACGGTCGTGGAGGAGGGCAGCAGTCCCTGCGTCTCGTCGTCGATGCGCTCGGCGGAACCGGTGGCGGTGGCCTCGGTGACGGCCTTGTCGTGGGCGGTCTTGGCGGCCCGGCGCTCCTGGCGGCGGCGCTGCTTCACGGTGCGGTAGACGCCCGCGGTGGCCCGGCGCACGGTGACGGCGTCGGGGTGGTCGACGTCCAGCTTGTCGAGTTCGTCGAGCACGCTGAGGCAGATGGCCAGCCGGTCGGGGTCGATCCCCGGACCGTACGTCTGGCTCTCGTCCGCCGCCTCGGGGGCAACCGTCATGGCCGTTTCCTCGTGCTCACTCGGGCCCCGCGCGCGGGGGCGGCGGGGTCGCAGGAAGTTCCAAAGAGGGAACTTTACGTAGGGGTGGGACGGTTGGCCAAACCCTTGCGGGGGCGGGGGTACGGGGGTGAGCTCCCCGTACCCGTGCCGTTGCTGTGCGTGCCGATCCCGCCCCGAGGATCCCGTCCGCTACCTCCGCTACCCCGCCCCTTCCGCCGCCTCCCCCAGCTCCGCGATCTCCACCCGCAGGGCCTCCGCCAGGTGGTCCAGGTCCGGGACCGCCTCCGCGTCGGCGATGAGGCCGTAGTGGACGTTGCCGCGGTACGTGGAGACCGCGACCGCGAGGGACTGGCCCTGGGCGAGGGGGGCGAAGGGGTAGACGGCGGTCAGCGGGCAGCCGCCGAGGCGCAGGCCAAGGCCGGGGAGCGGAACGCTCGTGACGAGGATGTCGAAGAGGAGTCGGGCGGCCTGGGCGACGACGGGGCCGCCGAGCCGGTGGCCGAAGGGCGGCACGTGGTCGGCGAGCAGGGCGACGGCGCCCGCGCCGCGGTTCGGGCCCGCGTCCTTGTTGCGGTCCATGGCGGTACGGACCAGGCGCAGCCGCTCCAGCGGGTCGGGCTCGGCGACGGGAAGCCGGATCAGATAGCCGGAGAGACGGTTGCCGCCCGGCTGGGCGTCGCGCGGGCGGCGGCGGGACACGGGGATCAGGGCGCGGGGGCGGACGCCGTCGCCGCTCTCGCCGCGCCCGGTCAGCCAGCGCCGCAGGGCGCCCGCGACCGCGGCGATCAGGACGTCGTTGACGGTGCCGCCGGTGCCCTTGCGGATGCGGTGGATGTCGTCGATGTCGACGACGACGCCGGCCGTGCGGCGCGTACCCGTCGCGTGCG
Source organism: Streptomyces luteolus (assembly GCF_029968015.1). GTDB lineage: Bacteria > Actinomycetota > Actinomycetes > Streptomycetales > Streptomycetaceae > Streptomyces > Streptomyces luteolus. The sequence goes on from NZ_JASCIS010000014.1 coordinate 85,489, forward strand.
CGGTGAGGGCCGGGGCCGTGTCGAGGAAGCCCAGGGTGGCGCGGGCGACGGACGCCCCGATGTCCAGGGCCTGGCCGACCTCGCCGACCCGGCGGCGGACCAGGTCCAGGGTGCCGGCGAGGTCGGGGACGCGCGGGCCGGGACCGGTTCCGTTGGCGGGCGCGGGGGCCGGCTTCGGCCGGCGGGGTGCCGTCTCCGGCAGCGGGTCCATGACGCCCGCGGCGAGCGTGAGCGCGCGCAGCCCGTCCGCGAGGGCGTGGTGGAACTTGAAGAGGACCGCGAAGGAGGTGCCGTCCTCGTCGGGCAGGACGTGTACCTCCCACGGCGGCCGCGCCCGGTTCAGGGGCCGTTCCATCAGCTCGCCCGCCGCCACGTGGAAGTCCCGGGCCACGCCCGCGAGATGGACGTGGCGGGCGGGGTCGAAGTGGACGTCCGGGGCGCGGACGGCGCCGCCGAACGGCGGCCAGGCGTCGCGGATGCGCATCCGCAGGCCCGGTACGGCCACGGAACGGGTGGCGAGGAGTTCGGCCGCGTGCCGGGCGGCCCCCGGGGAGTCGGCGGCGAAGACGCCGAGCGCGCCGAGGTGCATGGGGTGGCGGTCGGACTCGATGCTCCAGAAGGCCAGGTCGAGGGGGGCGAGCAGGTCAGAGGTCATCGCTTGCTCTCGCGTCGGCAACGGGAGGCCCGAGTCAATCCCGGGCTCTCGACTACGGTCAAGCATGTTCAGGACACGTAGCGTTACGAGCAGATTAAGGCTTGGTACGCGGGTCGGCACACGGCTCGACGGAGAAACCCGTCAGCGGGCCGGGCCCCCGCCCGCCGCACGCGTCAACGCGGCGATCGCGTTCACCCCGGCACATGCAAGGCGGCTCGTCGGCCCTCTCGCACCTCGGCCGGATCCGCACCCTTGCAGGGCTTTCGCAACTGTTTGGCATCTCTTGGGTCCTAGACTCGGGCGGTGCCTGAGCAGGGGGAGGAAAGGCCAGGGGGAGGAAAGGCATGGACACGGTCATCGTGCAGCTGCCCGAGGAGCCGTCGGCAAGGCCCGGAAGCAGCGGCCGCCCGGAGAGGCCCCGGCTGCTCCGCCTCGGCCCCGGCGACACCGCGGACTTCGGTCGCGGGGCCCCGGACGTACCGGTTCCGGTGGCCCTCGACGACCCGGCGGTGTCCCGCAGAGCGGGCCAGATCGTGGCGGCGGAGGACTACTGGCGGCTGTCCAACTTCAGCCGTACGTCGACGTACGTCGTGGAGAACCTGGAGGGCGCCGGCGAGCACGTGAAGGTCGCGCCCGGGCGGGTGGGCGCGCCGGTGCCGTTCGAGTTCTCGCGGGTGCTGCTGCCGGGCACGGACGGCGAGGCGGCGTTCAAGGTGTTCGCGCCGGAGCACGCGTACGTGGACGGCGCCGCACCGGGGGAGGTGGCGTCTCCGCTGATAGGGGAGCCGACGACCAGCCCGTTCGCGCTCGATCCGACGTCGAAGTACTTCCTGGTGCTGCTCGCCCTGTGCGAGCCCCGGCTGCGGCAGCCGTCGAGCGCCGCGGTGCCAGGGGTGGGCGAGGTGGTGGAGCGGCTGCGCGGGGTGGACGGGTGTGCGGAGCTGACCCGTTCGGCGGTCAACTACCACATCGACTATCTGACTTCGGTCAAACTCCGGCTCCGCGAGCAGCGCGAGGACGGTCCGGACGAGACCGGCGGATCCGGTCATCAACTCGGCGGCAAGCGCGAGGAGTTGGTGGCGTTCGCGCTCCGGTTCGACCTGGTGCGCGAGGAGCATCTGCCGTTGCTGTCCCACCGCCCCCGCCCCGCGGTGCCCGCCCAGGGCCCGGCGTAGGGCCGCGCGGCGCATGGGACTCGGCAGCACTCCCCCGATCGACGTTCCGGACGGCTACCGCGTGGGGCCCTGGCGCGTCACCGGGCCGATCGGGTCGGGGAGTTGGGGCAGTGTGTACGCGGCCGAGCACCGTGCGGACGGTACGCGCGCGGCCGTGAAGTTCCTCCGCACCGATCTGCTGACGCCGGGTCAGCGCGGCGGCATGGAGGAACTGGTCGCGCGCGAGGTGCGGTTCAGCCTGGAGGCGGACCACCCGAACCTGGTCCGCACGCACGCGGCGCACACCGTACGCGATCCGGACAGGCCGAAGCTTGACGGCCTGACCGCCCTGGTCATGGACCGCGCCGAGCACAACCTCCACGAACTCCTGACCGCCGAGCCCGGTGGGCCGCTGCTGTCGGCCGAGCGCATCCTGGAGGGCGTGGCGGCCGGGCTCGCGCATCTGCACGGGCGCGGCTGGGTGCACGGCGACCTGAAACCGGCCAACGTGCTGCTCGCGTACGACGGTTCGGTGTGGCTCGCCGACTTCGGGCTGACCGCGGAGCTGGACGGCACGCACGCGTACGTACCGCCGCTCGGCACACTCGATCACGTACCGCCCGAGTGGTGGTCGGAGCGGACCGGTGCGCAGGGCACGAAGGTGCGGCCCTCGGCGGACGTCTGGGCGTTCGGAGTGGTGGCGCACCAGGTGCTGAGCGGTGGGCTGCACCCCTTCCCGGGCTCGACGGCCCGCGCCCGCGCGCTGGCCGCGCAGGCGTACGCGCGCGGCGGCGCCCCGCTCCGGCTCGACGAGTCGGTGCCGCAGGCGTGGCGGGAGCTGATCGCCGCGTGCCTGCGACCGGACCATGGCTCGCGGTCACGGATGGACAGCGGGCAACTGGCTTTACGCGTAAGGGAGTTAGCGGATACGGGAGGTCATCCGCGGCGCCGCGCCCGAGGTCGGCGGGGTCGACGGAGTCGGCAGACGGCTGTGCTGCTCGCCGCGGCCGCGACGGTACTGGCCGCGGCCACCGGCTCCGGCCTCCTCCCGCTGACCGGCGACACCGGCAACTCCCCGCCCACGGACGGGCGTTCGCAGGCCCCGCCGGTCTCGGCGCAGAACCTCGCCGACCGCGCGGACGTGCCGCGCACCCTGCGGCCCCACATCACGAACACGGCGATGCGCTGCGCCGACGAGGCGGTCACGCCCGCCCTGATCGCGGCGATCCTCAAGGCGGAGAGCGGCTTCGACGTCGACGCACACCGCGTACGGCGCGGCAAGGACGGTATCGAGGTCCCCGAGCACGGAGTGGCGATGTGGACGCCCGAGGTGTTCCGCGACTGGGCGAAGGACGGCGACGGGGACGGCCGCACCGACTACATGAACCCGCCGGACGCGATCTCGACGATGGGCTCGTACCTCTGCTACCTCGCCCGCACGTTCCGCGAGCACGGGATGACGGCGGACATCCAGTCCTTGATGGCAGCCGCGTACCGCACGAGCGGCAAGGTCGTCCGGGCGGAGGGCGGGGTGCCGGAGCGGACTCGGGAGCATGTGGGGCGGGTGCGGACGTACCTGGCGGCGTACGCCGAGTGAGGCACGGCCCGGTCGTCCGCGAGCGGCCGCCCTCGCCCCCCTGACATCCGTCAGGTACCCCTCCCCCACCCCCAGACCCCATCGTGGAGCACGTAAGGACGACGAGCCCCGGCAGACAGCCGCCAGGCAGTACGGGGGGACGGGGACTCGTCGTACGGGGAAAGACCAGTACGTGGAAGGAACATCACCATGCGTATCAACGGGGTCAAGAGGGCTCTTGCCGGGTTTGCCGTCGCCGCCGCCACCGTCGGGGCCGTGGCCGCCACCACCGGGTCCGCGCAGGCGTCCGCTCCGGGGGCTGCGAAGGCCGTGCCCGCGGCTGCGCAGCAGGCCAAGGCGCCGGTCTGCGTCGTCAACGACAACGGCGTGAACTTCCGTGGCGGGCCCGGTCCTGAGTACCCGGTGCTCGGCCAGGTGAACCGGGGCCAGAAGATGGACGGGCTCGGTGTCCAGGGCGTCTGGGTGCACGGCAACCTGCACGGCGGGCACACCGGTGTCTGGATCCACACCGCGTACCTCGACAACTGCTGAGGTCCGCAAGGAACTTCGGGCCCGCACCCCTGGGCGAGGGGGTGCGGGCCCGAACCATGCGCGGTTCCTTCCCAGGGCGTCAGCAGCGCATCGACGCCGGGTCCGCCGCCTCCGCGATCAGCTTCTCGTGGGCCGCCTTGAGCGCCGCCACGTCCGGTTTCATCACCTTCCTGTCGTAGGTGAGGAGTCCGTTCAACTCCCCTTCCACGTCCGTGATCTGGGTGTAGACCGCGCCGTTGCTGCCCTTGCAGGCGAGGTCGCGGACCTGGGAGAGGAGCTCCAGGTATTCGTCGGTGTACTTGTCGCGTTCCACGCCCACATACGTGTGGCGTACGGGCCATGCGTGGCCGGGCACCGCAAGGCCGAGGCCGCCGTACTCGCCGCTGACCAGGGCACGTTTGCCGTCGGGCTCGGGGAGTTGCGGGCTCGGGTAGCCGTGTGCGTCGGCGATGTCGCCGTTGCCGCCGTCGACGGCGCCGCAGCAGTTGAGTCCGCTCATGTTGTTGACCAGGCGGCTCGGGTCCCAGGCCTTGGCCTGGTCGGCGACGCGGGCCTGGTCGTACTGGCCCCAGCCCTCGTTGAACGTGACCCACTGGACGACCGAGGGGCTGGACGAGTGCTGGTCGATCATCCTCTTCATCTCGCGCTCGTACTGTGCCCGCGACTCCTCATCGGGGTTCACACCGGCCGTCATGGCGGGCATGTCCTGCCAGACGAGCAGGCCCAGCTTGTCCGCGTGGTGGAACCAGCGGTCCGGTTCGACCTTGATGTGTTTGCGTACGGAGTTGAAGCCGAGCGCCTTGTGCTGCTTCAGGTCGTACGCGAGGGCCTCGTCGGTGGGCGCGGTGTGCAGGCCGTCCGGCCAGTAGCCCTGGTCGAGGGTGGCCATGGAGAAGACCGGCTCGCCGTTGAGCAGGGTGCGCGGGGCGCCGTCGACCTCCTTGACCTCGATGGAGCGCATCCCGAAGTAGCTGCCCATCTCGTCGTCGCCGACGGTGACCTTCAGGTCGTACAGATGCGGGTCGTCCGGTGACCACAAGTGCGGGTCGGGGACGGGGAGTTGAAGCTGCTTGCCGGTCGTGCCGGTGGTGCGTCCGACCTCGCGGCCGTCGTCGTACGCCACTGCCGTGACGGGCACTCCGTCGCGTACGCCGCGTACGTCGACCGCGAGTTGTTCGGCGGTGACGTCCGGGGTGAGCTTCAGGGAGTCGGCGTGGTCCGTGGCTACCGGCTCCATCCAGACGGTCTGCCAGATACCGGAGTTGGCGGTGTACCAGATGCCGCTCGGGTCGAGGCGCTGCTTGCCGAGCGGCGGGTTCTCGCCGTCCTTGGCGTCGGTCGGGTCGTACACGCCGACGATGAGCTCCTGGGTGCGGCCCGGCTTGAGCGCATCCGTGATGTCGGCGCTGAACCGGTCGTAGCCGCCCTTGTGTTCGGTGACCTTCTTGCCGTTGACGTAGATCTCCGACTGCCAGTCCACCGCGTCGAAGTTCAGCTTGAGGCGCTGGTCCGAGCCGATGCGCCAGTTCTCGGGGACGGTGAAGGTGCGCCGGTACCACATGCGGTCCTCGTGGCGTTCGACGCCGGACAGCTGCGACTCGACCGGGAACGGCACGAGGATCTTCTCGGCGAGCTTCTTCCCGACCGGCGGCGCCTCGCCCTCCTCGGCCGCCGCGAACTGCCAACTCCCGTTCAGGTTCTTCCACTTGTCGCGGGTGAGCTGGGGGCGCGGGTACTCGCGGTGCACGTTGCCGGGGGTGACGTCGTCGGCCCACCGGGTGCGCAGCTGGTACGTGGAGTCGTTGGCGCCGCTGCTCCAGAACGCGCCGATCTCCTTGCCGTCGGCTGCGCGCAGGCCGCCCTCGCCGTCGTACCGGAGGTCCGCCTGGCCGCCCTGGCCGACGACGGGTTCCTTGAGGCGGACGAGGAGACGGCTGCGGTCGGCCGGGTCGTGGGCGACCTTGCCGAGGGGCCAGTCGGCGCCGCCGATGACGGCCTTCAGGTGGCCGGTGAGACCGGCGGGCGGTGCGGCGAGTTCCTGGGCGAAGTCGAGGCGGAGGGTGCGGCCGTCCTTCAGGACGGTGGCGTCGAGGGCGCCGTCGTACGCCCAGTCCTCGGGCAGCCGGAACGCGGACTGCGGGACGGGCTCCTTGTCCTGGCCGGGCTGGATCCAGTTGAGGTGCAGGTTGGAGCCGCCCTCGTGCTCGAAGTACTCGACCTTGAAGTCGTACGCCGTGCCCGCGGTCAACTCGACCGGCTGCGAGGTCTGTTCCTTGTCCCAGTCGTCCACCCAGTGGTCGATGACGGGCTTGCCGTCGATCCAGAGGCGGAAGCCGTTGTCGCCGATCATGGTGAAGGTGTGGGCGCCGGTGCGTTCCGGGACGAGCCTGCCGGTCCAGCGCACCGTGGCGTCGTCGCTCTTGCCGGTGGCGGTCGCGAGGCGCGGTTCGAGGTTGTCGAAGTCGATGTTCCGGTCGAAGCCGGTGGCCTTCAGCTCGGCGAAGTCGAAGGCGCCGGGCGCGGACTGGGTGTAGTAGTCGCCCTTCAGGCCGTGGGGCTCCTCGGGGTCGTCGGCGGCGGACGCGGGGCCGACGGCGGTCAGTCCGGCCAGGGCGAGCAGGGCCGCGAGCAGCAGCGCCAGGCGGCGCCTGACGCGCGCCGGGGCGCGGCGGGGTGCGGATGCGGGTGGTCTGGGACGCACGGTTCTCCTCCTACGTGACCAGCGATGCGGACGCGAGCAGTGCGGGAGTGTGCGGTGCGGGGGGTGTGCGGTGCGGGGGGGTGCGCGGTGCGGGAGTGTGCGGTGCCGGGGGGGGGTGTGCGGTGCGGGAGCGTGCTGTACGAGGGCTTTGCGCCGAAGGGTGGCGGCGCGTGATCCGAGTCTGTACAACGTTGGAAGCAACGGCAGTTGGCATGAGAGCACGGGTTCCGGCCGCTGTCCAGGGGCCGCGGCACCGACCGGTGGTCGGACGCGGCAGAGGCTGAAGGAGATGCGGTGCGGGTGAGCCTGAAGGATGTCGCGGAGCGCGCGGGCGTCTCCATCAAGACCGTCTCGAACGTCGTGAACAACTATCAGCACGTCACCCCGGCGATGCGGTCCCGCGTCCAGGCGGCCATCGACGAGCTCGGCTACCGCCCGAACTTGACGGCCCGTCATCTGCGCAAGGGCCGCACCGGAATCATCGCGCTCGCCGTGCCCGAGCTGGGCAACCCGTACTTCGCGGAGCTCGCAGGCGCCGTCATCGACGAGGCCGCGCGCCACGACTACACGGTCCTGCTCGACCACACCCGCGGCGAGCGCGAGCAGGAGATCCTGGTCAGCCAGGGGTTCCGGGCCCGGGTGATCGACGGCCTGATCCTCAGCCCCCTTGAGCTGGAGGCGGAGGACCTCGCAGGGCGCGACGACGACGTACCGCTGGTGCTCCTCGGCGAGCGGCAGTACGACCTCCCCCACGACCACATAGCGATCGACAACGTGGCCGCCGCGCACACCGCCGTACGTCACCTCATCGGCCGGGGCCGTACCCGTATCGCCTACCTGGGCGCGCGCACCGACTCCGCGAACCGGCCCGCCCACCTGCGTCTTCGGGGCTGGCGGGAGGCGCTGACGGCGGCCGGTCTGCCCGCGCCCGACGAGCTGGTCGGGCCGACCGGCGGCTGGGACCGGGAGGACGGGGCCGAGGCGATGGCGCGCATGCTGGACGCCGGGGTGCGCCCGGACGCGGTGTTCGCGTACAACGACCTGGTGGCGATCGGCGCGATGCGGGTGCTGCACGAGCGCGGGCTCCGGGTTCCGTGGGACGTTGCGGTGGTCGGCTTCGACGACGTCAAGGAGGGCCGGTTCGGGGCGGTCACGCTGACCACGATCGCGCCGGACAAGGAGGCGATCGCGCGGCTGGCGATGCAGTCGCTGCTGCGCTCCCTGGACCGGTCGGAAGACACCGTCGGGCGTGAACTCACCGCGGAATTCCGGCTGGTGGAGCGGGAGAGCACCCTTGGCCGGCGCTGAGAGCGGTTCCGGGGAAGCGTTGCGCGGAGGGTTTACAGGCCCCTTCCAACGATGTAAATGTGTGGCCGCAAGGCCCGTACCGCCGCACGCCTGTACGCACGCCTGTACCGCACGCCTGTACCGCACGTCCGTACCGCCGCAAGAGCCGTCATCCCCCCGCGTGGCGTCGCGCCGCGGGGGCCGCGCACCTCTGGGGACGTCATGAAGCCGAGCGCTCAGCCACGCCGTACGACCGTCAAGACCCTTGTCGCCTCCGCGCTCTGCGCGAGTCTCGCCCTGGCCGCGGGCTGCGCGAAGTCCGAGGACGACGGGGGCGGGAGGAAGAGTTCCGGCAAGGGCGGGGACTCCGGACAGGTCGTCGCCTCGCCCGGCGCCGGGGGTCAACAGACCTGCTCCGTCGAGGAGTTCGGGGGTGAGAAGCTGGACCTGAAGGGGGCCACGGTCGGGTTCTCGCAGTCCGAGAAGGAGGCCAACCCCTTCCGGATCGCCGAGACCGCGTCCATCAAGGACGAGGCCGACAAGCGCGGACTGAAGCTGCTCACCGCCAACGCCCAGTCGCAGTTCTCCAAGCAGATCAGCGACGTGCAGGCCCTGATCGCCAAGGGCGCCGACGTCCTGGTGATCGCGCCGCTCAACTCGGACGGCTGGGGCCCGGTCCTTCGTACCGCCAAGGCGCGGAAGATCCCCATCGTCACCATCGACCGCAAGATCAACGCCAAGGCCTGCGAGGACTATGTCTCGTTCATCGGCTCCGACTTCGTGGAGCAGGGCAAGCGCGCCGCCGACCGGATGATCGAGGCGACCGGCGGCAAGGGCGAGATCGCGATCCTGCTCGGCACGCCCGGCAACAACGTCACCACCGAGCGCACCAAGGGGTTCAAGGACCGCATCGCCGAGAAGGCCCCGAAGCTGAAGGTGGTCTTCGAGCAGACCGGTGAGTTCGCCCGCGAGAAGGGCCAGTCGGTCACCGAGCAGCTGATCCAGTCCAAGCCGGGCATCACCGGGATCTACGCCGAGAACGACGAGATGGGCCTCGGCGCGGTGAACGCCCTCAAGGGCGCGGGCAAGAAGCCGGGTGCCGTGAAGATCGTGACGATCGACGGTACGCGCAACGCCGTGCAGGGCATCGTGGACGGCTGGATCGACGGGGTGATCGAGTCCAACCCGCGCTTCGGGCCGCTCGCCTTCCAGACCCTGGACGCGTTCACCAAGGGCGAGAAGGTCGCGCAGGACATCGTCATCAAGGACAGCGCGTACACCGAGAAGAACGCCGAGGCCGACCTCGGCAAGGCGTACTGACGATGTCTCAGGACCACACAACTCCCGTACGCACAGGGGCCGTTCTGGTCGCGGACGAGGTCACCAAGGCGTTTCCCGGTGCCCTCGCCCTCGACCGGGTGAGCTTCGCGGCGCGGGCCGGTGAGGTGCACGCGCTGATCGGGGAGAACGGCGCCGGGAAGTCCACGCTGATCAAGGTGCTGACCGGGGTGTACGCGCCGGACGCCGGCACGCTCACGTACGGCGGCGAGCCGGTGCGCTTCGGGACACCGCTGGACGCGCAGCACGCGGGGATCTCCACGATCTACCAGGAGGTCAACCTCGTCCCGCTGCTCAGCGTCGCCCGCAACCTCTTCCTCGGCCGCGAGCCGCGTACCCGGCTCGGCCTGATCGACTTCCGCCGGATGCACCGCGAGACGGACGCGGCCCTGCGGGAACTCGGCGTACGCGTGGACGTGACCCGCCCGCTGCGCTCGCTGGGCGTGGGCGCGCAGCAGATGGTGGCGCTGGCCCGCGCGGTGGCCGTGGACGCGCGGGTCGTCATCATGGACGAGCCCACATCGTCGCTCGAACCGCGCGAGGTGCGCACCCTGTTCGGCGTGATCCGGATGCTGCGCGAGCGCGGGATCGCGGTGGTGTACGTGAGCCACCGCCTGGACGAGCTGTACGAGGTCTGCGACGCGGTGACCGTGCTGCGCGACGGCCGCGTGGTGCACACCGGACCGCTCGCGGGCCTGGACCGGCTGCGGCTCGTCTCCCTGATGCTGGGCCGGGACATGGGCGAGGTGCGCAGCGAGGGCGCCACGAAGTTCTCCGGTGACCACGACCCGGGTACTCAACCCGTGCTGTCCGCCGAGGAGTTGAGCCTGCGGCACACCTTGCACGGGGTGAGCGTGCGGGTGCGGCCGGGTGAGGTCGTCGGCCTCGGCGGGCTGCTCGGCTCGGGGCGCAGCGAGACGGCCAAGGCCATCGCGGGCGCCCTCGCGCCGGACTCAGGACGGGTCGTCGTGGCGGGCGCGCCCGTCCGTACGGGGTCCACTCCGGCCGCGATCCGGGCGGGCATCAGCCTGCTCCCGGAGGACCGCAAGGCGGAGGGCATCGTGCCGGGCCTGTCCGTACGGGAGAACATCGCGCTGGCCGCGCTGCCCGCGCTGTCCCGGTTCGGCCTGGTGGACGAGGCGCGGATCGACGCCGTCGTGGACACCTTCGTACGGCGCCTTCGCATCAAGGCGTCCAGTCCGCGGCAGCGGGTCGGTGAGCTGTCCGGCGGGAACCAGCAGAAGGTGCTGCTCGCGCGCTGGCTGGCGATGCAGCCGAAGGTGCTGCTACTCGACGAGCCGACGCGCGGCATCGACGTGGGCGCGAAGGCCGAAGTGCAGGGCCTGGTCGACGAGTTGGCCGCGGACGGTCTCGGGGTGCTGCTCATCTCGTCCGACATGGAGGAGCTGGTCGAGGGCTCGGACCGGGTCGTCGTCCTCAAGGACGGCGCGGTCGTCGCGGAGCTGACCGGCGCCGACGTCACCGAGGACGCCCTGCTGCACGCCATCGCCGCCACCGGGGAGGCCGCCGCATGACCGAACTCTCGTTGCGCGGCGCCGAGTTGGACAAGACGCGGATGGTGCGCCTGCTGCAGGACTACGGGGTGTACGCAGGCGTCGTCGTGCTGTTCCTGGTCAATGTGGTGGTGACCCCGAACTTCGTCTCCGCGGAGAACTTCCGCACCCAGGCCGTGCAGGTCGCGCCCGTCCTGATCGTGGCGCTCGGCATGGCACTCGCGATCGGCAGCGAGGGCGTCGACCTGTCGGTGGGCTCGGTGATGGCCCTGTCCACCTCGCTGATCTCGCTGTATCTCGGATACGGGCCGTGGATCGCGATCCTCGTCGCGGTGCTCGGCGGCATGCTCGTGGGCCTCGCGAACGGCTCGCTGATCGCGTTCGTCGGGGTCCAACCCATCGTCGCCACCCTGGCGTTGATGGTCGCGGGGCGCGGGCTCGCGCTCGTCCTGCTGCCACAGCTCAAGGACATACGCGACCCGGGCATGGCCGCACTCGGCTCGGGCGGTGTGCTCGGCATCCCGTATCTCGCGCTGATCGCGGCGGCGCTCGCGGTGGCCGTGGCGTTCGTAGTGCGCCGCACCACGTTCGGGCGGCGCCTCCTCGCCATCGGCGACAGCCGGCCCGCCGCGCAGCTCGCGGGCCTTCCGGTGCGCCGGGTGCTGATCGGGGCGTACGTGCTCTCGGGCGCCCTCGCCGCACTGGCCGGCGTTCTGGCCACGGCCCGGCTGACCGCGAGCGATCCGACCTCGCTCGGCACGCTGATGGAACTGTCGGCGATCACCGCGGTGGTGGTCGGCGGGACCCCGCTCAGCGGTGGCCGGGTGCGCATCGGCGGCACCGTCGCGGGCGCCGTCCTGATCCAGCTGCTCACCGCCACGCTCATCAAGCACGACCTGCCGCCGTCCTGGACCCAGATCGCCCAGGCCGTCGTGATCGTCGCCGCCGTGTACGCGGCGCGGGAACGGGGGAAGCGATGAAGCGGGGGACGCCCGATGATTCGGGGGACGCCATGAATCGGGGGAAGCGATGACCGCCACCCGCACGGAGACCACCGTGGCCGGTCCCCTCGCCGACGACGAACCGCTGGGCGCGAGCCGCGGCGAACGGCTCACCGCCCTCGCCCAGCAACACGGCGCGCTCGTCGCCCTGTTGGCGCTCTCCGCGGTCGCGAGCGTCGGCTTCGACTCGTTCCTGACCGGCGACAACCTGGAGAACATGGCGGTGTCCTCGGCGTTCCTCGCCGTGGTCGCGCTCGGCATGACCTTCGTCATCGTCACCGGCGGCATCGACCTGTCGGTGGGCTCCCTGTTCGCGCTCGGCGGGGTACTCGCGGCCTGGGGTTCGCAGTACGGCACGCTCGTCGCGCTCGCCCTGCCGCTCGCGGTGTGCGGGCTCATCGGCCTGGTCAACGGGCTGCTGATCGCGCGGGCCCGGCTCGCCCCGTTCATCGTCACGCTCGCGGCGATGCTGCTCGCGCGCGGCGTCCTGCTCGCGGTCACCGACGAGGGCTCCACCACGTATCTCGTCGACGAGTCCGCGTTCTTCGCCCGCCTCGGCCAGGAGAAGCTGCTCGGCGTCGGCCTGCCGGTGTGGATCACGGCCCTGCTGTTCGTCGCGGGCGCCGTTGTGCTGCGCCGCACGCGCTTCGGGCAGTACGTGTACGCGGTGGGCGGCAACGAGGACGCGGCGGCACTGATGGGCGCGCCCGTGGCCCGTACGAAGGTCGCCGTCTACACGCTGTCGGGGCTGTGCGCGGGCTTCGCCGGAGCGCTGAACGCGGCCTGGCTGGTGTCGGGCGTGACGATCCTCGGCAGCGGCATGGAGCTGGAGGCGATCGCGGCCGTGGTGATCGGCGGGACGCTGCTCTCTGGCGGCTTCGGCTTCATCAGCGGCTCGCTGGTCGGGGTGCTGCTCCTGAAGGTGATCCAGAACGTCATCAACCAGATCGGTTCGCTGGATTCTGCTTACCAGCAGGTGGTGAGCGGGGGGTTCCTGGCGCTGGTGGTGGTCGCGCAGACGTGGTTGGGGCGGAGGCGGAGGATGGTGTAGGGGTTCGGCGGGCCGATCTATCCCCTCCCCGCCCCTTCCCGAAAGCTTGCAGCAGCTTCGGGGGCTGCGCCCCCGGACCCCGGGCTTCGTCGTTCGTCTGCGGCGCCATCGTGGCTGGTCGCGCAGTTCCCCGCGCCCCTGTCGGGGCACGTGAATTCAGCCCCTCCGGCGATTGAGGAGCGGGGTCCGGGGCGGAGCCCCGAAGCTCCGCAGGATTTCGGGAAGGGGCGGGGAGGGGAGAAATCAGCTCGGCGGGCGGTCGAAGCAGCAGTCGCCGCACACTCCCCCACCCGGGCAGCGGTAGTAGAGGCAGCAGCTGCGGCGCCGGAAGCTCGGGGGCTCAGAGCCGGTGTCGAGGGTGCCCGTGCCGGAAAGCTCCGGGCGGCGGAACAGAACCAGGCCCAAGTCGAGGGCGCGGCCCGCGACCTCGGGACGGCCCTCACGCAGCGCCCAGATGTGCAGCTCCCGCACCGCCCCCGCAAGCGCAGAGCCCGCGTTGCCCCACAACAGTGGCCCCGCGATCCGGTGCCGGCGGCGCAGCGCAGCGCCCAGCGGGGCAAGGTGCCCGTCGACGACGCTCCCGGCGAGCGCGTCGAGCGGCAGCGTGCGCACCTCGTCCAGCCACAGGTCGTCCGGGCTCGTACCGTCCGGGTCCCAGCACAGCCGCGCCGGGTCGAGGTCCAGGGCCCGGCCGTACAGCGCGGCGGCCCCGAGGCTCACGGACCAGAGGCGCGCGGCGAGCCCCAACTGGGCCACGGACACGCCGATCCGCGCCTCCGGCGCCCCGAGCCGCGCGGTCACTTTGTCGACACGGAGTGCGAGCGGGTCCGGGGCGCCTGCCTCCTCCCCGTACACCCGTGCCAGCGGAACGGCAGCCGCCGGCCGTCCCGTACGCAAGGCGAAGAAGCCGCCGACGGAGCTGAGCAGTCGAAGATCCACCGCCCCATGATGACGGGCTCCGGCACAGGCACGGCCATGGGTCTGGCCAAGGATCACCACCCCCGGTTGGACGCGGGCGAGGGGTGTACTCCATCGGCAGTACGAGGGAATGCCTGCTCAGGGACGACGACGTAGCGGAATGTCCGCGTCATCGTGGACGTTATGGAAGGCGACCGTTCACCGCACGAGCCGCAGGATCTGGCAAGGAGGCGCCGATGAGCGCCCTCGTACTGGCAGTGCTGCTCTCGCTCGTGTCCGCCGTCGCCTACGCGGGCGGGGCGATCGTCCAGGAGCGCGTGGCGGTCACCGACACCCACACGTACGCCCCGGTGCGCCGGCCCGGCTGGTGGATCGCCGTCGGCCTGAACGGTCTGGGCGCCGCCCTGCACGTGGCGGCGCTCGCGTTCGGTCCGCTCAGCCTGGTGCAGCCGCTGGGCGCCCTGACCATCGTGTTCGCGCTGCCGATGGCGGCCCTCTTCGTCGGCCGCGGGGCCGGGCCGACCGCCTGGCGCGGTGCGGTCCTCGCCACCGTGGGCCTCGCCGGGCTCCTCTCGCTCGCCGGGAACGCCGGGTCGGACTCCCTGGCCGGGCCGGAGCGGCTGTCGCTCGCCCTGGTGACGTTCGGGTCGGTCGCCGCCCTGATGGCTGCCGCGCGGGCGGCGACGCGCATCCCGGTGATGCGCAGCCTGCTGCTCGCGACGGCCTCGGGCATCTCGTTCGGCATCGCCTCCGTGTTCACGAAGACGGTCACCGTGGACCTGACCTCGGGCGCGGGCCTGACAGGCGCGTCGAGCCTGCTCGTGATCGCGGTCCTCGCGACCGGCGGACTGCTGCTCTCGCAGGCCGCGTACCGGGGCGCGGGCCTCGCGGTCCCGCTCGCGGTCGTGACGGTGGTGAACCCGGTGGTCGCCGCGACCGTCGGCCTGACACTGTTCGGCGAGTCGTTCCGGTACGGCACGGCGGGGGCGGTCGGCGCGCTGCTCTTCGGCGCCGTGGCGGCGGGCGGCCTGGTCATGCTGACGACGGAGCGCATCCACCGCACGGGCACCGCGCACGCCCCCGCGCCGCCTCTGCCCCTGGTGCCGAACGACCCGGCGGCCCTCGACGGCCTGGGCGACCTGGACCCGGCGGAGCTGCGGCGCCTCGAAGAGATCCCGGACCAGCCGCCCGGCGCGGGCGACCGGCACTTCTGGCACCGCGTGCGGTCGTGAAGCGAGGAGAGGGTCTCAGATCCGCACCCCGCCCGCCCGCAGATACGCCAGCGGGTCCACGTCCGAGCCGTAGCCGGGGCCCGTGCGGATCTCGAAGTGGAGGTGGGGGCCCGTGGAGTTGCCGGTGGAGCCGGAGCGGGCGATGCGCTGGCCAGGGCCGACGTCCTGGCCGGTCCGTACGGTGAGTGCGGAGAGGTGAGCGTACTGGCTGTAGCGGCCGTCGGCGTGCCGGATCACCACCTCGTAGCCGTACGCACCGCCCCAGCCCGCCGAGACGACCCGGCCCCCGGCGACGGCCCGCACCGACGTGCCGGTCGGTACGGCGAAGTCGACGCCCGTGTGGTAGCCGCTGGCCCAAGATCCGCCGGAGGCGCGGTAGGGCGTGCTGGGGCTCGCGGCGACCGGTGCGCTGAGGCCGCCGCCCTTCGGCGTGGACGCCGCCCGCTCGGTCTGCTTCTCGGGCTTCGGTTCCGGCTTCGGCTTCGGTTCCGGCTTCGGCTTCGGCTTCGGTTGTGGCTTGGACTCGGGCTTGGACTTGGGCTCCGCTCGTTCCGGCGTGCGCTCGACCGTCGTGCCGCCGCTGCCGCCGCGGAGCGCGAGCCGCTGGCCCGGCACGATCAGGTCCGGGTCCGCGCCGACGACCTTGCGGTTCGCCGCGTACAGGCCCTTCCAGCCGCCCTCGACGTCCTCGGCGTCCGCGATCGTGGAGAGGCTGTCGCCGCGTACGACGGTGTAGAGCTCGGCCTTGCCCGCGTTGGACTGCGGAGTGGTCTCGGGGCGTACGGCCTGGCGGGGCGCGGCGCGGCCCTTGATCCGGCTCACCAGGGCGTCCTGAGCACCCTCGGCACCCTCGGCGCCCTCGGCACCCTCGGCGCCCTTCGCCAGGCCCGCTCGGGTCGAACAGTGGGGCCACGCGCCCGGCCCCTGCGCGTCGAGGACCTTCTCGGCGACCGCGATCTGCTGCTCACGGGTGGCGAGGTCGGCGCGCGGGGCGTACGCGGTGCCGCCGTACGCCTCCCACGTGGACTGGGCGAACTGCAGCCCGCCGAAGTAGCCGTTGCCCGTGTTGATCGACCAGTTGCTGGTGGATTCGCAGGCGGCCACCTTGTCCCAGGTGTCCGCGCCGGCCGCGTGCGCGGTGCCGCCGACGAGCGGGAGCGCCATTCCGGCCCCGCCGGCCGTGACGGTGAGCGAGGCCCGGTTGATCCTGCTCGCCTTGTACCGGCGGTGCCGGCCGCGTAAGCCCATGGGTTCCCCTCAAGCCACGTTCTCGTAGGGGGACATGTCCGTGTTCCCCCGGAAGTGTCGAGCGCCGCCAACGTAGGCGCCGCCGACGGCGCCTGACAAGAGGTCGGCTCACGGAGCAGTCAAGTACCTTGGGAGCCAACGCAGTTGTGCGGCCTGCTGGTAGGGTCCGCCGCCCTCGTGCTCGTTGAACTCGTACACCTCGATCGACTTGTCCTCGCCCGCGTACGCGTTGAACGCGCCGAACACCGTTGACGGCGGGCAGGTCATATCCCGCAGCGCGACCGAGAACAGCGCGGGGGCCTGCGCGCGGGCCGCGAAGTGCACGCCGTCGAAGTAGGACAGCGTACGGAAGACCGCGTCCCCGCCGAGCCTGCGGGACTTGAGGTAGAGGGCGATCTCGCTGTACGGCGGGTTGTCGGTGAGGCTCGCGGCGCGCGGGAAGTCGCAGAGGAACGGCACGTCCGGCAGGACCGCCGCGAGGTCGGGGACGAGCCCGCTCACCGCGATCGAGATGCCGCCGCCCTGGCTGCCCCCGGCGACGGCGACGCGCGCGGCGTCCACCAGCGGGTGCGAGCGGGCGGCCTCCACGGCGCGCACGGCGTCGGTGAACACCCGCCGGTAGTAGTAGGTGTGCGGGTCCTCGACGCCGCGCGTCATGAAGCCGGGGTAGGCGGGTGAACTGCCCACCGGATCAGGGGTGTCGCCCTGCGCCCAGCCGCCGCTGCCCTGCCCGCGCGTGTCCATCACGAAGTGCGCGAACCCGGCGGTGGCCCACAGCAGATGCATGTGCGGCAGGCCGCGCCCGCCCCCGTACCCGATGTACTCGACCACCGCGGGCAGCGGTCCCTCGGCGTCGGCGGGCAGGATCAGCCAGCCCTTCACGGGGTGGCCGCCGAAGCCCGCGTACGTGACGTCGAGGACCCGCACCCCGGCGAGCGGCACCTCGACCGGCTCGAACCGTGCCGCCAGATCGTGCTCGCGCGCCTCGGCCAGCGTCTTCAGCCAGAACTCGTCGAAGTCGTCCGGCGCGGGGTGCTCCGGGTGGTACGTGCGCAGCTGGTCGAGCGGCAGATCGAACAACGCCATGAGCGGCAGTCCCCTCTGACTCGGCTTCTCAGACTCGGCTTCGTCCCTGACGCGTCGCAGCATGTCCGATTACGGGGCGCGTGGCCAGAGCCCCGCCTCCAGGCCCTTCATCACCGGGTCGGTCCAGGTGGCGGTGGCCGCGAGGGGGTCCGCGAGGCCGAGGGAGAGCAGGATCTCGGTGGTTCCCTGGTTGAGGGAGACGGCGTGCCGGGGCGCGCTCTTCAGGGTCACCTGGTGGCCGCAGTTGTCGAGGGTGCGTGGGTAGCCCTTGGCGGTCGCCTTCCCCGTGGAGGCCGCGTCACCGCCCGCGACCGGAACGGACCTCCGGGAAGGCGCTCCGTCCGGGCGAACCCGAGTCCGAAGACCTGCCAGCGACCGGCCCGTGCAGCCCAGTGGCGTCAAGTGCCCCGCCCGTCCCCCTCACCGCTGCGCGTCAGTTCCGGATTCGCACCGGATTCCCTGGCCTCGGATGTGGCTCGACTGGCCCCGGCACGCTACCAAGCGCGCCCGGTGGGCCCGTCGCTGGGGCTTCCACCAGGCGCGACTACGCGAGGATCGAGGCCGGGTCCGTCGTCCCGGATCATCCGACGCCGGATCGCTCCGTCGTCCCGGATCATCCGACACCGGATCGGTCCGTCGACCCGGATCATCCGCTACGGGAACCGGTCCGTCGGCACCCTCCCGATCCGCTAGCGGATCGGCCCCGGCTGCGGTTCCGGTTCCGGGACCGGGTCGGGCCCCGGCGGCTTCGGGACCGGGGACGGCGACGGCTCGGGCGGCCCCGGCTGGGGCTGCGGGTCCGGGACCGGGGACGGGAAGGGATCGGGCCGGTCCGGGCCTGGTCCTGGGCCTGGCGGCACGGGTCCCGGTGTCGGAGCGGGAGGTACGGGGTCGGGGTTGGGATGTGTCATGGGGAACTCCTCCTAGGCCACGCGTTCCCTCGTACGGCGGGTCCACGCCTGCGGATCCCCGGGTGCGGGCGGCGGGCGGCCGGTGTGCGGGCGGCGCGCGGCGGGCGTGGGGCGGGCGGGCTGCGCCACAAGCAACCCTGTGCGCCCGGCGCCCACCGCGCAACAGCAGCGGACGCGCACCGAAGTCAGCGGCCGGTCGGCCCGCCGCACCGGCGGGGAGCGGCCGGTCAGCCCGTCACGCGCCGCAGCCGCAGCCGCAGCACGGGATGTCCCGCGAGGTCTTCTGTTAGTACGTGGCGTACGGCGCGAACAGCTCGTGGAGGCGACGATCAGGTGGTCGTCACGGTGCGTGACGTAGATCAGTACGGTGCGCCGCCACTGGCCGGTGCGCCGCCCCCGTAGTCGAGCAGCAGGCAGGGCACGCCCCGGATCGTGGTGCCCTGGGTGCCGCCGGACTCCGCGTAGAGCCTGGCCTGCTCGGCGACCCAGCCGGTGGGGCTGATCACCACGCCGTCCTGGGCCATACCGGTCACGGGTACGTGGGTCGCGTACGTCAACGCCCCTGCCCCACCCGCCTGTTCCCGGGTCCGGCCGCCGCCTCGTCACCACAGGCGCGCCGGTGTCGCCCGCGCCCCGGTGCGGCGTTCAAGGGGACGGGACAGGGCGGGCTCCCTACGATTGACGGCATGGAACTCGCCCTCTTCGCCGGAATCCCCGTGACCGACTACGCGGCGGCCCTCGCCTGGTACGAGCGACTGTTCGGCGTTCCCGCGACGTTCTTCCCCAATGACGTCGAGGCCGTCTGGGAACTCGCGGAGAACCGGTCCGTCTACATCGAGCTGTTGCCGGAACGCGCAGGTCACGCCTTTCACACCCTGTTCGTCAGCGATTTCGACGAGCGCGTCGTGGCGATGGCCGAGCGCGGCCTCGAACCCGTACTGCGGGAGACGTACGAGAACGGGGTGCGCAAGGCCACGTACCGCGACCCGGACGGGAACGAGATCGGCTTCGGCGGCGCCCCGCTCTGACCGGGCGCCGCCCCTGGGCCGCCGCTCACCCGCCGGACACCGTGACCGGCTCGACCTCGTCCCCCGCCGACAGGCCCTTCTTGTACGGGAGTTGGACGGCCGGGATCGGCTCGCCCGGGTCCGACTGGGACGCGAACTGGGTCCGGTACAGCTCCGCGTACCGTCCGTCGGCCGCCAGGAGGTCCTCGTGGCGGCCGCGCTCCACGATGCGGCCGTCCTCGACGACGAGGATCAGGTCGGCTGCGCGGACCGTGGACAGGCGGTGGGCGATGACGACGGCGGTGCGGTCGGCGAGTGCCTCGGTGAGGGCCTGCTGGACGGCGGCCTCGGAGGTGTTGTCGAGGTGGGCGGTCGCCTCGTCGAGGATCACCACGCGCTGCCGGGCGAGCAGCAGCCGGGCGATGGTGAGGCGCTGGCGCTCGCCGCCGGAGAGCCGGTAGCCGCGCTCGCCGACGACGGTGTCGAGGCCGTCCGGCAGGGACGCGATCAGCTCGTCGAGGCGGGCCCGGCGCAGCGCGTCCCAGAGCGCGTCCTCGTCGGCGGCCGGTCGGGCGAGCAGCAGGTTGGCGCGGACGGACTCGTGGAAGAGGTGCCCGTCCTGCGTGACCATCCCGAGGGTGGCCCGCACGGATGCGGCGCTCAACTCCCGTACGTCCACGCCCCCGAGGCGTACGGCTCCGGAGTCGGCGTCGTAGAGGCGGGGCACGAGCTGGGCGATCGTGGACTTGCCGGCGCCGGAGGAGCCGACGAGCGCGACGGTCTGGCCGGGCTCCGCGCGGAAGGAGACGCCGCGCAGGACTTCGTCGCCGCCGCGGGTGTCGAGTGCGGCGACCTCTTCGAGTGAGGCCAGGGAGACCTTGTCGGCGGACGGGTAGGCGAAGCGGACGTCCTCGAACTCGACGGCGACCGGGCCTTCGGGCACGGCGCGGGCGTCGGGCTTCTCCTCGATCAGGGGCTTGAGGTCGAGCACCTCGAAGACCCGCTCGAAGCTGACGAGGGCGCTCATCACCTCGACGCGGGCCCCGGCGAGCGCGGTCAGCGGGGCGTAGAGCCGGGTCAGGAGCAGGGCGAGGGCGACGACCGCGCCGGGTTCGAGGGTGCCCGCGAGCGCGAACCAGCCGCCGAGCCCGTAGACCAGGGCGAGCGCGAGGGCGGAGACCAGGGTGAGTGCGGTGATGAACGCGGACTGCGCCATGGCGGTGCGGACGCCGATGTCGCGGACCCTGCGCGCGCGGGCGGCGAACTCGGCGGACTCGTCGCCGGGCCGCCCGAACAGCTTGACGAGGGTCGCGCCGGGCGCCGAGAACCGCTCCGTCATCCGGGTGCCCATGGCCGCGTTGTGGGCGGCGGCCTCGCGCTGGAGCCGGGCCATCCGGCTGCCCATGCGGCGGGCGGGCACGACGAAGACGGGCAGGAGCAGCAGGGCGAGCAGGGTGATCTGCCAGGACAGGCTGAGCATCACGGCGAGGGTGAGCAGCAGCGTCGCGAAGTTGGACACCACTCCGGAGAGGGTGTTGGAGAAGGCCCGCTGCGCGCCGATGACGTCGTTGTTGAGTCGGCTGACGAGGGCTCCGGTGCGGGTGCGCGTGAAGAACGCAACGGGCATGCGCTGTACGTGGTCGAAGACCGCGGTCCGCAGGTTGAGGATCAGGTCCTCGCCGAGGCTCGCGGAGAGCCACCGGTTCAGGAGCCCGAACCCGGCCTCGGCGAGCGCGATCACGGCGATGAGCAGCGCGAGGCGGACGACGAGGCCGGGGTCCTTCCCGCCCACGATGGCGTCCACGACGGCTCCGGCGAGCATCGGCGTGGCCACGGCGAGCAGCGCGGTCACCACGCTGAGCAGCACGAACTGGATGATGCGGCGGCGGTGCGGGCGGGCGAAGGCGCCGATGCGGCGCAGGGTGGCGCGGGCGAAGGGGCGGCGGTCCTGCTGCGCGGTGACGACGTTGTGCAGCTGGACCCAGGCTGTGGTTTCCATGCTCATGTCCAGCACGGTAGAACCTCAAGCATTGTTTAGGTCAAGCGGTGAGCGCGAAACCTGTCAGGTCGCGGCGGCAGCGGCCGGCTCGAACCGCCGTAGCAGCAGGACCCCCGCCGCGCTCGCCGTGAAGTACATGAGAGGGAGGTGTTGTGCATGCCGATCTCCATGCAGGCCGCGACGGCCTGCGCGTGCCAGGCGTCGCGGGCCCGCGAAGATCGGCGAGACGCCCCCTGGGGGCCATACGCGGTGGGGCGTTCCGCTGATCGACGGCGGCACCGTCCGCCTCCCCCGCCTCATCGGCACGAGCCGCGCCCTCGACCTGATCCTGACCGGCCGAGCGGTGCCCGCGCGCGAGGCGTACGAGATGGGCTCGCCAACTGCCTCGTACCGCCGGGCCGGGCGCGCGGTGGCTGAGGAGCTCGCCGCGACCATCGCCCGCTTCCCCCAGGCCTGCCTGCGCAGCGACCGGGCCTCGGTGCTCGACCAGGAGGGGCTGCCGGAGGAGGAGGCGATGAGACGTGAACTGCGGTACGGGGCCGGGGTGTTGGCGGAGTCCTTGGAGGGCGCGGCACGCTTCGCCTCGGGGGTGGGGCGGCACGGGTCGTTCGAGGAAGGGTGACCCGCGAGCGCCTGGGCCTCAGGGCAGCAGGCGCCAGTCCGCGAGCAGCGCGGCGATCAGGCCCGTGCCGAGCACCCAACTGCCCAGCCGGGTACGGCCGCGGCGGCTGAGCTCGATGACGATGCCGCAGAGGATGAGCAGCAGGCCGTACACGCCGACGACCAGGACCGATGAGCGGCTCGCGAGACGGACGGCGAGCACGGCCGCGGCGGCGGCCATGAGGAGGGAGGCGGCGGCTATGCGGAGGCGGCGGGCCTGGCGCGGGGCGAGCCCGGACCGGGGCTCGGCGTCCGCGTCCGGTTCCTCGGACTCCGCTTCGCCGTCGACCTGCTCCTCCTCGTCGAGTCTGGGCGCGGCGGCCGTCCCCCGGGACTCGGGCGCGGCATCCCCGCTCGGGCCGCTCTCCCCGCCCTCCCCGCTCCCACCAGCGGGAACCTTCGTCTGCTCGGACTCCCGCTGCTCGTCCCGCTCTTGATCAGATGCGCTCATGGCCTGGATCGTAGCCGCTGCTCCGCGAGCGCCGACCCGCCCGCCCGGCAGCCTCCTCAGCGCAGCAGCAGCTGCAGTCCGCCCAGAATCGTCGCGCCGATCACCAGGCGTTCGAAGAGCCGCTGGTCGATCCGGTCCACGCACCGCTTGCCGAGGTACGCGCCGGGCACGACGAAGAGCAGCATGGCGGCGTCGAGCAGCAGGGAGCGGGTGTCGATCAGGCCGAGCCCCACGCTGAAGGGGACCTTGAAGGTGTTGACGATGAGGAAGAACCAGGCCGACGTACCCAGGAAGCCGAGTTTCCGGAAGCCCGCGGAGAGCAGGTAGAGGGACATCACCGGGCCGCCCGCGTTGGCGACCATCGTCGTGAAACCGCCGAGCACACCGTACGAGCGGGCCTTGATCCGCCCGGCCCGCGAGCCCACCGCGGACGCCCCCCGCGCATCCTCGTCCGGCGCATCCTCGTCCCGCACTTCCTCGGCGGCCTTGCCCGCCCCGCGCCGCCGGGCCATCGTGACGCTCGCCATCAGCAGCAGGATCGCCCCGATCGACGTCCGTACGGCCGCGTCGTCCGCCCACATCATGAAGACCACGCCGACGAGCACGCCGAGCGCCACGGCCGGGAAGAGCCGCCACAGCGTGGGCCAGTGCGCGTGCCGTCGGTAGGTGAGGACGGCGAGCACATCGCCCGCGATGAGGATGGGCAGCAGCACACCGGTCGACTCGCGAGCGGGCAGTACGGCCGCGAAGATCGCGAGGCTGACCGTATTGGCGCCGCTGACGGCGGTCTTGGAGAAGCCGACGAGGGCTGAGGCGAAGGCGAGAGCGGCCAGCTCCCACAGGGTGAGGGTGTCCATAGGGAGACCGATGGTATGCGCACCCATCTCGGCGGCCGCCGACTCCCCTCCCACCTGTCCCACCTGCCCCGCCCACACGACCTCGGTATACGGAGGCCGCACACCTCCGCCGGAATTCGGTATACGGAGGACAGGGTCACGGGCGCCGGGAGCCGCACGGCGCGGGCAGGATGGGCGGGTACGGAACGTGCCGGTCGGCTGGCTTGTCGGTGAGCCAGCCGACCGATGCGTTTCCGGAGCGCGGCCCTCGTCGCTCCCCTCCGCCTGCGGGGAGGGCCGACCGCGCGCCCGTCCGGCGGCGGCCTGCCGGACGGGCGCCCCCTTCTCTCCACACCCCTCGATTTCGTCTCCTTGACGAAAACTGGCTCCTTCTTTATGGTCGTACTGACCAATACAGAGAGCGGGCCGGAGAGCCTCGCCCGACCCCAGGGGGACCCATGGCCGACATCACCCGGCGCCTCGGCTTGCGCCACCTGCGCTCCGCGCCGACCGCCCACATCCGGCACCACCGGGGCGGCAAGCTGGTGCACGACGGGCCGGGACTGAGCTTCTGGTACCGCTCACTGAGCGCCGCGCTCTCCGAAGTGCCCGTGAACGACCGGGAGTTGGAGATGGCGTTCCACGCCCGCACCTCCGACTTCCAGGACGTCACCGTGCAGGCCACCGTCACGTACCGGATCAGCGATCCCGCCGCGGCCGCCGGACGGCTCGACTTCTCCGTGGACCCTGACACCGGGCAGTGGCGAGGCGCCCCGCTGGAGCAGTTGGCGACGCTGCTCACCGAGACCGCGCAGCAGCACGCCCTGGACGTACTCGCCCGTACCGCCCTGTCGGCCGCGCTCGTCGACGGCGTCAACGCGGCACGGGAGCGGATCACCACCGGACTCGGCCGGGAGCCGCGGCTGCCCGCCACCGGGATCGAGCTGGTCGCGGTGCGGGTCGTCGCGATCCGGCCGGAGGCCGAAGTGGAGCGGGCGCTGCGCACCCCGGCGCGGGAGGAGATCCAGCAGGAGGCGGACCGGGCCACGTACGAGCGGCGGGCCGTGGCGGTGGAGCGGGAACGGGCCATCGCCGAGAACGAGTTGGCGAGCCGGATCGAACTCGCCCGCAGGGAGGAGCGGTTGGTGGAGCAGCGCGGCACCAACGCGCGGCGCGAGGCCGAGGAGAACGCCTCCGCGGACGAGGTGCGGAGCACCGCCGAGGCCGCCCGGAAGGTACGGCTCGCCGAGGCGGAGGCGGCCGCCGCCCGTACCGTCGGCGAGGCGCGGGCGCACGCGCAGACCGCGTGGCTGCGGGCGCACGCCGAGGTGGACGCGGCCACGCTGACCGCCCTCAACGCGGGCCGGCTCGCCGAGAACCTGCCGCGCATCGACAGCCTGACGATCTCGCCGGACGTCCTGACCGGGTTCCTGGAGCGGCTCGGATCCACCGGAAGCGCGGCGAGCGAGCGATGAGCCTCGCTCCCCGCGCCGTCCTGGTCCACCGCACCACCGAGTACGAGGAGTTGCTCGCCCGGCACGGCACGCACGGGCAGGCCGCGTACTTCCTCGGCTCGCGCGGCCGGGACATCGCCGAGGTCGCCGAGCGGCACCACCGGACCCTGCGGGCGCTCGCCGAGGTGGCCGCCGCCGTCCCGTCGAGCTGGCGGCAGGCGCGGGTCGAGCGGGCCGATCTGGACCGGTTCCTGTTCGGGCCCGAGGACGTCGTGGTCGTGGTCGGCCAGGACGGTCTGGTGGCCAACGCGGCGAAGTACCTCGACGGGCAGCCGGTCGTCGGGATCGACACCGACCCGGGCCGCAACCCGGGTGTGCTCGTGCGCCATCGGGCCGCCGACGCACGGAAGTTGCTGCCCGCCGCGGCCTCCGGGCGGGCCGCGCGGGAGGCGTTGACGATGGTCGCGGCCGTCGCCGACGACACACAGCGGCTGCTCGCGCTCAACGAGATCTACCTGGGCCCGCCCGGCCACCAGACCGCCCGCTACCGCCTAGCTCCTGACACGGAGGACAAGCCCGACACAGAGGACAAGCCCCACGCGGAGGGCGAGCCCGCGGAGCCGCAGGCCTCCTCCGGAGTGCTCGTCGGCACCGGCACCGGCGCCACCGGCTGGCTGCGTTCCCTGTGGCTGCAGCGCGGCGGCGGGCTCGCCCTGCCCGCGCCCACGGAACGGCGGTTGGCGTGGTTCGTGCGCGAGGCGTGGCCGTCCCCGGCGACCGGGACGGCGCGGGTCGAGGGGCTGCTCGGGTCCGGCGAGGTGCTGCGGCTGACCGTGGAGTCGGAGCGGCTGGTGGCCTTCGGGGACGGCATGGAGGGCGACGCGCTCGACCTGACCTGGGGTCAGACAGTGCGGATCGGGGTCGCGGACAGGGCGCTGCACCTGGCCGGTTGACGGCGGCGCACCCGCACCCGTACCGAAGGACGCGAACCAACTGGTCACACAACCGCCATCCTCCAGCCTCTTGACCTGGACCCTCTTCTGCCACTCCACTTGACTTGTCCGAACAAGTTCCCGACCCCGGCAGAGGTCCCCCCACTCATGACCCCACCCAAGCCCGAACTCAACCGCCGCCGTTTCCTGCAGTTCGCGGGCGCCACCGCGGGCGCGGCCGCCCTCTCCGGCAGCATCGCGCGGGCCGCGGCCATTCCCGCCGCCCGCCGCACCGGAACCGTCGAGGACGTCGAGCACATCGTGGTCCTGATGCAGGAGAACCGGTCCTTCGACCACTACTTCGGCGCGCTCAAGGGTGTCCGCGGCTTCGGCGACCCGCGCCCGGTGACGCTGCCGAGCGGCAAGTCCGTGTTCCACCAGCCGGACGGCGGCAAGGAGGTGCTCCCGTACCACCCGGACGCGGAGGACCTCGGCATGCAGTTCATCGCGGGCCTCGACCACGACTGGGCGGGCGGCCACAAGGCCTGGAACAACGGGCGGTACGACCAGTGGATCCCGGCCAAGTCGGCGGGCACGATGGCCCATCTGACGCGCGAGGACATCCCGTTCCACTACGCGCTCGCCGACGCGTTCACCGTCTGCGACGCGTACCACTGCTCGTTCATCGGGGCCACCGACCCCAACCGCTACTACATGTTCTCCGGCCACACCGGCAACGACGGCCAGGGCGGCGGACCTGTGCTCGGCAACCAGGAGGCAGGGTACGACTGGACGACGTACCCGGAGCGTCTGGAGAAGGCCGGGGTCTCCTGGAAGGTGTACCAGGACATCGGCGACGGCCTGGACGCGGACGGCGGCTGGGGCTGGATCGACGACGCCTACCGGGGCAACTACGGCGACAACTCGCTGCTCTACTTCAACAAGTACCGGAACGCCGAGCCCGGCAACCCGCTGTACGACAAGGCCCGCACCGGGACGAACGTCAAGGCGGGCGACGGTCTCTTCGACCAGCTCAAGGCCGACGTGAAGGCCGGGAAGCTGCCGAAGATCTCCTGGATCGCCGCCCCCGAGGCGTTCACGGAGCACCCCAACTGGCCCGCGAACTACGGCGCCTGGTACATCTCCCAGGTCCTGGACGCGCTCACCGCCGACCCGGAGGTGTGGGCGCGTACGGCGCTGTTCATCACGTACGACGAGAACGACGGCTACTTCGACCACGTGGTGCCGCCGTACCCGCCGGCCGACGCCGATCAGGGCCTGTCGACGGTCGACACGAGCCTGGACTTCTTCAAGGGCGGGATGGGCTACGGAGCCGGTCCCTACGGGCTCGGGCAGCGCGTGCCGATGCTGGTCGTCTCGCCGTGGTCGACGGGCGGTTACGTCTGCTCCGAGACCTTCGACCACACCTCGATCGTGCGGTTCATGGAGCGCCGCTTCGGCGTGGCCGAGCCGAACGTCTCGCCCTGGCGCAAGGCCATCTGCGGCGATCTGACCTCGGCCTTCGACTTCGGCCTGAAGGACACGGACCCGGCCGAGCTGCCCGGCACGGACGGCTACCGCCCGCCGGACAACGAGCGCCACGACAGCTACGTACCGAAGCCCCCGGCCCAGCCGCGACTCCCCGTCCAGGAAGCCGGTTCGCGGCCCACGCGCCCGCTGCCGTACGCCCCGCACGTGGACGGCGCCGCCACCCCGGCCTCCGGGCGCTACACGCTGACGTTCAGCGCGGGCGCGAAGGCCGGCGGCACCTTCCACGTCCGCTCCGGCAACCGCACCGACGGCCCCTGGACGTACACCACCGAAGCGGGCAAGACGCTCTCGGACACCTGGAACTCGGAGTACTCCGACGACGCGTACAACCTGACGGTGCACGGCCCGAACGGCTTCCTGCGCACCTTCAGGGGCCCGGGCAGGACCGCCGGACCCGAGGTCACCGCCCGCCATGTCACCGCCGACGGCACCCTCGCCCTGGCCCTCACCAACACGGGCTCCACCGAGGCACGCCTGCTCCTGACCGACGCGTACGGCGGCCCCGGCAAGTCCTTCACGGTGGCGGCGGGCAAGACGGTGAAGCACACCGTCGACCTCTCGGTGGGCAAGCGCTGGTACGACGTGTCCGTGACGTCCGAGTCGGACGCGACGTTCCTGCGCCGGTTCGCCGGACACGTCGAGACGGGCAAGCTGGGCGTGAGCGACCCGGCGATCCGTACGGCCTGAACCCTGCGGCTCCCCCGACCGGGGTCCGGCGACCGAGCCGGACCCCGGCCCCCGCGTCTCAACCCCCGTACGGATACGGCAGGATGACGCCTTGCCTCCCCGGCTCGTCCGTACGTCCGGCACCTGATGCACACGTTTCCGGCACATGCGTGCGACCCGGTCGTACGGCCTGTCCGTACCGGAGACACGCAGGCGCAGCCGAGAGACGAGCAGGTGACCAGTTGAACAAGCACGTGGGCCTCGTGACCGACCCGGGCGGTGCCCGATGAGCCGGGACCTCACCGCGCACGACGCGCTCCTCGCCGCCGTCGCGCTCGCCGCGGGCATCGCCGCCGGGCTGCTGCTGCGGCTCGTGCTGCGCTGGCTCGGCCGGCACGTGGTGCGCACCCGGTGGCGCGGGGACGACGTCCTTGTGGCGGCGCTGCGCACGCTCGCGCCGTGGGCGGCGGCGATAGCGGGGGCGGCCGCGGGTGCGGGGGCGCTGCCGCTGACCTCATCGGTGCGGACGGTCGTGAACCGGTCGCTGAGCGCGCTGCTCATCCTGGTCGCCACGCTGATCGTGGCGCGGGTGATCACGGGCGCGGTGCAGTCGGTCACGCAGTCCCGGACGGGGGTCGCGGGTTCGGCCACGATCTTCGTGAACATCACGCGGGTCGTGGTCATCGCCATCGGCTTCCTGGTGGTCCTCGAGACCCTCGGCGTCTCCATCGCGCCGCTGGTCACCGCGCTCGGCGTGGGTGGTCTGGCCGTCGCGCTCGCCCTCCAGGACACGCTCGCCAACCTGTTCGCGGGCGTGCACATCCTCGCGTCGAAGACCGTGCAGCCGGGCGACTACATCCGGCTGAGCAGCGGCGAGGAGGGCTATGTCGTCGACATCAACTGGCGCAACACCGTGGTGCGCAACCTCTCCAACAACCTCGTGATCATCCCCAACGCCCAGCTGTCCGGCACCAACATGACCAACTACACCCGGCCGGAACAGGAGCTGACGATCCTCGTCCAGGCCGGCGTCGGGTACGACAGCGACCTGGAGCACGTCGAGAGGGTCACGGTCGAGGTCGTGGCCGAGGTGATGGCGGAGGTCGAGGGCGCCGACCCGGAGCACGAACCGGCCGTCCGCTTCCACACGTTCGGCGACTCGCGGATCGGCTTCACGGTGATCCTGGGCGTCGGCGAGTTCAGCGACCAGTACAGGAT
The DNA here is from genome assembly GCF_029968015.1 of Streptomyces luteolus. Classification (GTDB taxonomy): domain Bacteria; phylum Actinomycetota; class Actinomycetes; order Streptomycetales; family Streptomycetaceae; genus Streptomyces; species Streptomyces luteolus. Next base: position 114,487 of record NZ_JASCIS010000014.1, read on the forward strand.
CAAGCACGAGTTCATCAAGCGCCTGCACCAGCGCTACCGCGCCGAGGGCATCCGCGTCCCCGCCCCGACGCGCACCGTCGCACTCCAGCAGGAGGGCTCCGCGCCGCTCGACGCCGCCGCGATCCCGCTCCAGCGGGGGAACGGCGCGCCGGTTCCCTGACTCCGGTCGCACTGTGTCGGGTCCGGGTGGTCACGGGCACAGGTCCATCGGCCATACTGCGCACCGTGGAAAAGCGCATGGACGAGAACGCCGCTCCCCTGCACGTGCACGCCGCGTCGACGGACCCGGGCTTCATCCCCGGCATCACCCCGTCGAAGCCCGTGGCGCCCGAGGACGACGCCGACGCCCCCGTCGAGCCCGCGTCCGCGACCGAGCCCGAGCAGGACGAGGAACAGGCCGCAGCGAACGAGACCGAAGCCGCCGACGCGGAGGCCGACGAGCCCAAGGCTCACGGGGAAGCGGAGGCCGGGGACGACGACGGCGAAGGGGACGACGACGGCGAAGGGGACGGCGAAGGGGACGGGGACGGCGACACGCCCGAAGGCCCCGCCTTCGAGGCCGCCGACCACCGCGGCTCCATCACCGTCGACGGCGCCGGCCTCCGCTTCCGCCTCGACGACCAGGAGGCCGAGTTCGACTGGGACGAGATCGGCGCCGTGGAGCACTCCACGTCCCGCTTCGGCCGCCGCTTCACGGTCACCGCCCACACCCTCGCGCGCCGCGCCTACCCGGCCGAGGTCCAGGCCCCGGACAAGGCGACCCTGAAGCGGTGGGCCACGGATCTTGACGAGGTGCTCGACGCGCACTTCGAGGATTGAACACGCCCTCCCCTTGGAAGACGCACCTCTGGAAGACGGTCCTCCGTACGTGACCGAGGACTCCGGGCGTCGAAAGGGGTCACCATGGCACGAACAAAGGCGGGCGACAGCACCACGGGCGCGACCGGTTCACGCCGGTCGCGTCGGCGGCGGTCCTTCGCGGGCCCGCGCGCGCAGCCGGACAAGAGCACTCCCGGGCCGCGACTGCCGCTGCTCGCCCGGCTGCTGCTGATGGCCGTGGCCTTCGCGGCCATGGCCGCCTTCGCCGTCGTACTGGCGCGCCTGACCGTCAGCCCGCAGCCCGCCTCGGAGGCGCTGACGCACAGCAATCTGCAGCCCGGATCGTCCATCCGGCAGTACCTGGCGCAGCCCGAAGTCCTCGACGCGGTCAAGCAGTTGGGCGGCAACGTGGCGCTCGGTGTGCCGTTCGGGGTGCTGCTGCCGCTGCTGTTCCCGCGTACCCGAGGCCGCCTGCGGGTGGCGCTCACCACGGCCGGGGTGATGCTCCTGGTCGAGCTGGTGCAGGGCGCGCTCGTCACCGGCCGGGCCTTCGACGTCGACGACGTCGTCCTGAACACCACCGGCGCCCTCCTCGGCTATCTCTTCCTCGGCCGACGCCTCGGCCGCGCCGTCCACCCACCGCGCCCCACCTGGTGGCGGCAGTTCGGCCGACGACGTACCGCTTCCGGTACCCAGACCTGACCGGGGTGCGGAGTCGCCGAGAGCCCAGGCGGTCGGGAAACCGCCGGAGGGCCGCCCCGGATCTCCCCGGAGCGGCCCTCCCTCTCACCACGCGCCTCGGCTCAGACCGCCACCGCGGCCGGTGCGGCGGACGCGGGTGCGGGGGCCGGGGCGGGCGTCGGCTCGGGCGTGGCAGCTGAGGCCGGGGCCGACGGCATCGTGGTCGACTGGGCGTCCGCGCGCGCCAGTTCGCGGCGGAGGCGGGTGAACGGTCGGGGGCGGTCGAGGGCGAGGACCGCGGTCGTACGGGCGTCGCGTTCGTAGACGGCGAGGAAGCCGCCCTCCTCCGTGGAGCCCTCGACGATCCTCGGTACGTCGCCCTGCTCGCGCCGCCCGGCGAACTGGAGCCGGGAGCCGTACTGGTCGGACCAGAAGTAGGGCAGCGGGCGGACGTGTTCGACGGTGTGGCCGGCGAGGAGGTTGCGGACGGCGACGCGGGGCTGGGCCGTGGCGCTGGTCCAGTGCTCGGCGCGGACGCCGCCGACCCGGGCCACGTCGCCGACCGCGACGACCTGGGGCAGGGACGTGACGCAGCCGTCGTCGCAGAGCACCCCGTCGTGGACGGCGAGCGTCGAACCGGCCAGCCACTCGGTGGTGGGGGTCGCGCCGATGCCGACCACGACGACGTCGGCGGGGAACAGGCGGCCGTCGGTGAGGCGTACGCCGGTCACCCGGGTCCCGCCCTCGATCGCGGCGACGCCCGTACCCGTGACGAGCCGTACGCCACCGCGTTCGTGCAGCCGCGCGCAGACGGCGGCCATCTCCGGCCCGAGCTGCCCGAGGAGCGGCAGGGGCGCGGCCTCGACGACGGTGACATCGTGGCCCATCGCGGCGCAGGACGAGGCGGTCTCGGCGCCGATGAAGCCGCCGCCGATGACCACGACGCGTCGCGTGCCGCGGTGCAGGTCGGCGCGGAGCGCGCGGGCCTCGTCGAGGGTGCGCAGGGTGTGCACGCCGGGGAGCTGGGGTCCGGGCAGGCGGCGGGCGCGGGCTCCGGTGGCGATGACGAGGCCGTCGGTGGAGACGGTGCGGCCGTTGTCGAGGAGTACGGTGCGGCCGCGGGCGTCGAGGCCGCGGGCACGTACGCCGAACATCCACTCGGCGCCGAGTTCGAGGGTCTCCTCGTCGTCGGACAGGGCGAGGTCGCTCTCGGACGCCTTGCCGGAGAGGAAGTCCTTGGACAGCGGGGGGCGGTCGTAGGGGCGGTGCTGCTCCTCGCCGACGATGACGAGCCGGCCGTCGAAGCCCTGCGCCCGCAGTTCCCGGGCGGCGTACAGTCCGGCGAGCGAGGCGCCCACCACGGTCACGGTCCTCATGAGGCTGTGCCTTTCTCGTGGATCCGGCCCGCGCGTGCGTGGCGTGACCGGAGCGGCTCCGGGGGGTGTGGAGGCGGCGCGGCGGTCAGGCCGCGGCGTTCTCCTTCTCGCTGCGGTGGACGTGGATCATGCCGTCGTCGACCGTCACCCGGTGGGTGCGGACCGGGCGGCGGGCGGGGAGGCAGGTGGGGACGCCCGTACGCAGGTCGAACGACGCCTCGTGGAGCGGGCATTCGACCAGGCAGCCCTCCAGAAAGCCCTCGGAGAGCGAGGCGTCCTGGTGCGTGCAGGTGTCGTCGATGGCGTACAGCTCGCCGTCCGTGTGGAACACGGCGATGGGCGGCTCGACGTCTACGCGGACGGATTCGCCCTCGGGGAGCTCTTCGAGGCGGCAGACGGGAATCACAGGCACCCCTCTTGGTTCTGGACCGTTCGGTAACCTACTGTTTCGCATCACGCACCGTGGTGCGTCGTGCGCAACAGAATCCGGTCGAGAAGCCCCGTACGTCAAGGGGGTTCTCGCAGATGCGGTCCGAGAGGCGACCGCGAGGTGGTGAGAGACGAACTATGCGCCGGAAACAAGTGCAGGTGAGAGCGGGTACGACGGTCAGGGCGACGACGGTGGGACCGCCTCGGGAAATGTCCGGATCGGAGCCCCCCGAGAAGCCGCCGAAGGGGCCGGCCGGTTCGGTGCAGTCCGTGGACCGCGCGATCAGCGCCATGGAGAGCCTCGCGCGGCAGGGCGAGGCCGGGGTGTCGGAGATCGCCGAGGAGCTGGGGGTGCACAAGTCGACCGCGTTCCGGCTGCTCGGCGTCCTGGAGCAGCGCGGCCTGGTCAACCAGTCCGCGGACCGGGGCAAGTACTACCTCGGGGCCGGTGTGCTGCGCCTGGCGGGGGCGGCGGCAGCGCGGATGGACATCTCGCAGGAGGGCGCCCCGGTCTGCCGTGAGCTCGCGGACGAGCTGGGCGAGACGGTCAACATCGCCATCCTCGACGACGACGCGGCGGTCAACATCATGCAGGCCCGCGGCTCGGCCTCCGTGACGGCGCAGAACTGGCTCGGCAGACGCACACCCCTGCACGCCACCTCCAGCGGCAAGGTGCTCCTCGCCCATCTGCCGCCGACGCTGCGCGAGGGCCTGCTCGCCCGCAGCCTGCCGCGGTTCACCGCGCACACCGTGGTCAGCGCGGCCGCACTGCGGGCCCAGCTGACGGAGGTCGGCGGGCAGGACTTCGCCGTCGCCGTCGAGGAGTTGGAGATCGGGCTCGCCTCGGTGGCGGCACCGGCCCGGTCGCACGACGGCAAGGTGCTCGGCGCGGTCAGCGTCTCCGGTCCGGTGTATCGGCTGACCGAGGAACGCATCCCGGAACTGGCCCGGCGCACGGTCGCGGCGGCGGGCGAACTGTCGCGGCGGATGGGTCACGGCCTGTGACCTGACCCGTACGCACCGCCGCGAGGCACCTCCGAACATCCCGGAAGCCGCACAAGAACGCCAGGTCAGAGCCCTTGAACCCGGCGTCCTTGGGCGGCTTCCGGCCGTCCCGGCCCGGCCGGAGGAGCGTGTCCGGGGGATGACCCAGGGTCAGCATCGTTTTTCCAATGCTTGATCCGTACCCCTTGACGGCGTCCTGACGGCGTTCCCAAGATGTGTTCAACGTCGCTTATCGCGCAACGCATCGCGCACAGCGCAACATCCAAGGGGAGTTGGTCGTGCCACACGAGGTCCGCGCCGTCGTCGCTCTCAAGAAGGGCGCACCCGTCGAGGTGCAGACGATCGTCGTTCCCGATCCCGGTCCGGGAGAGGCCCTGGTCAAGGTGCAGGCCTGCGGGGTCTGCCATACGGATCTGCACTACCGGGAGGGCGCGATCAACGACGACTTCCCGTTCCTGCTCGGCCACGAGGCGGCCGGGGTCGTCGAGTCCGTCGGCGAGGGCGTCACGGACCTCTCCCCCGGCGACTACGTGGTGCTCGCCTGGCGCGCCCCCTGCGGAAGCTGCCGCTCCTGCCGCCGTGGCCGCCCCTGGTACTGCTTCGACTCCCGCAACGCCGCCCAGCCCATGACCCTCCTGGACGGCACGCCCCTGAGCCCCGCCCTCGGCATCGGCGCCTTCGCCGAGAAGACCCTGGTCGCGGCCGGGCAGGCCGTGAAGGTCGACCCGGCCGCCCGCCCGGAGGCCGCGGGCCTGATCGGCTGCGGCGTGATGGCCGGGTACGGAGCGGCCGTCAACACCGGCAACGTCCAGCGCGGCGACACCGTGGCCGTCATCGGCTGCGGCGGCGTCGGCAACGCGGCCATCGCCGGGGCCTGCCTGGGCGGCGCCCGCAAGGTCATCGCCGTCGACATCGACGACAAGAAGCTCGACCGCGCCGAGAAGTTCGGCGCCACCCACACCATCAACTCCCGTGGCACGGACCCGATCGAGGCGGTCCGCGCCCTCACCGACGGCTTCGGCGTCGACCTCGCCATCGACGCGGTGGGCCGCCCGGAGACGTACAAGCAGGCCTTCTACATGCGGGACCACGCGGGCGTCCTCGTCCAGGTCGGCGTGCCCGACCCGGACATGACGGTCGAGATCCCGCTGATCGACCTCTTCGGCCGCGGCGGCGCCCTCAAGTCGTCCTGGTACGGGGACTGCCTGCCCACCCGCGACTTCCCCGTACTGATCGACCAGCACCTCTACGGACTGCTCGACCTGAACGGCTTCGTCACCGAGAAGATCGCCCTCGACCAGGTCGAGGAGGCCTTCGCCAAGATGCACCGGGGCGAGGTCCTGCGCTCCGTGGTCGTGCTCTGACCGTCATTCGAGAACCGTCCGCAGAACGGTCCGAACAACTGCCCGCACAAGGCAGTTCACCCCGTCCCCCTGCCGTCCCCGCCACCCAAGGAGGGGCATGTCCAGCACACCCCACCCCCGCCCGGCCTCCGCAGGCCCCCGCGTCGTCATCGTCGGCGCCGGCATCGTCGGCTGCTCGCTCGCCGACGAACTCACCGCCCGCGGCTGGACCGACGTCACCGTCCTCGAGCAGGGCCCGCTGCCCGCGCCCGGCGGCTCCACCTCGCACGCGCCGGGCCTGGTCTTCCGTACGGGCCCGTCGAAGACCCTCACTGCCTTCGCCCAGTACACCGTGGAGAAGTTCAACTCCCTGGAGGTGGACGGGCTTCCCTGCTTCAACCCGGTCGGCGGCCTCGAACTCGCCACCACCCCCGAGCGCTGGGCCGACCTGCACCGCAAGGCCGGCTGGGCCGCCGCCTGGGGCGTACGCGGGGAGCTGATCTCCGCCGAGCGCTGCAAGGAGCTGTGGCCCTTCATCGACGAGTCCAAGGTGCTCGGCGGCTTCCACACGCCCGAGGACGGGCTCGCCCGCGCGCTGCTCGCCTCCCGCGCCCAGATGGAGCGCGCCCAGGAGCGCGGCGCCACGTTCCTCGACCGGCACACCGTGACCGGCATCGAGAAGGAGGACGGCCGCGTCACCGCCGTCGTCACCGACCGGGGCACCTTCCCGGCCGACCACGTGGTGTCCGCCGCCGGATTCTGGGGCCCGGTCATCGGCCGCATGGCAGGCGTCGACGTACCGCTGCTCCCGCTCGCGCACCAGTACGCGAAGACGAAGCCGCTGCCGGAGCTGGAAGGCGCCAACGACCCGCGCACGGAGGCGTCCCGGCCGATCCTGCGGTTCCAGGACCGCGACCTGTACTTCCGCGAGCACACCGACCGCATAGGCATCGGGTCGTACGCCCACAAGCCGCTGCCCGTCGACCCGTTCGCGCTCCTCGACTACGACACGGCCCGCGCGAACAACATGGACATGCCGTCCTCGTACCCGTTCACCGAGGAGGACTGGGCGCCGAGCTGGGAGGACTGCAAGTGGCTGCTGCCCTTCCTGCGTGACGCGGAGGTCGAGGAGGGCTTCAACGGGGTCTTCTCGTTCACGCCCGACGGCATGCCCGTACTCGGCGAGGCCCGGCAGCTGCGCGGCTTCTGGCTCGCGGAGGCCGTGTGGGTCACGCACTCGGCGGGCGTCGCCAAGGCCGTCGCCGAGTGGATGGTCGACGGCAAACCCTCGCTCGACGTGCACGAGTGCGACCTCACCCGCTTCGAGGACGCCCAGCGCTCCCCCGGGTACGTGCACGACCGCGGGGCGCAGCAGTTCGTCGAGGTGTACGACGTGATCCACCCGCTGCAACCCGCCGACCAGCCGCGTCCGCTGCGGGTCAGCCCCTTCCACGCCCGGCAGCAGGAGCTGGGCGCGGTGTTCCTGGAGGGCGGCGGCTGGGAGCGCCCGCACTGGTACGAGGCCAACTCCGCGCTCGCCGAAGGGATTTCGGTCCCCGAGCGGGACGAGTGGTCGGCCCGCTACTGGTCGCCGATCGCCGCGGCCGAGGCGAAGGCGACGCGCGAGAAGGTCGCGCTCTACGACATGACGCCGCTGCGCCGCCTGGAGGTCACCGGTCCCGGCGCGCTCGCGTTCCTGCAGCGCATGACGTCCAACAACCTGGCGAAGAAGCCGGGCGCGGTCACGTACACGCTGCTCCTGAACGAGGACGGCGGGATCCGCTCCGACCTGACCGTGGCCCGGCTCGCCCCGGACCACTTCCAGCTCGGCGCCAACTCCCCCGCCGACCTGGACTGGTTGCTGCGGCACGCGCCCGCCGACGTGCACGTCCGCGACATCACCTCCGGCACCTGCTGCATCGGCGTGTGGGGCCCGCTCGCCCGCGACCTGGTCCAGCCGCTCACCCGCGACGACTTCTCGCACGAGGGCTTCGGCTACTTCCGCGCCAAGCAGACGTACCTCGGCCATGTCCCGGTGACCGCGATGCGTCTGAGTTACGTGGGCGAGCTGGGCTGGGAGCTCTACACCACCGCCGACCTGGGGCTCAGGCTCTGGGACACGCTGTGGGCGGCCGGGCAGGAGCACGGGGTGATCGCGGCCGGCCGGTCGGCGTTCAACAGCCTGCGCCTGGAGAAGGGCTACCGCTCCTGGGGCCACGACATGACCACCGAGCACAACCCGTACGAGGCGGGCGTGGGCTTCGCCGTCCGCATGGACCGCGGCGGCGACTTCGTGGGCCGGGACGCGCTTGCCCGACTCGGCGAGCCCGAGCGGAAGTTGACGGCCCTGCTGCTCGACGACCCGGCCGCCGTGGTCCTCGGCCACGAGCCGGTGCATGTCGACGGCGTGCCCGCGGGGTACGTCACGTCCGCCTCGTACGGCTACACCCTCGGCCGTTGTGTCGCCTACGCCTGGCTGCCGGTGCTGCCCGCCGGGACCGGGGTGCACGTCGAGTACTTCGGCGAGAAGGTTCCGGCGACGGTGATGGATGAGCCTCTGTTCGACCCCGAGATGAGCCGGATCCGGCGCTAGCTCACCTCCCTCTGACGCCCCGCGAGGAGCACGAACGTGACTACCACCCCCATCGCCCCCAGCCTCGTGGCCACGCTGCCCGGGCACTACTACACCGATCCCGAACTGTTCCGACTGGAGCAGGAGCGGGTGTTCGAATCCATGTGGTTCTGCGCCGTGCGCGGCGCCGACCTCGACAAGCCGGGCGCCTTCCGCACCGTTCAGGTCGGCCGGGAGAGCGTCCTGGTCACCCGGTCCCGTACCGGTGAGCTGCGGGCCTTCCTGAACGTCTGCCGGCACCGCGGTGCCCAGCTCTGCACCCAGGAGTCCGGCGAGGTGCGCCGCAACCTGCAGTGCCCGTACCACGCATGGACGTACGACCTCGACGGCAAGCTGGTCGCCGCGCCCAACCTGACGAAGATGCCGGACGTGGACCGGGCCGAGTACGGCCTGATCAAGGTCGCCCTGCGCGAGTGGCTCGGCTACGCCTGGGTATGCCTGGCGGACGAGCCGCCGTCCTTCGAGGAGACCGTGATCGGCGCGGCCGTGGAGCGCCTCGGGAACGCGGCCGCCATCGACCGCTACCGCACAGAAGGCCTCGCGCTCGGCAAGCGCATCACGTACGACGTGAAGTCCAACTGGAAACTGATCGTCGAGAACTTCATGGAGTGCTACCACTGCGCGACGATCCACCCCGAACTCACCGAAGTGCTCCCGGAGTTCGCGGACGGCTTCGCGGCGCAGTACTACGTCGGCCACGGCGCCGAGTTCGGTGACGAGGTCAAGGGCTTCACGGTCGACGGCAGCGAGGGCTTCGGCAAGCTGCCCGAGGTCGCCGAGGACCAGGACCGGCGGTACTACGCGATGACGGTCAAGCCGACCGTGTTCGTGAACCTGGTGCCGGACCACGTGATCCTGCACCGGATGTTCCCGATGGCCGAGGACCGCACGATCGTCGAGTGCGACTGGCTGTACGCCCCTGAGGTGGTCGAGTCGGGCGCCGATCTGTCGAAGTCGGTGGAGCTGTTCCACCGGGTCAACGCCCAGGACTTTGCAGCGTGCGAGCGGACCCAGCCGGCGATGTCGTCGCGGGCCTACCGGGGCGGCGGCGTCCTCGTACCGACCGAGCACCACATCGGGATCTTCCACGAGTGGCTTCTCAAGCAGCTGGGGGCCGAAGGTGCCTGAGCTGTTCATCGACGGTACGTGGACGAGCCCGCGCGAGGAGCGGACCCGGGAGATCCGCTGCCCGGCCGACGGATCGCTCGTCGCGGTCGTGGACGAGGCGGGCGCCAAGGACACCCTGGAGGCGATCGCGGCCGCACGGCGCGCGTTCGACGAGGGGCCCTGGCCGCACACCACGGGCGCCGAGCGCGGCGATCTGCTCCTGCGGGTCGCGGATCTGCTGGCCCGCGACAAGGACGCCCTGGCCCGCGCGGAATCCCTCGACACCGGCAAGCGCCTGGTGGAGAGCGCGTACGACATGGCCGACATCGAGAACTGCTTCCGCTACTTCGGCCGGCTCGCGGCCGCGGACGCGGGGCGGGTCGTCGAGACGGGCGTGGAGGACGCGGAGAGCAGGGTGGTGTATGAGCCGGTCGGCGTGTGCGCGCTGATCACCCCGTGGAACTACCCGCTCCTGCAGACCGCGTGGAAGGTGGCGCCCGCGCTCGCGGCGGGCAACACCTTCGTCCTGAAGCCCAGCGAGCTGACCCCGCACACCGCGATCCACCTGGTGCGGCTGCTCGCGGAGGCGGGCCTGCCGGACGGGGTGGCGAACCTGGTCCTGGGCGCGGGCCCGGAGGTGGGCGGTCCGCTCGCCGAGCACCCGGACGTGGACCTGGTGTCGTTCACGGGCGGGCTCAGCACCGGCCGGCATCTGATGGCGGCCGCGGCGGGCACGGTCAAGAAGGTCGCGCTCGAACTGGGCGGCAAGAACCCCAACATCGTGTTCGCGGACGCCGACTTCGAGACGGCCGTCGACATGGCGCTCACCGCGGTGTTCCTGCACTCCGGCCAGGTCTGCTCGGCCGGGGCGCGCCTCCTCGTGGAGGACTCCCTGCATGAGCGGTTCGTGGACGAGGTGGTGCGCAGGGCCGGGGAGATCCGCCTCGGCGGCCCCTTCGACGAGCGCGCCCAGACTGGCCCGCTGATCTCGGCGGCCCACCTCGCGAAGGTCGAGGCGTACGTCGAACGCGGCCTCCAGGAGGGCGCGGTGCTCCGTTGCGGCGGGTCCCGGCCCTCCGGCGCGGAGTACGAAGGCGGGTTCTACTACCTGCCGACGGTCCTCGACGACTGCTCGGCCGGCATGTCGGTGGTCCAGGACGAGTCGTTCGGCCCCGTCCTCACGGTGGAGCGGTTCACCGGCGAGGAGCAGGCCGTGCGGCTCGCCAACGACACGGTGTACGGGCTCGCGGGCGGCGTGTTCACCCGGGATGAGGCGAAGGCCCGCCGTGTGGCGTCCGGGCTCCGGATGGGCACGGTGTGGATCAACGACTTCCACCCGTACGTGCCGCAGGCCGAGTGGGGCGGCTACAAGCAGTCCGGCACCGGCCGTGAGCTGGGCCCGGCCGGGCTCGCCGAGTACCGCGAGACGAAGCACATCTGGCGCAACACGCGGCCCGCCCCTCAGGGCTGGTTCGCGTAACTCCGCGCCACTCCGCACAACTGCCCCTGTTCCACGGCCGGTTGAGCCACTTTCACAGCCCGAGCCCGCTCTCTCCCCGCTCGGCCGGCCGTGGCCGAACCTGACGTGACTCCCAGGAGACACATGCACCCGACCCCCAACGACAGGGACGACGCCGAGCTCCAGGAGTTCGGCTACCGTCCCGAGCTCAAGCGCACCCTCGGCAACTTCCATACGTTCGCCGCAGGCATCAGCTACATCTCCATCCTCACCGGCACCTTCCAGCTCTTCTACTTCGGCTACGCGAACGGCGGCCCCGCCTACTGGTGGTCCTGGCCCATGGTGTTCGTCGGCCAGTTCATGGTGGCCCTCTGCTTCGCGGAGCTGGCCGCCCGCTACCCGGTCGCCGGTTCGGTCTACAACTGGGCGAAGAAGGTGGGCAATCCGCACGTCGGCTGGCTCGCGGGCTGGATGATGCTGCTCGCCTCGGTCGTGTCGATCGCGGCCGTCGCCCTCGCCTACCAGCTGACGCTGCCGCAGATCTCGTCGTTCTTCCAGTTCGTCGGCGACGGCACGGGCCGGTACGACGTGGCCACCAACGCGGTGCTCCTGGCCGCCGTGCTGATCCTGTTCACCACGCTCGTCAACGCCTTCGGCGTGAAGCTGATGGCCAGGATCAACACCGCCGGCGTGTTCATCGAACTCGTCGCCACCGTCGTCCTGATCGTGCTGTTCGCGGTGCATGTCGTGCGTGGCCCGCAGGTGGTCACCGAGACGGCCCACACGGGGGACGGCCAGTCCTTCGGCTATCTCGGCGCCTTCCTCGTCGCCTCGCTCGCCTCCGCGTACGTGATGTACGGCTTCGACACCGCGGCCTCGCTCGGCGAGGAGTCCCTCGACCCGTCGCGGAACGCGCCGCGCGCCATCATCCGCTCGATCGTCGCCTCGTTCGTCCTCGGCGGGCTGATCCTGCTCCTCGCCCTGATGAGCGTCTCCTCGCTGCGCGGCGAGCGGCTCTCCTCGGACGGACTGCAGTACGTGGTGCTCGACGTGCTCGGCCCGACGGCCGGCAAGGCCATGCTGTGGTGCGTCCTGATCGCGGTGACGGTGTGCGCGCTCGCCGTGCACACGGCGGCGATCCGGCTCGCGTTCGCGATGTCCCGCGACAACAACCTGCCCGCGGCCTCACTGCTCGCGAGGGTCAGCCCGCGCTTCCAGACCCCGGTGGCCCCCGCCGTCATCATCGGAGTCCTCTCGCTCGCGATCCTCGTGGTGAACATCCGCCAGCCGCAGATCTTCACCGTCGTCACCAGCATCGGCATCATCATGATCTACGCCGCGTATCTGCTGGTCACCGTCCCGATGCTGATCGCCAGGCTGCGCGGTACGTGGAAGCCCGCCGAGGGCAAGTTCTCGCTCGGCCGCTGGGGCCTGCCCGTCAACATCCTCGGCGTGCTGTGGGGCGCGGGCATGACCGTGAACCTGCTCTGGCCGCGGGCGGCCGTCTACAACGCCGCCGCCCCGTACCACTGGTATCTGCGCTGGGGCGCCGTCCTGTTCGTCGGCCTGATCGCCGGCGGCGGCTTCGCCTACTACTGGTTCGTCCAGCGCCACCGCACCGGCGTACTCGCCGAGCACGCCGCCGATTCCCCCGCACCGCCCGCCCCCGCCGCCGACCTGGAGGAGGTCACCACCTCATGAGTTCCGACGCCACCGCATCCGCCGAGGTCTTCGACTACGTAGTCGTCGGCGGCGGCACCGCAGGCAATGTCGTCGCGGCCCGCCTCACCGAGGACCCGACCGTCACCGTCTGCGTCCTGGAGGCCGGACCGAGCGACGTGGGCGACGACAACGTCCTCCAACTCGACCGCTGGATGGGGCTGTTGGAGTCGGGCTACGACTGGGACTACCCGGTCGAGCCGCAGTCAAGGGGCAACAGCTTCATGCGGCACGCCCGCGCCAAGGTGCTCGGCGGCTGCTCCTCGCACAACTCCTGCATCGCGTTCTGGGCCCCGGCCGAGGACCTGGACGACTGGGCGGCCGCGGGCTGCACGGGCTGGAGCGCGGCCGAACTGTTCCCGCTCTACCGGCGCCTGGAGAACAACGACGCCCCCGGCGACCACCACGGCCGCTCCGGCCCGGTGAAGCTGCGCACCCTCAAGGGCGCGGACGACCCGTGCGGCAACGCCCTGTTGGAGGCCTGCGCGCAGGCGGGCATCCCTACGACACCCTTCAACACCGGAAGCACCGTCGTCCGGGGAGCCAACTGGTTCCAGATCAACTCGGACGAGAACAACGTCCGCCAGTCCTCCTCGGTCGCGTACCTCCACCCGATCATGGGCAAGCGCCCCAACCTGTCCGTGCGTACCGGGGTGCGCGCGAAGCGCCTGGTCTTCGAGGGGCGCCGCTGTGTCGGTGCGGAGTTCCTGGACCCGGACCAGGTCCACACCCGTACGGTCCGCGCCCGCCGCGAGGTGGTCGTCTCCTGCGGCTCGATCGACACCCCGAAGCTGCTGATGCTCTCCGGCATCGGACCGGCCGCGCACCTGCGTGAGTTCGGGATCGACGTCCTGGTCGACTCTGCGGGCGTCGGCGAGAACCTCCAGGACCACCCCGAGGGCGTCATCATGTGGGAGGCCAGGCAGCCGATGCCCACCCGGTCCAGCCAGTGGTGGGAGGCGGGCATCTTCTACGACACCGAGCCCGGCCTCGACCGGCCCGACCTGATGTTCCACTACGGCTCCGTCCCCTTCGACATGAACACGGCCCGCCACGGCTACCCGACGACGGACAACGCGTTCTGCCTCACCCCGAACGTCACCCGAGCCCGCTCCCGCGGCACGGTCCGGCTACGCACCCGCGACTTCCGGGACAAGCCGATGGTCGACCCGCGCTACTTCACTCACGAGCACGACGCCCGCGTGATGACGTACGGCCTGAAGCTGGCCCGGCGCATCGCCGAGCAGCCGGCGCTGAGCGGCTGGGCGGGCGCGGAGCTGGCCCCGGGCCCGGACGTCCGCACGGACGACGAGCTGCTCGACTACATCCACAAGACCCACAACACCGTCTACCACCCGGCGTGCACGGTGAAGATGGGCGCCGACGACGACGCCCTGGCCCCGCTCGACTCCCGTCTGCGGGTCAAGGGAGTCGAGGGCCTGCGGGTCGCCGACGGCTCGGTGATGCCGGATCTCGTCACCGTCAACCCGTGCATCACGACGATGATGATCGGCGAGAAGTGCTCGGATCTGCTGAGGCAGGACAGGCGTATCTGATCCCCTACCCGCCCCTTCCCGAAAGCCTGCGGCGCTTCGGGGCTCCGCCCCGGACCCCGCTCCTCAATCGCCGGAGGGGCTCAAAATTGAGCCCCTCCGGCGATTGAGGAGGCCCGTCCGGCAGGACTTTCGGGAAGGGGCGGGTAGGGGAAAATCTCACGCCTCTGGCCCACGCAGGGAGCGGCTCACCCTCGCGACGCGGTCCGCGATCGCATCGGTGTCGGGGGCCGGGCTCTCCCGCAGAAGCAACTCGATGCGGGCCAGCTCCTCCGCCGCCGCAGCGAGCCGCTCCCCGTTCTCCGGCCCGGCGGCCGCCAACTCCCGCTTCTGCCGGTGGAGTTCGAGAAATACGTTCGCCTTCGTCCGCAGCACCCACGGATCGATCGGCTTGGTCAGGAAGTCCGCCGCCCCCACCGCGTACCCCCGATACGTGTAGTCCGGCTCGGGATTGACCCCCGTCACGAGGATGATCGGCACGTCCTTGGTCTGGTCGAGCCGCTTGATGGTGCCGGCGGTCTCGAAGCCGTCCATGCCGGGCATGACGACGTCGATGAGGACGAGCGCGAACTCCTCGCGCAGCATGGCCTTGAGCGCCTCCTCCCCCGAACTCGCCCGGACGATCCGCTGATGGAGCGGGCCGAGGACCGCCTCCAGGGCCAGCAGGTTCTCCTCCATGTCGTCGACGACGAGGATGCTGCACTGGTCGGACGGCGCGGCGTTCACGGCTCGTCCCCCGTCGGCTCGTCCTGCGCCGACTCGTCCTCGCCGTGCGGGTCGAGCAGGCCCACGATGACCGAGAGCAGCCGGTCCACGTCCACGGGCTTGGGCACGTAGTCGGAGGCGCCGCTCTCGATCGCCTTGTCGCGGTCGCCGGGCATGGCCTTGGCGGTGAGCGCGATGACCGGCAGATGCGCGAGCCGGGGCGTGCTGCGGATGGCGCGGATCGTCTCGTAGCCGTCCATCTCGGGCATCATGATGTCCATCAGCACCACGGACACATCGGGGGTGCGCTGCAGCACCTCAAGGCCCTCGCGCCCGTTCTCCGCGTACTTCACGGAGATGCCGACGCGGCCGAGCACATGGGTCAGGGCGAACACATTGCGGATGTCGTCGTCGACGATGAGGATCCGCCGTCCGGCGAGGAGTTGTCCGGGCCGCCCGCTCAGCCACTCCTTGAGCCGGGTCGTCTGCGGCCAGGTGTCCTCGCGGGTGGTGCTGAGGGTGGCGCGCGGTCCCGGCCCCGCGGCCGGGTCGGTGTGCAGCTCGTCCTCCAGGGAGATCCCGATGTCCGGGCCGACGACCGTGGCCTCCACGGCGCTCTCGCCAGGGCGTGCGTCGGCGGGCGCGAAGGCGTGCGCGAAGGCCGCCGCTCCGTCGACCTCCGTCTCCTGCACGGGAGTCGGCTTCACGTGTGCGGGGGTCGGCGGCTCGGCGGCCGGTACGGCGACTCCGGGGTGGCGGGCCGGGAAGTAGAAGGTGAACTGGGAGCCGACGCCCAGCTCGCTCTCGGCGACGATCCGGCCGCCGAGCATCCTGGCGATCTCCCGGCTGATGGAGAGCCCGAGGCCCGTGCCGCCGTACTTGCGGTTGGTGGTGCCGTCGGCCTGCTTGAACGCCTCGAAGACCACCGGGAGTTTGCCGGGCGGGATACCGATCCCGGTGTCCTTGACCCGGAACGCGACGACCGCCTCCGCGTTCCGCAGCGACTCCCCCTCGAACTGCTCCGACGGCACCCCCTCGACGCGCAGCTGCACGGAACCGGAGTGCGTGAACTTCACCGCGTTGGACAGCAGGTTGCGCAGCACCTGCTGGAGCCGCTGCTCGTCGGAGTACAGCTCGCGCGGCACGTCGTCGTCCACGGTGATGCGGAAGCCCAGGCCGCGGTCCACGGTCAGCGGCCGGAAGGTGGCGTCGACGTACCGAAGCAGCTTGTCCAGGGACAGCTCCACCGGGTGGACGTCCATCCGGCCCGCCTCGATCTTCGACAGGTCGAGGATGTCGCTGATCAGCTGGAGCAGATCGGAGCCGGAGCGGTGGATCGTGGAGGCGAACTGCACGTCCTGCTCGGAGAGATGGCCGTCGGGGTTGTCGGCGAGCAGCCGGGCGAGGATGAGCAGCGAGTTGAGCGGGGTGCGCAGCTCGTGCGACATGTTCGCCAGGAACTCCGACTTGTACTGCGAGGCCGTCGCGAGCAGCGCCGCCTTCTCCTCCAGGGCGGCGTTGGAGCGCTGCAGTTCGTCGGAGCGCTCCCGCAGTTCGGCGGTGAGCCGCTGGGACTCCGAAAGCAGCGCTTCCGTACGGGAGTTGGCGATGATGGTGTTGAAGGAGACGCCGATGGTCCTGGCGAACTGGTCGATGAAGGCCAGGTGCACATCGCTGAACCTGCTGAGCGAGGCCAGCTCGATCACGCCGAGCAGTTTGCCCTCGAAGAGGATCGGCACGATGACGATATTGGCCGGCAGGGCCGAGCCGAGCCCGGAGCTTATGGTGATGTAGTCGTGCGGGGCGTCGAGGACGAGGATGCGCTGCTTCTGCCTGGCCGCCTGGGCGATCAGTCCGCGGCCCGGGGTGCCGGTGCCGGGCAGCAGGGTGCCGCGGCCGGCCTGGTCGGTTCCGTACCCGGCGATGAACTGCAGGTCCTCGCCGGGGCTCCTGCCGTCCGGGTCGAGCAGGTAGAACGCGCCGAACTGGGAGTTCACCAGCGGGGTCAGCTCGCCGAGGATCAGCCCGGCGACCTCCACCAGGTCGCGCTTGCCCTGCATGAGGGCGGCCATGCGGGTCAGGTTGGACTCCAGCCAGTCCTTGGCGCGGGTGGTCTCGCGGAGGTTGGCCACCATCAGGTTGATGTTGTCCTTGAGCTCGGCGACCTCGCCGCGTGCCTCGACCGTGATGGAGCGGGACATGTCGCCCTGGGTGACGGCGCCGGCCACCTCGGCGATGGCGCGTACCTGCGTGGTGAGGTTGGAGGCCAGTTCGTTGACTCCGGTGGTGAGCCGCTTCCACGTGCCGTAGACGCCCTCGACGCGGGCCTGGCCGCCCAACTGGCCCTCGCTGCCCACCTCTCGGGCGACTCGGGTGACCTCGGAGGAGAACGAGGAGAGCGTGTCGACCATCGTGTTGATGGTCGTCTTCAGCTCCAGGATCTCGCCGCGCGCGTCCACGTCGATCTTCTTCGACAGGTCTCCCTGGGCGACGGCGGTGGCGACCTGGGCGATGTTGCGCACCTGCGACGTCAGGTTTTCCGCCATGAAGTTGACGTTCTCGGTCAGGTCCTCCCACACCCCGGACACCCCGTGGACCTGGGCCCGGCCGCCGAGGTTGCCCTCCGTGCCGACCTCGCGGGCCACGCGCGTGACCTCGTCGGCGAAGGCGCGCAGCTGGTCGACCATGGTGTTCACGGTGTCCTTGAGCTGCTGGATCTCGCCGCGCGCGTCCACGGTGATCTTCTTCGACAGGTCTCCGTCGGCGACGGCCGTGGTGACCTGGGCGATGTTGCGCACCTGTGAAGTGAGGTTCGACGCCATGAAGTTGACGTTGTCCGTCAGCTCCTTCCAGACGCCGGACACGCCGCGGACCTGCGCCTGGCCGCCGAGGTTGCCCTCCGTGCCGACCTCGCGGGCCACCCGCGTGACCTCGTCGGCGAAGGCCGAGAGCTGGTAGACCATGGTGTTGATCGTCGACTTCAGCTCCAGGATCTCCCCCTTCGCCTCGACCGTGATCGTCTTGCCGAGGTCGCCCTGGGCGACGGCGGTGGCCACCTGGGCGATGTTGCGTACCTGTGAAGTCAGGTTCGACGCCATGAAGTTGACGTTGTCCGTCAGCTCCTTCCACACCCCCGACACCCCGCGGACCTGCGCCCGGCCGCCGAGGTCGCCCTCGGTGCCGACCTCGCGGGCCACCCGCGTGACCTCGTCGGCGAACGCGGAGAGCTGGCCGACCATCGTGTTGATCGTCGACTTCAGCTCCAGGATCTCGCCCCGCGCGGCCACGGTGATCTTCTGGCTGAGATCACCGTTGGCGACCGCCGTGGTGACCTGCGCGATGTTCCGCACCTGCGAAGTCAGGTTCGACGCCATGAAGTTGACGTTGTCGGTCAGGTCCTTCCAGACGCCGGACACGCCCGGCACATGCGCCCGGCCGCCCAACTGCCCCTCGGTGCCGACCTCGCGGGCCACCCGCGTGACCTCGTCGGCGAAGGCGCGCAGCTGGTCGACCATCGTGTTCACGGTGAGCTTCAGTTCAAGGAGCTCACCGGTCGCCTCGACCGTGACGTGCTGGGTCAGATCGCCCTGGGCGACCGCCGTCGTGACCACCGCGATGTCGCGGACCTGGGCCGTGAGCCGCGAGGCCATGGCGTTCACGGCCTCGGTCACATAGCGCCAGTCGCCCGAGAGCCCCTGCACCTTCGCCCGCTCGCCGAGGCGGCCCTCGGTGCCGACCTCACGGGCGACCCGGGTCACCTCGCCGGTGAACAGCGAGAGCTCGTCCACCATGCGGTTCACGCCGCGCCCGAGCCGGGCCACATCGCCACGGAGCTGACGCTTCCCGTCGTGCAGTTCGACCCGCTGGGTCAGATCGCCGTCCGCGACCGCGTCCAGGACACGCGTGGCGTCCCCGACCGGTACGACCAGGGCTTCGAGCAGCGAGTTGGCCGCGTCCACGCCGGTCGTCCAGGCGCCCTGGCCGGGGCTCGCCGCGAGCCGCTCGTCCAGGCGGCCGCGCCGGATGACTTCCTGCCGTACGCGCTGCAGCTCCGCCGCCATGTGCGCGTTGCGCGTGACGATCTGGTTGAAGACCTCCGCCAGCTGAGCGGTCACGCCGTCGTGGGGGCTGTCCGCGCGTACGGAGAAGTCGCCGTCGCGAAAGGCGGTCATCGTCGCGAGCAGGGCGCGCAGCTCGGTGGTGCTCGGGCGGTCCGGCTCGGTTCCCGCCGCGCTCGGGCGGCCCGGCTCCGTGCCCGCCGCGCTCGGGCGGTCCGGCTCGGTGCCCGCCGCGCTCGGGCGGTCCGGCTCGGTGCCCGCCGCGCTCGGGCGGTCCGGCTCGGTACCCGCCCCGCTCGGGCGGTCCGGCTCCGTTCCCGCGCCGTCCCGGCCGTCCCCGGAGGGCCCCCCGTGCGGTGCCGCGCGAGGAGTGTCGAGCCGATCCCGCTCACGTTTCATTCCGCAATATCCCTGTTTGTGCGGTACGCCAGGATTAGTGCTGTTAGTTCTGTTAGTCCTTCCGGTGCGATTTAGACTACATTCATCGTGCTGAGCGCCGGAACCGAGCCAGGAGGCGCCCGTGGGGACCTCCGCCGACCCGCGCGAATCCGTATCGCGCCTCCGCCTGCCCGCGGACGAGCTGGCGCCCTCCGCCGCCCGGCGATTCCTCCGCATCACCCTCGGCGACCTGGCCGCCTCGCCCGCTCCCGGGGTGCCCGCGGCCGTCAGCGAGCGGCTCGTCGACGACGCGGTGCTCCTGGTCAGCGAGCTGACCACGGCGGCCGTCGCGCGCGGCGGCTTTGAGGTCGACATCGGCTGCCGCCTTGAGACCGGGCTCGACGCGTGGCCCGGCATCCCCGCCTCACCGCCCCTGGACGGCCCCCGGCACGTGGGCCTCGTCGTAGAAGTGCTCGACCGCCACCTGACCGGCAGCGAACCCGAGGGCCCCGACCTGCGGGGCAGCCTGCGCGCCCACGGCCTGCAACTTCTCGGCGCCCTCGCCGACTCCTGGGGCGTGACCTGCCGACAGACCCAGGAAGCCGTCTGGTTCCGCCTCGACAGCCTCCTGGAGGCCCGGCCGGGCACGGACGACCAGGCCGGTCCCGCCCCCGCGACCGTCCACCACGCCCCGACGCCCGGCCTCCTCCCCACCGCCGCCCCCGAGCGGTCCGAGCGGGCGGGGGCGTCCTTCCTCGCCGAGGTCAGCGAACTGCTCGCGGGACAGCTGGACGAGGACATGGTCACCGCGCTCACCGGCCAGCTGCTCGTGCCCAGGCTCGCCGACTGGTGCGTCGTCTGGCTGACCACCACCAACGGCAGGATGCGGCTCTCCCGGGTCTGGCACCGGGACGAGCAGCAGATCCGGTCCCTGCGCCGAGCCGTGGAGCAGGAGCGCCCGCCGCCCTCCACGCTCGGCACCACCGCCCTGAGCTGGCCCTGGCCACAGGGCGCGGACGCCGCCGAACCGGGCGGCTCCGCGCTGATGTTCCCGCTGGTCGCGAGCGGCCGCTGCCACGGCGCCCTGCTGATCGGCCGCGCGGGCCTGCCCCGGATGACCGACGCCGTCGTACGGGTCACTCAGGACGTGGCACGCAGGGCCGCGCAGGCGGTGGTCACGGCCCGCCACTACACGCGGCAGGCGGACATCAGCCACTCGCTGCAACGCCGCCAGCTCCCCACCTCCCTCGCGGCGATCCCGGGCGTCGACACGGCGATCGTGTACGAGCCCTCCGGCGAGGGGCAGACCGTCGGCGGCGACTTCTACGACCTGTTCCCGATGGGTGAGAGCCGCTGGTGCTTCCTGCTCGGCGACGTCTGCGGCCACGATCTGGAGGCCATGTCCGTCACCGGCCTGGCCCGCCATCTCGTACGGCTGCTCGCCCGCGAGGGCCACGGCGTCGAGGCCCTGCTGCACCGGCTGAACCTCGCGATGGCCGAGGAGGGCGCGGAGGCGGTCGCGGTCGGCGGCGAGCAGGCGGGCTCCCGCTTCCTGAGCCTGCTCTACGGCGAGCTGGAGCCGGACCCGGACGCCGGCGGCGCCCGCGTCACGGTGGCCAGCGCGGGGCACCCGCTCCCGCTGCGGCTCTCCGCGGACGGCACGGTGACGCCGGCCGCCCAGCCGCAGATGCTGCTCGGCATCGACGAGCACGCCGAGTTCCGCGCCGACTCGTTCCACCTCGCCCCGGGCGAGACCCTGCTCTGCGTGACCGACGGCGTGACCGAACGCCGCCGCGGCAACCGGCAGTTGGACGACAACGACGGCCTCGCCGAACTCCTCCGCGGCTGCGTGGGCCTGGGCGCCAAGGCGGTCGCGGAGCGCGTACGCCAGGCGGCCCACAACTTCAGCCCGGAACCGATCGACGACGACCTCGCGGTGCTCGTACTGGAGGCGCTTCCGCTCCTCGGCGTCCGGCCGTCATCCGGCGCTTCACTGTGAAGCCGGCGGTCACCTGGGCTCTTCGGTCTCCGCGGCTTCCCGGAATCGTGCGGCCAGTTCACTGCGGGAGCGGATGCCGAGCTTCGAGTAGATGTGGGTGAGGTGGTACTGCACGGTCTTCGCGGCGATGAACAGCTCCAGGGCTGCCTGCTTGTTGCTCGCGCCGCCGGCGACGAGTCGGGCGACGGCCTGTTCCTGCGCGGTGAGGCGGGACAGACCGGATGCGCCGCGGCTGGTCTTCAGCCCGCCCGCCTGAAGTTCCCGCTCGCACCGCTCGACGTAGGTGCGGGCGCCCAGGTTGATGTAGGTGTCCCGGGCGTTCCGCAGGACCGTGTCGGCTTCCCGCCGCTTCCCCGCCCGCCGCAGGGTCTGGCCGTAGGCGAAGTTCACGCGGGCGCGGTCGTACGGAAGGGGAAGGTGTTCGACGTGGGCCAGGGCCTGCTCGAATTCCCGGCGGGCGCCGTCGATGTCCCCTCGTGCACCGGTCACCCGCCCGCGTGCCAGGCCGAGCCGGGCCATGGTGGAGCGGTGCTCCCGGAGAGCGGCGAGCTTCTCGTACGGGGTGAGGAAGGTGTCGGCCTCGTCGACGCGGTTGGTCATCACGAGGGCGTTGGCGTAGACGTCCTGCCAGGGCCAGAAACCCGGCTCGTCGACGCTGGTCCGTGACGGCAGCCGGACCACCGGAGCGAGCGCTTCGAGGACTCTTTCGTACTCCCCGCGTGCTTCGGCGACCTGGGCGCGCGCCAGGCACGCGGGCACCAGCATGACCTCGTAGTGGTGCATGCCGACGGCGGCCTCCCTGACATGGTGGTCCGCCGCCTCCCAGGCACCGCGCAGCGCGTGGATCTGGGCTCCGGTCCAGTGCACGAGCGGGCGGACCAGTTCGATCCGGACGTCGGCGAGGCGGGCCACCGCGAGGTCCACGGTTTCGATGGCCTCCTGCCACGCACCCAGCGCGAACTGGGTGCGGGCCAGCCATCCTTGCGCCCACAGGGAGATCCGGGTGGACCCCGACCGGAAGCCGGTCGGTACGGCGGCTTCGAGTTCGCGGCGGGCGGCTTCGGGGGCGTCCAGGGCGAGGTCCACCCAGCCTCGGCCGAGCTGGAATCGCTGGGACTGAGCGCCGCCGGACAGTTTCGCGGCGGCGCCCTCGTACGCCGCTTGCGACTCGGTCACCCGTCCCATGGCAGCCAGGCCGAGCCCCAGGACGGCCTCGGACTCGATGGCCGAGGGGTCGCTCGGGTCCGCCAGTTCCACGGCCCGCCGGGCCCAGGCGACCAGATCGGGCGCGTCACAGCGTCCGAGAGCGTGCAGCACCCGCCGCTGGCAGATCCTGGCCATCAGGTCGGGCCGCTGCTCCGGGTCGCAGCGCTCCCACGCCCGCGTCAGGAACGTCTCGGCCTCCGCGGCGCGGCCGCGCATGATGGCCAGGTGGCCGAGGACCACGTCGCGCAGCGTGCCGACCGGAAAGCTCTCCAGCTCCGCGGCGAACAGCGCGGCCTGCGGGACGTCTCCGGCGCCGATCATGGCGTCGACGGCACGCAGCAACCGGTCCTGGCGCGTGCTGCGGGCCAGGCTCAGGCGGCTGGCCTTGACCAGGGTGTCGGCCACCGCCGCCCACTCACCCGCGGACGCGCGCTCGGCCGCGTACCGGTCGAGTTCGTCGGCCAGCTCCGCGTCCGCCGTGATGGTGGCGGCGACGCGGTGCGTCAGCCGCCGGCCGGTGTCCTCGGCGATCTCTGCCGCCCGGCGGTGCAGCGCGCTGCGTCGGGTCAGCCCGATGCCGGTGAGGACGGCGGCCCGGATCAGCGGGTGGGGGAAGGACAGCGCCGTGCGTCCGGTGTCCACGGCCGCCGCGAGGAGTCCTGCCGCACGCGCCTCGTCCGCCGCGGGGAGCGGGTCGTCGATCAGGGCCAGGCTTGCGGCCTTCGCCACGGGGGTGTCGTCGTCGAGGACGGAGCAGGCTTCCACCAGGGCCCGGGTGGCTTCGCCGCAACGCGTGAGCCGGTGCCCGACCGCCGCTGCGAAGCGGGCGGGGGCCGGCAGGACCGGGTGCCACTCCTGCCAGGTCTCGCGTGGCAGTTCGTACAGCAGGTCGGTGGCGTGGCGGGGATTGCCCCGGGTGTGCCGGCACAGATGCCTCGCCGCGGGAAGGGTCAGGGCGACGCCGCCGGCTTCCCACGCGAGTGCCCGGACGTCCTCCGGTCCGAGCGGGCCGAGACGCAGGGTGTCCCGGCAGGAGCCGTCCAGGAACTCCAGCGTCCGGGGCGGCGTGCTCGCGTCGAGGCCGAAGGGGTCGTCCCGCGCGATCAGCAGGACGAGCACCCGCTCCGTCGACATCGTGCGCACCGCGGAGCGCATCGCACGCAGGCTCTCCACATCCGCCCAGTGGGCGTCGTCGACGACCACGACGAGGGGCTCCCGCTGCTGCGCCCCGGCCCAGATCCGGTGCAGCCGTTGTGCCGCGTCCAGGACCGGCGCCGCCCCTTCGGCCCGCACGGGCTCCGGAAGGTCGAGATCCGCTCCGCACGCCCGGGCCAGCTGCGCCGCGACGCAGAGTGCCACGCCCGCCTCCCAGGCCACCCCTTCACCGCGCACTACGCGCAGAGGCTGTCGGCCCGCGCAGGCTCGCAGGACGTGGTCGACGAGGGTGGTCTTGCCGATGCCCGTCGGTCCCTCCACGAGCGCCATCGAGGGGTGGCCCGCACCGGCGTCGCTGATCAGACGGGTCAGCGCGGCGCTCTCGTCGGCCCGCCCGATCAAGCTCCGTCGCAGATCAGGACGCACGCTCATGTTCCAGCACGCTAGCACCGCGGTCCGCCCGGGTGCCGGGCGCTGCGACGGCCGGAACGGGGGTCCCGCGCGGGACGAATCCGGTCACGAGCAGTCCGGCGATGCCGACGCCGGCGAAGACGTAGAAGGTGTACGTCGGCGGCACCCCCGCCCCCACGAGGGCTCCGCCGACGACCGGGCCGACGATGCCGCCGAGCCTGCCGAACCCGGCGCACCAGGCGACGCCGGCGGCGCGGGACACGGTGTCGTAGTAGTGGGACACGAAGCCGTAGATCAGCACCTGGGTGCCCAGCGTCCCCACCCCGGCGACGGCGACGAGAGCAAGGAGCACGGCGAGCGGGAGCTGGAAGGTCAGAAGGCCCAGGGACACGGCGGCAAGCCCGAAGGTGGCGGCGATCACGCGCTGCGCGCCGAGCCGGTCGGCACCCCGCGAGGCGAGGAGTCCGCCGACGATGGCGCCGCCGTTGAGCGTCAGCAGGAAGCTGAGCGAGTACGACGGTCCGTAACCGTTGCGGCCCATGATCTCCGGCAGCCAGGTGTTCAGGCCGTACGTGAGCAGCAGGCCGGAAAAGCTCATCAGGCCGAGGAGGAAGGTGGCGAGCGCGTAGCGCCGGGTGGCGAGCGCGGCGAAGCCGACCTTCTCCTTCGCCGCTCGGCCGGGCTGGGCGGGCAGCGCTTCGGGCAGGGGGACGCCGGTGCGCTCGGCGACCCGGCGTGCCCGCTCCCCGTGCCCACGGGCGAGCAGCCACTGGGGAGACTCCGGCAGCCGCAGCAGAGCCGCGGGCAGCAGGAGGACAATCGGCAGGGCACCGATGAGGAACAGTCCGCGCCAGCCGATGCTGTCGGAGGTGAGCAGCGCAAGCAGGGCCGCGAGCACACCACCGGCGGGGACACCGCTGTAGACGATCGCGTTGTAGAAATAGCGCCGGTCCGGCGGGGCGAACTCGGCGACCAGCGCGCCGACGGTCGCCACCAGCGCACCCACGCCGATGCCGGTGAGGAAGCGCAGGACACCGAAGGCGGTGTAGCTGGTGGTCGTCGCGGTCAGTCCCATGCCGATGGAGAACCAGGCGATGTTGACCAGCATGATGCGGCGGCGGCCGACGCGGTCGCCGATGGCACCGGCGACCAGGGCGCCCACCAGGACGCCCATGAGGGCGTAGGAGCCGAGTGCTCCGGCCTGGCCGGGGGTGAGGGCGCCGAGCTGGCCGGGGTCTCGGAGGAGGGTGGGCACGACCGTGCCGTAGACCACCAGGTCGTAGCCGTCGAAGACGAGGGCCACGGTGGCGATGCCGACGATCCAGCGCAGGCTGTCGCGATGGCGTGGGTCGACGTTTCTGTGCGCGTGAGCGTTCACTGCGGTACCTCGTGATCGTGAGCGGACCATGGGGCGGTGAAGGGTTCGGCCGGGTGCGGCCGTGCGGGGGTGGGGACCGAGGCGCTACCCGAGGTCTCCGCCGGCGACGGGGAGCACGGTGCCGGTGATGTAGGACGCCTCGTCGGAGGCGAGGAAGGCGATCGCCGCGGCTTGTTCGTCCAGGGAGCCGTACCGCTTCATCAGGGACGAGGCGACGGTCTGGTCGACGATCTGCTGGTACCAGGACTCCTCCTGGCCGCCTTGGGCCGCGGGCCCCCGCGCTACGCGTCGTGCGGGGGCGTCGGTGCCGCCCGGGGCGGTCGCCACGACGCGGATGCCGTACGGTGCCGCCTCCAGGGCGAGCGAGGCGGTGATGGCGTTGACGCCGCCCTTGGCCGCAGCGTAGGGGACGCGGTTGACGCCGCGGGTGGCCACGGACGAGACGTTGACGATGGTGCCGGAGCGCTGCTCGATGAGGTGCGGCAGGACGGCGCGGCACGTCCACAGCGTCGGGAACAGGGAGCGCTGGACCTCCGCCTGGATCTGGTCGGGCGTGTAGTGCTCGTAGGGCTTGGCCCAGATGGTGCCGCCCACGTTGTTGACCAGGCAGTCGATCCGGCCCTGCCGCTCCTGCGCCTCGGCGACCGCCTTCTCGGCTCCGTCGTACTGCTCCAGGTCGGCGATGATCGCGTGAGTGTCGCCGCCTTCCCTGGCCAGTTCGGCGGCGACCTCGCGGACGAGCTCGGAGCGGTCGACCAGGACGACGTCGGCCGACTCCGCCACCAGGCGGCGGGCGACCGCGAGACCGATGCCCTGGGCCGCACCGGTGACCACGGCCTTCTTCCCGGCGAAGCGGCCCACGTGTGCCGTTTTCAGGGCCGTCGCGTCCGTCGCGCCCGTCGCGTACGCCGCGTTCGCCGCGCCCGTCACCGGCCCGCTCCGGCCGCCACGGCGAACTTCTCGTAGTGGAAGCCGGCCGGGATGATGCCGAGGGAGTCGATGTGGCCGCGTACCGCCTCGACCATGGCGGGAGGTCCGCACAGATAGACGTCCGCGTCGCCGTCGTGCAGGGTCTTCTCGTCGATCAGGCCGGTGACGTAGCCCTTGTTCCGCGCCTGGCTGGACTCGTCGGCCACGCAGTGGTCGAAGGTGAACCCGGGGATGACCTCGGTGTAGTCCTCCAGGGTGTCCAGGTGGACGAGGTCCTGGTCGGTGGTCACGCCGTAGATCAGGTGGACCGGGTGCGCGACCGGCGTCTGGGCCAGCCGTTCCAGCATCGAAAGGAGCGGCGCCAGGCCGGTGCCGCCCGCGAGGAGCAGGGCGGGGCGGGCGAGTTCGCGGAGGTAGAAGGTGCCCATCGGGCCCGTGAACTCCACGAGGTCGCCGACCTGGGCGCGGTCCGCCAGGTAGCCCGACATGACTCCGCCGTCGGTGATGCGGACCAGGAACGACGCCTGCTGCTGGTGCGGACCCGAGCTGAAGGAGTACGAGCGGGCCTGGTCGGTGCCGGGGACGGTGACGTTGACGTACTGGCCGGGAAGGAAGTCCAGGGCCTCGCGGCGCTCGACTTCGAGGGTGAGGCCGACGGTGCTCGGCGAGTGCCGTTCGATCGCCGTGACCGTGGCGGTGAAGGTGCCCGCGGCGGTCTTGGCGGCGGCCGACGTCGAGGGGATGCTCAGCACGAGGTCGCTCTGCGGCGTCATCTGGCACGGCAGGCAGAGGCCTCGTGCCGCCTCGTCCTCGGTCAGCGCCTCGTCGATGTAGTCGCCGCCGTCGTAACTCCCGGACTCACAGACCGACTTGCAGGTGCCGCAGGCGCCGTCGCGGCAGTCGAGGGGGATGTTGATCCGGGCCTTGTACGAGGCGTCGGCGACGGTCTCGTCCGGTCCGCAGTCGATGAACCGGGTGATGCCGTCCTCGAAGCTCAGGGCGATCTGGAATGCCATGGTGCTGCTCATTTCGGGTACTCGGGTCTCGGAGGGCGGTCCGGATCAGACGTGGTAGATGTCGACCACGTGATGGACGTAGTCGTTCTTCAGGACGACCTTCTTCGCGGTGATCAGCGGGCTTGGGCCTTGGAAGTCGACGCGGTAGAACGACGTACCGAAGTACGTGTCGACGCTCTGGTAGCGGTAGTAGAGCGTGAACCAGTTGAACCGCACGTCCACGGAGCCGCCGGACTCACCCGTGATCTCCACGTTGGTGATGTTGTGGCCGGTGCGCGGCTCGGGCAGGCTCGTGGCGCTGGAGCGGTCGGTGCGGATCCGGAAGACCCGGTCCTGCAGTCCGCCGCGGTTGGGGTAGTAGATCAGCGAGATCTCGCTCTGCGGGTCCCTGGTGAGTTCGTCGTCGTCGGCCCACGCCGGCATCCAGAACTCGGCGTCCGGGTGGTAGCACTCCAGCCACTCCTCGAACTCGCGGTCGTCGAGAAGGCGTGCCTCCCGGTGGAGGAACCGGCGGACGGCCTCCAGCGTGACGGTGCCCGGCGCTGTCGCTGTCGCTGTCGTCATGTGCTGCTGCCTTTCGATGCGCGTCATGTGCTGCCGCTGCCTTTCGATGCGCGTCGTCGTCACGCGGGCTGCGTGGTCTCGGCTTCCGCTGCCAGCGCGCGCCGCATGCTCCGCAGCCAGTAGGCGTGCTGGATGGGGAAGAGCCCCTCGTCCTCGGTGCGGACCCCGCTGGCGATCGGCTTGATGCCGACCTTCTCGGCGTCCTCGTCCGGCCCTTCGATCTGGTGCACGGCACCGCGGCTGAGGTCGTTCCACGGGGCCGCGTCGGCCAGGTACGTCTTCTGGCAGGAGCGGAACTCCTCCAGGTCGTCCGGGGTCGCCATGCCGGTGGCGTTGAAGAAGTCCTCGTACTGCCGGATGCGCGCGGCACGCGCCTCGGCCGACTCGCCCTTCGGCGCGATGCAGTAGATCGTCACCTCGGTCTTGTCGACGGAGACGGGCCGGAAGTGCCGGATCTGGGAGCTGAACTGGTCCATCAGGTAGACGTTCGGGTAGAGGCACAGATTGCGGGAGACGCCGATCATCCAGTCGGCCTTGTCCTCGCCGAACTCCGCCACCAGCTCGTCGCGCCGTTCCGCCAGCGGCCGGTTCGCGGGATCGAGCCATTTCGTCCACAGCAGCAGGTGGCCGTGCTCGAAGGAGTAGAAGCCGCCCTGCTGCTTGGACCAGCCGCCGGCGTCCATCGTCCTGGTGTCGTTCGTCGACTCGCCCGCGGTGCGGCGCGCCTGGGTCGCCGCGTAGTTCCAGTGGGTGGCCGAGACGTGGTAGCCGTCGGCGCCGTTCTCGGTCTGCAGCTTCCAGTTGCCGTCGTAGCTGTACGTGGACGAGCCCCGCAGCACCTCAAGGCCTTCCGGGGACTGGTCGACGATCATGTCGATGACCTTGGCGGCTTCGCCCAAGTGCTCGTTGAGCGGCTTGACGTCGCCGTTGAGGCTGCCGAAGAGGAAGCCCCTGTAGTTCTCGAATCGGGCGACCTTGGTCAGGTCGTGCGAGCCGTCGGTGTTGAACTGCTCGGGGTATCCGGCGCCGCGCGGGTCCTTGACCTTGAGCAGCTTGCCCGTGTTGTTGAAGGTCCACCCGTGGAACGGGCAGGTGAACGTGGTGCGGTTGTCGGTCTTGCGACGGCAGAGCATCGCACCGCGGTGGCTGCACGCGTTGATGAGGGCGTGCAACTCACCTTGTTTGTCACGGGAGATGACGACGGGCTGCCGGCCGATGTGCGTGGTGAAGTAGTCCCCGACGTTCGGGATCTGGCTCTCGTGGGCGAGGTAGACCCAGTTGCCCTCGAAGATGTGCGTCATCTCCAGGTCGAAGAGTTCCTCATCGGTGAAGACGCTCCGACGGACGCGGTACACGCCGTTCGACGGGTCCTCCACCAGGGCGTTCTCCAGGGTGGCCCCCACGCGACTGTGTGCTTGGACCATGGTCCGTCCCTCCGCATCGTTCGAGCCGCCCGGCCGGCGCCCCATTCGTTTCGATTGCTTTTCAGCACCATGACATCGCGATGAAAAGTCGGCCCCGGACATTTGTCCAGGGTTGACCAAGGGGGGTATTGATATCGCCGCCGTCTCAATAGTCTGGCGTCTTGATATTTGTTGGTATGGGCTCCGCTCCCTAGGCTGAGCGGTAATCGAGGGCCCTGCAGAGAAAGGGCAGCCCCGATGGAACTCAGGTATTTGAGGTATTTCGCCGCCGTCGCCGAAACACGTCATTTCGGCAAGGCCGCGGAGCGCCTGCACATGGCGCAGCCCCCGCTCTCCCAGGCGATCCGCCGCCTGGAGACGGAACTGGGGGTGGCGCTGTTCACCCGCACCACCCGGCAGGTCTCCCTGACCAGCGCCGGCGAGGTGTTCCGTACGGACGTGGAGTTCATCCTCAAGGCCGTCGAAGAGGCGGTGGCACGGGTCGGGCGCTTCGCGTCAGGGGTGGAGGGAGTGCTCCGGGTCGGCCTCACGGGCTCCGCCTCGTACCGCCAACTGCCCGCCCTGGCGCGGCTGGTGAAACGCGAACTGCCCGACGTGATGCTGGAGGTGCACACCGAGATGCTGACGCCCGCCCAGGAGCTGGGGCTGACCGAGCGGCGCCTCGACGTCGGCGTCCTGCGCCCGCCGATCCGCCGGGAAGGAATCACCCACCGGGCCCTCGACGACGAGCCGCTGGTGCTCGCCCTCCCCGAGGAGCACTGGCTGAGCGAGGCGGACACCGTGCACGTGGAACGGCTGCGGGACGAGAACTTCATCATGTACGCGGCCCCGCTGAGCTCCGTCGTCAACGAAGCGGTCGTGCGCAGCTGCGTCGCCGCCGGCTTCCATCCGCGCTGCGCCTACGAGGTCACCGAGACCTCCGCGGCGCTCGCCCTTGTCGCCGCGGGACTCGGCGTCGCCGTACTGCCGGACTCCATCCGCTCGGCACCCCGGGAGGGAGTGCTGTGCACATCCCTTGAGGGTGCGTTTCCCGTCCGTCTGGCCCTCGCCTGGCGCGCGGACGACGAATCTCCGCTCCTGAAGAATCTGCTGGAAATCTTGGAAAGAAACGAAATGTTCGTCGCACCTGCGCCGCCTGACGGCCACGAAATTCCCGGGGAATCGCCATGAATATCGCCAAGATCGAGGCCATCCCTTTTGCGATCCCGTATCGGAAGCCACTGAAGTTCGCCAGCGGCGAGGTGCACACCGCCGAGCATGTGCTCGTACGCGTGCACACCGACGACGGGCTGACCGGCATGGCGGAGGCCCCGCCCCGGCCCTACACCTACGGCGAGACGCAGGAGTCGATCGTGGCGGTGATCGACAAGATCTTCGCGCCGCAGATTCTGGGCCTGTCGCCGCTGGAGCGGGAAGTCGTCCACGCGAGGCTCGACCGCACCGTCGGCAATCCCACCGCCAAGGCCGCCCTCGACATGGCGCTGTGGGACATCCTGGGCCAGGCGGCCGGCGTACCGGTCTCCGGTCTGCTCGGCGGATACACGGACCGGATGCGGGTGAGCCACATGGTGGGCTTCGCGCCCGCCGGACAGATGGTCGCCGAAGCCGAGCGGATCCGGGACGTCCACGGCATCAGCACCTTCAAGGTCAAGGTCGGCCGACGGCCGTACACCAACGACGTCGACGCCTGCCGCGCGCTGCGCGAGGCCCTCGGCCCGCAGGTGGAGCTGTACATCGACGGCAACCGCGGCTGGACCGCGTCCGAGTCGGCGCGCGCCCTGCGCGAGATGGCCGACCTCGGTCTGACCTTCGCGGAGGAACTCTGCCCGGCCGACGACGTGCTGGGGCGGCGCTGGCTGGTCCGGCAGAGCCCCGTCCCCTTCATCGCCGACGAGAGCGCCACCCAGGCCGCCGAGGTCACCCGCGAGCTCCTCGGCGGGTCTGCCACCGCCATCAGCATCAAGACCGCCCGGACCGGTTTCACCGCCTCCCAGCGCGTGCTGCACCAGTGCGAGGGACTGGGCGTCGAGATGGTGATGGGCAATCAGATCGACGGTCAGATCGGCACGTTGTGCGCCGTCGCCTTCGGCGGGGCGCACCGGTCGACCGCGCGGCGGGCCGGCGAACTGTCGAACTTCCTCGACATGACCGACGACCTCCTCACCGAACCGCTCTCCATCGAGGACGGCACCCTGCGCATCCGCGAAGGCGCGGGGCTCGGCATCGACATCGACCCCGACAAGCTCGCCCGGTACCGCCAGGACGCCTGAGGCCCCGGGGTGCCCGCCATCCGACGTATCCACTCCGCACCGCACCGCACCGCACCGCACCGCACGAGGAACAGGAACAGGACATGACCGACACCACCACGCGGCAGCCCGCCGCACAGGCAACCGCGGCCGCGTCCGGCGCCGCCGCCACCGAGAAGTTCCGTACCCTGCGGCGCGCGGACACCGTCGCCGCCGCCAGTGAGCGCGTCGACACCCTGGCCTCCGAAGTCCTCGCCGCCGTGCACGACGTCATCCGCCGCCACCAGGTCACCTACGCCGAGTACGAAGCCCTCAAGGCGTGGCTCATCCAGGTCGGCGCGGACGGCGAGTGGCCCCTCTTCCTCGACGTGTGGGTGGAGCACGTCGTCGAGGAGGTCGCCAACGAGGAGCGCCAGGGCAGCAAGGGCACGATCGAGGGCCCGTACTACGTACCGGACTCACCGGCCTTCCCGGTCCAGGCGACGCTGCCGATGCGCGAGGACGAGCCCGGTACGCCGCTGCTGTTCCAGGGGCGGGTGACGGGCGTGGACGGCACCCCGCTGGCCGAGGCGAAGGTCGAGATGTGGCACGCCGACGCGGACGGCCTCTACTCGCAGTTCGCCCCCGGACTGCCCCAGTGGAACCTGCGCGGCACCGTCGCGACCGACGCCCAGGGCCACTTCAGGATCCACACGAGGGAGCCGGCCCCGTACCAGATCCCCACCGACGGGTCCTGCGGCAGGCTGATCGCCGCGGCCGGCTGGCACGCCTGGCGCCCCGCCCACCTCCATCTGAAGGTCTCCGCCCCCGGCCACCAACTCGTCACCACCCAGCTGTACTTCCGGGGCGGCAGCCACGTCGAGGACGACATCGCCTCGGCCGTCAAGCCGGAGCTGATCCTGAGCCCGGCTCCCGCGGCGAGCGGCGTCGGCAACGAGGTCACCTACGACTTCGTACTCGACAAGGCGTGACGGTTCGCCTCCCGGAGCTGCCGATGGCGGTGGCCCCGGGGACGGCCGACGTGCCGGACGCACCGGACGACCCACTCTCCAACCACAGGGAAGCACCATGCTGTTCGCAGTGAAGATGGACGTCGAGATCCCGCAGGACCTCGACGCCGCGGTCCGCGAGGACCTCCTCAGCCGTGAGAAGAACTACTGCCAGGACCTGCAGAAGGCAGGCCGATGGGTGCACATCTGGCGCTGCGCCGGGCAGTACGCCAACCTCAGCGTGTTCGATGTCGCGGACAACGACGAACTGCACACCCTGCTGTGGAACCTCCCGCTCTTCCCCTACATGAAGGTCTCCGTCACTCCCTTGGCGACACACCCGTCCGCACTCGACGCCGCTGCCGCGGCGTCCTGACCGGCCCGGACGAAAGGCAGGAACTCCGATGGGCAGCAAGGTGGCCGCTTCGGCCGCTCAGTCCGTGGCGGACATCCACGACGGCGCGACCCTCGCGGTCGGCGGATTCGGTCTGAGCGGGGTGCCGAACACCCTGATCCAGGCGGTGTACGACACCGCCGTCACGGACTTGGCCGTCGTCTCGAACAACTGCGGCGCGATGGAGTCCGGACTCGCCGTCCTCCTCTCGGCCGGCCGCATCGCCCGGGTGACCGGCTCCTACATCGGCGCGAACAAGGAGTTCGCCCGCCAGTACCTCGCCGGTGAGCTGGAGGTCGAGCTGATCCCGCAGGGCACGCTGGCCGAGCGGCTGCGTGCGGGCGGCTGCGGCATCCCCGCCTTCTACACCCCGGCGGGGGTCGGCACCCAGGTCGCCGACGGCGGCCTGCCGTGGCGCTACGACGGCGACGGCTCGGTCTCCGTCGCGTCGCCGCCCAAGGAGGTGCGGGCGTTCGACGGTGCCGACCACGTCCTGGAGCGCGGCATCACCACCGACTTCGCCCTCGTCCGCGCAGCCAGGGGCGACAGCGACGGCAACCTGGTGTTCAGCAAGTCCTCCAGGAACTTCAATCCGCTGGCGGCCATGGCGGGCCGGATCACCGTCGCCGAGGTCGAAGAGCTCGTCGAGCCGGGCGAGATAGATCCCGACCAGGTCCACCTGCCCGGGATCTTCGTGCAGCGCGTCGTCCCGCTCACCGCGGAGCAGGCCGCCGACAAGAAGATAGAGAAGCGAACGATTTCCGCGCCTTCGGCGCGAGGGACGGTGCAGCAGCCATGACCTGGACCCGCGATGAGATGGCCGCCCGTGCGGCGCAGGAGCTCGAGGACGGGCAGTACGTCAACCTCGGCATCGGCCTGCCGACACTGATCCCCAACTTCCTCCCCGAGGGCGTCGAGGTCGTCCTGGAGTCGGAGAACGGTCTCCTCGGCGTCGGCCCGTACCCGACCGAGGACGCGGTGGACGCCGACCTGATCAACGCAGGCAAGGAGACCGTCACGGTCCTGCCCGGCGCCTCCTTCTTCGACTCGGCGCTGTCCTTCGGGATGATCCGGGGCGGTCACATCGACGCGGCCGTACTGGGGGCCATGCAGGTCTCCGCCCGCGGTGACCTCGCCAACTGGGCCGTACCCGGCAAGGTGATCACCGGCATCGGCGGTGCGATGGACCTCGTGCACGGCGCCCGCAGGGTGGTCGTCGTGATGACGCACACCGCCAAGGACGGCAGCCCCAAGGTCGTCGCGGAGTGCTCCCTGCCGCTCACCGGCAGGAGGTGCGTGAACCGGATCATCACCGACCTCGGCGTCCTCGACGTCACCGAGGACGGTCTGGTCCTGATCGAGACCGCGCCGGGTGTCGACGCCGAGGAGATCGCCGACAGGACCGCGGCGGACGTCCGTATCTCCGAGGGGGTCTCCTGATGTCCCGACCGCGTGACGTCTACGTCGTCGATGCCGTCCGCACACCGGTCGGCAAGTACTCCGGCGGGCTCGCCGCGGTGCGCCCGGACGACCTCGCCACCCATGTCGTACGCGAACTCCTCGCGCGTACACCGCAGTTGGACCCGGCGCGGATCGGTGACGTCTTCTTCGGCAACGCCAACGGCGCGGGCGAGGAGAACCGCGACGTGGCCCGCATGGCCGTGCTGCTTGCCGGCCTTCCGGTCACTGTTCCCGGCGTCACGGTCAACCGCCTCTGCGCGTCCGGCCTCGAGGCCGTGATCCAAGCCGCGCGGGCCATCGCACTCGGCGACGTCTCCATCGCCCTGGCCGGCGGCGTCGAGTCGATGTCCCGCGCACCCTGGGTGCTTCCCAAGCCCGAACGGGCCTTCCCCGCCGGGCACGCCGAGCTGTACTCCACCACCCTCGGCTGGCGCATGGTCAACCCGAGGCTGGAGCCGCGGTGGACCGTCCCGCTCGGTGAGAGCGCGGAGCTGATCGCCGAGAAGCACGACATCACCCGCCGGCAGCAGGACGCCTACGCGCTCGCCAGTCACGAGAAGGCCGCAGCGGCGTGGAAGGACGGGCTGTACGACGCGGAGGTCGTGCCGGTGCCGGTCCCGCAGCGCAAGGGCGACCCGGTCCTCTTCGACCGGGACGAGTGCGTCCGCGAGAACGCGTCCCTGGAGGCGCTGGCCGGGCTCCGGCCGTCCTTCCGCACGGAAGGGGGCTCGGTCACCGCGGGCAACGCCTCGCCGCTCAACGACGGCGCCGCCGCGCTCCTGCTCGTGGACGAGGAGGGGTTGAAGGCCACAGGCCGTGAGCCGCTGGCCCGGATCAGCGCCTCCGCCGCCACCGCCATCGAGCCGCACTACTTCGGTCTCGGCCCCGTGGAAGCGGTGAACCGAGCACTGGCGAAGGCAGGCCGCACCTTCGCGGACCTGTCGGTGCTGGAGCTGAACGAGGCCTTCGCCGCCCAGGTGTTGGGGTGTGTCGCCGAGTGGCCCGAGCTCGACCCGTCGATCCTCAACCCTCGCGGCGGCGCCATCGCCATCGGCCACCCTCTCGGCGCCTCCGGCGCACGCCTCGTCGGCGCCGTCGCCCACCAGCTCAGGGCGGGCGGATCCGGCACCGGGGTCGCCACCCTCTGCATCGGCGTCGGCCAGGGCCTCGCCCTGGTCCTCGAACGCTGACGGACGCTTCGACCAGACGGAGACCGTACGACGCCGCGCCCCCGCGGTACGCCCAGCACGAGGAGAGTGCATGACCCAGGACACCGCGGCAGCTCCGCGTCTGCTCCATCACCGCGTCGACGGCCCGGACTCCGCGCCCCCGCTCCTCATGGGGCCCTCCCTGGGTACCTCGATGGCCGTCTGGAACGCGCAGGTGCCCGCCCTCGCCCGGCATCACCGGGTCGTGCGGTGGGACCTGCCCGGTCACGGCGGCTCGCCCACCCGCCTGCTGCCGGACAGCTCGCCCGGCGCGAGCACGGTGGGCGACCTCGGCGGGCTGGTACTCGACCTGGCCGACGCCTTCGGTATCGAGCGGTTCGCGTACGCGGGGATCTCGCTCGGCGGCGCCGTCGGCACCTGGCTCGCCGTCCACCACGCCGACCGGGTCGCGAGGCTCGCCCTCGTCTGCTCCTCCGCCCACTTCGGCGCGGCCGGCCCCTGGCGGGAGCGCGCGGAACTGGTCCGGCTCAAGGGAACGGAACCCTTGCTCTCGACCAGTCCGAGCCGGTGGTTCGCCGACCCGCTCACCGCCGAAACCTCTCTCGGGCGTGCGCTGCTGCGGAATCTCGCCGAGGCCGATCCCAGCGGTTACGCGGCCTGCTGCGACGCCCTCGCCGACTACGACCTGAGGCACGGGCTGGCCCGCATCACTGCACCCACCCTCGTCATCGGCGGCTGCTACGACGTGGCCACGCCTCTCGAACACGCGTCGGAACTCGCCGCCGGAATCCCGGAGGGCACCTTGACGACGGTCTCCACCGGGCACCTCGCCGTGGAGCAGCCCCGAGCCGTGACCAGCGCGCTGCTCGCCCACCTCCGTGCGAACGGCACCGTGAGTATGACGCGCTGAGGAGGGACCG
Organism: Streptomyces luteolus; assembly: GCF_029968015.1. Classification (GTDB taxonomy): domain Bacteria; phylum Actinomycetota; class Actinomycetes; order Streptomycetales; family Streptomycetaceae; genus Streptomyces; species Streptomyces luteolus. The sequence goes on from NZ_JASCIS010000014.1 coordinate 151,016, forward strand.
ACCCGTCCGTCGCACGACTGGTCCCGGCCGCAGGTGAGTTGCTCCCCGACGGGCCGCGCCTCGTCGAAGCCCATGGGTTCCGGACCGGTCCCGGGAACGACCGAGGGGCCGTTTCAGATGTCTCTGAAACGGCCCCTCGGACTGCGACTTCGAAAAGTCGGGACGACAGGATTTGAACCTGCGACCCCTTGACCCCCAGTCAAGTGCGCTACCAAGCTGCGCCACGTCCCGGTGCTCGCTCGCGGGTGTGGCCCGCGCCGTGCAGTAAGTACCTTACCTCACCCCGGACCTGCGCCGATCACCCCCGCCCCGCCACAATCGGAGGGTGAACATCAACCCGAAGGGCACCCCCTCCCCAGACGCCCAGGGTCGCGACCGCGACGCCGAGGGCCGCGCCCGCAACGCCCGCCCCCGCGATGGCCTCGGCCGACCGCTGCCGTACGGAGCGGAGGGCGTCGACCGGCAGCCGGAAGGTGTCGTACGCACCCCGGACGAGACCCTCGCCGAGGCGCAGGCGCTGCTCGACCAGGGCAGGCCGTTCCACGCGCACGAAGTCTTCGAGGACGCCTGGAAGTCGGGGCCCGAGGAGGAGCGGGCGCTGTGGCGGGGGCTCGCGCAGTTGGCGGTGGGCCTCACCCACGCGGCGCGCGGCAACACCACGGGCGGGGCGCGGCTGCTGCGCCGCGGCGCCGACGTGATCGCGGCCGAGCCCGCGCCGTACGGGATCGACGCGCCCGGCCTGGGCGCCTGGGCCGAGGAGTTGGCGGCGCGGGTGGAGCGGGGCGAGGAGACGGTGGACGCGGCAGAGTGCGCGCCCCGCCTGCGCCGGGCGTAGGGCGTCTCCTTCGGACCTTGCCGAGGAGGCGTCTCCCCAGTTGCTGGGTGGCGCCGCGCGCAAGTTCTGAGCGGCCACTCGTGACGGACCGAGCCGCAGTGTCACCGGTACGGACCTGCGCGGCGGGCGGCGGCAGATGCGGCGCACAAGAGTTGTCGTGTGACCACCAGTGCCGAGGCCGCCGCGCCCCCTCCCGCGCCTGCTCCCGCGCCGCCCGTCCTTGACACCCGTACCCGCAAGGTCGTGTTCGTGACGATCATGCTGGGCGTGCTGCTCGCCGCGCTCGACCAGACCATCGTCGGCACCGCGCTGCCCACCATCGTCGCGGACCTGGGCGGCGGGGCCCATATGTCGTGGGTCGTGACGGCCTATCTGCTCGCCGAGACCGTGGCGACGGTCCTGGTCGGCAAGTTCGGCGACCTCTTCGGCCGCAAGGTGATCTTCCAGATCTCGGCGGTCGTCTTCATCACCGGCTCGTTCCTGTGCGGGCTCGCCACCAACATGACGCTGCTCATCGTCTGGCGCGGGCTGCAGGGGATCGGCGCGGGCGGCCTGATGGTGACGGCGATGGCGTTGATCGCGGACGTCATCCCGCTGCGGGAGCGCGGCAAGTACCAGGGTGCGATCGGTGCGGTCTTCGGCGTCTCGACGGTGGTGGGGCCGCTGCTCGGCGGCCTGTTCACGGACCACCTCTCCTGGCGCTGGGCGTTCTACGTCAACGTCCCGATCGCGATCCTCGTGGTGATCGCGGCCGCCCGGACCATCCCCAGCGTGAAGTCCGTGGTCCGCCCGGTGATCGACTACCTGGGCATCGCGCTGGTCGCCGCGGGGTCGAGTGCCCTGATTCTGGCGACGAGTTGGGGCGGCAACGAGTACGCCTGGGGCTCGGGCGTCATCATCGGGCTCTTCGCCGGTGGTGCGGTGGCGCTCGCGTTGTTCTGCCTGGTGGAGCGGCGGGCGGCCGAGCCGATGCTGCCGATGCGGCTGTTCGCCAACCCGGTGTTCACGGTCTGCTCGATCCTCAGCTTCGTCGTGGGCTTCGCGATGCTGGGCGCGATGACGTTCCTGCCGACGTATCTGCAGTACGTGGACGGGGATTCGGCGACGGTCTCCGGGGTGCGGACGCTGCCGATGGTGGCGGGACTCCTGATCGCGTCGATCTTCAGCGGCAACGTGGTCAGCAAGACCGGCACGTACCGGATCTTCCCCATCGTCGGCTCGCTCGTGATGGCGCTCGGTCTGTATCTGCTCTCGCTGATGGGCACCGGTACGGGCGCGTGGCTGGAGTCGTTGTACATGTTCGTGCTCGGCGTCGGGATCGGCCTGTGCATGCAGGTCCTGACGATCGCCGTGCAGAACACCGTCGAGTACGCGGACCTGGGCACCGCCACGTCCGGGGTCACGTTCTTCCGTACGCTCGGCAGCGCCTTCGGCACCGCGGTGTTCGGGACGATCTACGCCAACTCACTGGAGCCCAACCTGCGGGAGGCCGTGGGCGCGGCGGCGCAGGCGGGCGGCGATCCGGCGGTGCTCGCGCGGGCGGCGCAGAGTCCGCAGGGGCTGCACGCGCTGCCGGGCGACCAGGCGGCGCCGCTGGTGGCGGCGTACGCGGACAGCCTGCAGACGGTGTTCCTGCTCACGGTGCCGGTGGCGGTGCTCGGGTTCGTCTTCGCGCTGTTCCTGAAGCAGGTCGAGCTGCGGGACAGCGCGCGCATGACCTCGTCCGACATGGGTGAGGGGTTCTCCTCTCCGGCCGCGACCGGGGACTCGGCCAACCTGCTCGAACTCGCCGTCGCCAAGATCGTCCGCGCCGCCGGTCCGGCCGAGGCGCGCGGGGTGCTCGCCGCCTCCCAGTCCCGGCTCGATGTGGCGGGGGCGTGGGCGGTGATGCAGGTCGAACTGCTCACGCGGCTCGTCGGGCATGCCAGCCTCGGGCTGATCGCCGCGCGCCGCGAGGTGCCGCCGGAGGTGCTCGTGCCGGTCTTCGACCGGATGGTCGACGAGGGGTATCTGAGCCGCGAGGGCGCGTTCTTCGCGCACACCGGGGCGGGCGCGCGCGAGGCCGACGTGATCAGCCGGGCGTGGAGCGAGTGGCTCGGCGACCGCCTGGAGGAGGACCGCGGCCGCCCGGCCGGACCCGAGCTGCGGGCCGCCACGGACGCGATCGCCAAGCGTCTGCTCGCCGAGGACCTCGCCACGGGCATGCCGGGTGCCCGGCAACGCGTCTCGACCTGACCCGCCGCACGGCAACGCGTCTCGCCCCGATCCTCCTCGCCCCCGCCCGCGTAGGTACGTACGCACATACCTACGTACCTGGTCAGCAGGCCCGCATACCCATGGGTATTCAGGGCTTTCCCTGATGTTCCGTCCGGCCGGGCCGCCTAGTTTTGGTCATCCGGCACCGCTCCGCACCGGACATTCGGGGTACGGGGAAACGGGGGCACGGTCACGAGTCACGGGGGGCTCGGAGCCGTGTCGTCCGGTCGCGGGGCGGCAAGCCGGGTGCGGGGGCGTGCGGCGTGCGGCGTCAGGCCTCGCGGAGGTACGTGAGGACGGCCAGGACACGTCGGTTGTCCTGTGCGTCGGCGTCGATGCCCAGCTTCGTGAAGATGCTGCGTACGTGCGACTCCACCGTTTTCGCTCCGATGACCAGTGCTTGGGCGATGGCGTGATTGGAGCGCCCCTGCGCCATCAGCGCGAGGACGTCCCGCTCGCGGGCGGTGAGTTCGGCGAGGGCACTCGCGCCGCGCGCCCCGCCCATGAGGTGGGCGACGACGTCGGGGTCGACGACGGTCTCTCCGGCCGCCACCTGCTTCAGGGAGCGGGCCAGCTCGTCGGCGTCGGCGACGCGCTCCTTGAGGAGGTAGCCGAAGCCCCGCCCGTCGTCGGCGAGCGCGCGCACCGTCGCGGTGGTCTCCACGTACTGCGAGAGCAGCAGGATGCCGGTGTGCGGATGCCGGGCGCGGATCGCGGTGGCGGCGCGCAGGCCCTCGTCGGTGTGGGTGGGCGGCATCCGGATGTCGACGAGGACGGCATCGGGCCGGTACCGGTCGACCAGGCCGAGGAGCGGCCCTGGCTCGCCGCAGTGCGCGGGCACCTCGAAGCCCTCGTCGGCCAGGAGGCGTACGAGCCCCTGCCGCAGGATCGCCGAGTCCTCGGCGACGATCACACGCATGGAAGCTCCACTCGTACGCGGGTGCCGCCGCCCGCGGGGCTGTGCACCCGCAGCACTCCGTCGACGGCCGCTATCCGGTCGGCGAGTCCGGCGAGGCCCGAGCCGCGGGCGGTGTCGGCGCCGCCGATGCCGTCGTCGACGGTCTCCACGACGAGGGTGGTGCCCTGCCGCCGGGCGGAGACGCTGACGGCGCGTGCCCGGGCGTGCTTGGCGGCGTTGGCGAGGGTCTCGCAGACGGTGAAGTACGCGGTGGTCTCCACGACCGGGTCGTAGCGGCCGGGCTCGGCGGCGACCACGACGGGGAGTTCGGCCTGCCGCGCGAGTTCGGCGAGCGCAGAGGCGAGGCCCTCGCGGGTCAGTACGGCGGGGTGGATGCCCTGGGCGAGTCCGCGCAGCTCCTCCAGGGCGAGGCGCAGGCTCTGCTCGACCTCGGCGACGGAGTCGCGCACCTTCGCGTCGGGGTGGTCGGCGACGCCTTTGCCGACCCGGCGCAGCGCCATCAGGGCGAAGACGATGCGGGCCTGCGCGCCGTCGTGCAGGTCGCGTTCGAGGCGGCGGCGCTCGTCGTCGGCGGCGCGCACCATGCGCGTACCGGCCTGTCTGGCCTCGGTGCGCAGCCAGGCGTTCTCCAGGGCGAGGCGGAGCGCGGCGCCGACGGCGGCGAGCAGTTCGGGGTCCTCGGCGAGCGCCGGGTCGTGGTCGAGGACGGCGAGCGGGGTGCCGCGCGCGGAGTCGACGCGCGTCGCGCGGGGTCCGTCGGCGCGTACGGGCGTGCCGTCCTCGTCGGCGTAGCCACCGCGGATGCCCTGCCCCTGCTGCCACAGGCCGAGCCGCAGCGAGCTGTCGTCGAGGACGCGGGCGAGGACCTCGCGCATCCGGGCCGGGGTGGCGTCCGCGCCGACCTCGATGACCAGTCCGCCGACCTCGGCCTGCTTCAGGCGCATCCGCAGCAGCCCGGCGAGGAAGGCGATCGGTACGGCGCACTGCGCGAGGTCGGACAGGAGGAGCACGAGGTCCGCGCCGAGGCCGTCGAGTCCGGGGACCGTGAGCCGCACGATGTCCCACAGGATGAAGACCATCGCGGCGCCGATGGCGGCCCAGGCGGGCAGCAGGGCGCGTCGGCGGGCGTGCGAGGCGCGCCGCCAGCGGTGCACCACGGCCGTGGCGGTGAGTACGGAGATCAGCACGGCGAGCCCGCGAAAGACCAGGTCGACCGGCTCGAACAGGCCGGTGGCACCGTTCACGAGCAGCGCGTTGGGCCCGCAGCCGCTGCAGTCCAGATAGGTGGCGTGGTGGGCGCGGGCCGGATCGTAGGTGAGCGCGCGAAGGAGGCCTCCGACGGCGACGATCGCGTACGTGGCGAGGATCAGGCGGCGGGTGCGGGCGCCGGTGATACGGCCGTCGGGGAAAGTCAGGACGAGGTGGACGAGGACGGCCAGGTTCAGCCCCTCCCACCAGGCGCCGAGGGCGAACAGGGCCGGTACGGAGGTGCCTTGGAGGTTGCCGATGAACCAGGTGATGCCCTCGGCGAGCATCAGCAGGCCGGTGCGGTTGGCGGGCCTGCGCCACCAGGCGACGAGCCCGGCGCCCGCGTACGCCCAGCCGACCGCGAGGTCCCGGACGATGTCGGCGCTGTCGGCCCCGGTGCGCGCGTACGACCAGGCGCCGACGCTGCCTGCGAGGACGGCGGTGAGAGCGCCCACGGCAAGGCGGAGGCCCAGGCACCGCGGCCCGGCTTCTCGTCCCACCCTCGTCCCCGCCCATGTCACGGCCCACACGCTAAGGCATCGCCTGACGAGCTGGATATTCTCCCCTACCCGCCCCTTCCCGGCTGTGTCCGATTTGCGGCTGGCGCCGCGTGGCTGCGGCGCTGCGGGGGCTCCACCCCCGGGACCCCGCTCCTCAAACGCCGGAGGGGCTATTGATAGGGGCGCGGGGAACTGCGCACAGCCTCAGCCACGACGGCGGGCAAGCCGAACACGCTCCGGGCCCGCCCGGGCCTCACTCGTCGGAGGGGCTGGAGGATTCCTCCGGCTCGCACGTCACCTTGTCGCGGGGCGTGTAATGCGTGCGGAACGGCTCGCGCCGCACTTCCTCGCCGCCATTCTTGAGGATCCGCTCCACGGTGATGTCGAAGCCTTCGAGCGGGGTCTGCGGCTGGCACTGCTCGGCGGTGCTGGTGCGCTCCTCGGGCGGCTTGATGTTCTCGCGCGGGCCCTGGGTGGCGAGGACCTCGTCGTACTTCTTCGTGCCGAGGAACGTGACGGTCACGGAGGTGTCGGTGGACTCGGCCTTGATGTAGATCGCGTTGCCGGAGTCGTTGAGGAAGCGCAGGTCGAGGCTGCCCCAGGCGACGGTGGCCTCGCGGCCCTCGGGGTAGCGCTCGATGTAGAAGGAGTGCGCGCCGTGTTCGACGGGCTTCACACCGGCGAAGAACAGGGCGTTGTACATCGTGGTGGCCACGGCGGAGACGCCGCCGCCCGCGGCCTTCGCGTACTGGTCGTTCAGGATGATCGTGCCGTCCACGAAGCCGTTGGCCTTGGTGCGCTCGCCGACGGTCCGGTTGAAGCTCCACTCCTCGCCGGGCAGGACGAGGGAGCCGTTGATCAGCTCGGCGGCGCGGCCGATGTTGGTGCTGCGGTACGGGGCGGCCTCGAAGTCGACCGTGAACGACGACATCTTCTCGGTCAGGCCGAGCTCGTCGATGTTCTCGCGGCTGATCTGCGGCTGCGTCGTCTTCGTGGCGACCTCGCCCGTACGGGCGGCGGCGCCGGTTTTGGTGAGCAGCGGCATGACGGCCTTGCCGAGTGCCTTGTCGGTGATTTCCTGCCCGGCCCTGCCGTCGCTCGCGACCACCACGCGGTCGCCTTCGAGGGCAAGGTCGGCGTTCTCGGCGCCGCTGTTGAGTCCGTCGATGCGCTCCGCGACCTGCGGGTCCTTGATCAGGCCCTTGCTGTCCAGGCTCGGCTTCAGCTGGCCCTTGTCGTCGGCCTTGAGGTCCAGGTACTTGCCGAGCGTGTGCTGCCCGATGGTGAGCTTGCTGCCGGCGACGTCGAGGGTGACGGGCCCGGACATGGCGGGCTCGGCGAACTCGCGCAGGGCGCGGTCGGTCTCCTTCGCGGAGACCTTCGGCTCGGTCCTGTGGGTCGGCAGCTCCGTCCGGGCGGCGGGCTTCTCGGGGAGGTACGCGGCGCGCAGGGCGGTGACGGCCCCGTCGACGTCGAGGGTGTGGCCGGTGCGGGCCTCGCGGGCCTCGGCCTTGCCGTTCTTGAAGGTGACGGCGCCGTCGCGGACCTTCTGCTCGTGCCGGTCGGCCAGGTCCTGCACGGCGGCGCGCGCCTTGGACTCGTCCACGTCCACGACGGGTTCGACGTCACCGCCGGAGCGGAAGAGTCCGCCGATCACGGTGAACGGGTCGGCGCCGCTGCGGGCCGCCTTGTCGACGGTGGCCTCGGTGTCGACGCCGAGCCCGGCGGATGCGGGGACGACGGTGTCCTCCCGGTCCCCGATGCGCACGGCCAGGGGTTTCGAGCCCTCGCCCGCGACGAGCTCGCGCTCCAGCTTCTGCTGCGCCTCGGCCCGGCTGAGTCCGCCGACGTCCACGCCGCGTATGCGGGTGCCGGGGTCGATCCCGTCACCGTTGACCAGCGAGCCCGCCAGGTAGAGACCGCCGGCACCGACCGCGAGCACACCTCCCGCTATCGCGGCGGGGTGCAGGTACGCGGGGCGTATTCGCTGCTGCATGGAGCTCCCTCGGAGACGGCGTCGGGCAGGGTCCCGGCAGTGCGCGGGCGGCGCTCGGGACAACCGAGCAAGTAACCCATAGTCGGGCATTGACCGTGTAGGGCGCACCTCACAAATGCGGACATAGCTGGGCTTACGTGAGCATCGTCACGCTCACCGTCACGGCAGGTTCCGGCCACTCCCGGGACCTGGCGCCCCCCTACCCTCCGTAGCCGGAGCGCTCGGCGTGCTCCTCGGCGAAGCCCTTCACGTACCGGTCCATCCAGCTCACGAACCGTCGGCCGTACCGCTCCTCCGCCGCGAGCACGACTCTGTCCGGATCGACCGCGGGGTCCAGGCCGAACTCCCGCTTCAGCCAGGCCACATACAGTTCGTGCACCTCACCGGAGCCGGCGCCCTCCGCCGCGTCCTCCTCCGGGTCGGAGAAGGAGATCCCGTCCGGGAAGACGTACACATACCGGTCGCAGGCGAGCAGTCGCAGCAGGTCGCGCAGCGTGGACGCGACGAGGTGCACACCACCCTCGTCACCGAACGCGACGACCGGCAGCTCGGCCAGATCCGCGCGGTCGTCCACGCGCCACAACGCGTACAGCGACCCGGAGCCGTTGGCCAGGCCGAAGGAGCGGAAGCGGTCGAGGAACTCCGGATCGCTCGACCAGGTGTCGATACCGCCGACGGCCCCGAACTCGTCCAGTTCGAAGCCCTGCGAGAAAGAGTCGGCGAGGGGGTCGCTGAAGGCGTGCAGCAGGTTCAGCTCGGGCACGGGCGCATACGCGTGGTCGGTCATACGAGCGACCGTACGACCCGGCACTGACAATCCCGCCCTCAGAAGGGGGAGTTGGGCCCTCCGCCCTCACTCCCCCGGCGCGCTCCGCTCCACGAGTACGTCGATGATGTGGTCGATACCGTGCGGCTCCAGCAGGCCCGGCACGGTCAGGTCGTCCACGATCACGCCGAGCATGGCGAGGTAGAGCAGAAGCACGGTGTCCCGGTCGCCGGGCAGCCCCGCGTCGAGGTGCCAGTTGATGTTGTCGTCGAGCAGCTCCGTGAACGTACGGGTCAGGTCCTCCTGCAGCTCCGGGCGGCGCGTGGACTCCAGACGCAGCTCCAGCATGGCCCGGTGGCTGCTGTGGTCGGTCCGCATCCGCTCGACCAGCTGCCGCAGCAGGGTCGCCGTCAGCTCACGGCTGGGATCGGCCTTCATGGTCTCCGCCATCGCGGCCGGGTCCGGGGTGAGACGCTCCTTCGTACGGCCCATGATCTGGCGGAGCAACTCGGCACGATTGGCGAAGTAGTTGGTGGTGGTGCCGGTGGGCACTCCGGCGGCCTTGTCGACGGCGCGCAGGGTGAGCCCACGCGACCCCTCCTGGGCCAGAACCTCGATCGCCGCGTCGAGCAGCGCGGTCCGGCGGGCGGGATTCTGTCGCATGGGTCTCCCCCACAAGGTCGCAAGACGAATACACAACTACGAATGCAGTACTACAGTTTTACCACTGCAGACGGAGTTCGAGACGAGAGGCATGTGTCATGCGAGTGCGAGTCAAGGACTTCGACCACCTGGTCCTGAACGTCGAGGACGTCGAGCGCGCCCTGGAGTTCTACTGCGGGCCGCTCGGCCTCGAACCGGTGCGGGTCGAGGAGTGGCGGGCGGGCAAGGTGCCGTTCCCCTCCGTGCGGGTCAGCCCGACCACGATCATCGACCTCCTCGCCCGCCCGCGCGGCGAGTCCAACGTGGACCACATCTGCCTTGTCGTCGAGCCGCTCGACTGGCAAGAGGTCATCGACACGGGCGAGTTGACGGTCCTCGAAGGCCCGGTCCCCCGTTTCGGCGCCCGTGGCGACGCCCAGTCGATCTATGTGCGGGACCCGGAGGGCAATACGGTGGAACTCCGCTGGTATCCGCAGGATGCATGACGTCAGGTCCGGCGATCGGGCGCGGAGTCGTCCCACGGCTCCAGCGTCCCGCTCCCCAATCCCTCACGGGCGATCTCCACCATGCGCCGTGCCGCCAGCGCCAACCTCTCCGCCTGCGCCTCAGCCTCACGCAGAGCGCGGAACGCCTCGCCGTAGCGCCGCTGTTCGGCGGGGTCCAACTGAGGAATGCGGGAGCCTCTGTGATCGGCTCGGTAGGTGCCGCTCTGTGACGTGGTTCGACGAAGGTTGGGCCCGGACTGGAGGAACCCTTCGAGGTAGTCGGCATCGATCTGGTCACCGGTGACGGCAGGCCCCTCCGGTCCCAGCTCGACCAGACCGGCACGGACCAAGTCCGCGACGCTCACCGTAGCCCCGCCCCAGAGGTCGGCACCTTCGGTGGGGCGCAGCCGCGGGGCGGTCACATCCAACTCCTGCAGGGAAGAAACCAGTTCAGCTCGGGCCTGCTCGAACTCAGCGGCTAGCTCGCCACGCCCGACGGGCATCCGCGCGGCCGGGGTGAGGTCGACGTCGTCGTCGAGCAGATCGATGAGCGGGATTTCAGCGCGCTGCCGCTCGGTCGGTTCGAGACTGCCGTCGGGGGCATTGCCGCTGAGGTCGACGAAGGTGACGGTGGCGGGGCGCTCGGTCGCGTCGACCGGCCGGTGCAGCAACCACAGGTGCACGGGCAACGAGTGCGCGGAGGCGACCCCGCCGGGCAGGGCGACGACCTTGCGTACGGCGCCGCGCCGGACCAGCTCGGCCCGGATACGACGACCGGCCTTGCGGTAGGCGACGGAGGCAGGCATCACCATGAGGACATGACCGCCCGGTGCGGTGTGTGCGTACGCGTGCTGAAGCCAGGCGAGTTCGCCTTCCGCGCGCGAAGGTGTACCGAACTCCCAGCGGGGATCAATGAGGAGTGCCTCGCGCCCCCAGTCGGTGACGGCCACAGGCGGATCGCAGACCACTAGGTCGGCTTGCAGGGATGGGAAGCCGTCAGCACGCAGGGAGTCGCCCTCGACGAAGGTGGCGCCGGAGCCGCCCGAGAGCATGGAGCGGACACGGGCGATACGGATGGAGTCCGCGTCGACGTCCTGGCCGGCGCGGATCAGGTCCCGTTCGGACTGAACAGCATGGAGGAGCGAGCCGATTCCGCAGGCCGGGTCGAGGACGGACTGCCCCGGTTCCGAGTCGGGGGCGAAATGAGCCACGGCCCGCAGAATTCGCGGGGCTGTGAACTGATCGGATCCGGACCGACGGGCCGAGTCCGTCAATCTTTCGACGAGAGCTTCCAACGCCTCAGCGGCCGTGCTCTCGGCAGCGAGGCGGTCTACGGCGGAGGCAGCAGCTTCTGGCAGCGAGGCCGCGGCGACCTCGGCGCCCTGTGGGCCATAGGTGAGCGCCACTGCCTCAGCGTCTCCTCCGCCTGCCTGCTTCAGCAGGTGGGCGGCCACAGCTGCGACGCCAGCCGCGGCGGAGTCGCCGTAGGCGGCTCGAAGCGCCTGCCAGGTCTGCACCTCCAAGGAGACTTCCTGGCTCTTGTTGCGGCGTTCCAGCCAGTCACGCACTTCCGGCCAGGCGAAGAGCGGGCTGGACGCACTACCGCCCTGCGCAGGGGGGAAGTCACCGTACCGACGGCGCCAGTTGGAGACGGCTGCCCGGGTCACTCCTGCTAGGCGGGCGATCTCAGCACCGGTGACGAGCGCGGCGGATAGACCGTCGGGCTGGCCCGGGACGGAAGCAACAGGGTCCGACATGGTTGACACCGTACACGGGCCAGATGACATCCAGGAGGCAATACAGGGCGCACTGACGGGGGACGGATCCCGTCGTCAGTGCGCGCATGGCGGCGACTGGTACGGGAGGCCCTAGCTCGCATACGACCTCCATCACTGCATCCGTTGACAACGTCAACGCAATACTTGTTCCGCCGGTGGCGCGTCGAGGTGTACCTTATGCCGCAGGGGGTACAGGCGTGCCTTCACCAGCAGACCGCTTTACGAAGGAGTGCCCGTGGCTCTGCAGACTGTTGCCGAACGGTTCCGCATTACACGAGCTATCGGACGCGGCAACATGGGGGAGGTCCACGAGGCCATCGACCTTGATGAGCCGGAGCACTCCACCTCCCGCCGGGTCGCCCTCAAGACGATCCTGCGCAGCCGCACCGGTGTGGCCGTCGACACGGCCGAGGACAACAAGGCAGTTGAACGGTTCCGCCGCGAGGTCGACATCATGCGGCGGCTCTCCCCCCACCACCCCCACCTCACGCATCTGGTGGCGGGCGGCGTCGACAGGGCGCCGGAGCACGGTGGGAGCGGTCTGCCCTATCTCGCGATGGAGCTCCTGGACGGGGACACGATCAAGGACTTGATCGGTGAGGAGCCCCAGTTGCCCGTGTCCTGGGCCGCGGCCATCGGCGCTCAGCTCGCTGCCGGCCTCGCCTCCGCGCACGCCGCAGGCATCGTGCACCGCGACCTGAAGCCCGCCAACCTGATGCTCACGCGGGACGGGACGGTCAAGATCCTCGATTTCGGCATGGGCCGGATCGTCGACGACCCGGACAGCGCGCGGCTCACCAGCACCGGTGTCGCGGTCGGCACCGCGCGGTACATGGCGCCGGAGCAGTTCCGTGCCGAGCAGGTGACTGCAGCCGCCGACCTGTACGCGCTGGGCTGCGTGCTGTACGAACTGCTCGTCGGCAAACCCCCGTTCACGCGGAACACCGCTTTCGACCTCTCCCGCCAGCACCTGGAGGACCCGCCACCCTCACTGACGGTGATCCGTCCCGACCTGCCTGAGGCGCTGGTGCTCCTCATTGCCCGGCTACTGGAGAAGGACGCGGCGAACCGGCCGGAGAACGCAGGGCAGGTTCGCGAAGCGCTGGTGCCGCTCGCGCTGCATCCGGACCCGGCGGTCGAACTGCTCGCACCGCACTGGGCTGCCATGGACCCGGTGGCGCGGCTGCGCGCCGACATCCCCACGCCTTCCGCACCGGTGCCGCCGCCCGTTCCCCGGAGAGCCCGGCAGGTGCCGGACGCCATGGACGTCTTCGGTATCCACCGGGACCTGGTCCACGAGTACGAGAACTTCACCCGCAGTTCGGCGACGATCCGGGACGGCAGGATCGCGGGCTTCCTCGAGGACGACCTGGCGCACAAGTCACAGTGGCCCGACCCGTGGCTGTCGCTGAATCCGTTCTTCGAGCCCGGCGGCGAAGTCACCGACCTCGTGCGGGACGGCGTACTGCACCCCAAGTGCGCGGAGATCTTCCAGGCAGGCAAAAAGGAGGATGCGCCGCGCCCGTCCGGGCGGCCGCTCACGTTCCACCGCCACCAGTACGAGGCGGTCGAGGCCGCCCAGGCCGGTGACTCATATGTCCTGACGACTGGCACGGGCTCCGGCAAGTCGCTCTCCTACATCGTCCCGATCGTCGACCGGGTTCTGAAGCAGCGTGAGCAGGAGGGGCCGGGGGCTCCCGCGCGTGTGCGGGCCATCGTCGTCTACCCGATGAACGCGCTGGCGAACTCGCAGCTGGAGGAGCTGAAGAAGTACCTGCGGCACGGCTTCGGTGCGGGTGGCGAGCCCGTGACGTTCGCCCGCTACACCGGCCAGGAGAGCGACGAAGACCGTCAGGAACTGCGCAAGAACCCGCCGGACATCCTGCTCACCAACTACGTGATGCTGGAGCTGATGCTCACCCGCCCCAAGGACAGGGCGAGCCTGATCAAGATGGCGAGCGGCCTCGAATTCCTGGTCTTCGACGAGCTGCACACCTACCGCGGCCGGCAGGGAGCCGATGTCGCGCTCCTGATCCGCCGCGTCCGCGAGGCCTGCCGGGCGGCGGCGGGCCTGCAGTGCATCGGCACGTCCGCGACGATGTCCACCGAGGGCAGCTGGGAGGACCAGCGGCGGGAGGTGGCAAAGGTCGCGGGCCGTCTCTTCGGCACGACGGTCTATCCGCACCGCGTGATCGGCGAGACCCTGGTGCGCGCGACACAGCACCCGGCACCGGCCGACGTCAGCGCCGATCGGCTCCGCACCGCAGCGGCCCCCCGGGCGTACGACGCGCTCACCAAGGACCCCCTTGCACGCTGGCTGGAGGCCCGGTTCGGGCTTGAGGAGGAAGAGGGCTCGGGTCGGCTGCGCCGTTGCTCCCCCGGCACCATCGAGGACGCGGCTGCCGAACTCGCTGCGGCGAGTGGGGTGGACGAAGAGCTCGTGGCCGAGGCGATCAAGGCCACGCTCGAGGCTGGTTCGCAGGCGAACCACCCGGTGACCGAGCGCCCGCTGTTCGCGTTCCGGCTGCACCAGTTCCTCTCCAAGGGCGACACGGTCTACACCACCCTGGAAGACCCGCTCAGCCGCCCGCTGACTCGCACCTACCAACTGGAACAGCCGGGCAGTGGCGGCAAGCCGCTGTTCCCGCTGGCGTTCTGCCGTGAGTGCGGCCAGGAGTACATGACGGTGTGGCGCATCGACGACAGCGGGACGTTCCGCTACGAACCGCGCCGTGACACCTCTGCCTCCGGTGGCCGTTCCGGAGAGGGTTATCTGTACGTAGGCACGCCAGGCGAGGATTACGAATGGCCCGCCGACCCGCAGAAGGCGGTCGACGACCGCCGCCTTCCCGAGTCGTGGCTCGAGCCCGACGCGCAGGGTGTGAACGTCGTCAAGAAGTCGTTCCGGGAGCGGCTGCCGAAGCGCGTCGTCGTCGACCCGCTCGGAGTGGAGTCCGGCGGGGGCCTGGTGGCGGCCTTCATCCCGGCGCCGTTTCTGTTCTGCCTGCACTGCCAGATCTCGTACGAGCAGACCCGCGGCAAGGACTTCGCGAAGCTGGCAACGCTCGACCAGGAGGGCCGGTCGTCGGCCACCTCCGTCATCTCGGCGTCCATCGTGAAATCGCTGCGGTCGGTGCCGGAGGATGTGCTCGCCAAGGAGGCGCGCAAGCTCCTCACGTTCGTCGACAACCGGCAGGACGCGTCCCTGCAGGCCGGTCACTTCAACGACTTCGCCCAGGTGACACAGTTGCGCAGCGCGCTCTACCTGGCCGCGGCGCGAGCTCCGGAGGAGGGTCTTTCGCACGACGACCTGACCGAGGCCGTATCGGAAGTGATGGGGCTCGCACCGCACGAATACACAGGCGTGGGTGACATGGCGCCAGGTCTGGAGAAGCGGGCCACCCGGACGTTTCGCGAGGTCATCGGCTACCGCCTGTACCGCGATCTGGAGCGCGGCTGGCGGATCACGATGCCGAACCTGGAGCAATGCGGTCTGCTGCGCATCGACTACGAGGACCTGGACTGGCTGGCGGGCCGTCAGGACCGCTGGGCCAGTACGCATCAGGCACTGCGGGACGCGGAGCCGTCCCTGCGGGCCGAGGTGTGCCGGGACCTCCTCGACTACATGCGCCGGTCCCTCGCCATCGACGTGCAGTTCTTCCGTGAGGACTTCGACACGCTCAAGGGGGCGAGCGAGGAGCGGCTGATCGACCCGTGGGTGCTGTCCGACAGCGACCGGCCGAGCGTGGGCACGGCATATCCGTACGGTTCGAAGCCTGGCATGGAGCGTTCGGCACTGTTTCTGTCACCGCGGGGCAAGTTCGGCCGGTATCTGAAGCGGGTGATTCCGGCACTGCGTCAGGCTCATCAGGACGATGTCCAGGCTGTCATCGAAGAGTTGCTCGGCGTGCTGACCACAGCCGGCCTGGTGCAGGAGGTGCAGGTAGGGCCGGAGCCATCAGGACCTGCGTTCCGGCGCCGGAAGGCCGAGACCCGCACTGGCTTCCGGGTCTCCGCTGCGGCACTGATCTGGCGGGCCGGGGACGGCCAGACAGGGGCACTCGACCCGCTGTCGCGCACATACAGCAGCGGTGAAGGGCCACGCGTCAACCCGTTCTTCCGCGATCTGTACAAGCAGGCCGCCGCGGAGCTGGCCGGTCTGTACGCACGTGAACACACCGCGCAGGTGCCGCCGGAGGACCGGCAGCAGCGTGAGGCCCAGTTCCGTAAGGGCAAACTCCCGTTGCTGTACTGCTCGCCGACGATGGAGCTCGGCGTGGACATCTCCTCGCTGAACGCGGTGATGATGCGCAACGTGCCGCCTACGCCCGCCAATTACGCGCAGCGTTCCGGCCGTGCGGGACGGTCCGGGCAGCCCGCGCTCGTCACCACGTACTGTGCCACCGGCAACAGCCACGACCAGTACTACTTCCGTCGCTCCCGCGACATGGTGGCCGGTCAGGTCGCCCCGCCTCGCCTGGATCTCGCCAATGAGGACCTGGTCCGCTCACACCTGCGGGGCATCTGGCTCGCGGAGGCGGGCTTGGAACTCGGCCGTGCCATCCCCGACATCGTGGACGTCGCCTACGACCCGGACGACGAGGAGCGCCCCGATCCGGACATGCCGCTGCCGCTGCTTGCCGATGTGCGGGACGACTCCCTGGACGAGCAGGCGCAGCGGCGTGCCGTCGCCGCAGCGCACGCCGTACTCGCCCCGCTGGTCCCTGCGTTCAGCGACACCACGTGGTGGTACGACGAGTGGATCGAGGACCAGGTCAAGGCGGCTCCCGCCGACTTCGACGCGGCGTTCGACCGCTGGCGGCAGCTGTTCCGTGCCGCGGTCATCGACCAGTACGAGCAGAACCGCCGTGTGGTCGATCACTCGCTGAGCCCGGGCGAGCATGCCCGGGCCCGGTCCCGCAGGCGTGAGGCGGAGACGCAGACCGCGCTGCTCCTCAACCGGTCCACCGACGCCAAGTCGGTGATGAGCGACTTCAACCCGTACCGCTATCTGGCGTCCGAAGGCTTCCTGCCGGGTTACAGCTTCCCGAGGCTGCCGCTGGCCGCGTATATCCCGCGCTCCGGCAACCGCCGCAACGCCGACGGCGACTACCTGCAGCGACCCCGGTTCCTGGCAATCCGCGAGTTCGGCCCGGGAGCGCTGATCTACCACGAGGGCGCCCGCTACCAGGTGACCCGTGTCCAGCTGCCGCCGGACGCCTCCGGCGATCCTGCGACAGCCGAGGCCAAGCGCTGCGATTCCTGCGGCTACCACCACGATGCCCAGGACCCCGCTGACCTGTGCCGGATGTGCAACGAGCAGCTGAGCGCGTCCCGGAAGGGCCTGCTGCATCTGCACACCGTGTACACCACACCGCGTGAGCGGATCTCCTCCGACGAGGAGGAGCGGCGCCGTGCCGGTTTCCGCCTGGAGACGTCGTACGCCTTCCAGGACCATGGCGACCGCAAGGGCCGCCTCACCTCACAGGTCGGGGACGCCGGCGGGGCGCCAGTGCTCACACTCGACTACGGAGACTCGGCGACCGTACGCATCACCAACCTGGGCCGGGTCCGCGACAAGGCGGGTGAGCCGGACGGCTACTGGCTGGATCTCGGAGATGGCCGGTGGCTCAATGACAAGGCGGCGGCCGAGGCCATCGAGGGCAGCGGTCTGCCGGTGGTAGACGAGCAGGGCAACGAGAAGCGCCGCAAGAAGCGGGTCCTGCCGTACGTCGAGGACCGTCGCAACATCCTGGTTGCGACGCTCGACGAGCCCCAACCTCGTTCTGTGGCACTGTCGTTCATGTACGCGCTGGAGCGTGGCATCGAGACGGCGTTCGAGCTGGAGGACTCCGAGCTCACCGCGGAACTGCTGCCGCCGGACGACGGCCCGCACCGCTACTTCCTGTTCACCGAGGCCGCCGAGGGCGGGGCCGGCGTGCTCCGCCGGATCCAGCACGACAAGGACGCGCTGGCCAAGGCCGCGCGTGCTGCCCTCGCCATCTGCCACCTCGATCCTGACGACGGCGCAGACCACGGCGGACCCGAGGGTGGTGGGCCGTGTGCCCGCGGTTGCTACGAGTGCCTGCTCACCTACGGCAATCAGGGCCACCACAAAGAACTGAGCCGCCAGGCTGCTGGCCCGCTGCTGTTGCGCCTGGCGTCGGCGACGACGGTGAAGGAGGAGCGGGGCGAATCCCGCTCGGAGCAGTTCAGGCGGCTTTCCGCGCACCTGTCGGATGACGCCGCGCCTACGGCCCTGGAGGCGGACCTCGCTGCTCTGGTCGCCGAAGGGGATCTGCTGGCCTGGCTGCGGGCCAAGGGCCTGAGGCTCCCGGACGAGAAGGAACCACTCGTCGGTGACGCCGCCGCGAGGCCGGACTTCGTGCTGCGCCTGCCGGACGCAAACGTAGCTCTGTTCGTCGACGTGAACGGTGTCGCGGCCGATGCCTCGCGGGACGAAGGGGCTGAAGACCGGCTCTTCACCGCTGGATGGGACGTCGTACGCTTCGCCGCCGGAGAGGACTGGGACGCCGTCGTCGCAGCGAACTCCGGCTACTTCCAGCTCCGTTGACCACCCCGACCAACGTCCACCACGCTGCAAAGGACCTGACGAACCGAATGAGCCTCACGTACTCCGCCGGCTCCCTGGTGGCCGCGCGCGGCCGGGAATGGGTGGTGCTGCCGGAAAGCGCCGCCGACATGCTCGTCCTGCGGCCTCTCGGCGGCAGCGACGACGATATCGCGGCCGTCTTCCCCACGTTCGAGGACGTGCGGCCCGCCGAGTTCGCCGCGCCCAGCGCCGACGACCTGGGCGACCAGCGCGCGGCAGGTCTGCTGCGTACGGCCCTGCGGATCGGTTTCCGGTCCGGCGCGGGCCCGTTCCGTTCGCTGGCGTCGATCGCCGTGGAGCCGCGCGCCTACCAGCTGGTGCCGCTTCTGATGGCGTTGCGGCAGCGGACAGTGCGGCTGCTGATCTCGGACGACGTGGGCATCGGCAAGACCGTCGAGGCCGGCCTCATCGCCTCGGAGCTGCTCGCGCAGGGTGAGGCGAGCCGGATGACGGTGCTGTGCTCCCCGGCGCTCGCGGAACAGTGGCAGGCAGAGCTGCGCGGAAAGTTCAACATCGACGCGGAGCTGGTGCTCTCGTCCACCGTGTCACGGCTTGAACGCGGCCTGGAACTGGGCCAGTCGCTGTTCGACAAGTACCGGTACACCATCATCTCGACGGACTTCATCAAGTCGACCCGGCACCGCGAGGACTTCGTCCGGCACTGTCCGGACCTGGTGATCGTCGACGAGGCACACACGTGCGTCTCTGCCGACGACGCGCTCTCCGGCTCCAAGTCCGGGACGAACCAGCTCCGTTACGAGCTGCTGCAGCGCGTCTCCGCCGACCAGGACCGCCACCTCCTGCTGCTCACCGCGACGCCGCACTCCGGCAAGGAGTCCGCGTTCCGCAACCTGCTCGGCCTGGTCGTGCCGGACCTCGCGCACGTCGACCTGGAGAACCCGGCCGGGCGGGCGCGGCTCGCCGAGCACTTCGTGGCCCGCAAGCGCGCCGACGTACGCCACTACCTCACCAAGGAGGACGGCCTGGCGGACGACTCGCTCGCCGAGCGGACCGCCTTCCCGTCGGACCGCTGGACCAAGGACGAGCCCTACAAGCTGGCGCCGGAGTACCGCGCGCTGCTCGACGACGCGATCGCCTACGCCGCCGAGCGGGTCCGGACCGCAGGGGCGGAGGGCAGGCGCGAGGCACGCATCGCATGGTGGTCGGTGATCGCCCTGCTCCGGTCGATGGTGTCGTCACCCCGTGCCGCGGCGCAGACGCTGAAGACGCGGTCGGCGTCGGCGGCCGCCCGTACCGCCCAGGAAGCGGACACGCTCGGCGCCCCGCTCAACAGCGACGCGGCGGACAGCGACGCGCTTGAGGGCTTCGACGTAGCGCCCGGCGCGAGCGAGAGCGAGGCGGCGGAAGGCCGCTTGGCCGAACTCTCCCAGCGGGCCGCCGAGTTGGCGGGCCGGGACTCCGACGCGAAGCTCAAGGCCCTGGTCAAGCACCTCAAGGCGCTGCTCGCCGATGGCTTCAACCCGATCGTGTTCTGCCGCTACATCCCGACCGCTGAGTACCTCGCCGACGAGCTGGGCGGTACGACGGACGAGGACGGCAAGCCGCTCCGGAAGGGAGCGCTCGGCAAGAAGGTGCATGTCGCCGCCGTCACGGGAACGCTGTCGCCGCAGCAGCGTCTGGAGCGCATCGAGAAGCTGGGCGCGACCGGAGCCGACGATCCGGCGGCCCGCCGGGTCCTGGTCGCCACCGACTGCCTCTCCGAGGGTGTGAATCTCCAGCATCACTTCGACGCGGTGGTCCACTACGACCTGGCGTGGAATCCGACTCGGCACGACCAGCGCGAGGGCCGCGTCGACCGCTACGGCCAGAAGCGGGACCAGGTGCGCGTCATCACCATGTTCGGTGAGGACAACGGCATCGACGGCAAGGTCCTGGACGTGCTGTTCAAGAAGCACCGGCAGATCCAGAAGGACCTCGGGATCTCCGTCTCCGTCCCCGACGAGACGGCCTCCGGCGTGACCGACGCCCTCGTCGAATGGCTGCTGCTGCACGGCCGTCAGGGCGCCCAGCAGACGCTGTTCGACATGCCGGGCGTGCAGGAGTCATTCGACCGGATCGAACGGGACTGGAACTCG
The DNA here is from genome assembly GCF_029968015.1 of Streptomyces luteolus. Taxonomy (GTDB): domain Bacteria; phylum Actinomycetota; class Actinomycetes; order Streptomycetales; family Streptomycetaceae; genus Streptomyces; species Streptomyces luteolus. The sequence continues at coordinate 171,171 of NZ_JASCIS010000014.1, forward strand.
GCGGCGGAGCGTGAGAAGACGTCCCGGTCGAAGTACGCCCAGCGCTCTGTCCACCCCGAGGAAGTCGCCCGCGAGGTCGCCGCCGTACGGGCCGCACTCGGCGGTGCGGACGAGGTACGGGACTTCACTCTCGACGCCCTGCGCGGCCTGGACGCTCTGGTGCGTGACCCGCGCGACGGCACGGGCGACTTCACGGCGCAGGTCGGCGGCGCACCGGCGGGGCTGCGCGACGGTCTGGCCGCGGAGCTCGGCTCTGCCGTCGTCGAGGAGGACCGGCAGATCCCCTTCCGTGGCGATCCGGCCGTGGCCCGCGGCGAAGCGGCCCTCGTACGCACCGATCCGGCGATCGGCGCTCTCGCCGCGTACGTCCTGGACGCGGCGCTCGACGTGAACGCGCATGGCCCCCGCCCCGCCCGGCGCTGCGGCGTCGTCACCACGGATGCGGTCTCGACGCGCACCACGCTGCTCCTGGTCCGTTACCGCTTCCATCTGACGCTGCCGTCCCGGCACGGACAGCGTCAACTGGTGGCCGAGGACGCCCGGTTGCTGGCCTTCGAGGGCCTGCCGCAGCGCGCGCACTGGCTCGCCGGCGAGGAGGCGGCCGCCCTGCTCGGCGCCTCCGCGAGCGCCAACACCAATGCTCAGCTGGCCCGGAACCACATCACCCGCACCCTCACCGGACTGGACGTCCTGACCGGCCATGTGGAGGAGTACGGGCAGCAGCTCGCCGACGAACTGGCCGCCTCGCACCGGCGGGTCCGCAAGGCCGGTGACGAGATCGTCCGCGGCCTCAAGGTCGTCCCGCAGCAGCCCGCCGACATCCTCGGTGCCTACGTCTACCTGCCCGCCAACCCGGCCGCCGTGTCCGCCGCCTCGACCGCTGGAGCCGAAGCCTGATGTCCGCCGCGACCACCCGTACCACCCAGGCCTTCACCGCAGTCACCACCGTCGGCGGGCTGCTTCCCGCCGACATGCTGCTCCGTATCGCCGAGGCGAAGACCCTGCCGGGCACCAGGCCTGCCGACTACGGCCTGCCCGCGTCCGTTCCGGTACGCGACGAGGCCGAGCGGGCCTGGGAGTACCTCAAGCCGCTCTGGCGCGAGTTGCGCACGGCCCTGCCCGCCGACCCCGTGACGGGCGCGGTCGCCGCCGACCCGACGGGCCGCGCCAGCACCGACTGGCTCGCGCAGCTTTTCCGCAAGCTGGACTACGGCACGCTCACCGAGGTGGGCCCGGACGGTCTGCGCGCCGACACCGACCCGAACTCGCGTTTCCCGGTCAGCCACCGGCACGGCCCGGCACTCCTTCATCTCCTGCCCTGGAACCAGGAGTTGGACAAGCGCCCGGCACCCGGCCAGGTACCGCCGCAGTCGATGCTCCAGGACTGCCTCAACCGCACCGAGGCCCACCTGTGGGCGGTCCTCACCAACGGCCGCCGGCTGCGCCTGTTGCGCGACTCCTCGTCCTTCGCGACGGCCGCGTATGTCGAGTTCGACCTCGAAGCGATCTTCGACGGCGAGCTGTTCAGCGAGTTCGTGCTGCTGTACCACGTACTGCACGCTTCGCGGTTCGCGGTTCCTGAGGGGGCGGCGGCTTCGGGGTGCTGGCTGGAGAAGTGGCGGGCCGAGGCCGTCACGTCCGGTGCCCGCGCCCTGGACCAGCTGCGCCTGGGTGTGGAGCACGCCCTGACGGTCCTCGGCACCGGCTTCCTGCGCCACCCGGAGAACACGCGCCTGCGCGAGAACGTCGACCCCGAGGCCCTCCGCAAGGCCCTGCTGCGGCTCGTCTACCGCCTGCTGTTCATTTTCGTGGCCGAGGACCGCGACGCTCTCCTGGAGCCGAAGGCCGATGACCGCCAACGGCAGGCGTACGAACGCTACTTCTCCTCGGCCCGCTTGCGTGAACGGGCCCGCCGCCGCCAGGGCACGGCGCACGGCGACCAGTACGAGGCTCTGTGCATCGTCCTCGACGCTCTCGGCGCGGAGGGCGGCCGCCCAGAGCTGGCCCTGCCTGGCCTCGGCGGCCTGTTCTCACGCACGGAGACGGACGCCCCGCTGGACGGCCTCAAGCTGTCCAACGAGTCGCTCCTGAAGGCCGTACGTCACCTGGCCCAGGTCCGCGACCCGGGTGCCCGCCGCTGGCGCACCGTCGACTACCGCCACCTGGACGCCGAGGAACTCGGCTCGGTCTACGAGTCCCTCCTGGAACTGGAGCCGAAGCACTCCGCGACCGACCGCAGCTTCGAACTGGTCGGGGTGGCGGGCAACACCCGCAAGACGACGGGCAGTTACTACACCCCGTCCTCACTGATCGAGTGTCTCCTCGACACGACGCTCGACCCCGTGCTCGACGATGCCGTCAAGCGCGGCGAACAGCGCGCCACCGAAGCAGGCCGCCCGGACCCGGCCGACGACATCGTCACGGAACTTCTCTCTCTCACGGTCTGCGACCCGGCATGCGGCTCCGGCCATTTCCTGGTCGCAGCGGCCCGCCGCATCGCCAAGCGCGTCGCCGCGGTACGCGAACACAACCCCGAGCCCACCGTCGACGCTGTCCGCCACGCGCTGCACGAGGTGGTCGCGCGCTGCATCTACGGCGTCGACCTCAACCCGATGGCCGTCGACCTGGCCAAGGTGTCGCTGTGGCTCGAAGCCCTGGAGCCGGGCAAGCCGCTGGGATTCCTCGACGCGCACGTCAAGCAGGGCAACGCACTGCTCGGCACGACGCCCGCGTTGCTCGCGGAAGGCGTGCCCGACGAGGCGTTCGACGCGATCGAGGGCGACGACAAGAAGTACGCGGCCGCGCTGAAGAAGCGCAACAAGGCACAACGCGGCGGCCAGGGCGACCTGTTCGCCGAGGTCGAGGTCACCGTCCCCAGCAACAGCCGCTACGCCACCGAACTCGCCCGCATCACCAACGCCCCGGCCAACAAGCTGAGCCAGGTCAACGCCCAGCAGGCCGCGTACGAGGCCTACGTGAACTCCGCCGCCTACACGCGCGACCGTGAGATGGCGGACGCGTGGTGTGCCGCGTTCGTCTGGCCGAAGGAGGAGGGGGCGCCTGAAGCTCCGACGCAGGATGTCGTGCGGAGCCTGCTCGCGGGTGACACGTCGGCGGTCAGTGACGCCACGCTGTCGGAAGTCCTCACCCTGAGCGGGCAATACCAATTCTTCCACTGGCACTTGGAGTTCCCGGAGGTGTTCGCTGTCCCGGAATCGGGCGCAGGCGTCGACACGGCGACGGGGTGGGCCGGGGGATTCGACGCGGTGTTGGGGAATCCGCCGTGGGACAGTGTGAACTTCCCTGAAACGGAGTTTTTCGGGGTACGTGCGCCGGAGATCGCGGCGACCAACAACACGGCGGCGCGGAAGAAGAAGATCCGCGCGCTCAAGGACGACCCGGACACCGTCCAGCTGTACAAGGACTACGAAGCCGCCAAGCGCAGGGTGTACGGCGAGAGCCACTTCCTGCGCATCTCCGGCCGCTATCCCCTCACCGGCCAGGGCAACCTCAACCTGTACGCGCTGTTCGCCGAAGCCGACCGCATCCTGACGGCCGGTCGCGGCCGCACCGGCGTCATCATCCCGACGGGTATCGCAACGGATGCGCGGACGCAGTACTTCTTCAAGGACTTGGTATCGGCGGGGTCGCTGGCTGCGCTGTTCGACTTCGAGAACGCACAGCCACTGTTCCCCGACGTGCATCGCTCGTTCAAGTTCTGCGTCCTGTCCCTCGCCGGTCGCAGCCTGCGTGAACCGGCCGCCCGCTTCGCCTTCTTCCTCCGTGACCCGGCCGAAGTCGAGGCACCCGACAAGGTCTTCACCCTCACCCCGGAGGAGATCACCCTCCTCAACCCCAACACTGGCACCTGCCCGGTCTTCCGCTCACGCCGCGACGCGGAGATCACGCTCGGCATTTACCGCCGCGTGCCGGTCCTCCTCAAGGAGTCCGACAGGGAGACCGGCAATCCGTGGGGCGTGTCGTTCATGGCCATGTTCCACATGTCGCACGACTCTCACCTCTTCCGGCCCTCGGCCTCCAACGGGGAAACCTTGGAGTCAATGCTCGAGGACGGCTGGCGTCTAGACAGGAATGTACTGGTGCGCGGGGAGGAGCGACTGCTGCCGCTGTACGAGGCGAAGATGTTGCACCACTACGACCATCGCTGGGCGACTTACACCAGCGATAGCGAGACCCGCGACTTCGTACCCGCCGAGAAGCAGGATCCAGAAGTCACTGTCATGCCCCGCTACTGGGTGCCTGAACAGGACGTACCCAACGGTAAGTTCGACAAGCACGGCAAGGAGCAGCACGACCCTGGGGTTGCCTCACGCCTTGCCGAGCGCGGTTGGGCCCACCAATGGCTTCCCGGATGGCGAGACGTCTGCCGATCTACCGACTCACGCACTGCCATCACCGTCGTAGTCCCGCGATCGGGGGTAGGTGACAAGTTCCTCCTTGAGCTCCCGACGGGCTCGGCAGAGGACGTGGCCGCATTGATGACTTGTCGGTCATCAATGGCTTTTGACTTCGCTAGCCGCCAGAAGCTCGGCGGAACCAGCATGAAGTTCTTTACTTGGCGCCAGCTCCCGGTCGTCTCACCAGCTCAACTTGGTCCACACACCCCATTCACTACTCCTCGCCTTCTCGAACTCACCTACACCGCCCACGACATGGCCCCCTTCGCCCGCGACCTAGGTGACGAAGGCGCCCCCTTCCGTTGGGACGAAGACCGCCGCGCCATCATCCGAGCCGAACTCGACGCCCTGTTCTTCCACCTCTACGGCATCTCCCGCGAGGACGCCGCGTACATCCTCGACACCTTCCCCATCGTGAAGCGCAAGGACGAGGCGGCCCACGGCACGTACCGCACCAAGGACCTGATCCTCGCCGAGTACGACCGCATGGCAGCGGCCGGCCTGACCCTGGACACCCCGCTCGACGAGTCCGCCAACGGCACGTACCGCTCGACCCTCAACCCGCCCCCCGGCCAGGGCCCCCGCCACAGCTGAAAAACAGCATGTCCCGGGTGGACGGAACATCGGCCACCCGGGACACAGAAGACACACCTCAGCTACAAGCGACGGAGCGCACGAACCGCTCCCACTCGCCCCGGCCCACAGCGAAAGCCGGACGACTCACGTCCTTCGAATCCCTTACGTGGACGGCCTGTTCAGCGATCGCGATCTCCACGCAGCTGTCGCCCTCACTGCCGCTGTAGCTCGACTTGAACCAGGCGAGTTCCGCCGTACCGCCACCGCCACCGCTGCTCATAGCTCTCCTCGCAGTCGTTCCAGCAAGGCCCGGGATTCCGTGGGACTGAGGGCCTGCGACCGCAGTGTGTCATAGCGCTGACACAGTGCACTCACCTCGCTAGGGGCGGAGATCAGACGGCCGTTCTTCTGCCCTTCGGAGTACGCGAGCCGTCGGCCATCTGCTGTCTCCAGCACCTGCACCGGGCCATCCATGCACGCATGCAACGAACCCTCCAACGGCACCACTTGCAACGTCACATTCCGAGGCGCACTCAACTCCAACACATGATCAAACAGCCCCCGCATCACCTCAACACCCCCGAACCGCCGCCGGAACACATGCTCCTCAACGATGAAGCTGAACGGCACCGTCGGCCGTTCGCGCATGAGCTTCTGGCGCTCCATCCGGGCAGCCAACTGCGCCTCCAGCTCCGCATCCGTGCGGAGCGGGATCGTGCCCTCGAACACCGCCCGCGCGTATGCAGCCGACTGCAACAGACCCGGCACCAGCCTGCACTCGTACGTGCACAGGCTCACCGCCTCCCGCTCCAGCCTCGCCCACCGGCGGAACCACACGGCCAGTCCGACCTCGCCACGCGTGAGGTGGCGGGCGGCCTTCCGTAACGCGCCCGTGTTGCCGAGTGCTCCCTCCGCACGCTCCACGAACGTCCCATCGGGCATTCTGCGGCCCAACTCCACCGATTCCACGGTGTGTTTGGAGTACCTGACCCGGTCGGCGAGGTCGGCGCGGCTCAGCCCCGCGTACTCGCGCAGGGCCTGGACTACCGCGCCGAACGTGCGGAGACTGTCGGACGGATGGGGTTCCCGGTCCCCCGACAGGTCGCCGCACGGGTCCGGTACACCGCCGCCCTCCACCTCTTCGGTGATGCCCATCAGCCGCCCCTCTCGTCGTGCCCGCGCGCGCCGTACGGTTCCCCGCGATCGATCCACCCAGCGTGACCACGTACCCGTCGTACCGTCCACCCCAAGTGCCCGTACGCTGACTCAGCGTACGGGGTGCGCCCCTCGCGCGTACCCGGAATCAGCAGCCACGCTGAACCCATGAACCACCGGGTCACCCCTCAACTCACCTCCGTATCAAGGCAGTTCTCGCAACTGCTGTCCGCCACCCCACGCGGCGCCCGGCTCGCCAGGCGGCTCGCCGGCACCGAGCTGACTGCCTGGGGTGCGCCTCCCGATCTCACGGAGCGTGCCGAACTCGTCGTCGCCGAACTCGCCGCCAACGCCGTCGTGCACGGGCGGGTGCCGGGCCGCGACTTCCGGCTCGCGCTCGCCTATGACCCGGCGTCCGTCCGCCTCCGTATCGAGGTCACCGACGCCCGCGGGGACCGCCTCCCTGATGTGCAGCCCATCGGTACCGCACCCCGTACCAGCGGGCACGGACTGCTTCTCGTGGCCGCACTGTGCGATCACTGGGAGACCGTGCCGTACCCGCCCAGCGGGAAGACCGTCGTGGCGCAGCTGACCGCCGAAGCTGTTAGTGCGAGCGGAGTCCTTCCAGGTGGCGCGGCATCCGCTCGCCCTGCCAGCCGAGGACCAGGCGCCGGCGGGCTCGCGTGACCATGACGTAGTAGGTCATGCGGAGTTCCGCCGCCGTGGGGTCAGTGGCGGCGTCCGTCTCGGTGTCGGGGATGACGACCGTCTCGAAGTCCAGGCCCTTGGCGCTCGCGCGGTGGACGAGGACGATTCCGGGTCGGGTCAGGTCGAGGTCGCGGTAGCGGCCGGCGGCTGCCGCTGAGCTGTAGAGCTGGGGCGCGTGGGCGAGACCGGCCTTCTCCAGGATGCGCAGCAGATCCGCTGCGGTGCGCAGGGAGTTGACGATGACGCCTATGCGGTCGCCGGGATAGCATCGGCTCAACTCGGCTACCTCATCGGCGATCTGTGTAAGGCCAGTGAAGCCCCGCAGTATGGGCGCCTCGCCTCGCAGGGACGGAAGTGCGGGGCGTGCGCCGTCTACGCGGAACCGTTCGGCGAGGGCCGCGATCTCGCGGGTGTTGCGATGGTTGCCGCCGATCGCGGCCCGTCCGGTGTGGCGGCCGAGGGCCTTGGCGATCTCGTCGAGCGTGGAGTTCGTCTCCGTCAGGCGCTGGCATGCGTCGGCGAAGACCGTGACGGACGCGGCCGTCAGCCGGGCAAGGCGATAGAGGCCGGGCGGCAGGTCCTGGCCCTCGTCGATCACCAGATGCGGACGGTCCTCGGGTACGGGCGGGGCCCCCGGCGCTTCCACCCCGTGGAGCGCGAGCGCGTGCCAGTCGAACCAGCCGTCCTCCGTGCCCGTCGCGGCGCGGCCGAAGCGCCGGTGGATCCAGGCGTGGGCGGTGGAGGCGGCGACGGGGGCGGCCGGGATCGCGAGGCCTTGCAGAGTGTGGTGCAGGAGCTGGCGGAGCAGGTTGGAGCGGGTGAGGAGGACGGTGGGGTGCCCGGTGAGCGCGAGATGGACGGCGCGGTGTGCGGCCAGGAGGCTCTTGCCGCTGCCCGGCGGGCCGTCGACCACATGGTGGCCTGACAGTGGGAGTGCTTCCAGGCAGTCGCGCTGAACCGGTGTGAGGTCGTGGTGGAGGACCGGAGCGTGCACGGTGGTCATGGGCGTCGCCCCAGCTCTGCCGCGATGGCGGCGGCCGACTCCCGGCCCGCGTCGAGGACGTCCGCGAAGAAGCCGGGGACGCGGGCCGAGCCGACGACAAGGGCGCGGTCGAGCAGCGTGTTGTTGGTCTCGCAGCTCGTCTCCGGCAGCAGGCAACAGGCGTGGCAGGCAGCCCGGTTGAGGTTGCCGAAGCCCTGGCCTGTGTGCTCGGCGCACAGCGGGTCAGCGGAGCACCAGGCCGCGGCCTCCAGCATGCGGACCAGCGTCTCTGCCAGATGCGGCGCCTCGCCGAGGCGGACGAGACCGCCGAGCGTGCCCTCGGCGTCCCCTGCGGCGGTGTAGACGAGCAGGCCGCGCTGCCCGAACTCCGGCCGCCCGTAGACGCGTTCGCGCAGGCTGGCCGTGGTGTACCCGGAGTCGAAGGAGAGCTGGCGGATCAGCAGGTGCGCGAGGGTATGCAGCAGAAGGAAGCGGGGCGAGAGCTCGCTGCCGGTGGTCTCGGCGAGCTGCTCGCGGCGGAATGATCCCGCCAGGTCACCGCCGATCTGCTGAACGTGCCGCCGTACGCGCGGATCCTGCTCCCAGGTGTTGAGACGCTGCTCGTCGAGGCTGAGGACCAGGCCCTCGCCGTACACCTCGGTGGCCGGGAGCCAGCGGCGGCGGCCGCTGGTGTCCGCGGGGACGAGGGTGCCGGCCTGGGTGTGGCGGCGGAATCCGGTCAGCGCACGGACCTCGCGCAGCCGGTCGACCAGGACTACGCCGTCGAAATGGGCGTTGAGCGTGGCCCAGAGCGGCTCCGAGTCACCGTCGAGGCCGAGGCTGCCGCGGCGTACGGCGAACTCTGCGGACGCCGACGGGAATTGGGGTGCCGCGAAGGAATCCCATTCGTCGCGGCTGAGGTCGAGTGGGACAGCAGACGGCCCCGTCGGCGTGGCTCCGTGGGGCGGCGCCGGGGTGCCAGTGGCCTCGGCGACGAGCAAGTCGATCAGGTCGTCGGGCGCTTCCGTGTCCTCCTGGATGAGCGCGCGGAAGGTGTCCGCGCGCGGGGTGCCCTGGGCGGTGAGCAGCAGGTCCCAGCAGTCGTGCGCCCGTACGGCCGCGGCGGTGTCGTCCTCCGTGCGCTGAGGCGCGGTGGTCTCGGGGATGTCGAGGGCCGAGTGGACGACTGGGTAGTACACGTTGCCCGCGGTGCGCTGCACATGGTGGACCTGCTGGTTGCAGGAGGCGCGCGCGCTCCAACGCTGCCAGGGGTTGCGTCCTGCGCAACGGCCGCTCTGCGGGCCGAGGACGTCGAGCAGGTCCCGCTGGGCTCCGCAGGATGCGCCGTTGGCGTGGGTGGCGTCGCAGCGTACGGAGAGCGCTTCGAGGCCGGACGCGCGGTCGGCGACGAGGAACCGCAGCCGCCTGGCCTTCCAGCCGCTCCCCGCGTCCGGGCACGAGTCCCTTTCTTCCGGATCGAGTTGGGAGTGCGCCCAGTACCACCAGTCGATGTCGTCAAGGTGCCCGTCCGGGCAGATCCGCACGAACCGCATCGGTGTGAGTCGGGGCGCTGCGGCGCAGGAGACGCAGACGGGCGGCTCTCCCGGCCGCTCGTGCTCGTACAGGAAACGGACCATGGACCGGCAGGCGCCACAGAACAGCCAGCCCGGGAAGCGGACGTACGGGGCGCCGGGGCGGTCGGGGTCGTCATAGCGGTCGTTGAGGGTGTGCGGGGCGGCGTAGAAGCCGGTGGCGCCGAGGCGGGCGGCTAGCCGGTCGGAGGCGATGGGTGTCTTGCCGTTCTGCGGCCACGCCTCGATGCCCGCTGCGACGAACGACTCTCCCTGGACGTCGAGTACGGCGCCCACACCGAACGGCAGCACCGTCTGTGCCTGGCGTACGCGGATCTTTCGCTTCACTGTCCTGCCCCCGTCACGGTGATCTGGCATTCGCGGTCGACGCTGCGCATGGAGTTGAGGGTCTCCCACAGGCCGTAGCGCTGCTCGAAGCCCTTGAGCAGGTTGTGCCGGCCCTTGCCCTGGCTTCGGTAGTAGAGGTCCTGGCCGCGGGATTGCGCCTCCTCGGACTGGCAGCACCAGTGGTGCAGGAGGTCGCCCAGCTCCCTGCGGACGTCAGCCCGTACGGTGTCGCCCTCGGCGATCGCGGCACGGGCGGCCAGAGCGTCAGCGAGGTGTTCGGCCTCGGCCCGGTGGGCGGTGATGTGCCCGGCTTGGTTCTCGGCGGCAAGGCCGAGCCTGTGGCGTACGAGGATCACGAGCGCCGCGTGCAGGGCGCGGCGGCGGGCGGGCAGGGACCACGGGGTGACACTGGCGGGTTCCACGGAGCGGTAGAGGGATCGGTGGTACTCGCCGAAGGTCTCGTAGTGCGAACGGTCCCGCGGGCGGGTCGCGTTGAAGTACGTGACGACCAGGCCGGGAACGCGGTGGCGGCCGACGCGGCTGGTGGCCTGGATGTACTCGGCGGTCGTCTTGGGCTGGCCCTGCATGAGCAGGTAGGCGAGCCGCCGCACGTCGACGCCGACGCTGAGCATGTTCGTACAGGGCAGGAAGGAGACGGACTGCGGGTCCGTCCAGGGCTTCTCCAGACGGTCGAGGAGGATCGGCTGCTCGGCGCGCGAGGGGTGGTCGCTGCTCAGCTGCTGTACGTCGTCCGCGGTGAGGGCGCGAATGCCCTGGCCCTCGTCGAGGCCCCGCAGTTGGGCGGGGATGTCGTCGCCTGCGGCGGTGACCGTGCGACCGAGTTCGCGGAGGCTGTGGTGGTAGGCGACCAGGGTCCAGTAGGCGTCGCGATGTTCTTCGGGCAGCTGGTGGGCTCCCTGGAGCATGGCGGCCGTGGTGGCGACGGAGCCGCGGCCCGCGGTGTGGCCCTGGGCCATGACGCCGAGGTAGAGGCGGCCGGGGCGGTCGTGGTCGGGGACTGCGAAGAAGCTGTCGCGGGCGTCGAGTCCGGACGGCGGGAAGAGCTGGACGCTCTGGTGGTGCAAGGCACGGACCTGTTCCGCGGAGCGGCGGATGGTGGCGGTGGCCGCGACGATCTTCGGCGGGCGGCCTGCGCGGTCCGTGCAGAGTTCCAGAACGGCGGCCTCGTAGAGGCCCACGGTGCTGCCGAGCGGTCCGGTCAACAGGTGCAGCTCGTCCTGGATGACCAGCGACGGGGGCGGGTTGCCGGTGCCTGCGCCGAAGAGAGCGCCGGAGTCGGGTTCCCAGGCGAGGCGGGCGAACTTGTCGACCGTGCCGAGGACGAACGTCGGCGGCTTCTCGAACAGGTGCTGATCGACGACCGCGACAGGCAGCTCGCGGTGGAACGCGCAGGCGTCGCGGGGGCAGTTGAAGGCGAACCGGTCGGCCTCGGCCCGGACTCCGTAGTCCGCGCGGACGCTGGAACGCCGCTCCGGCATGATGCGGGTGCCGCACCAGGGACAGCGGTCCAGGATGAAGACGTCGCCGGGGTGGGTGGCGATGCGCTGTTCGTCGAATGCGGTCTTGGCCGCTTCGTACTTGTTGGGGGTGGTCCGGTCGCCCACCCACAGGCCGATGGTGATCGGTTCCGTGCCGAGGCCGAGTGCGGGCTCGGTGCGGCGCAGCTTCTCCAGAGCGCAGATGGTCGTGGCGGCGCGCTGGAACTGCTGGGTGGTGAGCAGGCTGAGGGTGTAGCGGCTCAGGACGGCCGTTCCGCCACCGTCCATACGTATGCGGCGCAGTGCGATCGTGAAGGCCGCGAGGAGCAGGTACGCCTCCGTCTTGCCGCCGCCGGTGGGGAACCAGATCAGGTCGGTGATCTCGCGGTCGGCATGGTCGGGGTCGCAGACACCGTCGAGGGCGAGGAGGAAGAAGGCGAGCTGGAAAGGGCGCCAGGTGGCGTCGGCGTCGACGGGCGGGTCGATGGCGGCGGGTTCTGAGCGATGGCGCCGCTCTCCGGCCTGGTCGGGTGCGGAGTGGCGCATCTGCAGCAGCATGGCGCGCTGGGCGACCTGGAAGGCGGCGAGGAGTTCGGGACGCTCAGGGTCGCAGAGGGTGCGTACGCCGGACTCGACGCGGGCAACGGCCTGGCCGATGCGGTCGAGGATGCGGTCCGCCGCCTCCTGCCCCCAGGCGGGGAGCTCGACGGAGCGCTGTCCCACGTACCAGGCGTGGTAGGCGGCGGCGAACTCGGCAAGCTCTTCGCGCAGTTGGTCACGGTGGACGTTCGGGTCGGCGAGGTGGGAGAGGACGAGCGCGGGCGTGTCCAGGGGGCCGCCTGCGCGGATCGCGGGTACTTCGGCGCGGGGCAGGGACTCGACGGCGAGCCCGGTGACCGAGCCGTCCTCGGCGTGGTCTTCGCGGACGGCGCAGCCGTGGCCGACGGCGTGCGTGACTACGTGACGGTACTGGAGGCGCAGCTCGCGCTCCTCGGGGTCGCGGCTGGCCAGCCGGACACTGGGGTAGGGCAGCACGGTGCCGTCGAGGGGACGCACGGTCAGCTCGCACTGGAAAAGCATGTCGTCCCAGTTCGGCGCCTTGCCCGTAGTGCTGTCGTGGCGGGCAGAATTGACCAGGCCGACGGTGACCAGGGTGCCGTCACCGTAGGAACGGCGGTGGACGGTGATCTCGGCGCGCTTGTCCAGTGCGTGGATGGTGTCCTGGCCGGGTTCGGCGGTGTGCGGCTCCGGCGGCAGAGGGATGCGTTGCCAGTGCCGTCCGCGTCCGGGGGTGCCCTTCCTGGTCTCGTAGCGGGCTGCGCCGCAGTGCACCTCGATGCGGGTGGCGTCGGTGTAGAAGCTGAGCCCGAGTGAGGCGGGCAGCCAGCTGTTGGCCTCCGGCACGGGATTGCCCGCGGGTGCCACGTCGGGGGCGTCACGTTCCGCGCCGTCCGCCTCCGGATCCTCCCCGGCGCGGTTCAAGTGTCCCTGTATGTCAGCCTGTTGCGGGTAGAGCGTACCCATCAGGTACTGGCGGTCGGGTGGCGCGTCGAGCACCTCGTCGGTCCCTTCGGCCGGGCCGACGAGGCGACGGTACAGGTAGTCGACGAGTTCCTGGCGGGGGTCCATGGGCGGCAGGTCCTTCGGTGGTCTGGTGAGAGCGGGGCGCTGGGATTGAGCGGCACCCGCGTTACGTGGTGGAGCTGGGCGGCGGAATGAGCCGGGCCTGTTCAAGGCGGATCCGGAAGACGATCTTCGCCTTCCCTTCGACCTGCCGGATGCGCTCACGCGTGACGCCGAAGACCCGGCCGATCTCCTCGAGTCTGCTCGGCTCGTCACCGTCGAGACCCAACCGCCGTACGAGGACGTGGCGATCGCGCTCGCCGAACGTCTCCAGGACTGCACGGAGCCGCTCCTGGAACTCTTTGCGGACCAGCACGGCATACGGTCCGGGCAGCCGGCTCGGGCCGATCACCAGATCCCCGAGGGCCAGGTCGTCGCCGATGATCCGGTCCAGCGAGTCGGTGGTACGGCTGACCTTCCGCACCAGCTCGACCTCCTCGAAGGTCAGATCAGCGAGGAAGGCCACGTTCTCGACAGTCCGCGCGCGCCCCTGGACAGCGAGCCGACGTTCGATCACCGCGACCTTCTGCACCTTCTCATGCATGTGCACAGGCAGCCGGATCACCGTGCCCTCGTCGGCAAGGGCACGCGTGATGCTCTGCCTGATCCAACTGGAGGCGTACGTGGAGAACTTGAAGCCCTTCGTCGCATCGAACTTGCGGGCCGCACGCATCAGCCCGAGCATCCCGTGCTGCTCCATGTCTTCCAGATCGAGGCCATGCCCCTGGTAGGCCTGGACAAGCTTCCACACGAGGCGCCGGTTGTGCAGGACGAGGCACTCGTAGGCCCGCCGCCGCTCGCTGTCGCGCGCCAGGGCAGCCAGCTCATCCGCCGGGACGTCGCGGCTCAAGTCCCCTGTGGCGCCGCGGAGAAGAACGGCGAGCCCGACTTCCTCCTCGGCCTTGAGCAGGAACCGTCCGGACTCGGCCCGCCACCGGTCCTCCTCAAGCACCGCCCTCGCGGCGTCGACCGCACGGGCGAGGGACGGATCCAGGGCGGAGAACGCGGCCGCCCCGCCCCTTCCCGTGCCCCGGCCTCGCTGCGAGGAAGGCTGGGAGGCCGGACGTCCAGACCCCATGCGCTTCGAGGGTGCTGCCGGGAGCGGCTTGGTGATCGGGAACTCAGCGCTCAACTGCCGCGCGTCGGCATCCCCCAGTCCATGCAGCCGCACGACGCCGGCATGGGCAAGCTTGCTCACGGCTCCATCGGAACCCTTGTAACGAGCGAGCATGCGCCGCGCAGCAGCGAGTCGCTGCGCGGCGACGCTGGGGAGGTCGGCAGCAACGGCGGAGCGAAGACCGGAAGCCGCCTGCCCGGGCACCCCCTGACTCGGCAGCTGGACACGAATGCCCATGGCAGCGAGACCACGGCGCAAGCCCTGGCGCTGCCCGTCGGTCGTGAGCCCCAAGCGGTCCGCCTCCGCGGCGAAGGCGACCTCGCTGACGGCGCCTCCACGCGCAGCGTTGCGCTTCAAGCGCTTGATGACAGCGGGGAGTTGAGTCACGATCTCCGACCGCGCCGCTCCAGCGCCAAGCTCCTCGTCCACGCCGCCCCCTTCCCGTACCAGGTGTCTCGACAGCCCTTGAGGGCCGTGGCGACGTCAGAGACTCTAGAGCCAGCCTGTTTACATCGTCAACAGGCTAGCCGCTTTCGCCTCATGCCGCTTTTGAACACTCAAGACCCGGGACTGCCGGCAAGTTTCGCCGTACAGCCGCCCGCAACGTCAGACCATCGAGTCGGCTCGATCCGGCCATGGCCGAATATCCACCATGTCGACCCATTGACACTGTCAACATGTAGGGTTGCCTCTTACTCGTCGCCCACACGCCAGACGGAAGGCACCCTCATGCCGCTCACCGACAGCTCCGAGTTCCGTCTCCAGCTGCCTGACGGAACGGGAACGGCCACCGGCCGCGTCCTGGACACCGTCGGGAACAACGGCTCGCGCGAGTTCCGGCTGAACCGGGGTTCGGCCGTGTCGGGCAAGGAGTGGCAGGGCATTGCGGAGTACGCCCGCCGCCGGCGGGCCGCCCTGCGGGCGGACGGCACGCTCGTCGACTCCACGCGCTGGCCCGGGCAGTGGGAGACCGCCACCGATGTCGACTGCAACTCATCATCGGCCGCGGCCTCCATCGTCCTCGGCTACAGCGCCAGCGGGCCGACCTCCTGGCGCAACGCGGACGGCCACCAGCTTGCCGACTTCCTGAAGCCCAGCTGGCGCGCACCGCACAAGTCCTGGCTCGTGCGCGGCTCCAACGTCTCGGGGCGGGATCTCGTCCGCCGCCTGTGGCTTCCCGAAGGGTTCGTCTCCCTCTCAGGGGCTCACCTCCCGCAGCTGGAAGAACCCGATCCCACGAAAAGCGCGCTGCGTCGCTACGTCCAGGGCGGATACGAAGGCACCGCTTCATACCACCAGAAGCGCGGCCTGGTCGATGAACTGCACGCCTTCGTCACGCAGATGCGTATCGGAGACACCGTTGCGACTCTGTCCGACGGCAATCTCTACATCGGCGAGATCACCAGCGAGGCTGTGCAGAACGAATCCCCTGGCTCACTGTCCAACCTGCGACGCACCGTGACCTGGCAGCAGAAGGGCCACGCCTACGAGGAACTGCCCGAAGGCCTCCAGCAGCGTCTCTCCCTTCAGCACGACGTCATCGACCTCACGAACGTCGCCGACACGCTGACCGAACTCGCTCCCTCGCCTCCCGTGGCCGACATCGGGGACCTGCCCACCGAAACGGCACCTCGCGAGCTGACCCTTCCGCCCACCACCGCCGCGCTCGCCGGCGACCTGCTCCTCCATGATCCGGCCTGGCTGGACGACGTGCGCGAACTGCTCTGGGACGAACGGCAGTTGGTGTTCTACGGTCCGCCCGGCACGGGCAAGACCTACCTCGCGATGAAGCTCGCCGAGCACTTCGGCGGCGGCCCCGAGCAGGTCACCCTCGTTCAGTTCCATCCCTCTTACGCCTACGAGGACTTCTTCGAAGGCTTCCGCCCCGAGGCGGACCCGGACAGCGGCGAGGTGGCGTTCCGGCTCAAGGCCGGGCCTCTGCGGGAGCTCGCCGACCTCGCCCAGCGCGAGGGGAACCAGCACATCCCGCACTTCCTGATCATCGACGAGATCAATCGGGCCAACCTGGCGAAGGTCTTCGGTGAGCTGTACTTCCTCCTCGAGTACCGCAAGCGGTCAGTGCGACTCACGTACTCCGGCGACGACTTCACGCTCCCGCCCAACCTGTTCATCATCGGCACCATGAACACCGCCGACCGGTCGATCGCCCTCGTCGACACCGCCATGCGCCGCCGCTTCGCATTCGTCGAGCTCTCCCCGCGTACCGAGCCGACCCGTGGCCTGCTGTCCCGCTGGCTCCACCGGCACGGCCACGACCAGGAGCCCGCCCGGCTTCTCGACACCCTCAACGAACGCATCGGAGGGGAAGAGTTCGCCATCGGCCCCTCATACCTGATGAAGCCCTCCGTCCACCGCGAGGGCGGCCTCGACCGCACCTGGCGCACCAAGATCCTCCCTCTGCTCGAAGAGCACCACTACGGAGAAGGCATGGACATCGAGCGCCGGTACGGCCTGACGACGCTGCGGAAGTCTCCGTCGTGACCGAGGCGCCCACGTCGCCCGACGCCGCCGCCCCGGTACAGGAGATCCGCCTGCGCGAACACGCCCCGGCCGCCTCGGTGCCGCTGGACACCGCCACCGGCAAGGCCATCGCCGCCGCCCGGGTCCTGGAGAGCGCCGCCCCAGATCCGTTCAGGCCGGGGCACTGGACACTGCGAGCCGGCAGCACCGTGGGGACGGTTCGTGTACCTGTTCCGGGCCGCCCCGGGCCGGGCCTGACCCTGCGTATCACGCCGAAGACTCCAGTGCGCCGCCTCTTCTTCCTCCTCGGCTTCAGCCTCAGCCCGGAACGGGCCTGGCGCGACGGCGGACCGCCGATCGACTCCGGCACCCATGACGACGTCGTCCCCGCGCTCGCCCATGCGGTCGAGCGGCAGATCGACCTGGCCCTGCGTCAAGGCGTACTCCAGGGATACCGGAGCGTCGAGGAGTCGGCGCTCGTGGTCCGCGGCCGCATCCGTGAAGCCGAGCAGATCCGGCGCCACTTCGGCCGCACACCGCCCGTCGAGATCGCGTACGACGACTACTCCACGGACACGGCCGAGAACCGAATCCTGCGCGGCGCCGTCGAGTCCCTGCTGCGCGTACCCGGCATCCCCAGTCACGTGCGCCGCCGCCTCGCGCACCAGCGACTCCGGCTCGCGGACGCGTCGCCGCTGGTCCGAGGACAGGCCCTGCCGAGGTGGACGCCGAGCCGGCTCAACGCGCGCTACCAGCCCGCGCTGCGCCTTGCGGAAGCGGTTCTGCGGGGCACCTCTCCCGAACACCACCCGGGCGACGTACCGCTCACCGGCTTCCTGCTGGACATGAACGTGCTCTTCGAGGACTTCGTGACCTGCGCACTGCTGGAGGCGGTACGCGAACTCGGCTTCACCGCCCGGTTGCAGGACCCCCTGCACCTGGACACGGCCCAGCTGGTCCGCATGCGCCCCGACCTCACCGTCCGGTCCGCCGACGGCACACGCCCCGTCGCAGTCGTCGACGCGAAGTACAAGACGCAGAAGGCGCAAGGCGGTTACCCGAATGCGGACTTGTACCAGATGCTCGCCTACTGCACTGTGCTCGGCCTCGCCAAGGGGCACCTCGTCTACGCAGCCGGAGACACCACGAGGACCGCACACGAAGTCGCGACACCGGCCGGACTGCCCGGTGTGCAGCTGTACCGGCACGTCCTCGACCTGGACCGCGAACCCGCCGAACTACTCACCACGTTCCGGCAGCTCGCCGCCACACTCACTGCAAGCCACGGCTTCCCGCAGCACACAACCCGACCCAACTGACCCAGCACCCAAGGAGGAAGACCTTGCCTCAGCTCGCCTTGGCCCAGAGCTTCTGGGACGGCTACGAAAAGGTCGAGAAGCCCGTCCGAGCGGGCGTCAAGAAGGCCATGGCCAAGTTCCAGCAGCTGACCGTCGCTGAACTCCACGCGGACAAGGGGCTCCACCTGGAGTCGGTCGAGAACGCCCGGGACCAGCGCATGCGGACCATCCGCATCAACGACTTCTGGCGCGGCGTAGTGCTTGCCCCTGGCCCCGGTGACGAGAGCGACATCTTCCTTCTCGTCAACGTACTCCCCCATGACGATGCGTACGGCTGGGCTGCCAAGCGCCTTTACTCCACCAACTCCGCCACCCGCGGCCTCGAAGTTCGCAACGCCGTCGCCATCGACCAGCTCACCCCGCTCTACGAGCAGGCCGCCCGCAGCGCACCCCAGCTACTGTTCGCCAAGATCTCGGACGGTGCCCTGCGCGAGCTCGGCGTCGACAACCAGGTGCTGCGCGCCGTGCGCTCCATCGTTGACAAGGCTCAACTGGAGGCCTTCGCCACACTGCTCCCCGAGGACCAGCTCGAAGTACTGCAATACCTGGCTGAGGAGTTCAGTCCGGAGGACGTGTACCGGGACGTCGTCGCCCACCGACGCCCGGCAGACGCGCCTGCCGAACACGTGGACAACCTGGCCACGGCGGTTGCCAACACTCCGGCCCGCATCCGTCTGATCGCCGGCCCCGACGAGCTTCAGGAAGCGCTGGACCAGCCCTTCGCGGCCTGGCGAGTCTTCCTGCACCCCTCGCAACGACGCGTCGCCTACCGCACCTCCTACGGCGGCCCGGTCCAGGTCACCGGAGGCCCCGGTACGGGCAAGACGGTGGCAGCCCTGCACCGGGTCAAGCACCTCCTCAGCCGCGACGAGAGCTCCCGCGTCCTCCTCACCACCTACACCAACGCCCTCGCGGCCGGACTGCGCGACAGCTTGGACCTGCTGCTCGACGGCGACGAGAAGCTGCTCCGACGCGTCGACATCACGACCGTCGACGCCCACGCGACTGGTGTCGTCCGTGCCCACGATGCACGGGCGCCCCAACCGGTCGGCGACCGCGAGCAGCGTCATCTGTGGACGAACGTGGTTCGCCGGCTGAACCTGCCGTTCACGGAACAGTTCCTGGCCCAGGAGTACCGACACGTGATCCTGGGCCAGAACCTGCGAGACCGCGTGTCCTACCTCTCCGCCCCACGGCGGGGGCGCGGCACCGCGCTGGGACCGGCCCGCCGCAATCTGCTCTGGGACGCCGTCGAACTCTTCGAGCAGTCATTGCGTAAGGGCGGCGAGATCACACATCTGGGCATCTGCGCTCGCGCCGCCGACCTCCTTGCCGAACACGGCCCCACCCATCAGCACGTGGTGGTGGACGAGGCACAGGATCTGCATCCGGCCCAGTGGCGCGTGCTGCGAGCTGTGGTCGCTCCCGGCCCCGACGACATCTTCCTCACAGGCGACCCGCATCAGCGCATCTACGACTCCCGGGTCAGCCTCACCTCCCTCGGTGTCGCCACCGCGGGCCGCAGCTTCCGCCTGCGGGTCAACTACCGCTCCACGGAAGAGATCCTGACCTGGGCCTCGAAGTTGCTGGCTCCAGTGACGGTCGATGCCCTGGACGGTGACGGCCACGACACTCTCGCCGGGTACCGTTCGCTGCTGCGTGGCGGCCGGCCAGAGGCGCAGGGGTATTCAAGCCAGCAGGACGAGGTGGCGGCATTGGTGGAACAGGTCCGCAGCTGGGTGGACGGCGGTCTGTCCGCCTCCGAGATCGGTGTCTGCGCCCGTTTCAATCTGCTGCTCGACAAAGCGGAGAAGCAGCTCAAGTCGAGCGGGATTCCGGTGCTGCGGGTCAGGGGCCAGGCCCGGGCGTCGGAACCAGGCGTGCGGCTGTCCACGATGCACGCCATGAAGGGCCTTGAATTTCGGGCTGTCGCCGTCCTCGGCACCACAGCAGGCGCCCTCCCCTTCGCACGCGAGATCACGCCGGCCGAAGTCGACCCCCTTCAGCACGAGGCAGATCTGCTCCGCGAGCGCTGCCTGCTCTTCGTGGCCTGCACCCGGGCGCGCGAGGCGCTGCGAGTGTCATGGAGTGGCGAACCCAGTCCGTTCGTCGCGCACATAGAGCAGGCAGGAAGTCGATGACGCCCTCCCCGATACGTCCGCGATCCGGACCTCACCCCCCGACCGGCCCACCCGCCCCGTAGGCTGACCCACGCAGCTGGTTCGCCCCGTCCGCCAGGCGGGAGGCGTCGTAAGAGGGAACCCGGTGGGAATCCGGGACTGCCCCGCAGCGGTGAGTGGGAACGACCGCCGTCACAAGCACTGGGTCCGAGGAAGTGGTCCTGGGAAGCGACGGCCAGTAGGAGTCTCGTACGACAGGTGCGAGGCGCGCCCGCGAGTCCGAAGACCTGCCAACTGCCCGTGTGCGTACGACGCGTGCGCGGACATCCCGGTGACCTCGAGGGCGGGTCGGCGACCATACCAGGCGGACGGCCGTGCCTCGGGGCGCGTGTGCGGCGCCCGGTCCGTCACCCCTTCGCGCTCTCGTCCCGGCACCGGGATCTCAGGGATTCATCTCGCGAAGGAGATCTCCGTGACCAGCGGGAACGAGACAAGCAGCACCGAGGCAAGCAGGACCGAGACAAGCAGGACCGCGGCCGCGACAGCACGGGCCACCGTGTACGGCTACCCCCGGCAGGGCCGGAACCGGGAGCTGAAGAAGGCCGTCGAGGGCTACTGGAAGGGCCGCGTCGACGCCGGCACGCTGCGTGCGACCTCCGCCGAACTGCGCCGCTCGAACTGGCAGGAGCTGGCATCGGCCGGCCTCACCGAAGTCCCCACCGGCGACTTCTCGTTCTACGACCACGTCCTCGACACCAGCGTCATGGTCGGCGCGATCCCCGAGCGGCACCGCGCCGCCGTGGACGCCGACGCCCTGGACGGCTACTTCGCGATGGCGCGCGGCACCCAGGACGTGGCGCCGCTGGAGATGACGAAGTGGTTCGACACCAACTACCACTATCTCGTACCGGAGTTGGGCCCCGGCACCGTCTTCACGGCGGACGCCACCAAGCAGGTCGCCGAGCTCAAGGAGGCCCTCGCGCTGGGCCTCACCGCCCGCCCGGTCCTGGTCGGCCCGGTCACCTACCTGCTCCTCTCCAAGCCCGCCCCCGGCGTCGCCGCCGGCTTCGACCCGCTCACGCTGCTCGACCGGCTCCTGCCGGTGTACGCGGAGGTCCTGGCCGACCTGCGCGCGGCGGGCGCCGAGTGGGTGCAGCTGGACGAGCCCGCGCTCGTGCAGGACCGCACCCCGGCCGAGCTGAACGCCGCCGAGCGCGCCTACCGCGACCTGGGCGCTCTCACCGACCGGCCGCAGCTCCTGGTCGCCTCGTACTTCGACCGGCTCGGCGAGGCGTTGCCGGTGCTGGCCAAGGCGCCCGTCGAGGGGCTCGCCCTGGACTTCACCGGGGCCGGGGCCCTGAACCTCGACGGGCTCGCGGCGGTCGGCGGGCTGCCCGGGAAGCGCCTGGTCGCGGGCGTCGTCAACGGGCGCAACATCTGGATCAACGACCTGGAGAAGTCCCTCGCGACCCTCGGCACCCTGCTCGGCCTCGCCGACCGGGTCGACGTGGCCGCCTCCTGCTCGCTGCTTCACGTGCCGCTCGACGCCGGCCTGGAGCGGGACATCGACCCGCAGGTGCTGCGCTGGCTGGCCTTCGCCAAGGAGAAGACCGGCGAGATCGTCACGCTCGCCAAGGGTCTCGCCCTCGGCACGGGCGCCATCGCCGCCGAACTCGCCGCCAACCGGGCCGACTTGGCGTCGCGTACTCATTCGGCGCTGACCCACGACCCGGCGGTCCGCGCCCGCGCTGCCGCCGTCACCGAGGGCGACGCGCGCCGCTCACAGCCGTACCCCGAGCGGGCCGTGGCGCAGCGCGCCCACCTCGGCCTGCCGCAGCTGCCGACCACCACCATCGGCTCGTTCCCGCAGACCGGCGAACTGCGCACGGCACGCGCGGACCTGCGGGCCGGGCGGATCGACACCGCCGGGTACGAGGAGCGCATCAGGTCCGAGATCCGCGAGGTCGTCTCCTTCCAGGAGAAGACCGGCATCGACGTCCTCGTGCACGGCGAGGCCGAGCGGAACGACATGGTCCAGTACTTCGCCGAGCAGCTCTCCGGCTACCTCGCCACGCGGCACGGCTGGGTGCAGTCGTACGGCACGCGCTATGTCCGGCCGCCGGTCCTGGCCGGGGACATCTCCCGCCCTGAGCCGATGACGGTGCGCTGGACGTCGTACGCCCAGTCGCTGTCGGACCGTCCCGTCAAGGGCATGCTGACCGGTCCTGTCACGATGCTCGCCTGGTCCTTCGTGCGTGACGACCAGCCCCTCGCCGACACCGCGCGGCAGGTGGCGCTCGCCCTGCGCGACGAGGTCGACGGCCTTGAGGCGAACGGCACTTCGGTGATCCAGGTGGACGAGCCCGCGCTGCGCGAGACGCTTCCGCTGCGCGCCGCCGACCACCCCGAGTACCTGGCCTGGGCGACGGAGGCGTTCCGCCTCAGCACCAGCGGCGTACGGCCGGACACGCAGATCCACACGCACATGTGCTACGCGGAGTTCGGGGACATCGTCCAGGCCATCGACGACCTCGACGCGGACGTCATCAGCCTGGAGGCGGCCCGCTCCCACATGCAGGTGGCCCGCGAGCTCGCCGCCCACGGCTACCCGCGCGAGGCCGGACCCGGTGTGTACGACATCCACTCGCCGCGCGTACCGAGCTCCGAGGAGGCGGCGGCCCTGCTGCGCAAGGGACTTGAGGCCATCCCGGCCGAGCGCCTGTGGGTCAACCCGGACTGCGGTCTGAAGACCCGCGGCTGGCCCGAGACGCGCGCGTCCCTGGAGAACCTCGTCGCGGCCGCGCGCACGGTACGCGGCGAGCTCGGGTCGTCCGCGTCCTGACGCGGGGCGGGGGGGGGCGGGGGGGCGGGGGGGGGGCCCCCCCGCCCCGCCCCCCCCCCCCCCGCCCCCCGGGGC
>NZ_JASCIS010000015.1 GCF_029968015.1 Streptomyces luteolus
CGGAATGACTCGTCTAGGTGGGGCGGGCAGTGGTGACGTCGGGGCCGGGGGCTAGGTGGGGCGGGCAGTGGTGACCTCGTGGCCGGGGGCTACTGCGACTCCGGGCCTATCAAGTGCCGGGCGATCACGACGCGTTGGATCTGGTTCGTGCCCTCGACGATCTGCAGGACCTTGGCCTCGCGCATGAGGCGCTCTACGGGGAAGTCCAGCGTGTAGCCGTACCCCCCGAGGACCTGGACCGCGTCCGTGGTGACGCGCATCGCGGCGTCCGTGCAGAACAGCTTGGCCATGGCCGCTTGCCGGGAGAACGGCAGCCCGGCGTCGCGCAGCCGGGCGGCCGAGAGGTAGAGGGCGCGGCCGGCCTCGATCTGCGTCCCCATGTCGGCCAGCATGAAGCGCAGGCCCTGGAAGTCGGCGATGGGGCGGCCGAACTGGCGGCGGTCCCTGGCATACGCCGCGGCCTCGTCCAGGGCGGCCTGGGCGACGCCGATCGCGCAGGCGGCGATGCCGAGGCGGCCGGAGTCGAGGGCGGAGAGGGCGATCGCGAAGCCCTGGCCCTCCTCGCCGATCCGGCGGGCGTCGGAGACCCGCACGCCGTCGAAGTGGAGCTGGGCCGTGGGTGAGCCCTTGAGGCCCATCTTCCGCTCGGGCACGGCGGCGGTCAGCCCCTCGGCGTCACCCGGGACCAGATAGGCGGTGATGCCCTTGGCGCCCTCGCCGCCGGAGCGGGCCATGACCGTGTAGAAGTCGGCGATGCCGCCGTGGGTGATCCAGGCCTTGCCGCCGTCGATCACCCAGCCGTCCCCGTCCCGCACGGCCTTGGTGCGCAGCGAGGCGGCGTCGGAGCCGGAGGCCGGTTCGGAGAGGCAGTACGCCCCGAGGAGTCCGCCGCCGAGCATCGCGGGGAGGTGCTCGGCCTGCTGCTCCTTCGTGCCGTACCCCGCGAGGGCGTGGGCGGCGAGCGTGTGCACGCTGACCCCGAGGCCGACGGTGAGCCGGGCCGCGGCGAGCTCTTCGAGGACCTGGAGATAGACCTCGTACGGCTGGTCGCCGCCGCCGAACTCCGAGTCGTACGGCAGGCCGAGGAGGCCGGATTCGGAGAGCAGGGTGAAGACCTCGCGCGGGAACCGCCCGGCGTCCTCGCCCTCGGCGGCCGCCGGGGCGATCTCACGCTGGGCGATCTCGCGGACGAGCGCGAGGAGGTCGCGGGCCTCCTCCGTGGGCAACTGACGCTCCACCTGCTGGTGCGGCGCACGGTCCGACATGTCGTCGCTCTCCTCCCTGTCGGGCGCTGCGGCGGTCGCATCGGGTGGGGAGCCGCCGGAGTTCTGACTACCCGGCCACGGGCGGCGATTCGGGTCGCGAAACGCGGCTCACCAAGGGCCGTTGCAGCGAGTATGCCCGACGAAGTGCCGCACGTCACCAGGTTCACGACCGTTCACTTCACTTCTCTCGTGAATATGTGGCCGACCCCCACATCCAGGCCAACAACCAGGCCATGACAGGCCGCATCGAGGGCCGGACATCGCCCTTCACTCCGGACGTGCGAATTGGTCCGAACCATTGACCCCACTGGTCTAGTCCTTCTACTGTTCCGGCGAATGCCTCACCGCGTTCATGTCAATCTCGGCCACCGCGTCCCGTCCCCGGGGGCCCGCGCCGAGGGCAAGGTCAACAGCAGTTCCTCCCTCCCCCACGAGGAGACACCATGCTCAGACCGCACCGCCTCCGCACCCGCACCCGGGTGCTGCTCGCCTCGGCCTGTTGTGCCGTACTCGGCGGCGGCCTGCTCGTCGGAGCGGGCGCCGCGGGCGCCGCCCCGACCCCCGCCGAGGACGCCGCCGGCGAGAAGGCCGCGGCCGGCTCGAAGGTCGTCGGCTACTTCACCGAATGGGGCGTGTACGACCGCAACTACCACGTCAAGAACATCGACACGTCCGGCTCGGCGGCCAAGCTCACGCACATCAACTACTCGTTCGGCAACGTCGAGGGCGGCAAGTGCACGATGGGCGACGCCTACGCCGCGACGGACAAGGCGTACACCGCCGACCAGTCCGTGGACGGCAAGGCCGACACCTGGGACCAGCCGCTGCGCGGCAACTTCAACCAGCTCCTCAAGCTCAAGGCCAAGTACCCGGACCTCAAGGTGCTCTGGTCCTTCGGCGGCTGGACCTGGTCCGGCGGCTTCACCGAGGCGGCGAAGAACCCCGAGGCCTTCGCCCAGTCCTGCTACGACCTGGTCAACAACTCCAAGTGGGCCGGCGTCTTCGACGGCATCGACATCGACTGGGAGTACCCCAACGCCTGCGGCCTGACCTGCGACACCAGCGGGCGTGCGGCGTACAAGAACTTGATGGCCGCGATGCGCGGCAAGTTCAAGGACCAGCTGGTCACGGCCGCGATCCCGGCCGACGCCTCCGACGGCGGCAAGATCGACGCGGCCGACTACGCGGGCGCCGCGCAGTACGTCGACTGGTACAACCCGATGACGTACGACTACTTCGGTGCCTGGGACGCCAAGGGCCCGACCGCCCCGCACTCGCCGCTGAGCAAGTACGACGGCATCCCCAAGGACACCTGGAACTCCGAGGCGACGATCGCGAAGCTCAAGGGGCTCGGCATCCCGTCGGAGAAGCTGCTGCTCGGCGTCGGGTTCTACGGGCGCGGCTGGACCGGCGTCACGCAGAAGGAGCCGGGCGGCACGGCCACGGGCCCGGCGGCCGGAAAGTACGAGCAGGGCATCGACGACTACAAGGAGCTGAAGACGAAGTGCCCGGCCAACGGAACGGTCGGCGGCACCGCGTACGCGCACTGCGGCAACAACTGGTGGAGCTACGACACCCCGGAGACGCTCGCCGGAAAGATGGCCTACAAGAACAAGGAAGGCCTCGGCGGCACGTTTTTCTGGGAGCTGAGCGGCGACACGGCCGACGGTGAGCTGATCAAGGCGCTCAACTAGCCGTCACCGGCGAACGGCGACCGAGTTCTGCGCCGCGGGTGGCCCTGGACGGCAACCGGCCCGCGGCGGGAGTCGGCGGGGCGGAGGGCCTGGCGCTCTTCGCCCCGCCGGGGTGTGTCCCGGGCCCGTCTCCCCGGTCGTTGCGGGCGGCCCTAGAGCAGCCCGGCCTGAGTGACGAACATGGCGAGCACGACGACCAGGGTCCAGCCCAGTACGTGCTCCAGGATCTTGGGGCCGTCGTCCTTGGGGCCCCCGGTGCGGATCCGGGCGCGGGCGTCTTCGACGGTGGTGGCAGTCGCGGTCATGGCTGTCTCGCTCACGAAGGGTCCGGCAGTGGCATCCCCCCACTGGCCCGACCAGAGTGCCAGGGGATGCGGCCCACGGGTTAGGACGTAGGTCACGCCCGGGCCACGCGGGGCCGGTGGGGTACCCCGTAGATTTCGGGAATGGACGTCCGTCAGCTGGAGTACTTCCTCGCCGTTGTCGACCACGGTGGGGTGAACCGGGCGGCAGCCGCGCCGCGTGTCGCCCAGCCGTCGCTGTCGCAGGCCGTCAGGAAGCTGGAGAAGGACCTGCGGACCGAGCTGTTCCACCGGGTGGGACGGGGGCTTGTGCTGGCTCCCGCCGGTGAGGCCCTGGTCGGTCCGGCGCGGCAGATCCTGCGGGACATCAGCTCGGCGCGCCAGGCGGTGCACGAGGTGCGTGATGTGGAGCGCGGGCGGATCGACATCGCGTCGCTCTCCGACATCTCGACGGATCCGCTGTCGGTCTGGGTGGCTCACTTCCGGGTCAAGAACCCCAACGTGACCATGCGCGTCGACGAGCGCGACCATGTCTCCGACGTCCTGGAGCTGGTCAAGTCGGGAACCTGCGAGCTGGGCGTGACGATGCTGCCGGTGCCGCACGACGGTCTGACCGACGAGTACCTGGTCACCCAGCAGTTCGTCCTGCTCCTGCCACCCGGGACCGAGGCCGAACTGCCCCCGGTCGTACCGCTCCGGTCGATGGCGGGGCATCCCGCTGGCGATGGGGGAACGGAACACCCCCACCAGGGACTACATCGAGGCCATGCTTCGCGAGAACGGGGTGGACCCGCGCGTCGCCGTGGAGGTGCCGCAGCGGGGAGCCGTGGTGCCGACGGTGCTCTCCGGCGCCGGCGCGGCGATCGTCTCCCTGCGGGTCGCCATGGAGGCCCACCAGCGGGGGGCGGTGGTCCGCGAGGTCGATCCTCCGCTCCAGCGGCGGATCGGGTTGGTGCACCGGTCCGGGCGGCTCACCAAGGCGGCCGCGGCGTTCCTGAGCGAGACCAAGGCCGACCTGGCGTCCTGGAATCGCGCCTTCGACCGTCGGATGTCCTCGGGGATGAGCCGGATCGAGGCCGCGGGCGAGGTGATGGCGGCGATGGAGAAGCGACAACTCGACCGGTTCAGGGAGCGGTCGCCGATCGCGGTGGAGGGGACCGGGGCGCCTCGGACGCACAGACACCTGGACTCATAGGTGATTGCAGTCAATCCGCTCGACATTTGGTCTTTGACGCTGTCGGTCGGGGGAACGTTGGATGTGGCGCAGTTCATGACGCGGACAGCAAGCGATCAACTCCCGCTCACCGGAGGCGCCGATGCCAGCACAGGTCTCATGCTCGATAGCCCACCAGGTCGCGACCGTGACCCTCGACAACCCCGAGCGTCGGAACGCCGTATCGGTCCGTCTGCTCGCTGATCTCGAAGACGTCCTCGGCCACCTGGAGGCAGACCGCTCGGTGCGGGTCATCGTGCTGACGGGGTCCGGTTCGAGTTTCTGCGTCGGCGCCGACCTCGCCGCTCCCCCGGAGCTTCGGTCCCTGCGGGGCGACTCCTTCGAGGAGGACTCGGCGCGGCTGCGCGCGGCCAGTCACGTGGCTCAGCGTCTCCACCTGATGCCCCAGGTCACGGTGGCCGCGATCAACGGTGCCTGCGCCGGGGCGGGGCTGTCTCTCGCGCTCGCGACCGACCTCCGGCTCGCCTCCGAAGCCGCCGTCTTCAACACCGCGTTCCTGGGCGCGGGTCTCCCCGGTGACCTGGGCGGAATCTGGTTCCTCACGCAGCTGCTCGGCGCCGCGCGCGCCCGTGAACTGTTCCTGCTGCCGGAGAAGTTCGACGCGCACCGGGCAGCCGAGCTCGGTCTTGTGACCGCGGTCTCCGCCGCCGACGCGTTCGACGCGCTCACGGATCGTGTCACCGCCCGCCTGGCGCATGCCGCCCCGCTCGCGGCCCGGGCCATGAAGCAGAACCTGGTCGCCTCGCAGACCATGCCGCTCGCCGACTATCTCGGTGGCGAGGTCGACCGTATGGTGCGCTGCTTCCACACCGAGGACGCCCGCGAGGCGGCCGCCGCGTTCCTGGAGCGCCGCCGGCCCGTGTACGCCGGCCGCTGACCCGGCGGGCCCCGCGCCCTCTTCTTCAGGCATCACCCTCACCGGTCGGTGACCGTCGGTCGCCGCCTCTCGTTCACGGCTCCCGCTCCTCCCGCCTTCGCCGGACCGTGGACCTCCTCATTCGCCGCGCGCCGCACCCCCGCGCGCCGACACCGTTTGGAATCTCCATGACTCCGACGGCATCCACCTCGTCCCCAGGGACAAAGACGTCCAGACCCGCCGCGAGCCGCCGAGCCTGGATCGTGACGCTCCTGCTGCTTGCCTTCATGGTGCTCAACTTCGCCGACAAGGCCGTGCTCGGCTTCGCAGGTGTGCAGATCATCGAGGACCTGGGCATCACGCCACAGCAGTTCGGTCTGGTCCAGAGCGCTTTCTTCTGGCTCTTCGCCGTCGGCGCGATCCTCGTCGGCGCGCTCACGAGCCGGATCAACATCCGCTGGCTGGTCGCGGCCCTCATGGTGATCTGGATCCTGACCATGATCCCGCTGCTCTGGCAGGTCGGCTTCGTGGCGCTGCTCCTGTGCCGGGTCGTGCTCGGCTTCGCCGAAGGTCCGGCCTACGCACTGGCGACGCACATCGTGCACGCCTGGTTCCCGCCGGAGAGGCGCGGGCTGCCCGCGAGCATCGTCACCTCCGGTGCGTCCATGGGCCCGCTGATCGCGGCACCGGTGCTGAGCTGGGTGATCGTCACCTGGTCCTGGCACGCCGCCTTCGGGGTGCTCATCCTCGCCGGGGCGCTGTGGCTGGCGGCCTGGCTCACCCTGAGCAGGGACGCCCCGGAACACCTCCCGGCGGCGGCCGTCGCCGAGGGTCCTCAGGCCGTCGCCGAGGGTCCTCAGGCCGTCGCCGAGGGGCCTCAGGCCGTGGCACAGGCGCCGGTGCCGGCGCCGGCGCCGCTCCGAGTCCTGCTCACCACCGGCACCGTCGTCGGCATCGGCCTGCTGACCTTCTTCGCCTACTGGTCGACCACGCTCAAGGTGTCCTGGCTGCCCCTCTACCTCAGCCAGGGACTCGGCTACGACGCGATCGCCGTCGGCCGCCTCATCACCGTCCCGTACGCGGTCGCCGCGGCCGCGGCCATCGGCGCGGGACTGCTGTCGAACCGCCTGACCGCCCGGGGGGTGTCCCGGCGCATCACGCGTGGCTACCTGGCCGCCGGGCTCGTCGTCGCCTCCGGAGTGTCCATGTACCTGTTCACGACGATCGACCAGGGCCCCCTCCAGATGGTCTTCGTGACGCTCGCCTTCTCGCTCAACTCGGCGGCGTACGCGGTCGCGTTCACGGCGATCGGAGACGTGGTCGCCCCGAAGCAGCGGGGCGCGATCCTCGGCTGGCTCGTCGCCTTCTACAGCATGGCCGGCGTCCTCGCGCCGCTCCTGCTCGGTCACTTCGTGGGCGCGGCCGCGGACACCGCCACCGGCTACGGCCAGGGCTTCGCCCTGACGGGGCTCCTCATGACGGTCGGCGGAGCGCTCGCGGTGCTGCTTGTCCGGCCCGAGCGTGACCTGGCAAAGATCCGTGCACGAGTGGAGGTTGTGGCGTGAACGCGCCTTTGGAAGGAGTCCGGGTCGTCGACTTCGGACAGTTCATCGCGGCTCCGGCCGCGACGCAGATCCTCGGCGACCTGGGCGCCGACGTCGTCAAGGTCGAGCCGGTCACCGGCGAGGCCGCCCGCGTGATCGGGCTGTACGGCGAGGCGATCCTGCGCACGTACAACCGTGACAAGCGCGCCATCGCCCTCGACCTCAGGGATCCGCGCGGGCAGGAGATCGCCCACCGGCTGATCGAGGACGCGGACATCGTCGTACAGAATCTGCGGCCCGGTGTGATGGAGCGGTTCGGACTCGGTGCCTCCGCCGTGCGGGCGAAGCGCCCGGAGGTCGTCTACGCGACGGTCAGCGGATTCGGCCTGCACGGCCCGTCGAGGAACCGGCCCGGCCTGGACATCGCGGCGCAGGCCGAGAGCGGCATCATGTCGGTCACCGGGGAGCACGAGGGCGAGCCGCAGCGCGTGGGCTTCCCCGTCGTCGACGCGGCGGCGGCACACGTACTGGCCCAGGCCGTACTCGGCGCCTACGTCCGCAGGCTGCGCTTCGGCGCGGGCGACGAGGTGGAGGTCTCGCTCCTGGAGGTCGCCGTTCATCTGCAGGGCTCCAACTGGGGCGAGTACCTGCTGACCGGAGAACCGCCGCTGCGCAGCGGCAACGGCCAGCCGACGGTCGCCCCGGCCGCCGACGTCATGCCGACCGCGGACGGCGCTCTCGTGGTCTCGGCCTACTCGGCACCGCACTTCGAGAAGCTCTGCCGCCTGATCGAACGGCCCGACCTTCCCTCGGACGAGCGCTTCGCCTCCAACCAGGCGCGGGTCGCCCACCGTTCGGAGCTGCTCACCGAGTTGCGCGCCGCCTTCGCGGACCTGACCACCGACGAGGCGATGGAGCTGCTCGCACCGAACGGTGTGGTGGCCGGCCGGATCAGCCGCTACGACGAGGTGGTCAGGAACCCGGACGTGGTGGCGAGCGGCCTGTTCGTCGAGGCGGTCGGCACCGACGGCAGGCGGCACACCACACTCGGCTCGCCCTGGCAGCTGGGCAGCGCGCCCCGGAGCCCCGGCAGCGGCGCCCCCGCACTCGGCGAGCACACGGCGGAGCTCCTCGGAGAACTGGGTTACTCCGCACCGGAGATCGACGCACTCGCCGCCGACTCCGTCATTCACCTCAACGCCTGACCCATCAGACCGCTCTCCAGGAGAGAACCATGCGCAGGGACATGTTCACCGACGACCACGAGGCGTTCCGCGAGACCGTGCGGGAGTTCATCGGCAAGGAGATCGTGCCGCACGTCGAGGAGTGGGAGGCCGCCGGGATCGTGCCGCCCGAGCTGTACCGGAAGACCGCCGGGATCGGCATCAACGGCCTCCAGATTCCCGAGGAGTACGGCGGCGCCGGAATGGAGACCTTCCGCTTCAACGCCGTCGTCCTTGAGGAGAACGGGTACGCCGCGGCGACCCTCGGAGGACTCCAGGTGCACCTGAGCACGGTCCTGCCGTACTTCCTGGAGTTCGCGAACGAGGAGCAGAAGGCGCGCTGGTTCCCGGGGTTCGCGGACGGTTCCCTGGTCAGCGCCGTCGCGATGACCGAACCGGGTACCGGGTCCGACCTGGCCGGCATGGCCACCACGGCGGTACGCGACGGCGACACGTACGTCCTGAACGGTGCCAAGACGTTCATCACGGGCGGCATCGGAGCCGACCTCGTCATCGTGGTCGCCCGCACCTCCGACGGCGGCTTCGACCGGCGCAAAGGACTGTCGCTGCTCGTCGTCGAGTCCGGCATG
Organism: Streptomyces luteolus; assembly: GCF_029968015.1. Lineage (GTDB taxonomy): Bacteria > Actinomycetota > Actinomycetes > Streptomycetales > Streptomycetaceae > Streptomyces > Streptomyces luteolus. Next base: position 8,709 of record NZ_JASCIS010000015.1, read on the forward strand.
CCCGGGTTCAGCCGCGGCCGGAACCTCGACAAGATGGGGCTCAAGGCGCAGGACACCGCCGAGCTGTTCTTCGACGACGTCCGGGTGCCGGCCGGGAACCTGCTCGGTGTCGAGGGCGACGCCTTCAGCATGCTGACCGCGAACCTGCCGCAGGAGCGGCTGACGATCGCGATCACCGCGCAGGCGACCGCGACGGCCGCGCTGCGGATGGCCATCGGCTACGTCAAGGAGCGCAAGGCGTTCGGGAAGCGCGTCGCGGATTTCCAGAACACGAAGTTCGTGCTCGCCGAGTGCGCTACGGAGCTCGAAGCCGGCCAGGCCCTGGTCGACCGCGCCCTCACCGAACTCGACGCCGGCACGCTGACCCCCGCCGATGCCGCGAAGGTCAAGCTGTTCTGCACCGAGATGCAGGCCCGGGTCATCGACAAGTGCCTGCAGATGCACGGCGGTTACGGCTTCATGCGCGAGTACCCCATCGCCAGGCTCTACACCGACGCCCGCGTGACCCGCATCTTCGGCGGCACCAGCGAGGTCATGAAGAGCGTCATCTCGAAGTCCCTGGAGCTCCGGTGATCCACGCATCCGTACGTGACATGGAGTTCGACGACTACTTCGCGCTGATCCGGGACTTCACGGATGACGAACTGATCGCCCGTGAGCCGGAGATGGTCCGCGCGGGTGCCGTGCCCGAGGACCTGGTGCGCAGAATGGCGGAAGTCGGCCTGTTCGGGCTCACGCTGCCGACGCGGTACGGCGGACTGGGGTGGACGGTCGAGCAGCAGGCCCGGCTGACCATGGAGTTCACCCGTGCCTCGGCCGTGTACCGGTCACGCTTCTCCACCACCATCGGGCTGGTCTCCCAGGCGCTGCTCGACCACGGCACCGAGGAGCAGCGGGAGCGGTACCTGCGGGCGATGGCCGACGGTGCGTGCGTCGCGGCGTTCGCGCTGACCGAGCCCGAGGCGGGCAGCGACGCGTCGTCCCTGCGGACCACCGCCCGCCGCACCACGGACGGCTACGTCCTCGACGGGCACAAGCGCTTCATCACCAACGGTGCCTGGGCGGACGTCCTGCTGGTCTTCGCCCGGACCGGCCAGGACGACAAGGCGCTCTCGGCCTTCTTCGTCGACCGGACGACCGACGGCGTGACGGTCCGGCTGCCCGAGCGGATGAACGGACACGCCGAGGGCCCGGTCGCCGAGATCGAACTCTCCGGGGTCCGAGTCGGCCCCGAAGCCCTGCTCGGCGGGGTACCCGGCAGGGGGATGCGCCAGGCCCTGCGCGGGATCAACCACGCCCGTACGCACGTCGCCGCCACCGCGGTCGGACAGACGACGCGCATCCTGACGGAGGCGACGGCGTACGCCGGCCGCCGGGAGCAGTTCGGCCGCCCGCTGGCCGAGTTCGGCGCTCTGCAGGCCCTGCTGGGGCGCAGCTACGCCGAGTTGGAGGCGGGACGCGCCCTGGTCCTCGACTGCGCCCGCGAGTTCGACGCCGGGAGCCCGCCACGGGAACGGATGTCGGCCGCCAAGCTGTACTGCACCGAGATGGCCTCGGCGGTCGCGGACCGCGCGGTGCAGATCCTCGGCGGTGACGGCATCGTCGGCGACAGCCCGGTCCCCCGCATGTGGCGTGACGTACGGGCTCTGCGCATCTACGAGGGCACCACCCAGATCCACGAACGGAATGTCGCGCGCCCTGCCGAACCTGCTTGAGCGCGAACTCTCCGTCGCCCGGCGGAACGTGCCGTCGGAAGGGAGCACCTCATGAGAGACGCCGTCATCGTCGAAGCCGTACGCACCCCGATCGGCCGTCGCGAAGGAGCCCTGAGCGCGCTCCACCCGGTCGACCTGTCCGCCTCGGTCCTGCGGTCCCTGGCCGAGCGGACCGGTATCGACCCCTCCGTGGTCGAGGACGTGATCTGGGGCTGCGTCGGTCAGGTCGGGGAGCAGTCGGCCAACATCGGGCGGAACGCCGTGCTCGCCGCCGGGTGGCCCGAGTCCGTCCCCGGAACCACGGTGGACCGGCAGTGCGGCTCCAGCCAGCAGGCGATCCACTTCGCGGCGGCCACGGTCATCGCCGGGCACGCCGAGGTCGTGGTCGCCGGTGGCGTCGAGTCCATGAGCCGGGTCCCGATGGGCTCGGCCAGAGCCAACGGTCCGGGACTGCCGTTCGGTGACCTCGTCGCCGAACGGTACGACGGCTACGAGTTCCACCAGGGCAAGGGCGCCGAGATCCTCGCCGCCCGCTACGACCTGAGCAGGACCTGGCTCGACGCGTACGCCGTGAGCTCGCACGAGCGTGCCGCCGCGGCCATCGACGGCGGCCGGTTCGCCAAGGAGGTCGTACCGGTGACGCTGCCCGACGGCTCCCGCTTCGACCTCGACGAGGGTGTGCGCCGCCGCACGCATGTCGACAGGCTCGCCGCACTGAGGCCCGCCTTCGCCGAGGACGGCCGGATGACGGCGGGCAACTCCTCACAGATCTCGGACGGTTCGGCCGCGGTCCTCGTCACCACGAGCGAACGCGCCGGGCGTCTGGGCCTGACGCCGCTCGCCCGCGTCCACTCCGCGACGGCCGTGGGTTCGGATCCGATCGCGATGCTGGGCGGCCCGATCCCCGCGACCGCCGACGTCCTCGCCAAGGCGGGCCTAGGGCCCGTCTCCCCGATCTTTGCGGGGCCGCGACGCCTGGCACGCTCCCCCAGCCTCCGGCCGGGGGTGCCCCCACTCGCCGCACGCCAGAATCACCCAAGTACGTCCAGTACGAGGGCGATCCGGGCGCACTCCCCCAGCCTTCGGCCGGGGGGACCCCCAGAGCACGCTCCCCCAAGCTCTCGGCTCCTCCCCCAGCCTTCGGCCGGGAGGTGCCCCCAGAGCAAGGGGGACCCCCATGACGCCGCGGCCTGATCCGCAAAGATCGGAGAGACGGGCCCTAGCCCTCGGCGACATCGGGGCCTTCGAGGTCAACGAGGCCTTCGCGAGTGTCGTCGGCGCCTGGCTCACGGAGACCGGGGCGGATGCCGGGCGGGTCAACCCCAACGGCGGCGCCATCGCCCTCGGCCACCCCCTGGGCGGGTCCGGCGCCCGCCTGGCCACCACCCTGCTGCACCACATGCGGGCCGAGGGCCTGCGCTACGGACTGCAGACCATGTGCGAGGCCGGCGGTCTGGCCAACGCGACGATCTACGAGAACTGGGAGCTGCGCGGATGACGGACCAGGAGATCACCGGCTGTGCCCTGCGCACGCGGTTCACCGAGGCCTTCGGCATCACCCACCCCGTGGTGCAGGGAGGCATGCAGTGGGTCGGCCGGGCCGAGCTCGCCGCAGCCGTCTCGGCCGGCGGCGGCCTGGGCATCCTCACCGCCCTGACCCAGCCGACCCCCGAGGACCTGGCCCGCGAGATCCAGCGGACCCGGGACCTCACCGACGCGCCCTTCGGCGTCAACCTGACCATCCTGCCGACGATCACCCCGCCCCCGTACGACGAATACCGCCGCGTCGTCGTCGAGTCCGGGGTCGGGATCGTCGAGACGGCCGGGTCCAACCCCGCGCCGCACCTGCCCCTGTTCAAGGAGCACGGGGTGAAGGTCATCCACAAGTGCACGAGCGTGCGTCATGCGCTCAAGGCGCAGGCCGTGGGGGTGGACGCGGTCAGCATCGACGGATTCGAGTGCGCGGGCCATCCCGGCGAGGACGACACCCCGGGCCTCGTTCTGGTCCCGGCCGCCGTGGACCGGCTCACGATCCCGGTCCTCGCCTCCGGGGGTCTCGCCGACGGCCGGGGTCTGGCCGCCGCACTCGCCCTCGGGGCCGACGGCGTCACCATGGGCACCCGGTTCCTCTGCACGCGTGAGGCCCCGGTGCACCATGCGGTCAAGGAGGCGATCGTCGCCGGGTCCGAGCGCGACACCAACCTGATCTTCCGCACGCTGCGGAACACCGCCCGGGTGGCGCGCAACTCCGTCAGCGACAAGGTCGTCGAGATCCTCGACGCCGGCGGCTCCTTCGAGGACGTCCGCGATCTCGTCGCGGGCGCCCGTGGCCGGAAGGTCTTCGAGGACGGGGACCTGGAGGCGGGCATCTGGTCGGCCGGCATGGTGCAGGGCCTCATCCACGACATCCCTCCGGCCGGTGAACTCGTCGGCCGCGTCGTCGACGAGGCGATCGACGTGCTCCGTTCGCGGCTCGCCCTCGCCGCGGGGGCCTTGTGACGCGTTCGACGGCGTAGACGTGAACGCACGACGGCCCGGCCGGGGCGAGCTCCGCCCGGGCCGGGCCGTTCCGCGCGAGAGGGTTACCGGATCCCCAGCTCCCGCAGCACGCTCCGCTGGGAGTCGCTCAGGCGAGCCGGGAAGTACAGGTAGCAGACCCCGCCCGTCCCGGACACCACCTTGCCGTCGGCGTTGTGGCGCTTGGTGCGGAGCCAGATGTTCTCCCACTCGCGGCGCTGGTAGACGCGGCGGACCGCCTCGTTGTCGTCCGAGGCCGGGTCGTTGGCGATCACGTCGCCGTCCTTCGTGAAGCCGATCACCGTCATCAGGTGGCCCGCCGTGCCGTAGCCCGCGCCGGTCAGTTCCTTCTCCAGGAACGACTGCGACGTGATGGCCGGGATGCCCGCCTCGATCAGCTTCTCCAGATCCGTGAGCGAGCCGAGGCGGGTGACGACGGCCTGCATGTCGTCGTACGTCGCGGCGTAGGCGGCGTTGAACGGCCAGTTGCCGCAGCCCTCGTACTGGTAGTCGTACGTGAAGCGGGCCGCGTGGCAGACCTGCGGGTCGGCGAAGTCAGGGTTCACCCAGGCCAGTTGGTCGGCGGTGGGCCTGCGGCCCCAGAACTCCAGGATCATCTGCGAGGAGGTCGGGCTGCACCAGGCCTCGCCGCCGTTGTCGTACTCCGGGTACTGGCCGATGTGGGTGTTCTGCGAGTAGCGCGGAACCTTCAGCTCCTTGGCGAGGCCCGGCTCGGACGCGGGCACCGTGAAGCGGTCAGGGACGTCCGAGCCCATCGCGCCGAGCCGCCACACGCGCGGCGTGGCCGTGCCGCCCGGCTTGCGGTAGAGGGTCAGGCGCAGTTCGTACGAGGCGACGCGCAGGCCCTTGGACGGGTCGTCGACGGAGAGCGTGTCCGTCCAGACGGAGGTCTTGCCGTCCTTCTGGCCGTCGACGGAGGTGCGGCGGATCGTGCCGGTGTCGCCCTCGCGGTCGTCGCCGGAGGTCCAGCGGCCCATCACGTACCACGGGCTGCGCTTGCCGTCGCTGTACCGCGCGCGCAGCTGGATCTGCAGCCAAGTCCCGGACGGCGTACGGGCGTTCCACGAGGCGATGGCCTCGGTGGCGGGCACGGACAGCGTGTGCGCGGGGCTCGTCCAGACCGCGTACTCCCAGGTCGCCGTCCTGCCGGTGTGCGGGTCGGCGTAGTTGACGGTGCCCGCGGGGGTGCCGATCTCGATGCCGGGGCGGGCACCGGCGACGGCCCGCGTGCCGTTGTGGGCGCCCGCGCTCCAGTCGGCGTACGAGGACCAGAAGCGGTTGTCGACCCTGCGGGACGGGGCCTTCGGGCGCGGGCGGGCGGCGGGGCGGCCGGCGGCGCCGGGGTCGGAGGCGGCGGCCGCCGTGGCGGCTACCGCTCCGCCCGCCGCGACCGCCACCGCGGCGGCGAGCACGGACCTGCGGGTGGTGGATCGGGAGGATCCGGAGGATCCGGAAGAGTCAGCCATGGTGTGGGGCCCCCAGTCGAGTCGCGCGTCGTGCCTTGCCTCCGGACGGCCCGCGTCCGGCGGCGTACGAGGAGACGGCGGAAACATGACAACGACGCCCACTATCTCCGCAGACGACGGCCCGTGCCAGCACTTCGGGGCGCGCGCCCGGGCCAATATTGGCGTGGACCACTGGAACGGCCTGCGGATGCCCGTTTCGGGGCGCGCCGTAGCCTTGAGGCGATGAACCACAGCCCCGAGGCCATCGACGGTCTCACCCGCCTCGCCCGCACCCTGCGCGCCCTCCCGCCGTCCTGCGGGCCGGTCCGTCTCGTCGGCGTCGACGGGCACGCCGGCTCCGGCAAGTCGACCTTCGCAGCCCGGCTCGCCGCGGCGCTCGGCGGGGCGCCCGTGCTCGCCCTCGACGACGTCCGGAGCCACGCCGAACTCTTCGACTGGACCGACCGGTTCCGGCGCCAGGTGCTCGACCCGCTCTCCGAAGGGCGCACGGCGCGCGTCCCGGCGTACGACTGGAACACGCGCCGGTTCGACGCGGAGATGCGCCTGCCGGCCGCGCCCGTCGTCCTCATCGAGGGTGTCGGTGCCGGTCGGCGGGAGCTCAGGCCGTGGCTGGCGTGGCTGTGCTGGATGGACCTGGCACACGGCGAGGCGTGGGCGCGCGGGCGCGGCCGGGACGGTTCGGCGCAGCGGGAGTTCTGGGACGGCTGGGAGCGGGCCGAGCGTCGGCATTTCGCCGAAGACCCCACGCGGCCCTGCGCGGACACCTTGGTACGGCAGGGACCGGAGGGGTACGTGGTGCTGCCGGGACACCGGGCACCACGTCCGTCACCCCAAGCCATTACAGACCGTGACGACCCTTCGGCGGTCCGCTGAGCCCCCGGAAAACCGCTTCCGCGAGTACGCCAACTCTGCTTGACCCAAAGGCCGTACAGGACTTACGTTCTCAATGTGCGGTTCTTCGGACCGCCCCGCAGACGCGAAGCCCCCGGTTGTTCCCCCGTGATCGGGGGCTTCGTTCTGCCCTTTGTCCCTTTCGCGTCCCCACCTTGACGCAAATCGATCACCCTCGGTCACCGTGTGTGAGTCGCCCTCAAGTGCCCCTGTTCCGGGCCCCCTTCGGGCCGCGGAGTGCTGCCGCACCCTTCGGTCGAGGGCTCCTGCGCAGGTACGATGCTCAGCGGTGCGACCTTGCGGACGGCGCTCGGTGCGGGGGTTTGTGGGGTACGGAATGGACTTCGGCACGCAGGGCGCGTCGGCCCCGGCCGACCTGGCCTGGCTGCGCGGCGTGGACGCCTACACCATGGGGGCCTACCCGCAGGCCGAGGAGGAGTTCCGGGCGGCCGTCCGCCTCGACCCCGGCATGGCCGACGGCTGGCTCGGCCTGCACGCCCTGCGCATCGACACGACGACGGCGCTCCTGCACATGCACCGGCACCGCGACCGCTTCGGCGAGCAGCGCACCCGCCACCGCCGCACCCTCAACTCCTGGTACTGGCTGGGCTGGTGGGTCCAGCCGGTGCTCGAATCCGGTCGCGACCTGCTGCTCGCGTACGCCTCGCACTGGCTGGACGGCCGCCATGTCCCCGAGCTCGACCGCGCCCTCGCCGGCCTCCCGCCGATCGACACCGACCCCCAGGTCCGCTTCCTGCACGCCTGCCGCGCCTATCTCGTCAAGGACTGGGAGCAGCTCGTACGCCACACCGACCCGCTGACCGACGACCCGGTGCTCGGCATCGAGGCGGGCCTCTTCGGCGGGATGGCGCGGGTGCGCCTGGAGATGTACGGGCAGGCCGAGCCGCTGCTCTCGGCCGCCCTGATGCGCTGCCGCAGCGAACAGCCCCAGCGCAAGGAGCTGCGCTACTGGCTCGCCCGCGCGCACGAGGGCACCGGCCGCAGCGCCGCGGCGCTCCCCCTGTACCGGGCCGTGCACCGCGTCGACGCCTCGTTCATGGACACCTCGGCGAGGCTCGCGGCGATCGCCGAGTACGACGGTTTCGACGGCGGGGACGACGGCAGCGACCTGGCCGCCGTGCCGTTCGCCGGGCCGGGCCAGGACCTGGCGGACGTGCCGGAGGCGCTCGACTACGGGGCCGAGGGGCTCGACGTGAAGATCGGCCCGGAGCCCGACGGCCCGGCGGCGCCCCCGCCCGCCTCGGTCCGCGAGAAGGCCGTACTCCCCGTCCCCGCACCGCAGTTGCCCACTGGCCCCGCCGATCCCGTACTGCTCCGGGAGGCGCTGGCCGAGCTGGAGCGGATGGTCGGGCTCGACCCGGTGAAGCGGCAGGTCAAGGCGCTCTCCGCGCAGCTGCGGATGGCCCGCCTGCGCGCCGGTCAGGGACTGCCCGTGCAGCCGCCGAAACGGCACTTCGTCTTCTCCGGCCCCTCCGGAACCGGCAAGACGACCGTGGCCCGCATCCTCGGCCGGGTCTTCTACGCGCTCGGGCTGCTCGGCGGCGACCACCTGGTGGAGGCCCAGCGCGCGGATCTCGTCGGCGAATATCTGGGCCAGACCGCCGTCAAGGCCAACGAGCTGATCGACTCGGCCCTCGGCGGCGTCCTCTTCCTCGACGAGGCGTACGCCCTGTCCAACTCCGGCTACAGCAAGGGCGATGCGTACGGCGACGAGGCGCTGCAAGTGCTGCTCAAGCGGGCCGAGGACAACCGCGACCACCTCGTGGTGATCCTCGCGGGCTACCCCGAGGGCATGGACCGCCTCCTCGCCACCAACCCCGGCCTCTCCTCCCGCTTCACGACCCGCGTCGACTTCCCCTCGTACCGCCCGCTCGAACTCACCGCGATCGGCGAGGTGCTGGCCGCGGAGAACGGGGACGTGTGGGACGAGGAGTCGGTCGAGGAGCTGAAGTCGATCAGCGGGCACGTGGTGGATCAGGGCTGGATCGACGAGCTGGGCAACGGCCGGTTCCTGCGGACGCTGTACGAGAAGTCCTGCGCGTACCGGGATCTCCGGCTCTCGGGGTACCCCGCGGCCCCCTCGCGCGACGATCTCGCGACGCTGCGGTTGCCGGACCTGATGCAGGCGTACGGGGAGGTCCTGGCAGGCCGCCCACCGGGACCGTCGCCCCGCTGACCCCCCTGGGGGCTCCGCCCCCGGCCCCCCGCTCCTCAATCGCCGGAGGGGCTCAATTTTGAGCCCCTCCGGCGATTGAGGAGATTCGGGAAGGGGCGGGGTGGGGAAGGAGCAGCGCCCCTAGCCCGCCACCACCTCCACCACCGTCTCCGCCCGGGGCTCCCCCACCCGTACCAGCGGCACCGCCCGATGTGCCGGGTCGCGTACCTCTCCGACGAGGAGTTCCAGGACGTCCTCCAGCGTGACCAGGCCCAGGACCCGGCCGGACGCGTCCGCGACCTGCGCGAGGTGCGTGGCCGCGCGGCGCATCACCGTCAGGGCGTCGTCCAGCGGGAGTTCGGCGCTGAGCCGGGGCAGCGGGCGCCAGATCTGCTGGGGCACGGCCCGCTCCGGGTCCTCCAGGTCGAGGACGTCCTTCACGTGCAGGTAGCCCATGAACGCGCCGCCCTCCGCGCAGACCGGGAAGCGCGAGTAGCCCGTGCGGACGGTCAGCTCCTCGATCCGGTGCGGTGTGACGGACGGGTCCACGGTGACCAGCGCGGCCCGCGTGAGGAGTACGTCCGTGACCGGGCGGGAGCCGAGCTCCAGGGCGTCCTCCAGGCGTTCCTGCTCGGCCGGTTCGAGGAGCCCCGCCTGCCGGGAGTCCTCGACGAGCTGCCCCAGCTGCACGCTGGTGAAGACCGCCTCCACCTCGTCCTTCGGCTCCACCCCGAACAGCTTGAGCACCAGCCGGGAGCACGCGCCGAGCCCGGCCGTGACCGGGCGGCACAGGCGCGCGAAGGCGACCAGGCCCGGGCTGAGCCACAGCGCGGTCCTCTCCGGCGCGGCCATCGCCAGGTTCTTCGGCACCATCTCGCCGATGACGAGGTGCAGGAAGACGACGACGGCCAGGGCGATCACGTACCCCAGCGGATGGATCAGGCCCTCCGGGACGTGTGCCGCGTGGAAGACGGGCTCCAGGAGGTGCGCGACGGTCGGCTCGGCGACCGCGCCGAGCGTCAACGAGCAGACGGTGATGCCGAACTGGGCGGCGGCCATCATCTGCGGCAGGTTCTCCAGGCCGTACAGGACCTGCTGGGCGCGCTTGCCGTCGAGCGGTTCGATCTGGCTGCGGCGGACCGAGACGAGCGCGAACTCGGCGCCGACGAAGAAGCCGTTGGCGAGCACGAGGAGGACGGCGAAGAGGAGTTGGAGCAAGCTCATCGGACCGCCTCCGCAGTCGTTGCACGAACAGTCGGGGCCGGAGTGGAGACGGGGGCGGTGCGGACGAGCCGGACGCGCTCGGCGCGATAGTGGTCGACCCGGCGCACCGCGAGCTGCCAGCCGGGCAGTTCGGCCCGGTCGCCGGGGGCCGGGATGCGGCCGAGGAGGTCGGCGACGAGTCCGGCGACCGTCTCGTACGGGCCCTCGGGCGCTTCGAGGCCGATCCGGAGCAGGGTGTCGAGGCGGCAGCCGCCGTCGGCCTCCCAGGCGGGTCGGCCGTCCTCGGCCTGGGCGGCGGCGAGTTGGGGCAGGTCGTGTATGTCGTGCTCGTCGCGCACCTCGCCGACCAGCTCCTCGACGATGTCCTCCAGGGTGACGACCCCGGCCGTGCCGCCGTACTCGTCGACGACCACGGCCATCGGCTGCTCGCTGCGCAGCCGCTCCAGGAGGGGCTGTACGGGCAGGGTCTGCGGGACGAGCAGCGGGGGCACCGCTATCCGGCCGACCGGGGCGCGGTGCCGCTCCTGGCCGCGTACGGCGAGGGCGTCCTTGAGGTGGACGACGCCGATGATCTCGTCGATCCGCTCGCGGTAGACGGGGAAGCGGGAGAGGCCGGTGGCGCGGGTGAGGTTGACGACGTCGGCGGCGGTGGCCGAGGCCTGCAGTGCGCTGACCTTCACGCGCGGGGTCATCACGTGCTGCGCGGTGAGCTCGCCGAGGGAGAGGGTGCGCACGAACAGGTCGGCGGTGTCCTCCTCCAGGGCGCCGGCCTCGGCGGAGTGCCGGGCCAGGGAGACCAGCTCGTCGGGGGTCCGGGCGGAGGCCAGCTCCTCGGCGGGCTCGACGCCGAAGGCCCGTACGAGACGGTTGGCGACGGCGTTGAGGCCCGCGATCACCGGGCGGAAGAGCCGGGCGAAGGCGTGCTGCGGTCCGGCCACGAACCGGGCGACCTGCATCGGCCGGGACACCGCCCAGTTCTTCGGGACGAGCTCGCCGATCACCATCTGGACAGCGGACGCGAACAGCATGCCTATGAGGACCGAGACGCCCGGTACGGCGCCGTCCGGCAGGCCGACCGCGGTGAGCGGCCCGGCGAGCAGCTGGGCGAGGGCGGGCTCGGCGAGCATCCCGACGACCAACGAGGTCAGGGTGATGCCGAGTTGGGTGCCGGAGAGCTGGAAGGACAGCTCGCGCAGGGACTTCACGACGCGGCGGGCCCGTCGGTCGCCTGCGGCCGCCGCGCGCTCGGCGTCGGCGCGCTCCACGGTGACGAGGCCGAACTCGGCCGCCACGAAGAAGCCGTTGGCGAGGATCAGCAGGAAGGCCGCCGCGAGAAGCAGCAAAGGGATGGTCATGTCGCCGCCGGCCGGGAGGGGGCGGCGCAGGTACTACAGGACGATCCGTCCATTGCCGGAGTAAGTCACTCCTCGGTTCGCAGGAAAGCCCCGCGGCCGGGACCGGCCCGGGGTGCTGTGGTGCGGGGCGGGGCGCGCTGGGGTCGCCACCGGCACCAGAGTAATCAAGAAGGCCACCGCTGGTGCAGGGACTGGAGCCCGGCGGTGCGGGGCTCCTGCCCCGCACCCGCCGAGGTCATGCGGGTGCCGACGCGATACGCGCGCGGGACCCGTTCAGGTGAGGCCCGCTCCGGTGCCGTGGGCCTCGGCGAGGGCCCGCAGCGTACGGGCGTCGCGGATCGCGCGTTCCTTGGCGATGCCGGGCTGGATGCCCATGGCGGGCAGGCTGGTGCCGTCACTCAGGTTGAGGAACACCCAGGGGTCGCCCGGACGCAGGTTGACCTGGAGGATCTCCGCCCATTCCAGGGTGCGGCGGCTGGCCAGGTTGACGACGGTGACGCCGGACTCGTCGGCCACGACCTTGGGGCGGGCTAGCAGCATGAGCACGCCGAGGAACAGCACGGCCGTGAAGACGAAGCTGGCGCGCTCGCCGGGCGACAGGGTCTCCAGGAGCAGGGCGATGGTCGTGATCACCACGAACGCCGTGACGCCGACGGTGAGCAGCACCGCGCGGGTGCGGCCGGGCCGGAACGTGACGGGCAGCGGGGGCAGTTCGGACATGTGCGGGAATCCGTCGGCTGAGGCGCGGTCAGAGGCGGCAGGCGTGGATGGCGGTGGTGAGGATGGCCCGCGCGCCGAGGTCGTAGAGGTCGTCCATGATGCGCTGGGCGCCCTTCGCGGGAACCATGGCGCGGACGGCGACCCAGCCCTCGTTGTGCAGCGGCGAGACCGTCGGCGACTCCAGGCCCGGGGTGAGGGCGACGGCCTTCTCCAGGTGCTCGGCGCGGCAGTCGTAGTCCATCATCACGTACGTCCGGGCGACCAGGACGCCCTGGAGGCGGCGCAGGAACTGCTGGACCTTCGGGTCGTCGCCGTCGTTGCCCTTGGCGCGGATCACGCAGGCCTCGGACCGCATGATCGGCTCGCCGAAGACCTCCAGGCCCGCGTTGCGCAGCGAGGTGCCGGTCTCGACGACGTCCGCGATGGCGTCGGCGACACCGAGCTCGATGGCCGTCTCCACCGCGCCGTCGAGGTGCACGACGGAGGCCTCCACGCCGCGCTCGTCCAGGTACTTGGCGACGATGCCCTCGTACGAGGTGGCGATGGTGCGGCCCGCGAGGTCCGCGATGTCCTTGACGGCACCGGGCCGGGAGGCGAAGCGGAACGTGGAGCGGGCGAAGCCGAGCGGCAGGATGACCTCGGCCTGTGCGCCGGAGTCGATCAGGAGGTCCTCGCCGGTGACGCCGATGTCGAGCTTGCCGGAGGACACGTAGATCGCGATGTCCTTGGGGCGCAGGTAGAAGAACTCCACCTCGTTGTCCGGGTCGACCGTGACGAGTTCCTTGGACTCCTTGCGCTGCCGGTAGCCGGCCTCATGGAGGATCGCCGACGCAGGTCCTGACAGTGAACCCTTGTTGGGGACGGCGATGCGCAGCATGAGGTCGGCTTCCTTCGCTCTGGAAAAACGGGGTGTGAACGGGTGGATCAGAGGTTGGCGTAGACGTCGTCGAGGGTGATGCCGCGGGCGACCATCATCACCTGTACGTGGTACAGGAGCTGGGAGATCTCCTCGGCGGCGGCTTCCTTGCCCTCGTACTCGGCGGCCATCCAGACTTCGGCGGCCTCCTCGACGACCTTCTTGCCGATCGCGTGTACGCCCTTCTCCACCAGCTCGGCGGTGCGGGACGTGGCGGGGTCGGCGTGGGCGGCCTTGTGCTGGAGCTCGGAGAAGAGCTCCTCGAACGTCTTATTGGACATGGTGATGCTTACTCTACGCGGCCCTTCCGCCCCACTCAGCGCCAGGGCTCGGAGACGGAACGGAGCGTGGTGGCGGTGGCGACGGCCGCGGTGACGGCCTCGTGGCCCTTGTCCTCGCTCGATCCCTCGATGCCTGCGCGGTCCAGGGCCTGCTCCTCGGTGTCGCAGGTCAGCACGCCGAAGCCGACGGGCACGCCGGTGTCGATGGAGACCTGCGTGAGGCCGTTGGTGACTCCCTGGCAGACGTAGTCGAAGTGCGGGGTGCCGCCGCGGATGACGACGCCGAGGGCGACCACCGCGTCGTAGCCGCGCTCCGCGAGGACCTTGGCGACGACCGGGAGCTCGAAGCTGCCGGGCACGCGCAGCAGGGTCGGCTCGTCGATGCCGAGCTCGCGCAGGGCGCGCAGGGCGCCGTCGACGAGTCCGTCCATGACCTGCTCGTGCCACTGGGCCGCGATCACCGCGACTCGCAGGTCGCTGCAGTTCTCCACGCTCAGTACGGGTGCGCCCTTGCCGCTCACGTCTCTCCTCGGGGTGTGCTGTCCGGTGTCTTACGGGTTGCTGGTGCTACTGCGCGTCGAGCCAGGGCAGTTCGTGGCCCATGCGGTCGCGCTTGGTACGCAGGTACGTCAGGTTGTGCTCGCCCGCCTGGACGGGCATCGGCTCACGGCTCGCGACCTTGAGGCCGTGGGCGGTGAGGGCCTGGCTCTTTTCCGGGTTGTTGGTCATCAGGCGCAGGCTGCGCACGCCGAGGTCGGCGAGGATCTGCGCGCCGGCGGCGTAGTCCCGGGCGTCGGCGGGCAGGCCGAGTTCCAGGTTGGCGTCGAGGGTGTCGCGGCCGCGCTCCTGGAGGGCGTACGCGCGCAGCTTGGAGAGCAGGCCGATGCCGCGCCCCTCGTGGCCGCGCAGATAGACGACGACGCCGCGGCCCTCGTCGGTGATGCGCCGCATGGAGGCTTCCAGCTGGGGCCCGCAGTCGCAGCGCAGGGAGTGGAAGACGTCTCCGGTCAGGCACTCGGAGTGGACGCGTACGAGCACGTCCTCGCCGTCGCCGATCTCGCCCTGCACGAGGGCGACGTGCTCGACTCCGTCGACCGAGGAGCGGTAGCCGTACGCGGTGAACTCGCCGTGGGCGGTGGGGAGTCGGACCTCGGCCTCGCGGTGGACGGTGGGCTCGCTGGAGCGGCGGTAGGCGATCAGGTCCTCGATGGAGATGATCGTCAGGCCGTGCTTGCGGGCGAACGGGATCAGCTCGGGCAGGCGGAGCATCGTGCCGTCCTCGCCCGCGATCTCCACGATGGCGCCGGCGGGGCGCAGGCCCGCGAGCCGGGCGAGGTCGACGGCGGCCTCGGTGTGGCCGTCGCGGACGAGGACGCCGCCGGTGCGGGCGCGCAGCGGGAAGATGTGGCCGGGGCGCACGAAGTCGCCCGCCTGGGCGCGGCCGTCGGCGAGGAGCTGGAGGGTGGTGGCGCGGTCGGCGGCGGAGATGCCGGTGGTGACGCCGTGCGCGGGGCCCGCGTCGACGGAGACGGTGAAGGCGGTCCGCATCAGCTCGGTGTTGTGCTCGACCATCTGCGGGAGTTCGAGGCGGTCGAGCTCGTCGGCCTCCATGGGCGCGCAGATCAGGCCGCGGCACTCGCTCATCATGAACGCGATGATCTCGGGCGTCGCCTTCTCGGCGGCGACGACGAGGTCGCCCTCGTTCTCCCGGTTCTCGTCGTCGACCACGACGACCGGGCGGCCGGCCGCGATGTCGGCGATCGCCTGCTCGACGGGGTCCAGGACCAGGTGCTCTTCGCGGACGTCGTCGGCGTACCAGAGAGGTGCGGTGCTCATGCCGTTGCTCCTTCCAGGGCGGGTGCCGTCACGCGGGAGCGCAGCCACCAGTCGCGCATCCCCCACAGGACGAGGGCGAGGTAGATCACGTAGACCAGGCCGGAGAAGGCGAGGCCGCTGTTGAAGGCGAGGGGGACGCCGACGAGGTCGACGAGGAGCCAGGCGAACCAGAACTCCACCAAACCGCGGGCCTGGGCGACCATCGCGACGAGGGTCCCGACGAAGATGTACGCGTCCGCCCAGGGGCTCCAGGACAGGGACGGGTAGGCGGTGAAGAGCCCGCCGACGGCGAGGGTGCCGACGGCCGCGGCGGCGAGGAGCGCGCCGCGCTCCTTCCAGGTGGCGAACCGTACGGCGATGGAGCCGTCCTGGGCCTGCCGCGTGCCGCGGCTCCACTGCCGCCAGCCCCACAGGGCGACGCCGATGACGAGGAGCTGCTTGCCGACGCCGCCGGAGAGCTGCGCGGAGGCGTACGCCCCGACGAGGATCAGGCCGGAGAGGAACTGGGCGGGCCAGGTCCACACCGAGCGGCGCCAGCCGAGGGCGAGGGCGGCGAGCCCGATGGTGTTGCCGATCATGTCGGACCAGATGACGTGCTGGCCGAAGGCGCTGAAGGCCTCGGCGTTCAGCCAGTTCAGGGCGCTCACTTCCCTGCCTCCGGGGCCTTGTCCGCCTCCGGGGCCTTGTCCGCCTCCGGGGCCTTGTCCGCCTCCGCGGCCCGGTCGCCGAGGAGGCGCTCGACGTACTTGGCGATGACGTCCACTTCGAGGTTGACCGGGTCGCCGGGCTGCTTCAAGCCGAGCGTGGTCAGGGCGAGGGTGGTGGGGATGAGGCTGATGGTGAAGTAGTCCGGTCCGGCGTCGACGACGGTGAGGCTGACGCCGTCGACGGTGATGGAGCCCTTCTCCACGACGTACCGGGAGAGCTGGGCGGGCAGGGAGACCTTCACGATCTCCCAGTTCTCGGACGGCTTGCGCTCCTCGATCGTCCCTACACCGTCGACGTGCCCCTGCACGATGTGTCCGCCGAGCCGGGCGCCGACCGCGGTGGGCCGCTCCAGGTTGACCCGGGAGCCCTCGCGGAGCGCGCCGAGGCTGGAGCGGTTCAGTGTTTCGGCCATCACGTCGGCCGTGAACTCGTCGCCCTCGTGCTCCACGACGGTGAGGCAGACCCCGTTGACGGCGATGGAGTCGCCGTGCGCGGCGCCCTGCGTGACGACGGGGCCGCGCAGGCGGAAGCGGGAGGCGTCGCCGAGGTTCTCGACGGCGGTGACCTCACCCAGCTCTTCGACGATTCCGGTGAACACTTCAGCGCTCCTTAGGGGAGGAGGGGGCGGCGGGGACGGCGGTGATGCGGAGATCGGGGCCGATGCGGACGGTCTCGGTGACGTCGAGCCGCAGGGCGTCGGCGATGGTGCTGATTCCGGCCTCGCCGAGGGCGGCGGGGCCCGCGCCGAGCAGGACGGGCGCGAGGTAGCCGACGACGCGGTCGACGGCTCCGGCGGCGACGAACGCACCGGCGAGGGTGGGTCCGCCTTCGAGGAGTACGGAGCGGACGCCGCGCCGGTGGAGGGCGTCGAGGAGGGCGGGGACGGCGAGTCCGGTCCCGGTGCGCGGGAGCCGTACGACGTCGGGGAGTTCGGTGGTCACGTCGTCGGCGACGGCGACGAGGGTGGGGGCCGCGTCGTCCAGGACGCGCGAAGTCGCCGTGACCGCCGTGCCGTTGGTGTCGATGACGACGCGCAGCGGCTGCACCGCGCCCTCGATGCCGCGCACCGCGAGATGCGGGTCGTCGGCCCGCTGCGTGCCGGCGCCGACGACGACGGCGTCCGACTCGGCGCGAAGCCGGTGCACGTCGGCACGGGACTCGGGCGAGGTGATCCAGCGGCTGCTGCGGTCGGCGGCGGCGATACGGCCGTCGAGGGTCGCGGCGTACTTCCAGGTGACGTACGGGCGGCCGGAGTTGACGGAGGTGAGCCAGGCGATGTTGCCCGCGCGGGCCTCGTCCTCCAGGAGTCCCCGCTCGACGTCGACGCCGCCCTCGCGCAGCCGCTGTCCGCCGCCGGTGGCGGCGAGGTCGGGGTCGGGGACGGCGTAGACGACGCGGGCGATGCCTGCGTCGAGGAGGGCCTGGGCGCAGGGACCGGTGCGGCCGGTGTGGTTGCAGGGTTCGAGGGTGACGACGGCGGTGCCGCCGCGGGCCCGGTCTCCGGCGGCGCGCAGGGCGTGCACCTCCGCGTGCGGTCCGCCGGCGCGCTGGTGGTAGCCCTCGCCGACCACGGTCCCGGCGGCGTCGAGGACGACACAGCCGACGACGGGGTTGGGGCTCGTGGCGCCGAGTGCGCGCGCGGCGAGCGTGATCGCCTGCCGCATGGCGGTTGCTTCGGCTGCGGTGGCCACCGGGTCCTCCTGCCTCTTCGGGCACGGACTCCGGGGCCTGTCGATGACGACAGATCTGACGGGCGAGGACCACTGAGCACCGGGGACGCCGGACGACGGCCGTCCTGCCTAGGACGAACCGACGGCGCGGCATACACGGATGTGCCTGCCCGCCGCGCACTGCCTCCCATCCGGACTTTCACCGTCGGTGCAGGAATTTCACCTGCTCAACCGGCCACTGGATGCGGCCGGGTCGCGGACTGTTACCGCCGGTTCGGAATTACACCGACCCCGGAGTGCGCTGCTGCTGTTACACGGTCAGTGTGCCACGGCTGATCGTCACCCATGCGGGCGAAGTGTTGTGGGCTGGCTCACAGGGCGGAGAACGTCCGGACTTCGTCAAGTCGACCCCGATTCCGGACCCCATGGGCCACGGGGGCGCTCTGGCACGCTGTCGCCGTGACGACGACGCCCGCGCTCGCAGCCGAGTTCGAGACCCATCGGCCCCGTATGTTCGCCCTCGCCTACCGTCTGCTCGGCTCCGCCGAGGAGGCCCACGACATGGTGCAGGACGCGTATCTGCGCTGGTCGGGGGCGCGCCGCGAGGACATCGAGCAACCGGCGGCGTGGCTGGCGAAGGTCGTCACCAACCTCTGCGTCAACCGTCTGACGTCGGCGAGGGCCCGCCGCGAGGAGTACGTGGGGCCCTGGCTGCCCGAGCCGGTGGTGAGCGGGTCGGGCGCGCTAGGCCCTGCCTTCAATCTCCCGTCGTCGCCCGAAGGGCGGCCCCGCGGCGTCAGGTGCCTGCTCTCGGCGTGCCGGGCGAAGGGCCTCGTAGCGGAGCTACTTGGGCCTTTGTCCGGTGCGGCGAGTGGGGGTCCCCCCGGCCGAAGGCTGGGGGAGCGTGCATGGCGTCGCGGGGCAGACGGGAGATTGAAGGCAGGGCCTAGGTCCGCTGGACTCGGCGGAGCAGCGGGACTCGGTCTCGACGGCGCTGCTCGTGCTCCTGGAACGGCTGACCCCGGCGGAGCGCGCGGTGTACGTGCTGCGGGAGGCGTTCGCGTACAGCCATCGGGAGATCGCCGGGGTGCTGGACGTCAGCGAGGCCAACTCGCGGCAGCTGTACGGCAGGGCGGTACGGCGGGTGGCGGCGCGGACGCCGCGGTTCGTGCCGCGGCCGGAGCAGCAGCGGGGGCTCGTGGAATCGTTCATCGCGGCGGCGCGCGAGGGCGACGTGGCCGGTCTGGAGAAGCTGCTCGCGGACGATGTGACCTGGTGGGGCGACGGCGGCGGCCGGATCACGGCGGCGCGGCGGCCGATCGAGGGCCGGGAGAAGGTGCTGCGGTTCCTGGCCGGTGCGGCGGAGCGGTTCCTCGTGGGCATCGAGCTTGAGGCCGCGGAGGTCAACGGCTGGACGGCGCTCGTGGCGTACCTGGGCGGCGAGTTGATGGCCGTGGCCTCGTTCGACGTACGGGACGGGGTGATCGCGGACGTGTGGGTCGTGGTCAACCCGGACAAGCTCACGTTCGTACGGCGCCAGTTGGAGGCGGTCGGGCCCCGCTGAAGTTTTTTCGGCGTGGCTGTCACATCCGGGCACGCTCGCCGGTTCTCAGCTGCTGACGGACGCTCCACCCGGGAGCGCCCCACCCCGAAGGGACCCTACGACCATGACCACGATCCTGGTGACCGGCGGCACCGGCACCCTCGGCCGGTGCGTCATCGAGCGGCTGCGGGCGAGCGGCGGCCACGAGGTGCGGGAGCTGAGCCGCCGCTCCGAGCAGTACCCGGTGGACCTGCGGACCGGCGCGGGCCTCGCGGACGCCGTCGCCGGGGCCGAGGTGATCGTGCACTGCGCGAGTACGCAGAAGAGCGGCGGTGCGGACGTGGGAGCCGCGCGCCACCTCATCGACGCGGCCCGCACGGCCGGGGTGCGGCACCTGGTCTACATCTCGATCGTCGGCATCGACCGCGTACCGCTCGGCTACTACCGCACGAAACTGCGGGTGGAGCGACTGATCGAGGAGTCCGGGCTCGGGTTCACGATCCTGCGGACGACCCAGTTCCACGACTTGGCCCTGACGTTCGCACGCGGCCTGACGAAGCTCCCGGTGGCGCTCGCGCCGACGGGGGTACGGCTGCAGCCGGTCGCCGTGGACGAGGTGGCGGGGCGGTTGGTCGAGCTGGCCCTCGGTGATCCGGCGGGGCGTGTTCCGGAGATGGGCGGGCCGGAGGTCCGCACGGTGGACTCCCTCGTACGGGCCTACCTGCACGCCTCCGGCAAGCGCCGCCCTGTTCTCGGCATCCGACTGCCGGGACGGCTGTTCGCTGCGCTGCGGGCGGGGGGTCTGCTGACGCCTGAGCGGGCGGTGGGGCGGGGGACGTTCGAGGAGTTCGTGCGCCGGAACTGACTTTCCCCTCCCCGCCCCTTCCCGAAAGCTTGCAGCGGCTGTCGTTCGTCTGCGGCTGCGTCGCGGCTGGTCGCGCAGTTCCCCGCGCCCCTTTCGGGGCAAATTCAGCCCCTCCGGCGTTTGAGGAGCGGGGGTCCGGGGGCTGGCCCCCGTGCCGACGGCAGTCTTTCGGGAAGGGGCGGGGCGGGGGAAAAGCACTACGCCCCGCCGAACAACTCCTCCTGCACTGCCGCCCGCGCAGCAAACAACGCCCCCAGCAGCACCCCCGTACTCCCCAACTCCCCCGCCCTGACCTCCGTCGCCAGCGGGGACAGAGACGCCAGCCGGTGCTGTACGCGAGCGGCCAGCGCGTCGCCGCCCGCGTGGCCGAGGGCGCCGCCGAGCACGACGCAGCCCGGGTCGAGCACGGCGATCGCGGCGGCGGCGCCGAGGGCCAGGCGTTCGGCGTACGCGTCCAGGAGTTCCGTGCTGCGCCGGGCGAGGACGCTCGCCGCCGCCTGTTCCGGCCCGGCCGCGTCCGGGTCCGGGTCCACCGACAGGCCGTGCCGCGCGGCGAGCTCGGTGACCGCGGCCGAGCCGACCAGGGAGTGGAAGCCGCCGCCGCAGTCCGTGGCGGACGGCAGCCCCGCCGTGCCCGGTACGGGCAGGAAGCCGATCTCGCCCGCGCCGCCGGACGCGCCCCGGCGCAGCTTCCCGTCGAGGACGACCGCGGCGCCCACCCCGTGGCCGAGCCACAGGTAGACGAACGTGTCCCGGTCGCGGGCCGCGCCCGCGCGCTGCTCGGCGACGGCGGCGAGGTTGGTCTCGTTCTCCACCAGGACGGTGGCGGGGAGTTCCTGCTGCAGGGCGGCGACGAGCCGGCGGTGCCAGGCGGGCAGCCCGGTGTCGCGCAGCTCGCCCGTGCCCGGGTCGATCAGGCCCGGCGCGCCCACGGCCACGCTGTGCAGCGGCCCCGCCCCGGCCTCGCGCGCGGTGCGGTCGAGGAGGGCGACGGCTTGGTCGACGGCCGGTTCGGTGCCGAGCGCGGCGTCCACGGTGAGGGCGGCCTCGGCGAGGACCGTGCCGAGCAGGTCGGCGACGGCGACGCGGACGCTGTCGGTGCGCACGTCGAGGGCGGCGAGGTGCGCGCGGTCGGCGACTATCCCGTACAGCCGGGCGTTGGGGCCGCGGCGCTGGGCGCCCGCCTCGCCGACGACGGTGATGAGTCCGGCACCCCGCAGCCGCTCCACGAGGTCGGCGACCGTCGGCCGGGACAGGCCCGTCTGCTGTTTGAGCTGCCCGGCGGTCAACGGGCCCTGCTCCTGGAGGAGTTGGAGCGCGAGGCGGTCGTTGATGGCGCGGGCGGTGCTCGGGGATGCGGGCATGCCGGGATCCTTCCAGACGTCCTGAACGACGGCGCCGCGAGCGCTCTATTTATCAGGCAGGGTCCCTGATAGTTTACGGCGGCGACGCGTGCAGGCGTGCGGGCAGGCATGCGGGCAGGTATCCCGGGAGGGGCACGCGAGATGAGTGAACCGGACTACGGCACACGGCAGTTGAGGCGCGCGCGGTACGCCGTCGCGGCCGTCTTCTGCGTGCACGGCTCGGTGACGGGCTCGTTCGCGACGCGGGTGCCGTGGATCCAGGAGCACGCCGGTGTGAGCGCCGGGCAGCTCGGACTCGCCCTCGCGTTCCCGGCGATCGGCGCGTCCGTCGCGATGCCGCTCGCGGGCGCCGTCAGCCACCGCTTCGGCGCCCGCGCCGCGCTGCGCGGACTGCTCGCCCTGTGGACGCTCTCCCTGGTGCTGCCCGCGCTCGCCCCGAACCTGGTCACGCTCTGCGCCGCGCTCTTCGTGTACGGGGCGACCTCCGGGATGTCGGACGTCGCGATGAACGCGCTCGGCGTGGAGGTGGAGAACCGGCTGGGCCGCTCGATCATGTCGGGCCTGCACGGCATGTGGTCCACGGGCGCCCTGATCGGTTCGGCGGCGGGCACGCTCGCCGCGCACCTCGGGGCGGACGCCCGGCTGCACCACGCGCTCGCCGCCGGTGTCCTGACCGTGCTCGGCCTGGTGTTCTGCCAGGGCGTGCTCGACCTGCGCTCCACCCCGGACGAGGAGCCGCCGCCGCGCTTCGCGCTGCCGCCGAAGCCGGCCGTGCTCATCGGGCTCGTCGGGTTCTGCGCGGTGTTCGCGGAGGGCGCGAGCCTGGACTGGTCGGCGGTGTACCTGCGGGACGAGCTGGAGACCTCGGCCGGGCTCGCGGCCGCCTGCACGACCGCGTTCGCGCTGACCATGGCGGTGGCACGGATCGCGGGCGACAAGGTGGTCGACCGGTTCGGGGCGGTGCGCACGGTCCGCGTCGGCGGGGTGCTCGCGACCCTCGGCGGCCTCCTGGTGGTGACCTCGGCCCACCCGGCGCAGGCCATGGCCGGATTCGGCTGCCTCGGACTCGGCATCGCCGTCGTCGTACCGCTGGCGTTCGCGGCGGCGGGGCGCAGCGGCGCCAACCCGAGCCTGGCGATCGCGGGCGTCGCGACCATCACGTACACCTCGGGCCTGATCGCCCCCTCGGCGATCGGCGCGATCGCGGACGCGACGTCGCTGGTGGCGTCGTTCGGCCTGGTGACGGCGCTGGCGTTCGGGTTGGTGGTGTTCGCGGGGGTGTTGCGGGGACGCGGACACATCTCAGCCCGTCCGGCGTTTGAGGACGAGCCCGCAGGGCGATCGACGGCCACCCCGGCTCGGGGCGCGGGCGCGACGGACCGCCACCTACCATAGGCCGAGCTCAATCCATGTACAGAAAGTGAACCCCGGCCATGAACCTCGGCGTCCGCTGGAAACTCCACGGCGACGGCCGCACCCCCGCACCGGGCGCCGTGGTCCGCCCCGACGAGCGGCTGTCCTGGCCGCGCACGGCCGGGCTCGGGGCGCAGCACGTGGTCGCGATGTTCGGGGCGTCCTTCGTGGCCCCCGTCCTCATGGGACTCGACCCCAACCTGGCGATCATGATGTCCGGCGTCGCCACGGTCATCTTCCTGCTCGCCACCCGCGGCACCGTCCCGTCGTACCTCGGCTGCTCGCTGTCGTTCGTCGGTGTGGCCGCCGTCGTCCGGGCGCAGGGCGGTTCGAGCGCGACGGTCACGGGCGCCGTGTTCGTGGTCGGTGCGGCGCTGTTCCTCGCGGGTCTCGCGGTGCGGAAGTTCGGGGCGCGGATCATCCACGCCGCGATGCCGCCCATCGTCACGGGCGCCGTCGTGATGCTGATCGGCTTCAACCTCGCGCCGGTCACGGCCACCACGTACTGGCCGCAGGACCAGTGGACCGCGCTGCTCGTGATGCTCTTCACCGGTCTGGCCGTGGTCTGTCTGCGCGGCTTCTGGTCCCGGATCGCGATCTTCCTCGGCCTGATCTTCGGGTACGGGATCTCCTGGCTCTTCGACCGCGTCTTCGGCAAGATCCACTCCCCCGCGGGCGGCGCCGAGGCCGTCGACCACTGGCGGCTCGACCTGTCGGGCGTCGGCAAGGCCGACTGGATCGGGCTCCCCTCCTTCCACGCGCCCAGCTTCGAGTGGTCCGCGATCCTCGTCGCGCTGCCCGTCGTCATCGCCCTGATCGCCGAGAACGCCGGGCACGTGAAGGCCGTCGGCGAGATGACCGGCGACGACCTGGACAGCAAGCTCGGCACCGCGATCTCCGCGGACGGTGCCGCCTCGATGCTCTCCACCGCGGTCGGCGGCCCGCCCAACACCACGTACTCCGAGAACATCGGCGTCATGGCCGCGACCCGCGTCTACTCCACGGCCGCCTACTGGGCCGCCGCCGGCTTCGCCCTGCTCTTCGGCCTGTGCCCCAAGTTCGGCGCGGTCGTGGCGGCCATCCCGGGCGGCGTGCTCGGCGGCATCACCGTCATCCTGTACGGGATGATCGGCCTGCTCGGCGCGCAGATCTGGATCAACGCCAAGGTGGACCTGCGCAATCCGCTGAACCTCGTACCGGCGGCCGCGGGCATCATCATCGGTGTCGGCAACGTGTCGATGAAGTTCACCGACACGTTCGAGCTGAGCGGGATCGCCCTCGGCACGATCGTCGTCATCACCGGCTACCACGCCCTGCGCGCCATGGCCCCCGCCCACCTCAAGACGCAGGAACCACTGCTCGACGAGGGCACGTCCAGGTACGACGCCAAGGGCTGAGGGCCGGTCGTTCCCCCGTTTCGGGGATGCTCGCGGCTCGGTCGGCCGTGGTTCCGGCTCGGCCTGTCACGCTGCGTGCATGGCGCTGTCGGGACAGATCGGGACCGGGACGGTCGAGGCGGAGGCGGTCCGCGCGCGCAGGCGCGCCCCTGATGCGGACGGGCCGCACTCCGACGGGGTGACCGTGTTCCACCGTACGTACCTCGCGGTGACCGAGGAGTCCGCCGAGCCCGCGCCCCTCGAAGTCCGCCTCGCCGAGCGGTACTTCGCGGCGCTCGACGCGGTGCGCCACGGCTACCGCGCCCCGGCGGCCTGGCGCCCGCTGTTCCGGTACCGGCACCACCCCGGCGTACGGCCGCTGCAGTTCGCGCTCGCGGGCCTCAACGCGCACATCGGGTACGACCTGGTGCTCGCCGTGGTCGACGCCTGTCACGGGTCGGGCTGTGAACCGGCCACCGTGGAGGGCGAGTTCGACCGTCTCGGGGACCGCCTGGCCGCCCTGGAGGAGCGGATCGTCGAGGACCTCGCGCCAGACCCGGAGCACCTTCGGATCGCCGACCCGCTGACCCATCTGGTCGGCGGCTGGAACCTGGAGCGGGCCAGGGACGCGGCCTGGTCGGCGGCGCGAGTGCTCTGCGGGCTGCGCGAACTCCCCGATCTCGCCGAGGAGTTCAGGCAGCGCACGGACGCCGGGGCGGGCCTCGTCGGCCACTGCCTGCTGACCCCCTGGCGCTGACCCCCTGGCGCTGACCGCCCGGGACGCGTTAGCTGTACGGGACACCGGTCCCCGCCGGGCCGACCGGTCCGGGACGTACAGGAGGTGCAGCAGATGGTCACGAGGCTGGGACTCGGCCTGCCCCAGATGAAGCAGTACGACATCGGACGCGACATCCCCGCGGTGGCGAAGGCCGCCGAGGAGATCGGGTACGAGAGCCTGTGGGTCTTCGAGCGGGTGCTGTTCCCGACGCCCGCGACGCAGGGCCTGTACGGCGTCGAGGGCCTGCCGTGGCCCGAGCGGTACCGCTCGGTGGCCGACCCGCTGGTCTCCCTGACGCTCGCCGCCACGGCCACCGAACGGGCCCGGCTCGGCACCAGCGTCCTGGTCGCGCCGCTGCACATCCCCTTCGAACTCGCCCGCGCGCTGGCCACGTTGGACGCGGCGAGCGGCGGCCGAGTCGTCGCCGGGCTCGGCACCGGCTGGTCGCACGACGAGTACGCGGCGCAGGGCCTGGCCCCCTTCGAGCGGCGCGGCGCCGTACTCGACGAGACGCTCGACGTGTTCCGCGCGGTGTGGGGCCCCGACCCGGTCGCGTACGAGGGCGAGTGGACGCGGATCGCCCCGGCCGCGGTCGGCCCCAAGCCGGCCCGCCCGATCCCCGTCCATCTGCCCGCGAACGGGCCGCGGGCCGCGCGCCGCCTGGTCGAGCGGGCCGACGGCTGGATGCCGGTCGCGCTCGGCGCCCGCCAACTGGCGGATTCCTGGAAGGAGTTGCGGGACCTGGCCGCCACGGCCGGACGCGAGCGTCCGATCGCGGCGACGGTGCGGGTGAACGCGACGTACAGCCCCCGGCCGTACGAGGGCGAGGGGCGGCGGCCGTTCCAGGGCAGCGTCGAGCAGATCGTCGAGGACCTGGCCGACCATGTGCGGGCCACCGGGATCGAGGAATTCTTCCTCGAACTGCAGGGCCAGACCCGGGACGCGCAGGAGCTGACGGACGTCGCGGCGGCGGTGTACGAGGCGGCGCGGGAGGCGGGCGTCTGACAACCGGCGGAGAGGGGCGGAACCGCCCGCCCCTCCCCCTCGGGGTCAGTCCTCCGGCAGCTCGACCGGCGCGATCTCCTCGTACAGGTCACCCGGACCCGGGTTGGACGCGTCCGTCGTACCGCCGAACTGGTGCATGACACCCCACACGGCGTTCAGCGCGGTCTGCACGGCGCCCTCGGCCCAGCCGGCCGTCCAGGAGATGTCGTCGCCGGCGAGGTAGATGCCGCGCTTGTCCTCGGGCAGGCCGTCCTGCATGAAGTGGGTGAACAGGCGGCGTTGGTAACGGTAGTGGCCGGGCAGGTTCGCCTTGAACGCGCCCATGAAGTACGGCTCGTTCTCCCAGGACACGGTCACCGGGTTGCCGATGATGTGGCGGCGGATGTCGACCTTCGGGTAGATCTCGCCGAGCGACTTCAGCATGACCTCCATCCGCTCGTTCGCGGACAGCGGCAGCCACTTCAGGCTGTCGTCGCACCAGGTGTACGAGAGGCAGATGACGGCGGGCTTGTCCGGGCCGTCGTCGAGGAGGTAGGTGCCTCGCGTCATCCGGTCGGTGAGCGTCATCGACATGACGTCACGCCCGGTGACCTCGTCCTTGTCGAGCCAGAACGGCCGGTCGACGGGCACGAAGAGCTTGGAGCTCTCCATGTAGTGGGTGCGCTCGATGGCGGTCCAGTGGTCGATCGGGAAGAGCGAGTCGTCGCACTCGATCTTGGAGAGCAGCATCCAGGACTGGGCGGTGAAGATCGCGGCACGGTACGTACGGATGTCGCCGCTGGCGTCGGTGACGGTGATGCGGTTGCCCGCGGTGCGGTGCAGCCGGGTCACGGCCGGGCGGGGGGTGCCCTCGTGCAGGGAGGACAGCGAGGTCCCCTGGGCCCAGTGCACGATCTTCTCCGGCTCGCGCCCCCAGAGCCGGAGCGGCAGCTGCTGGCTGCCGCCGACGATGCCGCGGTGGTGGTCGTCGGCCTCGGTGTAGACGACGCGCAGGATCTCCAGGATGGAGTTGGGGAAATCGGTGTCCCAGCCGCCCGTGCCGAAGCCGACCTGGCCGAAGATCTCCCGGTGCCGGAAGGACTTGAACGCCTCGGACTCGCAGAGGAAGCCGTAGAACGTCTGGTTGTCCAGCTTCTCCACCAGGCGGGCCCAGATCTCCCGGATCCTCGGCACGTCCCGCTCGCGCAGCGCCTGGTTCATGTCGGAGAAGTCGGCGCCCTCCTCCAGGCAGGCGTTCCAGGCGTGCATGACGTCCCGGTAGACCTGCGGCAGGTCGTCCACGGTCTCCGCGTAGTGCGACTCGCCCTTGAGGTCGACGACGGTCGAGGGGGTGTCCGGGGCGAGGGGGTTGGGGAACGCCCGCGTCTCCAGGCCGACCAGGTCGATGTAGTGCTGCAGCGCCGTGGAGGACGGCGGGAAGCGCATCGCGCCCATCTCGGCCGTCAGGTCCGTGTCTGTCCCCTCGAACCCGACAGTCCGCAGCCGACCACCGATCTGGTCGGCCTCGTACACGACGGGCTTGAGGCCCATCTTCATCAGCTCGTACGCGGCGACGACACCGGAGAGCCCACCGCCGATCACGGCGACCTCCTGGCCGTGCTCGGTCGCGGGTATCTGCCCGAGCCCGGCCGGGTGCGCGAGGAAGTCGTCGTACGCGTACGGGAAGTCCGGCCCGAACATGGTGATCGGCGGCTGCGCGTCGGTGTGCTGGACGGCGTTGGGCACCGTGGACGTCATGGGGTGGGGACTCCTTGCGCGGAACGAGGGGTGGTACGGGAACGGGGTGCGGGTCAGGCCTGAGTCAGGGGCGCGTACAGGCCGGGGCGGCGGTCCCGCAGATACGGGTTGCCGGCGCGGGACTCGGCGAGGAACGCGGGGTCGACGTCACCGATGACGAGTTCCTCACCGCGCCCGGCCCGCGCCCTGGCGACACCGTCGGGCCCGGCGAGCACGGAGAGCCCGACGAACTCGAACTCCCCTTCCTGGCCTGCCCTGTTGACGTACGCGACGTACATCTGGTTCTCGAAGGCGCGCACCGGCACGAGGGACTCGGCGACGAACTGGAAGGGGTGCATCTGCGCGGTCGGCACCAGCAGCAGGTCGGTCCCGGCGAGGGCGTGCGCCCGTACGTTCTCCGGGAACTCCACGTCGTAGCAGATCAGCGCGCCGATGCGGAGGCCGCCGAGCTCGGCCTGGACGACGGGGGTGTCTCCGGGTGTGAAGTGCTGCTGCTCGAAGCAGCCGAAGAGGTGGGTCTTGCGGTAGTTGAGCAGGGGCGTGCCGTCGGGGCCGATGGCCTGCGCGGAGTTGAACACGCGCTGCCCGTCGCGCTCCGGGTAGCCGTAGAAGACGGCGAGGCCGTGCTGGGCGGCGATCTTCGCGATCGCCTCGCCGGAGGGACCGTCGGCGGTCTCGGCGAGCCTGGGCACATCGTCCCCGATGGCGTACCCGGTCAGGTACATCTCGGGCGCGACGAGAAGGCCCGCCCCCGCTGCTGCGGCCCGCCCGGCGGCTTCATCGAGCACGCGCAGATTCCACGCGACGTCACCGGGCCGTCCAGAACTCTGAAGCAGGGCGGTACGCAGCGGCGACGACGACATGGGCAGACCTCGGGGGCACGGGGGTTGCGGGGACGCAATGACGTTACGGTCGCCGGTGTTGCGGGGACAAGGCGCGACTGTTGCGGGTTGTCGGGGGATCTGTTGCGCCAGTGGGGCCAGCTGCGGCGATTCATTGCGCGAGGCCTTGATGGTCCCCTACCCGCCCCTTCCCGAAAGCCTGCGGCTGAATTTCGCGCCGGAGGGGCGGGTTCTTAAGGGGCGCGGGGAACTGCGCGATCAGCCACGACGGCGCCGCAGCCGAACGACACCGCTCCGCAGGATTTCGGGAAGGGGCGGGGTGGGGAAAGAGAAAGCCCCCGCCCCCACCGGGAGCAACCCGGCAGGGGCGAGGGGCCCCCGGGGGGCCTAAGTAGGCGCCCCCGAGGAAAACCTCCGCATCAGCGGCGAAAGCACCAGCACAGACTTCGTACGCTCCACGAAATGCTCCCCGGCGATCCGCTCAAGCACCCGCTCGAAGTGCCGCATATCGGATGCGAAGACCTGGACGATCGCGTCCGCCTCACCGGTGACGGTGGAGGCGGCCGCGACCTCCGGGTACCGCTCGAGGCCCCGTTTGATGGCCTCGGGCGAAGTGTTCCGCCGGCAGTAGATCTCGATGAACCCCTCGGTCTCCCAGCCGAGCGCCGCCGGGTCCACCCGGACCGTGAAGCCGGTGATGGCCCCGGTCGCGCGGAGCCGGTCCACACGGCGCTTCACGGCCGGTGCGGACAGGCCGACGATCTGGCCGATGTCCGCGAAGGAGCGGCGGGCGTCCTCGGCGAGGGCGTGCACGATACGTTCGTCGAGTTCGTTCAGCACGGCGGGCGGTTCACTTCTCTTGACCTGGTTCCGGACCGGTTTCCTTGGTGAGCGCGACGGCCGCGTCGGCCCCCTGCGTCTGCAGCCGGGAGCGGCGCTGACCGTACCCGAAGTAGATCACGAGGCCGACGGCCATCCACACGCCGAAGACGGTCCAGGTGATCGCGTCGAGGCTGAACATCATCCACACGCAGAAGCCGAAGCCCACCAGCGGGAAGAGCGGCGCGAGCGGCACCCGGAAGGTCCGCTTCATCTCCGGGCGGGTCCGGCGAAGGACGATGACGGCCACGTTGACCAGGGCGAACGCGAAGAGCGTACCGATGCTGGTGGCGTCGGCGAGCTGGCCGAGCGGGATCGCCGCGGCGAGCACGCCGCAGAACAGCGAGACGATCACGGTGTTCACGCGCGGCGTGCCGGTGCGCGGGTTGACCTTGGAGAACGCCTTGGGCACCAGACCGTCGCGGGACATCGCGAAGAGGATGCGGGTCTGGCCGTACAGGACGACGAGCACGACGCTCGCGATGGCGATGACGGCGCCCGCGGCGAGCACGGTGCCCCAGAAGGGCTGGCCGGTGACGTCCTTCATGATCCCGGCGAGCGCGGCCTCGGAGTCGGTGAAGCCCTGCCAGGGGCGGGCGCCGACGGCGACGGCGGCGACGAGGACGTACAGCGCGGTGACGATGACGAGCGAGAGCATGATCGCGCGCGGCAGGTCCCGCTGCGGGTCCTTGGCCTCCTCACCTGCGGTGGAGGCGGCGTCGAAGCCGATGTACGAGAAGAACAGGGTGGCGCCCGCGGCGCTGACACCGGCCATGCCGAGCGGCATGAAGTCGGCGTAGTTGCCGGACTTGAAGCCCTGGATGCCGATCGCGCAGAACAGCAGCAGCGCGGCGATCTTCACGGCGACCATGATCGTGTTGGCGCGCGCCGACTCCTTGGCGCCGCCGAGCAGGAACACCATCGCGAGCAGCACGACGATCAGCGCGGGCAGGTTGAAGATCCCGCCGTCGCCGGGCGGCGCGGAGAGCACGTCCGGGATGGTCACGCCGATGGTGCCGGCGAGGAGTTCGTTCAGGTACTCGCCCCAGCCGACGGCGACGGCCGCGACGGAGACGCCGTACTCCAGGACCAGACACCAGCCGCAGACCCAGGCGACGAGCTCACCCATCGTTGCGTACGCATACGAGTACGAGGAGCCGGAGACGGGGATCGTGCCCGCCAGTTCCGCGTACGAGAGGGCGGAGAAGAGGGCCGTGAGGCCGGCGATCACGAAGGAGAGCGTGACGGCCGGTCCGGCCTTGGGCACGGCCTCGCCGAGGACGACGAAGATGCCGGTGCCGAGGGTCGCACCGATGCTGATCATCGTCAGCTGCCACATGGACAGCGAGCGCCGCAGCGTGCCGCCCTCGCCCTTGCCACCCTCGGCGACCAGCAGTTCCACGGGCTTGCGGCGCATCAGCCGGCCGAGGCCGCTCGGCTGCTGCTGGTCACGTGTCGGCGGGGCGGCGCCTTGGTCGAGCACGGGGGGCTCCTTCATCGCTGCGGGCTTGACGGCAGCGACCGCGGCGGCACCCGTCGAAGGGCGACCACCGAGCAGGCGGTCACCGCCAGACGAAGTACAGCGCATGACATTAGGCCGCGCGGCTTCACTTGCGTAATGAAGCAACCTTGCGCATTCGGGCAAGATCCTTGCGTACCCCCGGAAAATACGGGAGTTCGTTGCACATCCGCTTTCGATCGCTTCACGAACGTGGCCAATGCCACATCCCGGACGCGATTCTTCCGGCCGGGGACGGGTCGGGAACGGGTCCGGAACGGGTCCGGAACGGGTCCGGAACGCGCGACGGCCCCGACCGTCCGGAGACGATCGGGGCCGCGCGGAAGCCGTTCTACGAGGACGAGGTCACTGCCAGCTGGCGTGCAGCGGCTTGCCCTCCGCGTATCCGGCGGCGGACTGGATGCCGATGACGGCCTTCTCCTCGAACTCGGCGAGCGAGCCGGCGCCCGCGTAGGTGCAGGAGGAGCGGACGCCCGCGATGATCGAGTCGATCAGGTCCTCGACGCCGGGGCGGGCCGGGTCGAGGAACATCCGCGAGGTCGAGATGCCCTCCTCGAAGAGCGCCTTGCGGGCCCGGTCGTACGACGACTCGTCGCTGGTGCGGTTGCGCACGGCGCGGGCCGAGGCCATGCCGAAGGACTCCTTGTACTGCCGCCCGTTGGCGTCCTGCTGGAGGTCGCCCGGGGACTCGTACGTCCCGGCGAACCAGGAGCCGATCATGACGTTGGACGCGCCGGCGGCGAGCGCCATGGCGACATCGCGCGGGTGCCGGACGCCGCCGTCGGCCCAGACGTGCTTGCCGTACTTCTTCGCCTCGGCGGCGCACTCCAGGACGGCGGAGAACTGCGGGCGGCCGACGCCGGTCATCATGCGCGTGGTGCACATGGCGCCGGGGCCCACGCCGACCTTGATGATGTCGGCACCGGCGTCGATCAGGTCCTTGACGCCCTCGGCGGCGACGATGTTGCCCGCGACGATCGGGACCTGCGGGTCGAGCGCGCGCACCTTGCGGATGGCGTCGATCATCGACTCCTGGTGGCCGTGCGCGGTGTCGATGACGAGCGTGTCCACACCGGCGTCGATCAGCTGCTGCGCCTTGCCGGCCACGTCGCCGTTGATGCCGACGGCGGCCGCGATGCGCAGTCGGCCCTGGGCGTCCACGGCCGGGGTGTAGAGCGTGGCGCGCAGGGCGCCCTTGCGGGTGAGGATGCCGACGAGGCGGCCGTCCTTGTCCACGGCGGGGGCGACCTTGCGGTGACCGGCGTCCAGCTTGTTGAAGGCCTCGCGCGGGTCGATGTCGGCGTCGATGAGCAGCAGCTCCCTCGACATGACCTCGGAGAGCTGGGTGAAGCGGTCCACGCCGCTCAGGTCGTGCTCGGTGACGACCCCGATCGGCCGCCGCTCGCCGTCGACGACGACTCCGGCGCCGTGCGCGCGCTTGTGCAGCAGCGACAGCGCGTCCGCGACGGTCTGCGACGGGGCCAGCGTGATGGGGGTGTCGAGGACGTGGTGGCGGGTCTTGACCCAGGAGATGACCTCGGTGACGACCTCGATCGGGATGTCCTGGGGGATGACGACGAGTCCGCCGCGGCGGGCCACGGTCTCGGCCATGCGCCGCCCGGCGATCGCGGTCATGTTGGCGACGACCAGCGGGATCGTGGTGCCCGTACCGTCCGGGGCGGAGAGGTCCACACCCTGGCGGGAGCCGACGGCGGAGCGGCTCGGCACCATGAACACATCGTCGTACGTGAGGTCGTACGGCGGCTTGATGTCATTGAGGAAACGCACGTGCAGAACATCCAGTCGTTCGGAGGTGACCCTCGGGCAGGTCAGCCGAGGAAACGCACGTACTTCATTGTCCCATGACAAAGGGTCGCCGCCCTCCGGACAGATCCTCCAGGGCACGGCGGAAACGGTGGTCGGAACCTCCAAGCGGCCCTTCCCCCGGGGCGTCAGTTCACGGCCGGGTCGAGTGCGAGCAGGACGCTCAGGCGTTCACCGGAGGACTCCGCGAGCACGTCCTGCGCGACGGCCCACTCCTCGGGCCGTGTGGCCGCGTACTCCTGCCAGCCGCGGACCACGAGCAGGGTGCCGCGCGGCAGTTCGGTCAGGGAGTCGGCGAGCGCGTCCCAGTTGCGCCCGAACCAGTGCGGCAGGTCCAGGTCGCGGGCGCAGCGCTCCATGAACGCGGCCTTGTCGGTGACGCCGCCGAGGGTGAGGACGACGGCGGGCAGTTCGGCCGTACGGACGGCGCCGAGCAGGGCGGCGAGGGGGCCGGGGGTGTGCTCCGTCATCGCAGGACCGCCTTGAAGGTCTGGTAGTGGTCGTCGGTGTAGTAGATCTCGCCGTCCCTGCCGGTGACCAGCCGCCGGGCGCCGCGGCCGCCTTCGCCGGGGGTGCGGACGGTGTACTCGCGGTAGTGCCCGCGCGGCTGCTGCCCGGGCACGACGGCGGTCGGTCGTGCGGCCGATGCTGCCACAAGCGGTGTGGCCCGGCTCGTTCCGAAAATCTTGCAGCGGCTGTCGTTCGACTGCCGCGCCGTCGTGGCTGTTCGCGCAGGGCGACAGGCGGCAACCGAGCCGACGGTGCGGGACGACGACGCCTACGCGACGATGAACCCATGCTGCTCGCCGACCTGGCCAGAACCTCCCGGGAGCTCTCCGCGACCACCTCACGTTCCCGCAAGCGCGACCTGCTCGCCGAACTGTTCGCCGCGATGACGCCGGACGAGGCGCCGCTGGTCGTCAGCTATCTGTCGGGGCGGCTTCCGCAGCGCCGGATCGGGGTCGGCTGGGCGGCGTTCAAGGAGCCGCCGCCCCCGGCCGCGACGCCGACGATCGGCGTACGGGAGCTGCACGAGACCTTCGACCGGATCGCCGCCGTCGCGGGCAAGGGCGCCCAGGGCGAGCGCAAACGCCTGGTGCACGAACTGCTCGCGGCTGCCACGGAGGACGAACAGCGCTTCCTCTTCGGCCTGTTGGGCGGCGAGCTGCGGCAGGGCGCCCTGGACGCGCTCGCCGTGGAGGGCCTGGCGGCGGCGACCGGCGTGGCGGCGGAGGCGGTGCGCCGGGCGGTGATGCTCGCGGGCCGGCTCGACGTGGTGGCCCGCGCCCTGGTCGCCGACGGGGCCGCGGCGCTCGACACGTTCCGCCTGGACGTGGGCCGTCCGGTACTGCCGATGCTCGCGAAGACGGCACAGGACGTGGACGAGGCCCTGGACGCGCTGGGCCCGTGCGCGGTCGAGGAGAAGCTGGACGGCATCCGGGTGCAGGTGCACCGCGACGGCGACGACGTACGGATCTTCACGCGCACCCTGGACGAGATCACCACCCGGCTGCCCGAAGTCATCGCCTCCGCACGGGAGTTGGCGTCCACGTGGGCCGTGCTCGACGGGGAGGTGATCGCGTTGGACGGGTCGGGCCGGCCGCGCTCGTTCCAGGACATCGCGGGCCGCGTCGGCTCCCGCCTCGACGTCGAGGGCGCGCAGGCCTCGCTCCCGCTGTACCCGGTCTTCTTCGACCTGCTCGCCGTGGACGGCCGCGACCTGCTCGACCTGCCCGCCCGCGAGCGGCACGCCGAGCTGGCCCGGATCACGCCCGAGCCGCGCCGGGTGCGCCGCTTCGTGGTCGAGGACCCGGGGGATGCCGAACTCCGTTCGAGGGCACGGGAGTTCGCCGAGCAGGCGGTGGCGCGCGGCCACGAGGGCGTGGTCGTCAAGGGCCTGGATGCCCCGTACAGCGCGGGCCGCAGAGGTGCCTCGTGGGTCAAGGTGAAGCCGGTGCACACCCTCGACCTGGTGGTGCTCGCGGCGGAGTGGGGCCACGGTCGCCGCACGGGCAAGCTGTCGAACCTGCACCTGGGGGCACGGCGGGCGGACGGCACGTTCGCGATGCTCGGCAAGACCTTCAAGGGCCTGACCGACGCCCTCCTCGACTGGCAGACCCGCCGCCTCCAGGAGCTCGCCGTGTCCCCCGGGGACGACTGGGTCGTACGGGTGCGCCCCGAGCTGGTCGTGGAGGTGGCCTTCGACGGGGTGCAGCGGTCCTCCCGGTACCCGGAAGGTGTGACCCTGCGCTTCGCCCGGGTGGTCCGCTACCGCGAGGACAAGCAGGCGGCCGAGGCGGACACCGTGGAGACGGTCGTCGGCCTGCTGCGCTGACCGGGTCGGCCGACGTGCCGGGTGCCCCGGAGCTGGGTACCGCGTAACCCATGGACAGCTCACCGGAGACCCACGAACACCACACCTCCACCGACCCGCTGGTCACCCGGCTCACCGCCCAGGGGGTCCACGGCGTGGCCCTGACCTGGGTCGACAACGCGGGCCTCACCCGCGTCAAGACCGTCCCCCTAGCCCGGCTCGCGGACGCCGCCGAGCGGGGCGTCGGCATGTCACCCGTCTTCGACATCTATCTGATCGACGACTCCCTGACCTCCAGCCGGCACACCGGAGGCCCCGACGGCGACCTGCGCCTCGTCCCCGACCTCGACCGGCTCACCGCTCTCGCGGCACAGCCCGGCTGGGCCTGGGCACCCGTCGACCGCTTCGACCAGCGGGGCGGCCGCTACCCGGGCTGCCAGCGCCACTTCGCCCGCCGCATGGCCGACCGGGCCGCCGAGCGCGGACTGCGCCTGCGGATGGGCTTCGAGACGGAGTGGGTGGTCACCCGGGACGGCACCCCGGCCGCGACAGGACCCGCGTACGGGATGACGCGCATCGTGGAGCTGTCCGCGTACGCCGACGACCTGCTGACCGCGCTCGCCGCGCAGGGCCTGGAGGTGACTCAGCTCCATCCCGAGTACGCGCCGGGCCAGTTCGAGGTGTCCGTGGCGCCGACCGACCCGGTGGGCGCGGCGGACGAGGCGGTCCTGGTGCGGGAGACGGTGCGCGCGGTGTCCCTGGCGCACGGTCTGACGCCCGCGTTCGGCCCTGCCGTGACGCCCGGCACCGTGGGCAACGGGCGGCATCTGCACCTCAGCCTGTGGGAGGGCGAGCGGAATCTGTGCGCGGGCGGCGACGGCCCATTCGGCATGACCGGGCGGGCGGAGTCCTTCCTCGCCGGGATTCTCACCGCCCTGCCCGCACTCCTCGCCGTCGGGGCCCCCTCCCCCGCGAGCCACCTCCGCCTGCAACCCTCGCGCTGGGCCGGTCCGTTCCAGTGCTGGGGTCTGGAGAACCGGGAGGCGGCGCTCCGTTTCATCACGGGCGCCCCGGACGACCCGGCCGCCGCGAACGCCGAGGTCAAGTGCTTCGATCCGGCGGCCAATCCGTACCTCGTGGTCGGCTCGGTGCTCGCCGCGGGCCTGGCCGCCCTGGACTCGGGCGCCGCGCTGCCGGAGCCGGTCGCGGGCGACCCGGTGCACCAGGACCAGCCGCGTCTGCCCGCCTCCGTGCCGCAGTCCCTCGACCTCTTCCTGCGCTCGGCGGCGTTGCGCGAGGCGATGGGGGACGAGCTGTTCGAGGCGTTCGCGGCGGTACGCGCTGCGGAGGCCGAGCTGTTCGCCGCGCACTCGCCGGAGGAGCTGGCCGCCGCGACCAGGGAACGCTACTGATGCCGGACGAGCCGCTCCCGCTGGTCGACCACCACTGCCACGGCGTCCTCCGCTCCCCCGCCGACCGTCCCGCCTTCGAGTCGCTGCTCACCGAGTCCGACGTCCCCGCTCCGCCGGGCACGACGTTCTTCGACACCCAACTCGGTTTCGCCGTACGGAGGTTGTGCCCGCCGCTGCTCGACCTGCCCGCGCACTGCCCGCCCGAGGAGTACCTCACCCGGCGCCGGGAGCTCGGGGTGCGGGAGGTCGGGGAGCGGCTGGTGCGGGCCGCCGGGATCGGGGAGTTCCTTGTCGACACCGGCCTGCCGGGTGACCTGACGGGACCGGCGGAGCTCGCGGCCCTCGGCGGCGGCACGGCCCGCGAGATCGTCCGCCTGGAGACCCTCGCGGAGCGGGTGGCGGACGCGTCCGAGGACGCCGAGGGCTTCCTGCCCGCACTCGACGACGCCATCCGTACGGCGTCGGCCACGGCCGCGGGCTTCAAGTCGATCGCCGCGTACCGCTACGGCCTGCGCCTCGACCCCGCCGAGCCGGGCCGTGACCAGGCGCTGCGGGCGGCCGCGGCCTGGCTCGACGGGCGCACCCCGGGCACCCGGCTCACCGACCCGACGCTGCACCGCCTGCTGATCTGGTCGGCCGCACGCACCGGCCTGCCGCTCCAGCTGCACACCGGCTTCGGCGACCCCGACCTGCGCCTCCAGGACGCCGACCCGCTGCTCCTGAGCGACCTGCTGCACGCCCTGCGCCCCACCGGCTGCGCGGTCGCCCTGCTGCACGGCTATCCGTTCCACCGCGCCGCCGGGTACCTGGCGCACGTCCACCCGCATGTGTACGCGGACGTCGGCCTCTCCCTCACGTACACCGGCACGCGCGCGGCCGCCGTACTCGCCGAGCTCCTCGAGCTCACCCCGTTCGGCAAGCTCCTGTTCTCGACGGACGCCTACGGACTGCCCGAGCTGTACGTGGTGGGCGCCCACCTCTTCCGCGAGGCGCTCGACACCCTGACGGAGGGCTGGGTGGCGGCGGGCGCCTGGTCGCGCGCGGACGCGGACCGAGTGGCACGGCTGATCGGCACGGAGAACGCCCACCGCGTCTACGGCCCGCACGGCGAGAGCGCGCCGCGCGAGCCGGTTGAGCGGTCGTACGGGGCCGCCCGGGGGCCTCGTACGGGCAAAGGTTCCTGTTGACCTGGCGTGGGCTGCGGGCCTCCGCGCGGGCGCCGCCGGGTCAGGAACCGTCGGGGTCGGTGGGTCAGGAACCGTCGGGGTCGGCGCGGTCCAGGGCCGGACGCGGGGCCGGGCCCGCCTCCAGGAGCTGGTCCGCGGCCGCCGTGTCGGTGACCAGGCTGGTCACCAGGCCGGAACGCAGCACCGCGTCGATCGCCGCGGCCTTGCGCTGCCCGCCCGCGATCGCCACGACCTCGGGGATACGCCGCAGCCGGTCGGCCTCGACGGTGATGCAGCGCTCGCCCAGGTCACGCCCGACGCGGCGCCCCTCGGCGTCGAAGAGGTGCGCGGACATCTCGGCGGCGACGCCGAGCGAGGCGTAGTGCGCGCGCTCCTCGTCGGTGAGCATGTCGTGCACGGTCGAGATGCCGGGCTCCCAGGAGCCGATGGACACCGCGGCGACGGTGACCTTGTCGAAGTACTCGAAGGCGCGGGCGATCCCGGTCTGGTTGCGCAGCGCGGCCGCGGTCGCCGAGTCCGGCAGCAGCATCGGCGCGTAGATCGGGTGTGCCTCGCCGCCGGAGACCTGCGCGGCGCGGCGGACCGCCTCCACGGAGCCGCGCTCGGCGGTGCCCGCGTCGTACACCCCGGTCAGCTGCACCACCGTGCACGGCGGCAGCCGGTCGAGGGCGGCCGCCATGTGGATGGTGGACCGGCCCCAGGCGAGGCCGAGCACATCTCCCTCGGCGACCAGCTCACCCAGCAGGTCGGCGGCGACCTCGCCGAGGTTCTCCGGGTCGGGCGACTCCTCGACGGCCTGCGCCGGGGACTCCACGACGACCGCGTGGCGCAGGCCGTAACGGGCCCGCAGCCGGTCGGAGCGCTCGGCGTCCAATTCGGCGGGTACGCGGATCTCGATCCGTACGAGATCCCGCTCAAGGGCGGTCTCCAGGACCCTCGCGACCTTGAAGCGGCTGACGCCGAACTCCTCCGCGATCTGGATCTTGGACTTGCCCTCGAGATAGAAGCGGCGGGCCATGGCCGCCGCCTGCACCAGCTCAGCGGGTCCCATCCGCAGGGCCGGCCTCCCCGCTGACATGCCAGTCACGGCGCTCTCCTCACTGCTGTTCACAAGCTCTGCCGCGTACGGTCCCGGCCGGTCGCCCGGCCTCCGTACCCAGTCTGCTGCTCACATGCTGTTGTTCCACACGACTGCGTTCACAAGTTCACTCATCGGCTTCCGCTCATCCTTGCAGATGCGGCGACACTTGATCAGTCCTGCCGGTCGCCGTTCATCTGCCGGTGGCACACAGGTCGCCGAGTCGGTCACTCGTCGGTCTCTCCTGGCGGGTCAGTGGGCGCAGGCCCAGGCCGCGGACGCGGACGCGTCCTCGGCCTTCGCGCGCAGGGCCCGCACGGCGGCGGCCGGATCCTCCTTGCCGTACACGGCGGAGCCGGCCACGAAGACATCGGCGCCCGCTTCCGCGCAGCGCTCGATCGTCGACTCCGAGACACCGCCGTCGACCTGCAGCCAGAGTTCGAGGCCGTGCTTGGAGATCAGCTCACGGGTCCTGCGGATCTTCGGCAGCATGATGTCAAGGAAGGCCTGGCCTCCGAAGCCGGGCTCCACGGTCATGATCAGCAGCATGTCCAGCTCGGGCAGCAGATCCTCGTACGGCTCGATCGGCGTCGCGGGCTTCAGCGCCATGGAGGCACGGGCGCCCTTGGCCCGGATCTCCCGAGCGAGCCGCACGGGCGCGGCGGCGGCCTCGACATGGAAGGTCACCGACCCGGCCCCGGCCTCCACGTACTGCGGGGCCCAGCGGTCCGGGTCCTCGATCATCAGGTGGCAGTCGAGCGGTGTGCTCGTGGCCTTGCTCAGCGACTCCACGATCGGCACGCCGAGCGTCAGGTTCGGCACGAA
Source organism: Streptomyces luteolus (assembly GCF_029968015.1). Lineage (GTDB taxonomy): Bacteria > Actinomycetota > Actinomycetes > Streptomycetales > Streptomycetaceae > Streptomyces > Streptomyces luteolus. Next base: position 48,166 of record NZ_JASCIS010000015.1, read on the forward strand.
GTGGTTGTCCATCACGTCGACGTGAAGCCAGTCGGCCCCGCGAACGGCCTCGGCCTCTTCGGCGAGGCGGGCGAAGTCCGCGGACAGGATGCTGGGATTGATCTGAGCTGCCATGCCCCCAAGCCTGCCATGCCCAGCGCGGATTGCTGTCGGTGTACTGTGCATCGGCTCCTGGGAAGAGGCCGCCGCCGGGGCAGTTGAGGCATTCCTTGTAGGGTCGCTGCGGGTCGGCAGCGCTGCATGGGCACCGGCCTCGGTTCCGGAAGAGGTGGTGTGCGGATGCTGGGCATCCTGATCGTGGTCGTGGCCTTCACGCTGGCCGTACTTGGGGCGGGCGTTGTATGGGCGATCGCCCTCCGCAATCGCAGGCAGGCGACGCCACCCGCGGTGCAGCCCGGCTGGACCCCGGGCCCGCAGATGGGCCAGGCCGCCCAGCCCCCGCACCAGCAGCACTACCCGGCGATGCCCGGCGGGCAGGCGCCGATGCAGCAGGCGCAGCCCGGGCAGGCGCCGATGGGACAGCCGCCGTACCCGGCGGCGCCCGGGCAGGCTCCGGCGCCGGGGCCGTACACGCAGAACCCGCAGACCCCGCAGGGGCAGGCGCCCGGACCGTACGGACAGAACCCGCAGGCCCCGAACCCGTACGGTCAACAGCCGCCCTACCAGGGCCAGTAGACCCCGAGGCCGGCCCAGCCCCCACCAGGGCCAGTAGACCTACAGCTAGGCCGTGCGCCGCACCAGCGCCAGGTACATGGCGTCGGTGCCGTGCAGGTGCGGCCAGAGCTGGATGTCGGGGCCGTCGCCGAGGGCCGGGACGTCGGGCAGCAGCGGGCGGGCGTCGATGAGTTCGGCGCCGCCCTGCCGCTTCAGGACGTCGTCGACCACGGCGCGAGTCTCCGCGAGGTGCGGCGAGCAGGTCGCGTATCCGACGACCCCTCCGACGCGTACCGCCTTCAACGCCTCCTGGAGCAGGGCGCGTTGGAGCGGCGCGAAGCCGTCCAGGTCCTCGGGCCGACGGCGCCAGCGTGCCTCCGGACGGCGGCGGAGGGCGCCGAGACCGGTGCAGGGCACGTCCATCAGGACGCGGTCGAACGAGCCGGGCAGCCACGGCGGCCGGGTGCCGTCGGCGGCGATCACTTGGTACGGGCCGGGGTTCCCCTCAAGCGCACGCTCGACCAGCTTGGCCCGGTGCGGCTGCTTCTCCGAGGCGAGCAGCGTCGCACCGCGCTGCGAGGCGAGCCCCGCGAGCATCGCGGCCTTCCCACCGGGGCCCGCGCAGCCGTCCAGCCAGCGCCGATCGTCGCCGTCGAGCGGCGCGTTCGCCAGCGCGAGCGCCACCAGCTGACTGCCCTCGTCCTGCACACCGGCCCGCCCCTCGCGCACCGCGTCGAGCGCACCCGGCTCGCCGCCTTCGGTGAGCCGCACCGCGTACGGCGACCAGCGGCCGGGCAGCGCGGACTCCTCGCCGAGCCCGTCGAGCAGTTCGTCGGCGGTGATCCGGCCGGGCCGTGCGACGAGCGTGACCTCCGGCCGCTCGTTGTCGGCCTCAAGGAGGTCCTCGATCCCGGCGCGGCCGCCGCCCAGCGAGTCCCACAGCGCGGAGACGACCCAGCGCGGGTGCGAGTGCACGACCGACAGGTGGTCCTCGGGGTCCTCGTCGTAGGGCGGCGCGACCCGCTCCAGCCAGCCGTCCAGGTCGTCGGCGGCGATCTTCCGCAGGACGGCGTTCACGAACTTCGCCCGCCCGTCGCCGAGCACGACCCGGGCCAGCTCGACGCTCGCGGACACGGCGGCGTGCGTGGGGATCCGGGTGCCGAGCAACTGGTGCGCGCCCAGGCTCAGTACGTCCAGGACCGGCGGGTCGACCTCGCGCAGCGGCCGGTCGACACAGGCCGCGATGATCGCGTCGTACGTGCCCTGCCGGCGCAGCGTCCCGTAGACCAGCTCGGTCGCGAGCGCCGCGTCCCGCCCGTCGAAGTTCTCCGGCCCCTCTTTCTCCCGCGCCTTGCGCAGCAGCGGGGGCAGCACGAGATTCGCGTACGCATCCCGCTCATCCACCGCCCGCAGCGCCTCAAAGGCGAGGATCCGCACGGGGTCCTTCTTGGGACGCCGGTACGGCTTGGCGGGCTTACGGGGACGACTACGGTGCTGCTCGTTCACGAAAAAGGTGCTCCGGATCCTGGATGAGGTGCGATTCCAGCGTAAGGGACGTGGCCGGCGCGGCACGGAACGAGGCCGATCATCCGGCCCACCCGGCGCCAGAGGACGACGCCGACGATCCAGCCCGTCCGTCGCCAGAGGACGACGCCGATCATCCAGCCCGTCCGGCGCTTGACGACGAGGCCGGAGGCCGGTGATCCAGCCCGTCCGGCGCTTGAGGACAAGGCCGGAGGCCGGTGATCCAGCCCGTCCGGCGCTTGAGGACAAGGCCGGAGGCCGGTGATCCAGCCCATCCGGCGCTTGAGGACAAGGCCGGAGGCCGATGATCCAGCCCATCCGGCGCTTGAGGACAAGGCCGGAGGCCGATGATCCAGCCCATCCGGCGCTTGAGGACGAGGCCGGAGGCCGACAAGGACGGCGACCCCAGAGCGCCCGCGGGCGGAAATCGACGGGCCCGGGCAGCCCCGGAACCCGAGCCGAGCCGAGCCCGAGCCGAGCCGAGCCCGGAAAGTCGGCGGCCCCTACTACCCCAGCACCTCTCCGGAGGAGATCCGCACACCTCGTGCCCAATCCGCCCCCCGCATCGGCTTCTTCCCCTGCGGCTGCACCCACAGCAGCTCGACGGCGTGCGAACCCGTACCCACGTACACATTGTTCTTGCCCGCGTCCAGCGCGCCCCGCGCCAGATCGTCACGGTCCACGGCGGGCTGCACCGACACCAGCTTCAGGCGCTCCCCGCGGAACGTCGTCCACGCACCCGGCGCGGGCGTGCAGCCGCGCACCACCCGGTCGATGCGCAGCGCCGGCGCGGCCCAGTCGATCTCGGCGTCCTCGACGGTGATCTTCGGCGCGAGCGTGATGCCGTCGGCGGGCTGCGGTACGGCCTTGAGGGTGCCGTCCTCGACGCCGTCCATCGTCGCGGCGAGCAGCCCCGCCCCCGCGAACGCGAGCCGGGTCAGCAGGTCGCCGCTGGTGTCGGTGGACCGCACCTGCTCGGTGACCGTCCCGTACACCGGACCGGCGTCGAGGCCCTCCTCGATCAGGAAGGTGGACGCCCCCGTGATCTCGTCCCCCGCCATGATCGAGTGCTGCACGGGAGCCGCGCCGCGCCAGGCGGGCAGCAGCGAGAAGTGCAGGTTGACCCAGCCGTGCGCGGGCACGTCGAGCGCGACCCGCGGCAGCAGCGCCCCGTACGCGACGACCGGGCAGCAGTCCGGCCCGATCTCCCGCAGCCGCGCGAGGAAGTCCTCGTCGCGTGGCTTGCGCGGCTTGAGCACCTCGATCCCGGCCTCCTCGGCGCGCTGCGCGACGGGGCTGGCGACGAGCCTGCGGCCACGCCCGGCGGGGGCGTCGGGTCGGGTGACGACCGCGGCGACCTCGTGCCGGTCGGAGGCGATCAGGGCGTCCAGGGCGGGAACGGCGACCTCGGGGGTGCCTGCGAAGACCAGCTTCATCGGTGGGCGACTGCCTCTCGGGCGGGGTACATGACGAGCAGCACACCAGTCTATGTGGCTGCCCAAGTCCGGTCGCCCGGCGGCGAGCTGAGCGGGCCGGGCCACGCCCTGGACGGCTCCCTGCGGGGATCGGGACGGCTCCCGGCAAGGGATCGAGGGGCGTACGACCGGCCGCGCGCCCCGCGCATATGCGCATACGCCCCCGCACCGTGACCACATCGACGGGTGGCGCGTTGGTCAAGAGAGAGTTGACCACTTCGCGTCGATCACACGGGCCGCACATGCGGCCCGATCCTTTTCAACGCCGGTTCGAGAGGCTTGTTCATGGCCGACCACGCAACCCACGACGCCCAGGCACGGGCCAGCCTGCATCTGCTGGTGCGGGACATCGAACGGGTCCGCAGGCAGGTGGACGCGCTGCGCACCCTCACCGCCCAGTTGGGGAACGTCTACCGTCCGCGCCGGTCCGGACCCTCCACGGGCTTCGTCGTGTACGGGCGGGCGCCCGCGCCCACCGTCCGTCTCGCCCAGGAGCTGCGCGACAGCGTCGAGACCCTGGTCACGGCGGCCGTGGACTTCGACCGCTCCCTGGGTTTCTCCTGGGACGCGGTGGGTTCGGCGCTCGGCGTCACCAAGCAGGCGGTGCACCGCAGGTACGGCGCGCGGCGCGCCACCGCCCAGGCCGCGGCGGAGGCGGAGCGGGCGACGGACTCCGCGTCCGCTGCGACCTCGGCGGCCGGCCGCACGGTGACGGCGCCGCCACCGGGCCCGCTGCCGCAGGTGCCCGCGGCCCGTTCGATGCCGACGCAGCCGACCGCCGGCAGCCCGAGCCTGCGCGACGAGGCGCGCCCCGGAGCGTTCCCCGGCCCGCGCAACGGCTGATCCCGCGCGAGCCCCCGAGCAGCAGTAACGCCGACGCTGCTGCAAGGGGCTCGCGCCCCCTTCCGTGCCCCCGCCGCCCTGCAACGCGGCGGGGGCATTTCCCTGCGCGCAGGCAATGTCGTACGAACCGGCACCCGTTCCGGCCGTACGAACCACACGCGCCACCCGCTACAGCCGTACGAACCACGCACGCCACCCACTACAGCCGTACGAACCACGCACGCACCCACTACAGCCGGACGAACCACGCGCCGGACGCGACACCCGTCGTACGGCCCTCACCCTCGATTCCCGGCCTGGTACGGCCCTCACCCGATGTCGGGCGTCGCACGACCCTCACCCCCGATGCCCGGCGTCGTCCGACCCTCACCCCCGATGTCCAGCGTCGTCCGACCCTCACCCCCGATGTCCAGCGTCGTCCGACCCTCACCCGATATCCGGTGGGTCCACCCGAATCCGCACCGTCTCCGCCTCGCCGCGCCCCGACTTCGCGAGCCGGGCCGCCTGGGCGGTCTTGAGTGCGGCGGCGAGGGCGGAGCCGGAGCCGGGCGGTACACGAACGAGGGCCCGCTCCCACTGCTCTCCGGGCGGCGGTCCACCCGGCCGTCTAGGTCGGCCGGGGTCCGTCACCGGGAGCGGCACCGGCCCCAACACCTCGGCGTCCGAGGGGAGTTGAGCGGCCCGCAGGAACTCCTCGACGGCCCCGAACGGCCCCGACACCGCCGCCATCCGGGACACCGGAGGAAACCCCAGCTCGGCCCGCTCGGCCAGCTCGCGCACGGCGTGCCCGGTGGGGTCCCAGCGCACCAGGGCCTGCACGGGCCGCAGCGTCGGTTCGGCCACGACGACGACCGTGCCACCGGCGGTCTGCGGACGCACCAGCGCGGACGCGCCCACCCAGCGACGCAGCGCCTCTTCCCCGGCCCGCAAGTCGGGTCGGCCGAGCATGGCCCAGCCGTCGAGCAGCAGCGCCGCCGCGTACCCCCCTTCGGCGACCGGTTCGGCGCCCGGCGTCGACACGACGAGGGCGGGTGAGTCCGGCACGGTGTCGAGCACCTGGTCCCGCCCGGAGGTCCGCACCGGCACCGCGGGGAAGGCGCGCCCCAGCTCCTCGGCCGTGCGCCGCGCGCCCACGATCTGCGCGCGCAGCCGGAAGCCGCCGCAGGCCGCACAGTGCCAGTCGCTCTCGCCCTGTCCGCACCAGCCGCAGTGCAGCGGCCCGGCGTCCTGCGCCTCCAGCGGACCCGCGCAGTGCCGGCAGCGGGCGGGTTCACGGCAACGCTCGCAGGCGAGCCTCGGTACGTACCCCCGCCGGGGCACCTGCACAAGGACCGGCCCGTGCTTGAGCCCCTCCCGCACGGCCTGCCAGGCGAGCGTGGGCAGGCGGGCGGCGCGCGCGGCCTCGTCCCGCGCCAGGTCCCCGTCCCCGACCGTACGCACCAGGGGAGCCGTGGCCCGCACCTGCTCGCGGTCGGCGGCAAGGGGCAGCGCCCAGCCGCTCTCGACGAGCTGGGCGGCCTCGACCGTACAGCTCCAACTGGCAAGGAGAAAGCCGCACTTCTCGTGGGCGGCGCGCAACAGCAGGACGTCACGGGCGTGCGGCTGCGGGGCGTGCTGCTCGCTGTGGCTGCCGTCCCCGTCGTCCCAGATGGCGACGAGGCCGAGGTTCTGCACGGGCGCGAACATGGCCGCCCGGGTGCCGACGACGGCCCGCACCGATCCGCGTCGTACGGCCAGCCACTCGCGGTACCGCTTCTCCGGCCCGGCGTCCGCGGTCAGCAGGGCATGCCGCCCCGCGCCGAGCAGTTCGGTCAGGGCCGTGTCGACCCGCGCCGCGATCCGCCCGTCCGGTACGACGACGAGGGCGCCGCGGCCCGAGGCGAGCGTGGCGGCGACGGCGCGCGCCAGCTCCTCGGCCCACTCGGGCCCGGGCAGCGCGTTCCACACGGCTCGGGGCGCGTCTCCTTCGGCCAGGGCCTGCAGGAAGGCGGGCCCCCGCCCATACCGCACCCATGAGCCCGGCTCCGGACAAGGTGGCGGGGGCAGCGGCTCCGGCGAGGGCTTCTGCTCCGCTCTGCCGTTGCGCGGCGGGATCGCCAGCTGCAGCACATCGGCGAGGCTCCCCGCGTACCGATCGGCCACCGCCCGCGCCAAGGCGAGCAGCTCCGGGCTCAACACCCGCTCGGGCGAGACCACTTGGGCCAGCGCGGCCAGCGGGCCCGCGTAGTCCGACTCGGCCAGCCGCTCGACGACGAAGCCGCTGATCAGTCCGCCGCCCTCCCGGCGCCCCCCGTGCACGCTCCCCCGGCCGGCCCCGAACCGCACCCGCACGCGCACCCCCGGCTGCGCCTCGGCGTCCAGCTCCTCCGGCACGGCGTAGTCGAAGTAGCGATCGAGATGCAGCACGCCCTTGTCCACGAGGACCCGCGCCACCGGCAGCTCCTTGGCGAGCGCGGCCCCCCGCCAGGTCCGCGGCTTGGCCCGGGGCACCTTGGCCTGGCGCACACTCTCCCGAATGAGCGCAAGCTGCTCGGGCACCGCGTCCTCCGCGCCACCCTGCCCCGACGACTCATCCCTGCTGCTCACAGCCAAATTCCTATCAGAACCCACTGACACCCGAGCCGGCTTCCGATGCCCCACGAGGACGGACCGGAAGCAACGCTGAGGCCCGGCTCCCCAAGGGGAGCCGGGCCTCAAGCGTCAAGCGGAACCGGCCGGAACCGAAACCGGAACCGTGGGCCTACAGCCCCACAGCCTTCCGCAGCGCGTCCACGCGGTCCGTCTTCTCCCAGGTGAAGTCGGGGAGTGCGCGGCCGAAGTGGCCGTAGGCGGCCGTCTGCGCGTAGATCGGGCGGAGCAGGTCGAGGTCGCGGATGATCGCGGCCGGGCGGAGGTCGAAGACCGCCTGGATGGCCTGCTCGATCTTCTCCACGTCGACTGTGGCGGTGCCGAAGGTCTCGACGAAGAGGCCGACCGGCTCGGCCTTGCCGATCGCGTACGCGACCTGGACCTCGCAGCGGGAGGCGAGGCCCGCGGCGACGACGTTCTTGGCGACCCAGCGCATCGCGTACGCGGCCGAGCGGTCCACCTTGGACGGGTCCTTGCCGGAGAAGGCGCCGCCGCCGTGGCGGGCCATGCCGCCGTAGGTGTCGATGATGATCTTGCGGCCGGTCAGGCCCGCGTCGCCCATCGGGCCGCCGATCTCGAAGCGGCCGGTGGGGTTGACCAGGAGGCGGTAGCCGTCGGTGTCCAGCTTGATGCCGTCCTCGACGAGCGCCTTCAGCTCGGGCTCGACGACGAACTCGCGGATGTCGGGCGCGAGCAGCGAGTCCAGGTCGATGTCGCTGGCGTGCTGCGAGGAGACGACCACGGTGTCGAGGCGGACGGCCTTCTCGCCGTCGTACTCGATGGTGACCTGGGTCTTTCCGTCGGGGCGCAGGTACGGGATGGTGCCGTTCTTGCGGACCTCGGAGAGGCGCTTGGACAGGCGGTGCGCCAGGTGGACCGGGAGCGGCATCAGCTCGGGGGTCTCGTCCGAGGCGTACCCGAACATCAGGCCCTGGTCGCCCGCGCCCTGCTTGTCGAGCTCGTCCTCATCGCCCTCGACGCGCTTCTCGTACGCCGTGTCGACGCCCTGCGCGATGTCCGGGGACTGGGCGCCGATGGAGACGGAGACGCCGCAGGAAGCGCCGTCGAAGCCCTTCTTGGACGAGTCGTAGCCGATCTCGAGGATCTTCTCGCGCACCAACTGGGCGATCGGCGCGTACGCCTTGGTCGTGACCTCGCCGGCCACGTGGACCTGGCCGGTGGTGATCAACGTCTCCACGGCGACCCGGGACGTCGGGTCCTCGCGCAGAAGGGCGTCGAGAATGGTGTCGCTGATCTGGTCAGCGATCTTGTCGGGGTGGCCCTCGGTCACGGACTCCGAGGTGAACAGACGACGGGACACAACGCTCCCTGGGGTTGCAGCGGCTGCTGGCTGATCATTGACGGACCTGCCGGGAGCTGCGCCCGGCGGTGGTCCGCCACCAGTTTATCGGTCGCCTCCGGCCACTGGACCACGTGTCTCGCTTCGTGGGAGTCCAGTGACCTGCGGCACTGCATTCTGCGGTACGACGATAGGTCTCCACCAGGGGGCCCATGCCCGAATTCTCAGGATTCGGGACACCTGGTGGAGCGAACGTCACATACTTTCGCGGCTCAGCCGAGTCGATGCACGACAAGATCCCAGAGTGTGTCAGCAAGGGCTTCCTTCGGCCCGTGCGGCACCTGGGTCTCGCTGCCGTCGGCCCCCAGGACGACGGCTTCGTTCTCCTCCGCGCCGAAGGTCTTGCGCTCGCCGACCTCGTTGACGACGAGCAGGTCGCAGCCCTTGCGTTCGAGCTTGGCGCGGCCGTTGGCGAGGACGTCGTCGGTCTCGGCAGCGAAGCCGACGATCACCTGGTCCGCCCGCGCCCGGTCCCCCGCGATCTCGGCGAGGATGTCGGGGTTGCGCACGAGCGCGATCGGCTCGGGCTCCTGCCCGTCCCTCTTCTTGATCTTCCCAGCGGCGTACGTCGCGGGCCGGAAGTCGGCCACGGCCGCGGCCATGACCACGGCATCGGCCTCCGGCGCCGCCTTCAGCACGGCCTCACGCAGCTGTACGGCGGTGCCCACGTGCACGACGTCCACCCCGGCCGGGTCGGGCAGCTGGGCGTTGGCGGCGATCAGCGTGACCCGCGCACCCCGCGCGGCCGCGGTGCGGGCGAGCGCGTACCCCTGCTTGCCGGAGGAGCGGTTGCCCAAGTACCGCACGGGGTCGAGGGGTTCACGCGTGCCGCCCGCGCTGACCACGACGTGGCGTCCGATGAGGTCGGCCTCGGCGGTGCCCCGGGCCAGGCTGTGCCGCTTCAAGACGTGTCGGCAGACCTCGTAGATCTCGCCGGGCTCGGGGAGGCGGCCCTTGCCGGTGTCGACTCCGGTGAGGCGGCCGACGGCGGGCTCGATGACGACGGCGCCGCGGCGGCGCAGCGTGGCGACGTTCTCCTGCGTGGCCGGGTGCTCCCACATCTCGGTGTGCATGGCGGGCGCGAAGACGACCGGGCAGCGGGCCGTGAGGAGCGTGTTGGTCAGCAGGTCGTCGGCGAGGCCGTGGGCCGCCTTGGCGAGCATGTCCGCGGTGGCGGGCGCGACGACCACGAGGTCGGCCTGCTGCCCGATGCGGACGTGCGGGACCTCGTGGACGTCGGACCAGACCTCGGTGGAGACCGGGTGCCCGGAGAGCGCGGACCAGGTGGCGGCGCCGACGAAGTGCAGGGCGGACCCGGTCGGCACGACCCGTACGTCATGACCGGACTCCGTCAGCCGACGCAGCAGCTCACAGGCCTTGTACGCGGCGATGCCTCCGCTGACCCCCAGGACGACCTTCGGCTTGTCCACTGCCCACTCCCCATTCGCGATGCGGTTCGTATCCATGACACACCACAGGCCCGGCAGTCGCGCTGCCGGGCCTGTGGTGAAAAACCTGCGCCTACGAATTCTGCGCCGGTGAGAAAGCCGCGCTTACTGAGCCGGGCCCTCGATGGCCTCGGAGGTCAGCAGACCCGCGTTGATCTCGCGCAGGGCGATCGAGAGCGGCTTCTCGTGGACGTGGGTGTCCACCAGCGGACCGACGTACTCGAGGAGACCCTCGCCGAGCTGCGAGTAGTACGCGTTGATCTGGCGCGCGCGCTTGGCCGCGTAGATCACGAGGCTGTACTTCGAGTCGGTGGCCTCGAGGAGCTCGTCGATCGGCGGGTTGATGATGCCCTCGGGCGCGGTGATGGAAGAGGACACGCTCTACCTTCCGAAGAATGGAAAAAGATCAGACAACGCCTGATCACACAACGTTCACCAAGGCTAGCAGCTCACGGGCCACGTCCTCGACGGAGGTGTTGACAAGGGTCGTATCGAACTCGGACTCGGCCGCGAGCTCCACGCGTGCGGCCTCCAGCCTGCGCTCGATGACCTCGGGTGCCTCCGTGCCCCGGCCGGTGAGCCGGCGGACCAGCTCCTCCCAGCTGGGCGGCGCGAGGAAGACCAGCTGGGCCTCGGACATCGACTCGCGGACCAGGCGGGCGCCCTGCAGGTCGATCTCGAGGAGTACGGGCTCGCCCGCCTCCAGGCGTTCGAGCACGGCGGCCCGGGGGGTGCCGTAGCGGTTGCCCGCGAACTCGGCCCACTCGAGCAGCTCGCCGTTGGCGATCAGCTTGTCCATCTCTTCGTCGGTGACGAAGAAGTACTGCACGCCGTGCTTCTCCCCGGGGCGCGGCTTGCGGGTCGTGGCGGACACCGAGAGCCAGACCTCGGGGTGTTCCTTGCGCATATGAGCGACGACCGTGCTCTTGCCGACCCCCGAGGGGCCGGAGAGCACGGTCAGTCGCGGACGTGAATCCGGGGGTACGGGGGTCGCCCCCCGGGATGTTGCAGCCATGCAGCGATTATCCAGGTTCTCAGGAGTGCCTGAGACCGTCAGGCGGCGGTGCCGCCGAACTCACGCTCCAGGGACGCGATCTGGTTGGAGCCGAGGCCGCGCACCCGACGGCTCTCGGAGATGCCGAGGCGCTCCATGATCTGCTTGGCGCGGACCTTGCCCACGCCGGGGAGCGACTCGAGGAGGGCGGAGACCTTCATCTTGCCGATGACGTCGTTCTCCTGGCCCTGCTTGATGACCTCGTGGAGGGAGGCGCCGGAGTGCTTGAGTCGATTCTTGACCTCGGCCCGCTCCCGGCGAGCCGCGGCGGCCTTTTCGAGCGCGGCTGCGCGCTGTTCAGGGGTAAGGGGCGGAAGAGCCACGCCTACGTCACCTCGGTTGTCGATCTGTCGGATACGGACCGGTGAGGAACCTAGTCGCCCCACACCAGGGGAGCAACGAGCAACGCTTGCCCGTCCACTCTCGACGGAGACTAGCGGCCAGGACCGCCGGAGTCAGCGAGAACAGCGGAAAAGTCCTGGTCAGCCTCCGCTGAACTATACATTTCCGGCATATTGCACCGGAATTGAGGTCGGAGACGGCTGGTTGTCGCGACAAAAGTCATCGGGCGGGCTTCCGCCGTGGAGCCCGCCCGGTGATCGACCGGTGATCGACCGGTGATCGACCGCCGAGCCCGCTACGCGACGGCCGCCCGCACCTCGTCCGCGAAGCGCTCCGCCGCCTCGCGCAGGGCGCCCGCGTCGGGCCCGTGCCGCAGCACGCCGCGGCTGACGTTCGGCACGACGTTGCGCACGGCCGCGCCGAAGACCGCCGGAAGGTCCGCCGGGGTCGCGCCCTGCGCCCCGATGCCGGGGGCGAGCAGCGGACCGTTCACCGCGAGGTCGTACGAGGAGAGGTCGCCGAGCGTCGCGCCCACGACCGCGCCGAAGGAGCCGAGGGGCTCGGCGCCCGCGTTCTCCTCGGCGAGGTGCGCGAGGATGGTCGCGCCGACGTTCCGTCCGTCGGCCCGTACCGCGTGCTGGACCTCGGCGCCCTCCGGGTTGGAGGTGAGCGCGAGCACGAAGAGTCCGGCGCCGCTCATACGCGCGAGGTCCACGGCGGGCTTGAGGGAGCCGTAGCCGAGGTACGGGGAGACGGTCAGGGCGTCCGAGAACAGCGGGGAGTCCTTGCGCAGGAAGGTCTCCGCGTACGCCGCCATGGTGGAGCCGATGTCGCCGCGCTTGGCGTCCATGACGACCAGGCCGCCGGCCGCGCGGACGTCGGCCACGGTCTGTTCCAGTACGGCGACGCCGCGCGAGCCGAAGCGCTCGAAGAACGCCGACTGCGGCTTGAACACGGCGACGCTTGCGCCGAGCGCCTCGACGACGGTGCGGGAGAACCGCTCCAGGCCGTCGACCGAGTCGGGCAGGCCCCAGGAGTCGAGCAGCGCGGCGTGCGGGTCGATGCCGACGCAGAGCGGGCCGCGCTCGTCCATGGCGCGGCGGAGGCGGGCGCCGAAGGGCTCGCAGGTCGTCATGCGGACTTCCTCACGTCGGCGCCGACGGCATCGGCGAGCGTGGCGTACGGGCTGGTGTTCAGGCGGGCGGCGAGGCCCTTGTGCAACGCGCGCATCCAGAACGGGCCCTCGTAGATGAAGGCGCTGTAGCCCTGGACGAGGGTGGCTCCGGCGAGGATGCGCTGCCAGGCGTCCTCGGCGTTCTCGATGCCGCCGACGCCGACGAGCGTGATCCGGTCCCCCACGCGCGCGTAGAGGCGGCGCAGGACTTCGAGGGAGCGTTCCTTCAGCGGCGCCCCCGAGAGGCCGCCGGTCTCCTGGCACAGAGCGGGGTCGGACGTGAGGCCCTCGCGCCCGATGGTCGTGTTGGTGGCGATGATCCCGTCGAGGCCGAGCTCCACGGCGAGGTCGGCGACCGCGTCTACGTCCTCGTCCGGCAGGTCCGGGGCGATCTTGACGAGCAGCGGGACGCGGCGGCCGGTGACCGTGCGGTCGGCGGCTTCGCGTACGGCCACCAGGAGCGGGCGCAGGGACTCGGTGGCCTGGAGGTTGCGCAGGCCGGGGGTGTTGGGCGAGGAGACGTTCACGACCAAGTAGTCCGCGTGCCGGGCGAGGCGCACGGTGGACTTCACGTAGTCGGCGGCCGCCTCCTCCTCGGGGACGACCTTGGTCTTGCCGATGTTCACGCCCACGACGGGCTTGAAGACGGGCACGCGCGCGTGGAGGCGGTCGGCGACGGCCGCCGAGCCGTCGTTGTTGAAGCCCATGCGGTTGATCAGGGCGCGGTCCGGGACGAGCCGGAACAGGCGCTTCTTGGGGTTGCCGGGCTGCGGCTCGCCGGTGACGGTGCCGATCTCGACGTGGTCGAAGCCGAGCATCGCCATGCCGTCGATCGCGACGGCGTTCTTGTCGAAGCCGGCGGCGAGGCCGAAGGGCCCGTGCATGCGCAGGCCGAGGGCCTCGGTGCGCAGCTCCTTGAAGCGCGGGGCCAGGGCCGCGGCCACGAACGTACGGAGCACCGGGACGCGGGCGGCGAGGCGGATCCAGCGGAAGGCCAGGTGGTGCGCCTGCTCCGGGTCCATCCGCTGGAAGACCAGGTGGAAGAAGAACTTGTACATGAAGGGTGTCCTCGGGGAACTCATGAAGCTCGTCCAGCTCACGAAGAGGGGGACACCGTTTCCGGTGTCCCCCTCCCCGATCGCTAGTCGCGGGCCGCGGTCAGGTGCTCGGCGTGTTCCTGCAGTGAACGCACGCCCACGTCACCGTGGTTGAGCGCGTCGATGCCCTGGACGGCGGCGGCGAGCGCCTGCACCGTCGTCAGGCACGGCACGCTGCGGGCCACGGCCGCCGTACGGATGTCGTAGCCGTCGAGGCGGCCGCCGGTGCCGTACGGGGTGTTGACGATGAGGTCGACCGCGCCGTCGTGGATGAGCTGGACGATGGTCTTCTCGCCGTTCGGGCCCTCGCCCTCGGACTGCTTGCGTACGACGGTGGCGTTGATGCCGTTGCGCTTCAGTACCTCGGCCGTACCCGACGTGGCGAGCAACTCGAAGCCGTGGGCGACGAGTTCACGCGCCGGGAAGATCATCGAGCGCTTGTCGCGGTTGGCCACCGAGATGAACGCGCGGCCCTTGGTGGGCAGCGGCCCGTACGCACCGGCCTGCGACTTGGCGTATGCCGTGCCGAAGACCGAGTCGATGCCCATGACCTCGCCGGTGGAGCGCATCTCCGGGCCGAGGACCGTGTCGACGCCGCGGCCGTGGATGTCGCGGAAGCGGGACCACGGCATGACGGCCTCCTTGACGGAGATCGGCGCGTCCATCGGGAGCGTGCCGCCGTCGCCCTCGGCCGGGAGCAGGCCCTCGGCGCGCAGCTCGGCGATGGTGGCGCCGAGCGAGATGCGCGCGGCGGCCTTCGCGAGCGGCACCGCGGTCGCCTTCGAGGTGAAGGGGACGGTGCGGGAGGCGCGCGGGTTGGCCTCCAGGACGTAGAGGATGTCCCCGGCCATCGCGAACTGGATGTTGATCAGTCCGCGTACGCCGACTCCCTTGGCGATGCCTTCGGTCGAGGCCCGCAGCCGCTTGATGTCGAAGCCGCCGAGGGTGATCGGGGGCAGCGCGCACGCCGAGTCGCCGGAGTGGATGCCGGCCTCCTCGATGTGCTCCATGACGCCGCCGAGGTAGAGCTCCTCGCCGTCGTACAGGGCGTCCACGTCGATCTCGATGGCGTCGTCGAGGAACTTGTCGACGAGGACCGGCCGCGAGGGGCTGATCTCGGTCGACTCCTCGATGTACGCGGAGAGGCGGGCCTCGTCGTACACGATCTCCATGCCGCGGCCGCCGAGGACGTACGACGGGCGGACGAGCACCGGGTAGCCGATCTCGTCGGCGATCGTCTTCGCCTCCGCGAACGTGGTGGCGGTGCCGTGCTTCGGGGCCGGGAGGCCGGCCTCGGCGAGGACGCGGCCGAAGGCGCCGCGGTCCTCGGCGGCGTGGATGGCCTCGGGCGAGGTGCCGACGACCGGGACGCCGTTGTCCTTCAGGGCCTGCGAGAGGCCGAGCGGGGTCTGGCCGCCGAGCTGCACGACGACACCGGCGAGCGGGCCCGCCTGCTGCTCGGCGTGCACGATCTCCAGGACGTCCTCGAGCGTGAGCGGCTCGAAGTAGAGCCGGTCCGAGGTGTCGTAGTCGGTGGAGACGGTCTCGGGGTTGCAGTTGACCATCACGGTCTCGTAGCCCGCCTCGCTGAGCGCGAAGGAGGCGTGGACGCAGGAGTAGTCGAACTCGATGCCCTGGCCGATGCGGTTCGGGCCGGAGCCGAGGATGATCACGGCGGGCTTCTCGCGCTGGGCGACCTCGGTCTCCTCGTCGTACGAGGAGTAGAAGTACGGGGTCTTGGCGGCGAACTCGGCGGCGCAGGTGTCGACCGTCTTGTAGACCGGGCGGACGCCGAGGGCGTGCCGGACCTCG
The DNA here is from genome assembly GCF_029968015.1 of Streptomyces luteolus. Lineage (GTDB taxonomy): Bacteria > Actinomycetota > Actinomycetes > Streptomycetales > Streptomycetaceae > Streptomyces > Streptomyces luteolus. Next base: position 63,577 of record NZ_JASCIS010000015.1, read on the forward strand.
CGGACGACGTCCTCGCGCAGGCCGCGGATCTCGCCGATCTGGTGGTCGGAGAAGCCGTGCCGCTTGGCCTCGGCGATGAGGTCCTTGGTCAGCTCGGGGGCCTCGGCGAGCTCGTCCGCGACCTCCTTGATCAGGAAGAGCTGGTCCACGAACCAGGGGTCGATCTTCGTGTACGAGAAGATCTCCTCGGGGGTGGCACCGGCGCGGATCGCGTCCATGACGAGGTTGATCCGGCCGTCGGTCGGGCGGACCGAAGCCTCGAGCAGCTCCTTCTTGTCGCCGACCTCGCCGACGAAGGTGAACTGCGAGCCCTTCTTCTCCAGGGAGCGCAGCGCCTTCTGGAACGCCTCGGTGAAGTTGCGGCCGATGGCCATGGCCTCGCCGACCGACTTCATGGTCGTGGTGAGGGTGGAGTCGGCGCTCGGGAACTTCTCGAAGGCGAACCGCGGGGCCTTCACGACGACGTAGTCGAGGGTCGGCTCGAAGGAGGCCGGGGTCTTCTCGGTGATGTCGTTGGGGATCTCGTCGAGCGTGTAGCCGACGGCCAGCTTGGCCGCGATCTTCGCGATCGGGAACCCGGTGGCCTTGGATGCGAGCGCGGACGAACGCGACACACGCGGGTTCATCTCGATGACGATCACGCGACCGTCCTCGGGGTTGATCGCGAACTGGATGTTGCAGCCGCCGGTGTCGACGCCGACCTCGCGGATGATCGCGATGCCGACGTCGCGCAGGCGCTGGTACTCGCGGTCGGTGAGCGTCATCGCGGGCGCGACGGTGATCGAGTCACCGGTGTGCACGCCCATCGGGTCGAAGTTCTCGATGGAGCAGACGACCACGACGTTGTCGTTCTTGTCGCGCATCAGCTCCAGCTCGTACTCCTTCCAGCCGAGGATGGACTCCTCCAGGAGCACCTCGGTGGTCGGGGAGAGCGTGAGGCCCTGTCCGGCGATGCGGCGCAGCTCCTCCTCGTCGTGCGCGAAGCCGGAGCCGGCGCCGCCCATGGTGAAGGAGGGGCGGACGACGACGGGGTAGCCGCCGAGCTCCTCGACACCCTTGAGGACGTCGTCCATGGAGTGGCAGATGTACGAGCGGGCGGACTCGCCGTGCCCGATCTTCTTGCGGACCTCCTCGACGACGCCCTTGAAGAGGTCGCGGTCCTCGCCCTTGTTGATGGCCTCGACGTTGGCGCCGATCAGTTCGACGCCGTACTTCTCCAGGACACCGGCCTCGTGCATCGAGATCGCGGTGTTCAGGGCGGTCTGGCCGCCGAGGGTCGGGAGCAGGGCGTCCGGGCGCTCCTTGGCGATGATCTTCTCGACGAACTCGGGGGTGATCGGCTCGACGTACGTGGCGTCGGCGATCTCCGGGTCGGTCATGATCGTCGCCGGGTTGGAGTTGACCAGGATGACCCGCAGGCCCTCGGCCTTGAGGATGCGGCAGGCCTGGGTGCCGGAGTAGTCGAACTCGGCGGCCTGGCCGATGACGATCGGGCCAGAGCCGATGACCAGGACGGACTGGATATCGGTGCGCTTAGGCACGCTCGGCCTCCATCAGGTTCACGAAGCGGTCGAAGAGGTACGCGGCGTCGTGCGGTCCGGCCGCCGCCTCGGGGTGGTACTGGACGGAGAAGGCCGGCTGGTCGAGCAGCTGGAGACCTTCGACGACCTGGTCGTTCAGGCAGACGTGGGAGACCTCGGCACGGCCGTACGGCGTCTCGCTGACCTTGTCGAGGGGCGCGTCGACGGCGAAGCCGTGGTTGTGCGCGGTGACCTCGACCTTGCCGGTGGTGCGGTCCTGCACCGGCTGGTTGATGCCGCGGTGGCCGTACTTCAGCTTGTACGTGCCGAAGCCGAGCGCGCGGCCCAGGATCTGGTTGCCGAAGCAGATGCCGAAGAGCGGGGTCTTGCGCTCGAGAACGGCCTGCATGACGGAGACCGGGTGGTCGGCGGTGGCCGGGTCGCCGGGGCCGTTGGAGAAGAAGACTCCGTCCGGGTTCACGGCGTACACGTCCTCGGCCGTCGCGGTCGCGGGCAGCACGTGCACCTCGATGCCGCGCTCGGCCATGCGGTGCGGGGTCATGCCCTTGATGCCGAGGTCCACGGCGGCGACGGTGAACTTCGCTGTGCCGACCGGGACGGCTTCGCCGTCGGGGCCGATCGCGGGGACGACGTACGTCTCCTTGGTGGCCACCTCGGCGGAGAGGTTCGCGCCCTTCATCTCCGAGGACTGGCGGACCTCGGTGAGCATCGTGCCCTCGTCCGGAAGCGCGTTGCCGGAGAAGATGCCGACGCGCATGGCGCCGCGCTCCCGCAGGTGCCGGGTCAGCGCGCGGGTGTCGATGCCGGAGATGCCGACGACGCCCTGGCTGCGCAGCTCCTCGTCGAGGGAGCGCTGCGCACGCCAGTTGGAGTGCACGCGGGCGGGGTCGCGGACCACGTACCCGGAGACCCAGATGCGTCCGGACTCGGGGTCCTCGTCGTTGACGCCGGTGTTGCCGACGTGCGGGGCGGTCATCACGACGACCTGGCGGTGGTACGAGGGGTCGGTCAGCGTCTCCTGGTAGCCGGTCATGCCGGTGGAGAACACGGCCTCGCCGAAGGTCTCCCCCACGGCCCCGTAGGCACGGCCGCGGAAGATGCGGCCGTCCTCCAGGACGAGTACGGCGGGAGTCTTTACTCCCCGGGTGGAGGTCGTCATCGTGCGGCGCCTTCCGTGTCGGTAGTAGTGGTGCTGGTCATGGAGTTGATGGCCTCGACCCAGGCCGTGTGCTCGGCGGCGTGGTCGGAGCGGAAGCCGGAGTCGAGCAGCTTGTCGCCGTGCGCCCAGGTCACGACGAGCAGGCCGCCCTCGGCGAGGACCTTGCCCGCGATGCCCTTGTCGAGCCGGGCCTCGCGCAGCTGCTCGGCCGGGACGAGGAAGTCGGTGGCCCCGGGGCGTACGACGCTCAGTCCCGCGTCCGTCAGGGTCAGCTCGACCCGGCTGCGGGTGCCGAGTCCGTGCGCCACGATGCGGTCGAGCCACTGCCCGGCGGTCGTGGAGCCGTGGTACCGGCCGCTCAGCTCAAGTCTGGCGGGGCCGGGCTCGGTCGGCACGGCCGCGAGCTCGGGCAGATCGCCCTGGAGCGTGCCGCGCCACTTCCAGCCCTGGCGCATCAGCCAGTAGACGAGCGCCACGAAGAGCGCGAGTCCGACGAGCCAGCCGATGCGCGCGGCCCAGTCCGTCACTTCCGCCGATTTCTGTTCGGCGGCGAAAATCCAAGGTGTGCTCACGCCAGCTTCCCGTCGATGACCGTGGCCCGGCCCCGCAGGAAGGTGTGGGTGACACGACCCGGCAGCTCGCGGCCCTCGTAGGGGGTGTTGCGGCTGCGGGAGGCGAAGCCCGCGGGGTCCACCGCTCCACGGTATGCCGGATCGACCAGGGTGAGGTTGGCGGGCTCGCCTGCCGAGACGGGCCGCCCGTGGCCCTCCAGGCGGCCGATCCTCGCCGGGTTGACGGACATCCGCTCGGCGACGCCCGCCCAGTCGAGCAGACCGGTGTCGACCATCGTCTGCTGGACCACGGACAGCGCGGTCTCCAGGCCGACCATGCCCATGGCGGCGGCGGCCCACTCGCAGTCCTTGTCCTCGCGCGGGTGCGGGGCGTGGTCGGTGGCGACGATGTCGATCGTGCCGTCGGCCAGCGCCTCGCGCAGCGCCAGGACGTCCTTCTCCGTACGCAGCGGCGGGTTGACCTTGTAGACCGGGTTGTACGTACGCACCAGCTCGTCGGTGAGGAGCAGGTGGTGCGGGGTCACCTCGGCGGTGACGTCGATGCCGCGGGACTTGGCCCAGCGCACGATCTCGACCGAACCGGCGGTCGACAGGTGGCAGATGTGCACGCGGGAGCCGACGTGCTCGGCGAGGAGGACATCGCGGGCGATGACCGACTCCTCGGCGACGGCGGGCCAGCCGCCGAGGCCCAACTCGGCGGAGACGGTGCCCTCGTTCATCTGGGCGCCCTCGGTGAGCCGGGGCTCCTGGGCGTGCTGCGCGACGACACCGTCGAAGGCCTTCACGTACTCCAGGGCGCGGCGCATGATCACGGCGTCGTCGACGCACTTGCCGTCGTCGCTGAAGACCTTCACGCCCGCGGCCGAGTCGTGCATGGCGCCGAGCTCGGCGAGCTGCTTGCCCTCCAGGCCCACGGTGACGGCGCCGATCGGCTGCACATCGCAGTAGCCGGACTCGCGGCCGAGCCGCCAGACCTGCTCGACGACGCCTGCGGTGTCGGCGACGGGGAAGGTGTTGGCCATCGCGTGCACGGCGGTCCAGCCACCGCGGGCGGCGGCCTTCGTACCGGTCAGGACGGTCTCGGAGTCCTCACGGCCGGGCTCGCGCAGATGCGTGTGCAGATCGACGAGACCCGGAAGCAGGACCTGGCCCTCGGCCTCGACGACGGTCGCGCCCTCGGCGCTCAGGCCGGTGCCGACGGCGGCGATCGTCTCGCCGTCGATCAGGACGTCCTGCGCTTCGCCACCGAGGACCTGGGCACCACGGATAAGGATCTTGCTCATGATTACTTGCTCTCCTCGGTACGGGTGGCGGGGGCGCCGGCGGGTTCGTTGCCGCCGAGCAGCAGATAGAGGACGGCCATACGGGTGTGCACGCCGCCTGCGACCTGCTCGATGGCCGTGCAGCGCTCGGAGTCGGCGACCTCGGCGGTGATCTCCATGCCGCGGACCATCGGGCCGGGGTGCATCACGATGGCGTGCTCCGGCATCTTCGCCATCCGCTCGCCGTCGAGCCCGTACCGCCGCGCGTACTCGCGCTCGGTCGGGAAGAACGCGGCGTTCATCCGCTCCCGCTGCACCCGCAGCATCATCACGGCGTCGGACTTGGCGAGCACCTGGTCGAGGCTGTACGACACCTCGCAGGGCCAGTTCTCCACGCCGACCGGGACCAGGGTGGGCGGCGCGACGAGGGTGACCTCGGCGCCAAGCGTGTGCAGCAGGTCGACGTTGGAGCGGGCGACCCGGCTGTGCAGGACGTCGCCGACGATGGTGATCCGCTTGCCACCCAGGTCCTGGCCGAGCCCGGCGTCGGGTCCGATCAGTCGGCGGCGCATGGTGAACGCGTCGAGCAGCGCCTGCGTGGGGTGCTGGTGGGTGCCGTCACCGGCGTTGATCACGGCGGCGTCGATCCAGCCGGAGGTCGCCAGGTTGTACGGGGCGCCGGAGGCACCGTGCCGGATGACGACCGCGTCGACGCCCATGGCTTCGAGGGTCTGGGCGGTGTCCTTGAGGGACTCGCCCTTCGACACGCTCGATCCCTTGGCGGCGAAGTTGATGACATCCGCGGAGAGCCGCTTCTCGGCGGCCTCGAAGGAGATCCGGGTGCGCGTCGAGTCCTCGAAGAAGAGGTTCACGACGGTACGTCCGCGCAGGGCGGGCAGTTTCTTGATCGGCCGGTCCGCGACGCGGGCCATCTCCTCGGCGGTGTCGAGGATCAGGACGGCGTCGTCGCGGGAGAGGTCGGCGGCCGAGATGAGGTGACGCATCATCGGGCAGGCTCCAAAGGGGAGTTCAGAACTTTTCAGGCATGAGGGCGCGCAGCGGCGCACACCGGACGCACGCGGGTGGATCCGGGGTGCCGGCTACTGCTCGCCGACCGGAGCGGTCCGCTTCTCGCCGAGCAGCACGGTGTCGCGACCGTCCTCCTCGCCGAGCTGGACCTTGACCGTCTCCCGCAGCGACGTGGGGAGGTTCTTGCCGACGTAGTCGGCGCGGATGGGCAGCTCGCGGTGGCCGCGGTCGACGAGGACGGCGAGCTGCACGGCGCGCGGCCGGCCGATGTCGTTCAGGGCGTCGAGCGCGGCGCGGATGGTGCGGCCGGAGAACAGCACGTCGTCGACGAGGACGACGAGGCGGCCGTCGATGCCGTCGGCGGGGATCTCCGTACGGGCGAGCGCGCGCGGCGGGTGCATCCGCAGGTCGTCGCGGTACATGGTGATGTCGAGGGAGCCGACCGGGATCTCGGAGCCGGTGATCTCCGCGAGCTTGGCGGCGAGCCGCTGGGCGAGGAATACGCCGCGGGTCGGAATGCCGAGAAGCACCACATCGTCGGCGCCCTTGGCGCGTTCGACGATTTCGTGGGCGATACGGGTCAACACCCGTGCGATGTCGGGGCCTTCGAGAACCGGCCGCGCGACTTCGGAACCGCTATTGGTGTCCATACGAAACGGACCTCCTTCTCCGCCTCACGGGACGGACCTTAAAGGACGTCGAGATTGCGCCAGTCAGCTTAGCAGCAACGGCAACACCGCAGTTCACGGGCGCCCGAAGGCCGGTACGGACCGTTCAGCTTGACGCAGACAAGTAACGCTGCGTAATCTCACAGTGAGTCACAGGCACGCGGTCGAGGCCGCAGAATGCAGCGTCCGGGGAGCTATATGTCCAGCGAATACGCCAAACAGCTCGGGGCCAAGCTCCGGGCCATCCGCACCCAGCAGGGCCTTTCCCTCCACGGTGTCGAGGAGAAGTCCCAGGGCCGCTGGAAGGCCGTCGTGGTGGGCTCCTACGAGCGCGGCGACCGCGCCGTGACCGTGCAGCGCCTCGCCGAGCTGGCGGACTTCTACGGCGTGCCCGTGCAGGAGCTGCTCCCGGGCACGACCCCCGGCGGCGCCGCCGAGCCGCCGCCGAAGCTGGTCCTCGACCTGGAGCGCCTGGCCCACGTCCCGCAGGAGAAGGCCGGCCCGCTGCAGCGTTACGCGGCGACGATCCAGTCCCAGCGCGGTGACTACAACGGCAAGGTGCTCTCGATCCGCCAGGACGACCTGCGCACCCTCGCGGTGATCTACGACCAGTCCCCCTCGGTCCTCACCGAGCAGCTGATCAGCTGGGGCGTCCTGGACGCGGACGCGCGTCGCGCGGTCACCCACGAAGAGGCCTGAGCCGCTTCAGGCCTGAGCAGAAACGTGCCGCCGGGCCGTCGGGAAGAGCGATCTTCCCGACGGCCCGGCGGCTTTTTCGTATCGGGGACGCACGGGGCGCACGGGGGCGCACGACGAGGGGCCCACCGCGCGTGTGCGCCGTGGGCCCCTCGTCGATGAGAGAACCGTGAAGTCCGCTCAGGCCTCGTCCCTGCGCAGGGTCGGCTTGAGGTCCTTCAGGCGGCCGAGCAGTCCGTTGACGAACGACGGCGACTCGTCGGTGGAGAACTCCTTGGCGAGCTGCACCGCCTCGTCGAGGACGACGGCATCGGGCGTCCCGTCCTCCCAGATCAGCTCGTAGGCGCCGAGCCGCAGCAGGTTCCGGTCCACGACCGGCATGCGGTCGAGGGTCCAGTCCACCGCGTACTGCGCGATGAGCTCGTCGATCCGGGCGGCGTTCTCCGCGTACCCCTCGACCAGCTGCATGGTGAACTCGCTGACCGGCGGCTGGCGGGTGTCGCTGCGCGAGTGGCGCACCCAGTCCGCGAGGACGGTGAGGACGTCGGTGCCGCGCTGGTCTGCCTCGAAGAGGATCTGGAAGGCACGCTTGCGGGCCGTGTTACGGGCGGCCACGGTTAGCTGTTCACCCGGCCGAGGTAGCTGCTGTCGCGGGTGTCGACCTTGATCTTCTCGCCGGTGGTGATGAACAGCGGCACGTTGATCTGGTGGCCGGTCTCCAGGATGGCGGGCTTGGTGCCGCCGGTGGAGCGGTCGCCCTGGACGCCCGGCTCGGTCTCCCGGATGACGAGCTCGACAGCGGCGGGCAGCTCGACGAAGAGCACCTCGCCCTCGTGCTGCGCGACGGTGGCCTCGAAGCCCTCGATGAGGAAGTTCGCGGCGTCGCCGACGACCTTCCGCTCGATGTGCAGCTGGTCGTACGTCTGCATGTCCATGAAGACGAAGTAGTCGCCGTCCATGTACGAGAACTGCATGTCGCGCTTGTCGACAGTGGCCGTCTCGACCTTGACGCCGGCGTTGAAGGTCTTGTCGACCACCTTGCCGGAGAGCACGTTCTTGAGCTTGGTGCGCACGAAGGCCGGGCCCTTGCCGGGCTTGACGTGCTGGAACTCGACGACGGACCAGAGCTGGCCCCCGTCGAGCTTGAGCACCATGCCGTTCTTGAGGTCGTTCGTGGAAGCCACGGTTGCGGAATCTCCTGGACTGGACTGGTGGGACCGAAGGCCGTACGCGCTAGAGCGCGAGCAGCTCCTTGGTCGTGATGGTGAGTAGCTCGGGTCCGCCGTCCGCCTCGGGGCGCACGACGAGCGTGTCATCGATCCGGACACCGCCCCGGCCCGGGAGGTGGACCCCCGGTTCGACGGTGACCGGCACACAAGCGTCCAGTTTACCCATGGCTCCGGGGGCCAACTGCGGGTCCTCGGCGATTTCGAGCCCCACCCCGTGGCCGGTGAGCGGCGCCAGGCCGTCCGTGTACCCGGCGGCGTCGAGTACGGAGCGTGCCGCGCGGTCGACTTCGCGGTACTCGGCGCCCGGTGCGAGCGCCTCACGGCCCGCCCGTTGCGCGGCGAAGACCAGGTCGTACAGCTCGATCTGCCAGTCGGCCGGCGTGGTGCCGATGACGAAGGTGCGGCCGATCTCGCTGCGGTAGCCGCGGTAGGCGGCGCCGAGGCAGACGGAGAGGAAGTCGCCCTCCTCCACGCGCCGGTCGGTGGGCCGGTGCGTGCCGCGGCCCGAGTTGACGCCGGTGCCGACCGAGGTGGGGAAGGCGGGCCCGTCCGCGCCGTGGTCGACGAGCCGCCGCTCCAGTTCGAGCGCGAGATGGCGCTCCGTACGCCCTACGAGGATGGATTCGAGGAGTTCTCCCAGGGCCTGGTCGGCGATCTCGGCGGCGATGCGCAGGCAGGAGATCTCCTCGTCGTCCTTGACGAGCCGCAGCTGTTCGACGGCGCAGCTCAGGTCGGCCAGGCGCAGCCGGGGCGCCACGGAGGTCAGGGCGCGGTGCCGGGCGACGGTCAGATGGTGCTCCTCGACGGCGAGGGAGTCGGCGCCCTGTCCCGCGGCGAGGTCGGCGGCGGCGACGGCGGCGTCTCCCCCGGCCGCCGACAACACCTGGACCTGCAGCGACTCATCTGGCCTGCCCTCGTCGGGCTCACCGGTCGGCAGGCTGCGGCAGAGCAGGAGGTCGAGGCGCGGCCCGAGCAGCAGGGCCGAGCCGCGGGGCGCCGCCCCGGCCAGATAACGGACGTTGGCGGGGCGGGAGACGACGGCGGCCGCGCTGCCGCCGGCCGTGCACTGATCCCTCAGGCGCGCTCTGCGGGCCGCGTACACCTCGGACATGAATCGAGCCTACGAGTGCGGGCGCGATCCGTCCTGGTCAGCTCGTCCGACTGGGAGGAAGGTGCGGGGCGCTCACCACTGGGGCGGGCTGGCGATGGCGCGGGCCAGGACGTCGTCCAGGACTCGGGCCGTGGTCGGGACGTCATAACCGGAGTTGTCGATGATCGGCAGCCCCGAGCCGTACCAGCCGGCCATGCGGCCGTGGATGCGCGCCACTTCCTCGTCGGTGAGGCGGCGGTTTCCGCTGCGCTGGGCGTTGCGCTCCAGGACGATCTCCAGGCCGGGCAGCAGCACCACGGGCAGCAGTCCGGGCCCGACGTGCCGCTTCCAGCCGCCGAGTCCTACGACGGGGCGGTCCGGGAAGACGGCGTCGTCGAGTATGCAGGAGATGCCGTTGGCCAGGAAGTTGCGGGCGGCGAAGCCGCAGGTGCGGCGGGCCAGGCGGTACTGCGCCTCGGAGTTGTCGTTCCAGCCGGTCTGCGGGTCGGCGAAGCCTGAGCGGACCCATTCGCGGACGTCGTCGAGGCTGATGTGGGCGGTGGGCACGCGGCGGTGCTCCGCCCAGTACTTGGCCACGGAGGTCTTGCCGGCGCCGGCCGGGCCGATGAGCAGGACCGCGAGCGTGGTCGCACCGGTGTCGCCCTGCGTGGCGTCCGGCGGCGGACTCGGCACGGCGACGGGGCCGCCGGGCGGGAGTTGGATGTGCCCGGTGGTGTTCTCCGCGCCGGGCTGCTGCTGCGTCTGGGCGGGCTGGGGCGGCGGTGCGTGATAGCCGGGGCCGGGCTGCGGTGGCGGGGCCGCGGGCGCGGCCGGTCCAGGAGGAGTGCCGGGCGGGGGCGCGGCGGGTCCGGGAGCGGGCTGCGGCGGGGCGCCCTGCTGCGGGGCGGGCCCGGCGGGGCCGGGGTGACCCGCGGGTCCCGGGTGGTGTGCGGCCGGGGACCAGCCGGTGGCCGGTCCGTGCCCCGGCTGATGGGGCGGCGGCAGCGGATTCCCCACTGCGTGCTGCATCCGGTGCCACTCCGTCTCGTACAGGCAACTGGCGCTGGTCGGGCGGGCGTCGGGCGGACATGTCGCGGCGCCCGGGCCTTACCGAACGGTACCTTCCCCGGCCGCCGTTGTGTGAACGGCCGGGGAGAGCCACAAGTGCCCGACGGGCCGGGCGATTTCGGACGGAGTGCGGTCAGACGGACACTTCGCCGTACGCGGAGACCGCGGTCAGGTGGAGACCTCTCCGTACGCGAGGATCGCGGTCAGGCGGAGACCTCTCCGTACGCGGCGAGGAGCACCGCCGGGTCCGGGCCCTCCAGGACGGTGGGCTTGCCGAGGCCGTCGAGGACGATGAAGCGCAGCAGGTCGCCGCGGGACTTCTTGTCGATCTTCATGTTCTCGACGAGCTTGGGCCACTGGTCACCGCGGTACGTCAGCGGCAGCCCCACCGACTCCAGGACGGAGCGGTGCCGGTCGGCCGTCGCGTCGTCCAACCGCCCGGCGAGGCGGCCGAGTTCGGCGGCGAACATCATGCCGACGGAGACGGCGGCGCCGTGCCGCCACTTGTACCGCTCGTTCTTCTCGATGGCGTGGCCGAGCGTGTGCCCGTAATTCAGGATCTCGCGGAGGCCGGCCTCCTTGAGGTCGCTGGAGACCACCTCGGCCTTGACCTTGATGGACCGCTCGATCAGCTCGGCGGTGTGCGGCCCGGCCGGGGTCCGCGCGGCCTCCGGGTCGGCCTCGATCAGGTCGAGGATCACCGGGTCGGAGATGAAGCCGGCCTTGATGACCTCGGCGAGCCCGGACACGTAGTCGTGCACACCGAGCGAGTCGAGCGCCGCCAGGTCGCAGAGCACCCCGGCGGGCGGGTGGAAGGCGCCGACGAGGTTCTTGCCCTCGGCGGTGTTGATCCCGGTCTTGCCGCCGACCGCCGCGTCCACCATGGCGAGCACCGTGGTCGGCACGGCCACCCAGCGCACCCCGCGCAGCCAGGTCGCCGCGACGAAACCGGCCAGGTCGGTGGTGGCGCCGCCGCCGACGCCGACGACGACGTCACTGCGCGTGAAACCGGACTGCCCGAGCGCCTTCCAGCAGTACGCGGCGACCTCGGCGGTCTTCGCCTCCTCGGCGTTGGGCACCTGGATGGCGACGGCCTCGTAGCCCTGCCCGGCCAGGTCGTCGCGGAGCGCCTCACCGGTCCCGGCCAGGGCTTCGGGGTGGATCACCGCCACCCGCTTGGCCTGGGAACCGATCAACCCGCCCAGCTCACCGAGGAGTTGACGGCCCACGAGCACCTCGTACGGGTCGGCTCCGCCGACGGGGATGCGCGTCACCTGCTGCTCGCTCATGCTTCCTTCCACTCCAGTGCGTCGAGGACCGCCTCGGCGACCTCTTCGGGCCCGCGGCCGTCGGTGGGTACGACGACGCGCGCGGCGTCGGTGTACAGGTGGCGGCGGGCCTCCATCAGCTCGCGCCACTGCTTGCGCGGGTTGACCGCGAGCAGCGGGCGGGCGGCGTTCAGGCCGGTGCGCCTGACCGCCTCCTCGACGTCCATCGACAGATAGACGACGGTGTGCCCGGCGAGCAGCTCGCGCGTACCTGCGTCGAGGATGGCCCCGCCGCCGAGGGCGAGCACGCCGGGGTGCTCGGCGACGGCCGTGTGCACGGCCTGCCGCTCCAGCTCCCGGAAGGCCGGCTCGCCGTCGTCGACGAAGATCTCGGCGATCTCCCGGCCCTGGGCCGCGACGATGTCGGCGTCGGTGTCCCGGAACGTGGTGCCGAGCCGCTCGGCGAGCAGCTCGCCCACGGTGGTCTTGCCGACCCCCATCGGACCGATGAGGACGATCCGCGGGCCGGTCACCGGATGCGCAGGTTGTCGAGGTACGACTCGACGTTGCGCCGGGTCTCGGCCACGCTGTCGCCGCCGAACTTCTCGGCGACGGCGTCCGCGAGGACGAGCGCGACCATGGCCTCGGCGACGATGCCGGCGGCGGGCACCGCACACACGTCGGAGCGCTGGTGGTGCGCCTTGGCGGCCTCACCGGTCGTCACGTCGATGGTGGCGAGGGCCTTCGGCACCGTCGCGATCGGCTTCATCGCGGCCCGTACGCGCAGCAGTTCACCCGTGGTGAGGCCGCCCTCGGTGCCACCGGCACGACCGGTGGAGCGCTTCACGCCGTCCCCGGTCGCGACGATCTCGTCGTGCGCCTGCGAACCCGGGACTCGCGCCAGGTCGAAGCCGTCGCCGACCTCGACGCCCTTGATCGCCTGGATGCCCATGAGCGCGGCAGCGAGCCGTGAGTCCAGGCGCCGGTCCCAGTGCACATGCGAGCCGAGGCCCACCGGCACTCCGTACGCGAGCACCTCGACCACACCGCCCAGGGTGTCGCCGTCCTTGTGGGCCTGGTCGATCTCGGCCACCATCGCCTTCGACGCGTCGGCGTCCAGGCAGCGCACCGGGTCGGCGTCCAGCTTCTCCACGTCGGAGGGCTTGGGGTAGACGCCGTACGGCGCCTTCGCGGCGGCGAGCTCGACGACATGGCTGACGATCTCGATGCCGGTCGTCTCCTTGAGGTACGACCGCGCGACCGTGCCGAGCGCCACGCGCGCCGCGGTCTCACGGGCGCTGGCCCGCTCCAGGACCGGCCGGGCCTCGTCGAAGCCGTACTTCTGCATGCCCGCGAGGTCCGCGTGGCCGGGGCGGGGTCGCGTGAGCGGGGCGTTGCGGGCGAGCTCGGCCAGCTCGGCGGGATCCACCGGATCCGCGGCCATGACCTTCTCCCACTTGGGCCACTCGGTGTTGCCGACCATGACCGCGACGGGCGAGCCCATCGACAGGCCGTGCCGCACACCACCGAGGAAGGTGACCTCGTCCTGCTCGAACTTCATCCGTGCACCGCGCCCATAGCCGAGGCGCCGCCTGGCCAGCGCGTCCGCCACCATCTCCGTGGTGATCGGCACGCCGGCGGGCAGACCCTCCAGCGTCGCGACGAGTGCGGGTCCGTGGGACTCCCCCGCGGTCAGCCAACGCAACCTGCTCAACGGTGCTCCTCATGCTCGCGCCTGGTGTCTGGCGACGGCGCGGCCGGGTGCGCGGCCCTGGCCCGCCTGCCTAGATCCTCCCACGTCCGGGGAGGATCCCCGGCCGCCGGTCCAGCAGGCGGACGCGCGCTCGGCGCGCGCATCCGTGCGCGAGGAGGGGAGTCCCGTGGCGCAACGTCGCAGCCCAGGCGGTCGCGCGGCGCGCTGCTCCGTATCGATTCCGGCCCGATCGAGGCACCCGGCGAGGCCCGAAAGCGCGTACGGAATCAGCACGAAGAATGTCAGCTTCGCCGCCCACCGGCGGCCGACGGGCGACGGGCGACGGGCGACGGGCGACGGGGCGACGAGACGAGCGACCGGGGGAAGGCAGACGGCGCGGAACCTAGCCGTCCGCGAGCGCCCGCTCCCCCGCCTGACGCATGGCGTCCAACGGCGCCGGCGAGCGGCCGGTCATCTGCTCGACCTGCAGCACGGCCTGGTGCACGAGCAGGTCGAGCCCGCTGACCACCGCGCCGCCGAACATCGACCAGCGCGCGGCCAGTTCGGTCGGCCACGGCTCGTACAGCACGTCGAAGAGTGTGCCCGGCCGCTCCGGAACCGACTTGGACAGCTCGTCCGTGGTGCCTGCGGGCGTCGTGGCGATCACCAGGGGAGCCTCGAAGGCCTTGGCGGCGTCGTCCCAGGCGGCCGTCCGGACGTCCACGCCGAGCCGCTCGCCCCACTGCTTCATCTCCACGGCCCGCGCCTCGCTGCGTACGTACGCGACGATCTCGCCCGTGCAGATCCGCGAGAGCGCGGCGAGCGCGGACGAGGCCGTGGCCCCTGCGCCCAGGATCGCGGCCGACCCGACCTGCTCGATGCCCCGCTCGCGGAGCGCGGAGACCATGCCGGGGATGTCGGTGTTGTCGCCGGTCCGCCGCCCGTCCGCCCCGAACACCACGGTGTTCACGGCTTCCACGGACGCGGCCGTCTCGCTGATCTCGTCGAGCAGCGGGATGACGGCACGCTTCAGCGGCATGGTCAGGGAGAGCCCGGCCCACTCGGCGCCGAGCCCTTCGAGGAACCCGGGCAGCGCGGCCTCGTCGACGTCGAAACGCCCGTACTCCCAGTCGTCCAGGCCGAGTTCCGCGTACGCGGCGCTGTGCAGCACCGGCGAGAGGGAGTGGGCGATCGGTGAGCCGAGAACCGCGGCCCGACGCCGAATCTCAGCCCCGGCTGTTTGCATTGAACTTTTCCTTCAGCTTCAAGAACTCGTCATGCGTCTTCGCGAACTCGGTCTTGCTCATACCGTCGGTGGCCACGAAGTACAGCCAGCCGTCCTCGGTCGGCTTGAGCGCAGCTCCGAGTGCTTCCTGTCCAGGGTTGCCGATGGGGCCGGGGGGAAGCCCCTTCCGCGTGTAGGTGTTGTACGGATCCTTGTTGCTCTTGATCTCTTCTTCACCGATGTTGATCTCGCTCTGACCCTTCAAGTAGTTGAAGGACGAGTCGAACTGAAGAAGCTGGTACGTCTCCGTATTGCTCGGGTCGAGGCGGTTGTAGACGACCTCGGCCATCTTCCGGAAGTCTGCGTGGGTCTTGCCTTCGGCCTGGGTCAGGCTCGCCACGGTGACCAACTGCAGCGGGTTGTCGAGCTTGAGCTCCTCGGCCTTGCCCTCGATGTTGTAGTTCTCGTACTCCTTGCTGGCCGTGGCGACCATCTTCTTGAGTACGTCACCGGGCTTCTGGCCCTTGGCCACCGGATAGCTCGCCGGGAAGAGGAAGCCCTCGAGCGGGTCCTTGACGTCGCCGTTGATGTTCTGGGCGGCCCAGCTGGGCAGGCCGAGTTTCTTCCAGTTCTTCTTCGCGTACTTCTCGGTGGTGCCCTTGTCGACCTCGAGCCGCTTGTCGATCTGCTCGTAGACCCAGGCGTTGCGGCGGCCCTCGGCGATGATGAGATTGTTGCGGCTCTTCGGGTCGAGCATCGCCTCGACGGCGGCCTTCGCCGACATCTCCTTGTTCAGCGAGTAGACGCCGGCCTGGATGGTCAGGCCCTTGGGGTGCTGGCCCTGGGCGCTGACGAACGCGTCCGCGCTCTTGACCACTCCGGCCTGCTCCAGCTTGTTGCCGATGACGTAGCCACCGGCGCCCTTGGGGATGTCGACGGTGACCTTCTCGCCGGTTCCGCTGCCGGTGTAGTCGCCGCCGCTGCCGTAATTGTCCTGGTAGAACTGGTAGCCGAAGTAGCCGACTCCGCCGATGCCGCCCGCGAAGATCAGCGTGAGGACGAGGCAGGCGCAGCCGCTGCGTTTCTTCTTCCCGCCCTTGCCGCGCCGGTCCTTGCGGCCACCTCGGCGCGAGGCGCGCGGGTGCTCGTCTTCCGGGTCGTCGTCATCGTCGCCGCCCGCGAAGAAGGCGTGCTCGCGGTCGTTGGGGCCGGGATCCCAGTCGGTGTTCTCCTCGACGGGTTCGTGCCGATGGCCCGGCGGCTGCGGCGGCGGATAGGCCTCGGGGCTGTCGTACGGGTCGGGGCGCTCGGCTCCGTAAGCGGCGGTCTGGCCCGCGTACGGCTCGGCGTACGGGTCGTAGGGGGTCTGCTGGCCGGTGTCCCAGCCGCCGTTGTAGTCGTGCTGCGGGTAGCCGGCCTGCGGAGTGCTCTGCTGCGGGTAACCGTGCTGCGGAGCGCTCTGCTGCGGGTAGCCGTGCTGCTGGCCGCCGTAGTGCGCTTCCGGTGACTGCTGCGGGTAGTGCTGCGGCTGGCCGCCGTACGGACTCGGGCCGGCGGCCTGCTGTCCTTCCCATCCCTGGTCCCCGTACAACGGGTCATTGGGATGCCACGGTTCGGAGCCGGAGCCCCGGCCATACTCAGTCATCGATCCCCTACGAGCCGCGAGGCGGGAGCCGTCGGGCGCTGCCCCGGCCGGACTGCCTCTTTGCTGTGCGGCGGTTGTTCGAACGCCGCCGCATCGCGCGGAACGTTACCGTATCGCGATCAGATGACCACTTCGACGCCCTCACCCGGAGCTTTACCTGACGCCCGTTCGGACTCCAGTGCCTGTTGGAGGATGATCACGGCGGCCGCCTGGTCGATGACGGACCGGCCCTTCTTGGACTTCACGCCCGAGGCGCGCAGCCCCTGACTGGCCGTCACTGTGGTCATCCTCTCGTCCACCAGTCGCACCGGAACCGGCGCGATGCCGCGGGCGAGCTCCTGTGCGAAGCCGCGCACCTTGGCCGCGGCCGGGCCCTCGCCTCCGCTGAGGGAGCGCGGGAGCCCGACGACGACCTCGATCGGCTCGTACTCCTCGATGATCGCCTTGAGCCGACGGTGGGCGGCCGGGACATCGCGGCCCGGCACGGTCTCCACCGGGGTGGCGAGGATCCCGTCG
Organism: Streptomyces luteolus; assembly: GCF_029968015.1. Lineage (GTDB taxonomy): Bacteria > Actinomycetota > Actinomycetes > Streptomycetales > Streptomycetaceae > Streptomyces > Streptomyces luteolus. The sequence goes on from NZ_JASCIS010000015.1 coordinate 80,238, forward strand.
GGGTCGCACGAGGCGACCCCGATCCGGGCGTCCCCGACGTCGATCGCGATGCGGCGGCCGCGACGGATCTCCGCGGTCATTACGCGGTCTCGGCCACGAGGCGCTCGACGGCGGCGATCGCCTCGCCGATGGCCTCCGGGTTCTGGCCTCCGCCCTGGGCGACGTCCGGCTTGCCGCCACCGCCGCCGCCGAGGGTCTTCGCGGCAGTACGGACCAGGTCGCCGGCCTTGAGGCCGCGCTCGCGGGCGGCCTCGTTGGTGGCGATGACGGTCAGCGGGCGGCCGTTGGCCGTAGTGAACAGCGCGACGACGGCCGGGCGGTCGCCAGGGATGCGGCCGCGCACGTCGAGGACCAGCTTGCGCAGGTCGTCGGCGCCTGTGCCGTCCGGCACCTGGCCGGTGGCGAGCGCGATACCGCGTACGTCCTTGGCGCCCTGGGCGAGACCGGCGGCGGCCTGCAGGACCTTCTCCGCGCGGAACTTCTCGATCTCCTTCTCGGCGTCCTTGAGCTTGCCGAGCATCGTGGAGATCTTCTCCGGCAGTTCCTCGGGACGTCCCTTGACCAGCTCCTGGAGCTGGGCGACGACCGTGTGCTCCCTGGCGAGGAAGTTGTACGCGTCGACGCCGACGAGGGCCTCGATGCGGCGCACACCCGAGCCGATGGAGGACTCGCCGAGGAGCTTCACCAGGCCCAGCTGGGCGGTGTTGTGGACGTGCGTACCGCCGCACAGCTCCTTGGAGAAGTCGCCGATGGTGACGACGCGGACCCGCTCGCCGTACTTCTCGCCGAACTCGGCGATGGCGCCCTGCTTCTTGGCCTCGTCGATGCCCATGACCTCGGCGTGCACGTCGAGTTCGCGGGAGAGGACCTCGTTGATCTTCTGCTCGACGTCCGTCAGAACCGCGCCGGGCACGGAGTTGGGCGAGCCGAAGTCGAAGCGGAAGCGGCCCGGCGAGTTCTCCGAACCGGCCTGGGCGGCGGTCGGGCCGAGCGCGTCGCGCAGCGCCTGGTGCGTGAGGTGGGTGGCGCTGTGCGCGCGGGCGATGGCGCGGCGCCGCTTCACGTCGATGGTGGCGTAACCGGAGGAGCCGACGGTGACCTCGCCGACCTGGACGGAGCCCTTGTGCACGGAGACTCCCGGCACCGGCTGCTGCACGTCGCGGACCTCGATGACGGCGCCGGTGGCGAGCTTGATGCGGCCGGTGTCGGCGAGCTGGCCACCGCCCTCGGCGTAGAACGGGGTGCGGTCGAGGACGACCTCGATCTCGTCGCCCTCCACGGCGGCCGGCGAGGGCACGCCGTCGACGAGCAGGCCGACGACGGTCGACTCGCCCTCCGTCGAGGCGTACCCGGTGAAGTCGGTGGCGCCGGCGTTGTCGGCGATCTCGCGGTACGCGGAGAGGTCGGCGTGACCGGTCTTCTTGGCCTTGGCGTCGGCCTTGGCGCGCTCCCGCTGCTCCTTCATCAGGCGCCGGAAGCCCGACTCGTCCACGGAGAGGCCCTGTTCGGCGGCCATCTCCAGGGTGAGGTCGATCGGGAAGCCCCAGGTGTCGTGGAGCAGGAACGCCTTGTCGCCGGGGAGGACCGTGTGGCCGGCGGCCTTGGTCTCGGTGACGGCGGTGTCGAGGATGTTCGTGCCGCCCTTGAGGGCCTTGAGGAAGGCGGCCTCTTCGGCGAGGGCGACGGTCTCGATGCGCTGGGCCTCGGTGGCCAGTTCGGGGTACTGCTGCCCCATGGTCTCGATGACGACGTCGACGAGGTCCTGGACGACCGGGCCGGTGGCGCCGAGCAGGCGCATGTTGCGGATGGCGCGGCGCATGATGCGGCGCAGCACATAGCCCCGGCCCTCGTTGCCGGGCGTGACGCCGTCACCGATGAGCATCACGGACGTACGGATGTGGTCGGAGACGACGCGCAGCGAGACGTCGGAGTCGGCGGCGGCGCCGTAGGCCACACCGGTCAGCTCGGTGGCCTTGTCGATCACGACACGGGAGGTGTCGATCTCGTACATGTTCTGCACGCCCTGCAGGATCATCGCGAGGCGCTCAAGGCCGAGGCCGGTGTCGATGTTCTGGCTGGGCAGGTCGCCGAGGATCTCGAAGTCGTCCTTCGAGCTGCCCTCGCCGCGCTCGTACTGCATGAAGACCAGGTTCCAGATCTCCACGTACCGCTCGTCGTTGACGGCCGGGCCGCCCTCGACGCCGAACTCGGGGCCGCGGTCGTAGTTGATCTCGGAGCAGGGGCCGCAGGGGCCGGGGACGCCCATGGACCAGTAGTTGTCCTTCTTCCCGAGGCGCTGGATGCGCTCGGCGGGGACGCCCACCTTCTCGCGCCAGATGGTCTCGGCCTCGTCGTCGTCGAGGTAGACCGTCACCCACAGGCGCTCGGGGTCGAGGCCGTAACCACCGTCCGCCACGGAGCTGGTGAGCAGCTCCCAGGCGAACTTGATGGCGCCTTCCTTGAAGTAGTCGCCGAAGGAGAAGTTGCCGCACATCTGGAAGAAGGTGCCGTGCCGCGTGGTCTTGCCGACCTCTTCGATGTCGGGCGTGCGCACGCACTTCTGCACGCTGGTCGCGCGGTCGAAGGGCGGCTTGACCTCGCCGAGGAAGTACGGCTTGAAGGGCACCATGCCCGCGGGGACGAGGAGCAGCGTCGGGTCGTCGGCGATCAGCGACGCCGACGGCACGACGGTGTGCCCACGCTCTTCGAAGAAGCGCAGCCAGCGGCGGCGGATTTCAGCCGACTCCATCAGTGGTCCTCATTCCGGTTGTACGAGTACTTCGTGTGGTTGTGGTTCTCGATCGCCACGATCCGTGCCTGCGGCGGGAGTTGGGGGAGCTCCGGGGCGTTCAGGCCCAGGGCGTCGTCCAGTTCGGCCTCGCGCTGGACCATGCCGTCGCGGACGTCGAGCGCGAAGTCCTTGAGGCGGTAGCCGGCGTCGATCGCCTTGTTCGCGGCCTGGGCCGCGAGGCTTTCGGGGGTCAGCTGCTTGAGCTTGCGGTTGACCTTGGTGGTGGCCCACACACCGGCGGCTGCGCCTGCGGTGAACCAGAACGTACGGCGGAACATCGGCGGCCTCAGTCCTTCTTGCTCCGGTTGCCCCAGCTACTCCTGCCCCGGCGGGAGGAAGGCACCGTTCGCCCCACGATCACGGTACGTCTGGAGCTCTTCGCGGGCACGTCATTTGCCTCGGGGGCTCCCTTGCGGCCGATGGCCCGGCGCACTCCGTACCCGAAGGCGGCGACCTTGACCAAGGGGCCGCCGAACGTCGACGCGACGGTGGTCGACAGGGCCGAGGCGTTGGAGGTGACTTCCTGGACGTCCGTGGCGATGGCGTCGACGCGGTCGAGCTGGGTCTGCGCGGAGCGGACCGTCGCGGACGCGTCCGCGAGCAGCGGTACGGCCTGTTCGGTCACATCCGCGACAAGCTTGGTGGTCGCCTTGAGCGTCTGGGCCAGTCTCACCAGGGCGACGGCGAGGAAGGAGACCAGGATCGCCCAGAACACCGCCACCAGGATGCCGGCCACCTCACCACCGGTCACTGCGCACCGCTCCCTGGATCATTGGGGTCTAAGGGGTCTTCGAAAGTCGTCGTCCGACCTTATCGCGCCGGGCCCCACGCTCCGTACGCCTGTGGATAACTCCGGACGCAGCCACTTCGGGACTGCGCCGTCGCCGTTGATTGGGGCCGTCGCCGTTGGTTGGGCCCGTCGCCGTTGCTTGGGGCCGTCGACACCGCTTCGGGCCGTACGTGCGAAGGCCCGCCGCTCCCTCCGCCGGGAAGGGCGGGGATGCGGCGGGCCGTGCGCGCTGGGTCGCTACGCCTGCTGGATCAGCGGGCGTAGTACTCGACGACGAGCTGCTCGTCGCAGATGACCGGGATCTCCTTGCGGTTCGGGTCGCGGTCCAGGCGGAAGGCCAGGGCCTTCAGGTTGACCTGGAGGTAGCGCGGGGTCTCACCCTCGGTGTCGTAGCCACCCTCGCGCGCGACCTGGAAGGGGACCTTCGAGCGGGAGCGCTCGCGCACGGTCACGACGTCGTCGGGACGGACGCGGAAGGACGGCTTGTCGACCTTCTTGCCGTTGACCTCGATGTGGCCGTGGACGACCATCTGGCGGGCCTGGTAGATGGTGCGGGCGATGCCCGAACGCAGGACCAGGGCGTCGAGGCGACGCTCGAGCTCGATGACCAGGGCCTCACCGGTCTTGCCCTGGGTCTTGGCGGCACGCTCGTAGGCGCGGACGAGCTGACGCTCGGACACGTCGTACTGCGCGCGCAGACGCTGCTTCTCGAGCAGACGGACCTTGTAGTCCGAGTTCTGCTTGCGGCCACGGCCGTGCTCGCCCGGCGGGTACGGACGGGCCTCGAAGTACTTGACGGCCTTCGGCGTCAGGGCAATGCCGAGCGCACGAGACTTCTTGACCTTGGGACGCGACTGGTTAGGCACGTTCTCCAGACCTCCGAAATAGGTTAGGTTAGGCTCACCTTACTAAGGGAGATCGCATGTCTCGCCGTGGGAACACCAGTCACGTCACGGACAGCACAGAGAAAACCGACGCCGACTCAAGGGGCATCGATATGACGGAGGTCCGATCAGATCGTGGTCAGCCGCGTCCCAGCGGGCTTGAAACCATCCGGATGCCGTCAGCAGCCGAACGCACACGAACTCTCGTACAGAGTACATGCTCCGGAGTGCTGCTCTCCCCGGGGGTGCACGGGGCCCTGCCCGACCACCTGGTCGCGGACGAGCGCACGGTCGGGCCCGACGGCGACGTCTACCTGGTCTTCCCGGCCGACTCCCCCGTCGTACGGGCCGCGACGCACGCGCAGGACGACGAGCTGCCCGCCGTGCTTGAGATCACGGACGTCGCTCCGGTCTCCGTCCCCCACCGTATCCGGGGCCGCGCCTGGATCTCCGGCTGGCTGACCCGGGCGCCGGACCTCGCAGAGCCGGGGCGGATGACGCTGCGCCTGGAGGTCGGCGAGACCTCGGTGGACGATCTGTGGGGCGCCGAGAGCGTGGAGCCGGAGGACTTCGCGCGGGCGGTCGCGGACCCGCTGGCGCCGTACGAGGCGGAGCTGCTGCAGCATCTGCACGCTGCCCACGAGGACCAGGTGCAGCTGCTGACCGCGCTGCTCGGACACCGCTCCTCGCTGCCGGGGCGCGCGGTGCCGGTGGCCCTGGACCGGTGCGGGCTGCGGGTGCGGTTCGTCGGGGAGCGGGACGCGGCGACGTTCGACGCGCGCTTCGACTTTCCCGAGCCGGTACGGGACGTGGTCGGTCTTCGGCGCGCGATGCACCGGCTCTTCGAGGCCGCCGCGCAGTGAACTCCCCTTCCCCGGCCGTTAGGGCCCATCTCCTTCCCCGGCGGCCAGGGCCCGTCTCCCCGATCTTCGCGGACCAGGCCGCGGGGCCCTAGCCGGGGCAGGTGGACAGCATGTTCCGCAGCGAGCGCTTCTCCGGCTCGGTGACCGTGAGCCGGTATCTGGCCTTGATCGCGGTCCAGCGTCGCGCGTACTCACAGCGGTACGCCCGCCGCGGCTGCCACTTGTCGGGGGTCTTGCTGCTCTTGTCGGCGTTGGCCTGTTTGTCGACGGCCAGCAGGACGTCGAGGTCGTTCGCGTAGTTCAGGCGCTGCCGCGGGGTCCAGGCCCACGCGCCGGCCCGCCAGGCGGCGCCGAGCGCGACGACGTGGTCGGTCTCGATCCGCGACGCCCTGCGGTAGTGGTACGGCAGCTGTTTTCCGGTGTACGGATCGTCGAGCGTGCCGGAGAGCACCACGCACGGGTTCCGGTCGCCTTCGCGCAGCTCCTTCAGATCGCGGCGGAGCACGTCGTCCCGGGTGTCACAGCCGTTGCGCCCGCCCGGCACGTCCACCTCGTCGGACCAGGTCGCGCCGAACTCCGCGCGCCGGTACGTCTGCCAGTTCCTGCCCCGGGCGACGTCGAGCCGGGCCAGTTGATCGCGGGCGGTGGCGGCGGTGGGCGGGAAGCCCTGTGCGTTCCGTTCCGGCGTGGGCGGCAGGCTGTTGGGTCTCGGGGCGGGCCGGGTGCCGTTCGGGGTGCCGGCCTGTGCGGACGGCTCGTTGAACCGGGAGTCGGCGCGCTCCACCTGCAGCGGTGTGCAGGCCGCGGCCAGCGCGGCCACGGCGAGCAGGGCGGCGACCGGTCCGGTTGCGCGTGCTCGCATGGGCCGAGCGTAGGCCGGGGTCCGGGCTACTGCGCGTCGGCTGATTCCTCGGTTCCGGCCTTGGACTGGGCGTGGGGCTCGGCCTGGGGCTCGGCCTTGCCCGGCGACTCCTCCGGGCCCTTCTTCGGGCCCTTCTTCGGGGCCGGTCTCTCGGTCCGGGTCTCACCGCGCAGGCGCTCGCGGACCCGGTCGGCCACATCCGCGTACCGCGCCTCCGCGCCGTACCGCGTCGGTTGGTAGTAGCGCCTGCCGTGGATGGCGTCCGGGGCGTACTGCTGGGCCGCGATGCCGCCCGGGACGTCGTGCGGATACACGTACCCCTGTGCGTGACCGAGTTTGGCCGCTCCCTTGTAGTGGCCGTCGCGCAGGTGCGGCGGGACGGGGCCGGCCAGTCCCTTGCGTACGTCTTCGAGGGCCGCGCCGATCGCGGTCGTCGCGGCGTTGGACTTCGGGGCGAGGGCCAGGGCGATCGTGGCGTGGCTCAGGGTCAGCGCGGCCTCGGGGAAACCGATCATGGCTACGGCCTGGGCGGCGGCGACCGCGGTCGGCAACGCCGTGGGGTCGGCGAGGCCGATGTCCTCCGAGGCGGAGATCATCAGGCGGCGGGCGATGAACCGGGGGTCCTCGCCCGCCTCGATCATCCGGGCCAGGTAGTGCAGTGCCGCGTCCACGTCCGAACCTCGGATGGACTTGATCAGGGCGCTCGCCACGTCGTAGTGCTGGTCGCCGTCCCGGTCGTACTTCACCGCCGCGCGGTCGACCGACTCCTCCAGGGTCTGCAGCGTGATCTCCTGCTCGCCCTTGGACAGCGCCGAGCCGGCCCCGGCCTCCAGGGCGGTCAGGGCGCGGCGGGCGTCGCCGCCGGCGATCCGCAGGAGGTGCGCCTCGGCGTCGGCCGGCAGCGTGACCGCGCCGCCGAGACCGCGCTCCTCCGCTATGGCGCGGTGCTGCAGCGCGCGCAGGTCGTCGTCCGTGAGGGGTTCGAGCGTGAGGAGGAGCGAGCGGGAGAGGAGCGGGGAGATCACCGAGAAGTACGGGTTCTCCGTCGTCGCCGCGATGAGCGTGACCCAGCGGTTCTCCACGGCGGGCAGCAGGGAGTCCTGCTGGGCCTTGCTGAAGCGGTGGATCTCGTCGAGGAAGAGGACGGTCTCCTTGCCGAAGCCGCCGGTGGCACGGCGGGCGCCGTCGATCACGGCGCGCACTTCCTTGACGCCCGCGGTGATCGCGGAGAGCTCCACGAAGCGCTTGTTCGTCGCTTTCGAGACGACGTAGGCGAGCGTCGTCTTGCCCGTGCCCGGCGGGCCCCACAGGATCACCGACGAAGGTCCGGCCGGGCCTCCACCGCCCTCGCCGACGAGTCTGCGCAGCGGCGAGCCGGGCTTCAACAGGTGCTGCTGCCCCACGACTTCGTCGAGCGTGCGCGGGCGCATGCGCACGGCCAGGGGGCTGCTCGCCGGGTCCTTCTCCTGGCGTTCTTCGGCTGCGGCGGTAAAGAGGTCTGGCTCCACGTGAACGACCCTATGTCACCCCACTGACAACGCTCCCCGCGCAGTCGTCGGCCGAAGGAGATCCCCGTTCAGCCAGCCATCAGCTGGTCCAGAAGTCCCACCAGCGGGTCAGGATCAGCATGCCGATGATCCCGACGTGCAGCACCGGCAGGACCCAGGTGAACTCGTCGAAGAACGTCCGCAGCCCGCTCGGCGCCGGCAGCATCCCGTGCCGGACGTTGTGCCCGGTCACGTACCAGAACATGACGATGGTGGCGACCCACGCGAGGCAGCACCACAGGCACAGCGCGTTGATGTTGTACAGCGACTGGTACATCAGCCAGGTGCAGAAAGCGACGCCGAACAGCATCCCGGCGTTCAGCGTCAGCCAGTACCACCGCGGGAACCGCGCCCGGGCGAGCAGGCTCATGCCGACGCACACCACGATCCCGTACGTCACGAGACCCAGCATCGGGTTGGGGAAGCCGAAGACCGACGCCTGCTCGCTCTCCATGATCGAGCCGCAGGACACCACCGGGTTGAGGCTGCAGCCGGGCGTGAAGTTCGGGTCCTCGAGGAGCTTGAACTTGTCGAGCGTGATGACCCAGGCCGCGAGCACACCGGCGGCCCCGGTGATCACCAGCAGCAGCGCCAAACCACGGCTGCCGCCTACAGAACGGGGAGCGTCCGCCTGCTCCCGACCGTCCGGGCCGCCGTCCTTCGCAGACATCGTTTCGCTCATCACGCCGTTTCCGTCGCTAGTGGTGGGGGGCTTACAGGACCGGTGAGTCACAGGCGCCCACAGACACGCTCATTGTGCCGCACGAGGCTGTGCGTCCACCGTTCGATGGACATAAGGATGGACAGATGGACAGAAGGAAGGGCGCCTCCGCAGGAAGGGCGCCTCCGCAAGAAGGGCGCCTCCGCCTCGTCCGGGGCCGTCGAAGCCCTACGGATCCGCGGCCGTCGAAGTCACCCGAGTCCCATCCGTGGGGGCAGCGGAACGCACCCCGGCAACGGCGAGGGCCCCGGGTGCCGTTCCGCACCCGGGGCCCTCAACTCCGTACGCCCTAGCCGAGCTTGGCCTTCAGCACCTCGGCGATCGCATCGGACGCGACGGCCTCCTGCTCGCCCGACTCCATGTCCTTGAGCTGGACGACGCCCTCCGCGAGGTCGCGTTCGCCGGCCACGATCGCGTACCGCGCGCCACTGCGGTTGGCGTTCTTCATCGCGCCCTTGAGGCCCTTGCCGCCGTAGGAGAAGTCGGCCGCGACGCCCGCCTTGCGGAGTTCGGTGACGACGCCGAACAGGACGCGGCGCGCCTCCTCGCCGAGCGGGACCGCGAACACGCTGGTGGCGGCGGGCAGTTCGAGCTCCACGCCCTCCGCCTCGAGCGCGAGCACCGTACGGTCCACGCCCAGGGCCCAGCCGACGGACGGCAGCGTGGGGCCGCCGATCATCTCGGACAGGCCGTCGTAGCGGCCGCCGCCGCCCACCGCGGACTGCGAGCCGAGGCCGTCGTGGACGAACTCGAAGGTCGTGCGCGTGTAGTAGTCCAGGCCGCGCACCAGCTTCTCGTCGTCCTCGAAGGCGACGCCCGCCGCGGTGATCAGGGCGCGCACCTCCTCGTGGTACGTCTTGCACGCGTCGCACAGGTAGTCGCGAAGGACCGGCGCGCCCACCAGCTTCTTCTGCACGTCGGCCCGCTTGTCGTCGAGGACGCGCAGCGGGTTGATCTCCGCGCGGCGCAGGGTCTCCTCGTCGAGGTCGAGGCCGCGCAGGAAGTCCTGGAGGGCAGCGCGGTAGACGGGACGGCACTCCTTGTCCCCCAGGGAGTTGAGCAGGATGCGGAAGTTCCGCAGCCCGAGCGCGCGGTACGCCTGGTCGGCCAGGATGATCAACTCGGCGTCCAGGGCCGGGTCCTCGGACCCGATCGCCTCGGCGCCGACCTGGGAGAAGTGGCGGTAACGGCCCTTCTGCGGACGCTCGTAGCGGTAGTACGAGCCCGAGTACCAGAGCTTGACCGGGAGGTTGCCCGCCTTGTGCAGGTTGGCCTCCAGGGCGGCGCGGAGCACGGAAGCGGTGCCCTCCGGGCGCAGCGCGAGCTGGTCGCCGCCCTTGGTCTCGAAGGCGTACATCTCCTTGGTGACGATGTCGGTGGACTCGCCGACGCCGCGCGCGAACAGCTCGACGTTCTCGAAGCCGGGCGTCTCGATGTAGCCGTAGCCGGAGTTCTTCAGCGGCGCGGAGATGGCCTCGCGCACGGCGAGGTACTTGGCGCTGTCCGGCGGGATCAGGTCGTACGTGCCCTTGGGGGCCTGAAAAGTGCTCACGGGAAAACTCTCGTCACATTCCTCGTCGAGGAGCCTGCTGTGCGGCTCCCTGGCCTGCGGCCACCTGGCGCAGATACGGATTGGTGGCGCGCTCCTGGCCGATGGTCGTCTGGGGACCGTGCCCGGACAGGACCACGGTCGAGTCGTCGAGCGGCAGGCACACGCGGCCCAGCGACTCGAGCATGTCGTCCATGTCACCGCCGGGCAGGTCGGTGCGTCCGATGGAGCCGGCGAAGAGCAGATCGCCCGAGAAGAAGACGGACGGGATGTCCGCGGCCTCGGGCATCCGGAAGGTCACCGACCCCTTCGTATGCCCCGGCGCGTGCGCGACGGAGAAGTCGAGGCCGGCCAGCCGCAGGCGGGCGCCGTCGGTCAACTCCTGCACGTCGTCCGGCTCCCCCACGGTCAGCTCGCCCATCAGCGGCATGCCGATGGAGCGGCCGATCCCCTTCTCGGGGTCGCTCATCATGTACCGGTCCTCGGGGTGGATCCAGGCGGGAACGTCATGCGCTCCGCAGACCGGGACGACCGAGGCGACATGGTCGATGTGGCCATGGGTGAGGACGACCGCCACGGGCTTGAGCCGATGCTTCTTGAGTGCTTCCTCGACGCCTTCGGCGGCCTGGTGGCCGGGGTCGATGATCACGCACTCCTCGCCTGCGGCCGGGGCGACCAGATAGCAGTTGGTCCCCCAGGCTCCGGCGGGGAACCCGGCAATCAGCACGTTCGTCCTTAAGGGTGGTCCGACGGGAAGGTGCGGCGGTTCACCGGCCGAAGGCGGCGGCGACACCAGATCGCAATACACGCAGCCTACCGGCGCTGCTCGGCACACAGCTAACCCATATACGGTACGGGGCAAGCTCAGGCGGTCAGACCGTTCACGATGCGTACAAGGAGAAGACCCGGTGGTCAGCAACGATCAGCGGCGGCGTCAGCTCGCCCGGGAGAAGTTCGCTCGTCAGCAGGAGCGGCGGGAGACAGCGCGGCGCAAGGCGAAGCGCCGTAACGCGATCATCGCCGCCTCGCTCGCGGTGGTGCTCGCGGCGAGCGGCGGTGCGGTGGCCGCGGGCGCCTTCACGGGCGACGACGGCAAGGAGAACACGGACGCGGAGGCCGCGCCGTCCTCCAGCCCGCCGGTCAAGGACCCGTGCGAGAAGCCGGCGCCGGGCAAGGTCGAGAAGCTGAGCTACAAGAAGGAGCCGAAGCTCAGCATCGACAAGTCCGCCGACTACACGATGAGTCTGGCCACGACCTGCGGTGACATCGACATCGACCTGAAGGCCTCGGCCGCGCCGCACACGGTGAACTCGTTCGACTTCCTGGTGAACAAGGGCTACTTGGACCACACGAAGTGCCACCGCCTCACCAACCAGGGCATCTACGTCCTGCAGTGCGGCGACCCGAAGGGGGACGGAACGGGCGGCCCCGGCTACACGATTCCGGACGAGAACCTGAAGGACAAGAGCCTCAAGGGCAACGTGTACCCGGCGGGCACGGTCGCGATGGCGAACCAGTACAACCCGCAGGACGGCAAGGGCCGCGACACCGGCGGCAGCCAGTTCTTCCTCGTCTACCAGGACAGCCAGCTGCCGCCCGACTACACGCCCTTCGGGACGGTCTCGAAGTCCGGCATGAAGGTCCTGAAGAAGATCGCCGACGCGGGCGCCACAGCACCCGACCCGACCACGGGCAATACCGCCCCGAACGCCACGGTGGTGATCGACAAGGCGACCGTCAGGAAGTCTTGACCAGCGGGGCAAGTTGGGTAGTGCTGGATGCGGACAGCCGCCCTGCTCGTCGCCTATGTTGGCGTTGTGCAGGGCGCCGTGTGCGGCTGCTCTGAAGAAACTGTGGACGATGCCCCGGGCAACCCCCGCGCAGGCATCATGTGGAGGAGGCGCTGTGAGCAGCGACCCGTGGGGCCGCGTCGACGAGGCGGGGACCGTGTACGTGCGTACGGCCGACGGAAGCGAGCGAGTCGTCGGCTCGTGGCAGGCAGGCTCGCCCGACGAGGCCCTTGCCTACTTCAAGCGCAAGTACGACGGCCTGGTCGTGGAGATTGGCCTTCTCGAGCGCCGGGTACAGACCACGGACCTGTCGGCCAAGGACGCGACGACCGCCATCGAGCACCTGCGCGAGCAGATCACCGACGCGCACGCGGTGGGTGACCTGGACTCCCTGGCCAAGCGGCTCGACAAGCTGGTGGAGAGCGTCGAGGCCCGGCGCGAGGAGCGCAAGGTCCAGAAGGCGAAGCAGGCGGACGAGGCCAAGCACGCCAAGGAGGCCCTGGTCGCCGAGGCCGAGGAGCTGGCCCAGAGCGAGCAGTGGCGGGCGGCCGGCGAGCGGCTGCGCGCCCTTGTGGACACCTGGAAGGGTCTGCCGCGGCTCGACCGCAAGTCGGACGACGAGCTGTGGCACCGCTTCTCGCACGCGCGCTCCGCCTTCTCCAAGCGCCGCAAGGCCCACTTCGCGGCGCTCGACGCCCAGCGCGAGGAGGCCCGCAAGGCCAAGGAGCGGCTGGTCTCCGAGGCCGAGGCGCTGTCCGACTCCAAGGACTGGGGCCCGACGGCCGCGCGGTACCGCGAGCTGATGGCCGAGTGGAAGGCCGTCGGCCGCGCCCAGCGCGAGCACGAGGACGACCTGTGGAACCGCTTCCGCGGCGCGCAGGACGTGTTCTTCAAGGCCCGCAGTGAGATCTTCGCCGAGCGGGACGCGGAGCAGGCGGAGAACCTCAAGCTCAAGGAGGCGCTCGCCGACGAGGCCGAGCAGCTTCTCCCGATCACCGATCTGAAGGCGGCCCGCGCCGCGTTCCGCGCGATCAACGAGCGCTGGGAGGCCATCGGCCACGTCCCGCGTGACGCCCGCCCGAAGGTCGAGGGCCGGATGCACGCCGTGGAGCGGGCGATGCAGGACTCCGAGGAAGCGGAGTGGCGGCGTACGAACCCGGAGGCACGCGCGCGTGCCGAGGGGCTCACGGGCCAGCTGCAGGCCGCGGTCGACAAGCTCAAGGGCCAGATCGAGACGGCCCGCTCGCAAGGCAACAACTCCCGCGCCGACAAGCTCCAGAAGGAGCTCGACGGCCGGCAGGCGCTGCTGGAGCAGGCGCTTAAGGGACTGCACGAGTTCGGCGGCTGAGGCCGACTCCGCGGACCTCTCTGGTACGTACGAAAAGGGCTTCCGTACTTCGCGTACGGGAGCCCTTTTCGTTGGCTTACGTGCTTACGTGCTTACGGTCTGCGGGCCGACGTCACGCGGTACACGTCGTAGACGCCTTCCACTCCCCTGACCGCCTTGAGCACATGGCCCAGGTGCTTGGGGTCGCCCATCTCGAAGGTGAAGCGGGACGTGGCGACGCGGTCGCGGGAGGTCTGGACGGCCGCGGACAGGATGTTCACGTGCTGGTCGGACAGGACGCGCGTGACGTCCGAGAGGAGCCGGGAGCGGTCCAGGGCCTCGACCTGTATGGCGACGAGGAACACCGAGGACTGGGTCGGCGCCCACTCGACCTCGAGGATCCGCTCGGGCTGCTGCGACAGCGAGTCGACGTTGACGCAGTCCGCGCGGTGCACGGAGACGCCGCTGCCGCGGGTCACGAAGCCGATGATGGGGTCGCCCGGCACCGGGGTGCAGCAGCGGGCGAGCTTGACCCACACGTCCTCGACGCCCTTGACCATGACGCCCGGGTCGGCGTTCGCGCGGCGCTTGCTGCGGCCGCGCACCGGGGTGGCCGTCTCGGCGATGTCCTCGCCGGCCGCCTCCTCGCCGCCCATGGCCTGGACGAGCTTCTGCACGACGTTCTGCGCGGAGACATGGCTCTCGCCGATCGCCGCGTACAGCGAGGAGATGTCCGGGTAGCGCATTTCGTGCGCCATCGTGACGAGGGAGTCGCCCGTGAGGATCCGCTGGATCGGCAGGTTCTGCTTGCGCATCGCGCGGACGATGGCGTCCTTGCCCTGCTCTATGGCCTCGTCGCGCCGCTCCTTGGAGAACCAGGCACGGATCTTGTTGCGCGCCCGCGGCGACTTGACGAAGCCCAGCCAGTCACGGGACGGGCCGGCGCCGGGCGCCTTGGAGGTGAAGACCTCCACCAGGTCGCCGTTGTCCAGAGTGGATTCGAGCGGTACGAGGCGGCCGTTGACCCGGGCTCCTATGGTGCGGTGGCCCACCTCGGTGTGCACCGCGTACGCGAAGTCCACGGGGGTCGCGCCGGCCGGGAGCGCTATGACGTCGCCCTTCGGCGTGAAGACGAAGACCTCGTTGCGCGAGAGGTCGAAGCGCAGGGACTCCAGGAACTCGCCGGGGTCCTCGGTCTCCTTCTGCCAGTCGAGGAGCTGGCGCAGCCACGCCATGTCGTTGAGGTGGTCGTCCTTGGCGCCGCCCTTGGGGGCGTCCGAGCGGACCTTGGAGGCACCGGCCACGGCCTCCTGCTTGTACTTCCAGTGCGCCGCGATGCCGTACTCGGCGCGGCGGTGCATGTCGAACGTGCGGATCTGCAGCTCGACGGGCTTGCCGTTGGGGCCGATCACCGTGGTGTGCAGCGACTGGTACATGTTGAACTTGGGCATCGCGATGTAGTCCTTGAACCGGCCGGGGACCGGGTTCCATCGCGCGTGCACCGTGCCGAGTGCGGCGTAGCAGTCCCGCACTGTGTCGACCAGGACACGGATGCCCACCAGGTCGTAGATCTCCGCGAAGTCACGGCCGCGGACGATCATCTTCTGGTAGACGCTGTAGTAGTGCTTCGGGCGGCCGGTGACGGTGGCCTTGATGCGGGCGGCGCGCAGGTCGGCCTGGACCTCGTCGGTCACTATGGCCAGGTACTCGTCGCGCTTGGGGGCCCGCTCGGCGACGAGGCGGACGATTTCGTCGTACATCTTGGGGTAGAGGATCGCGAAGGCGAGGTCCTCCAGCTCCCACTTGATGGTGTTCATGCCCAGTCGGTGCGCCAACGGGGCGTAGATCTCCAGGGTTTCGCGGGCCTTCTTCTCCTGCTTCTCGCGCTTGAGGTACCGCATCGTGCGCATGTTGTGCAGGCGGTCGGCGAGCTTGATGACCAGGACGCGCGGGTCCTTGGCCATGGCGACGACCATCTTGCGGACGGTCTCGGCCTGCGCTGCCTCGCCGAACTTGACCTTGTCCAGCTTCGTGACGCCGTCGACGAGCAGCGCGACCTGGTCGCCGAAGTCCCGGCGGAGGGTGTCCAGGCCGTACTCGGTGTCCTCGACCGTGTCGTGCAGCAGGCCCGCCATCAGCGTGGCCGGGTCCATGCCGAGCTCGGCGAGGATCGTGGTGACGGCGAGGGGGTGCGTGATGTACGGATCGCCGCTCTTGCGCTTCTGGCCTCGGTGCCAGCGCTCGGCGACCTGGTAGGCACGCTCGATCTGGCGGAGCGTCGACGTCTCGATCTTCGGGTCGTTGCTCCGCACTATCCGCAGCAGCGGCTCGAGCACCGGGTTGTACGGGTTCGAGCGCTGCACGCCGAGGCGGGCGAGGCGGGCTCGTACGCGGTTGGAGGAGGCGGAGCGCGACTGGTTCGCCGCGGCCGGGCGCATCGCCGGGGTCTGGCTCGCGGGGCCCTTGGCGGGCGGCGCGGGATTCGGCGCCGGGCGGGGCTTTTCGGCCACCGGGTC
The DNA here is from genome assembly GCF_029968015.1 of Streptomyces luteolus. GTDB lineage: Bacteria > Actinomycetota > Actinomycetes > Streptomycetales > Streptomycetaceae > Streptomyces > Streptomyces luteolus. The sequence goes on from NZ_JASCIS010000015.1 coordinate 95,878, forward strand.
GGTCTTCGGCTCGGGTGCCTGCTTCTTCTCACTCGCGGCGGGCATGGCAGCGGACGCCGCGGCCGATTCGGCCGGCTGGTCGGGCTCGGGCTGCGCGGCGGCGAGTGGCTGACGGGCCTCGTCTGGCAAGAGTGCTCCTCATGCAGGGTCCGGCCCCCCGATCAGGTCCGGACTGCCATGGTATCGATCCTCGCGCTTCGGCTCGTCCCCACTGTGGATAACCCTCCCGCAGGGCCGTGGACGGTCGGGCCTCGGGGGCACGCGAAGGGCGGGCGCCCGGACTGTGCCGGGTGCCCGCCCTTGGCTCGATCGTGCCGGTCGGAGGACGACCGGAACCTGATCAGGGGTGATCGGACAGCGCGTCTGGTCAGGGGGCGATCAGACGGTGAGCAGCGCCTCCAGCGGGGCTCCCTGGAGCGCGGGCTCAAGGCGTGCCCTGCCACCGAGGAAGCCGAGCTCCATCAGGACGGCGAGGCCCGCCACCTCGGCTCCCGCACGGCGGATGAGCTGCAGCGAGGCCTCGGCGGTGCCGCCGGTCGCCAGGACGTCGTCGATGACCAGGACGCGGTCGCCCGCGGCCAGGTCCTCGGCGTGCACCTCGATCTCGGCCTGGCCGTACTCCAGCTCGTAACGCTGGGCGAGCGTCGCTCCGGGGAGCTTGCCCGCCTTGCGTACGGGGATGAAGCCCACGCCCGCACGGACCGCGACCGGGGCCGCGAGGATGAATCCGCGCGCCTCCAGGCCGACGATCTTCGTCGCGCCCTGCGCGACGCAGAGGTCGGCGAGGGCTCCCGTGAGCGCCGAGAACGCCGTCGGGTCCGCGAGCAGCGGGGTGATGTCCTTGAACATCACCCCGGCCTGCGGGTAGTCCGGGACGTCCCGGATCCGGCTGAGCAGCAGTTCCTTGATGTCGGTCATCGGCGCTTCCCGGAGGGACGGCCGCGACCGCGGTTGCGGGCCTGCGGCTGGGTGCGGCGCTGGCCGACGACGCCCCACGCGGCACCGGCGGGGGCGACGTCCTCCGGGCCCGGGCCGGCCGGCTCCTCGTCCTGGCCCGCGGCCTGCGACTCGCTCTTCGCGGCGGCCTGCGCGCGCTTGGCGAGCACCCGCTTCTTGAGCGCCTTCATCTGCGGCTCGCGCTCCTTGAGGTCGGCGACGAGCGGCGTGGCGATGAAGATCGAGGAGTACGCACCGGCGGCGAGGCCGACGAACAGCGAGAGCGAGATGTCGTTCAGCATGCCGGCGCCGAGGACACCGCCACCGATGAACAACAGGCCCGCCACCGGCAGGAGCGCGACCACCGTGGTGTTGATGGAGCGCACCAGGGTGCTGTTGATGGAGAGGTTGGCGACCTCGCTGTAGGTCTGCTTGGTCTGCTTGGTGATCCCCTTCGACTGTTCCTTCAGGGAGTCGAAGACGACGACCGTGTCGTACAGCGAGTAGCCGAGGATGGTCAGCAGACCGATCACCGTGCCCGGGGTGACTTCGAAGCCCACCAGGGCGTAGATACCGACGGTGATGGTGATGTCGTGGATCAGGGCGATCAGGGCCGCGACGGCCATGCGCCACTCGAAGGCGATCGCCAGGTAGATCACGCAGAGGATCATGAAAACGCCGAGGCCCATCCAGGCCTTGTTGGCGATCTGCGCGCCCCAACTGGGGCCGACCAGCTCGGCGTTGATGTCGTTCGCCGGAACCTTGAGGTCCGTGGCGAGCTCTGCCTTGATCTGGTCGGACTTGGCGGTGTCGACGCCGCTGACCTGGATGCGGACGCCACCGCTGCCCAGCTTCTGGACGATGACCTGGTGTCCGGAGGCCTCTTCGGCCGCTTCCTGGGCCTGCGCGACGGAGGCCTCGGTCTTGGGCGTCGTGAAGACGGCGCCGCCCTTGAACTCGATGCCCAGGTTCAGACCCTGCACCGCCAGGGCCACGACGGCCGTGATGGTGATGAGGATCGAGACGCCGTACCAGACCTTCCGCTTGCCGATGAAGTCGTACCCGACTTCGCCGCGGTAGAGCCGGGCGCCGAGGTTGCCGAGCTTCGACATCTCACGCCTCCTTCGGGTCGAGGGAGCCGGGCACGCGACGGGTGCGCGAGCGGCGCAGCGGGGGTTTGGCGCCGAGGCGCTTCGGGTCGAGTCCGGACCACGGGTGGCCGTTCGCGAAGAACTTGCGGCGGGCCAAGAGCGTCATCAGCGGCTTGGTGAAGAGGAACACCACGACGACGTCGAGCAGCGTGGTCAGGCCGAGCGTGAACGCGAAGCCCTGCACCTTGCCGACGGTCACGATGAACAGCACCGCGGCGGCCAGGAACGACACGAAGTCGGAGACCAGGATGGTGCGCCGCGCGCGCGGCCAGGCCCGCTCGACGGCGGGGCGCAGGCTGCGTCCCTCACGGACCTCGTCACGGACCCGCTCGAAGTACACGATGAACGAGTCCGCGGTGATACCGATGGCGACGATCGCACCGCAGACCGCCGGCAGGTTCAGCGCGAACCCGATGGCCGGTCCGAGCAGCGACATCAGCGTGTACGTGAGGATGCCCGAGGCCAGCAGGCTGAGCAGGGCGATCAGGGACAGGCCGCGGTAGTACACCACGAGGTAGACGACGACCAGGGCGAGGCCGATGGCACCGGCGATCAGACCGGCCTTCAGCTGCTCACCGCCGAGGGCCGCGGTCACCGAGGTGACGCTCTGCTCCTGGAAGGACAGCGGGAGCGCACCGTACGACAGGATGTTCGCCAGCTCCTGCGCGGACTCCTGGTTGAAGCTGCCGGAGATCTCGGCGCTCTTGCTCAGGGTCTCGCTGACGCTGGGGGCGGAGACGACCTCGCCGTCGAGCACGATGCCGAACTGGTTCTGCGGCGACTGCTGCGTCTTCAGCTGGGTCGTGATCTTCGAGAACTTGTCGGCGCCCTTGCTGTTGAACTTCATCGTGACGATCCACTGGCCGCGGTCGTTGATGACCGCCTTGGCTTCGTCGACGTCCTTGCCGGCGACCTCGGCCGGACCGAGGATGTACTTGTCCCACTGGCCGACGGCGTTCTTGCCGCAACCGACCATGGGCTCACTGGACTTGACGCCCTGCGCGGTCTGGACCCGCTGGTCCTTCTTGGTGCAGTCGAGGGCGGTGAACTGCTCCTGCAGCTTCTTCGTGGCCGCGTCCGGCTTGGGCGTCTCGGTGGCGGAGGGCTTCTCGTCGCCCTTGCCCGCCTCGCCCTTGCCGCTCTCCGAGGGAGACGGGGTGGGGTCGGCCTTCAGGCCGTCGGTCACGGCACGGCCCTGCGTGGTGGGGCTCGCGGTGGGCGTGGACTTCTCGTCGCCGTTGCCCGCCTTCGGCTTGTCCTCGGGGGACTTCGAGGCGTCGGGGGACTTCGAGGCGTCGGGGGACGGGCTGGACGAGGGGTCCGGGGTGGGCTTGCCCGCACTCATCGTGAGGACCGGGCGGAAGTAGAGCTGAGCGGTCGTGCCGACCTGCTCGCGGGCCTGCTTCTCGTTGGTCCCCTTGGGGATGTTGACGATGATGTTGCGATCGCCCTGGGTCTGGACCTCCGCCTCGGAGACGCCCAGGCCGTTGACACGGCGCTCGATGATGCCGACCGCGGTGTCCATGTTGGTCTTGTTGATCGCGTTCGGCTTGCCGGGCTCGTTCTTGGCCTCGAGCGTGATGCTCGTACCGCCCGCGAGGTCGATGCCCAGGCGCGGAGTGGTGTGACCGGAGAAGAACATCCCTCCGGTCAGCGCCACCATGGCGATCAGGATCAGCGCGAGGGCCCTGCCCGGCTTGCCCTGGCCGCTCGGCCTCCGGCCCTTCTTCGGTGCTGCCACCTTGTCGTTTCTCCCTGTCCAACCGCCCGGAACCCGAACACGCGCCGTGGGCGGCCATGAAGTGGTGGGGGGTGAAACCGGACGAAGCCAGCACGCCCGAAGGACCGCGGGACGCTCGGGGCGCTCCGCGGTCCTCGGCCGTGACTACTTCGCGTCGGCCTCGCCGTCGGTCTTCTTCGGCGCGTCCTCGTCCTTCTTCGGCGCGTCCGCGTCGGCCTCGACGGCCTTCTCGGCGTCGGTGTCCGTCTCGGCACCGGCGTCCTTCTTGCCGAGGTCCACGGGGGCGTCGTCGGAGGCGGCGGGCTCGCCGTCCTGGGTCAGGGAGGAGGCGTCGTCCGGCACGACGGGGGTGTCCGACTTCAAGTCCTGCTCGGCGCCGTGGACGATGCGGTTGTACTCCTCGTCGTCGAGGACCGCGCCGATCGCGTTCTTGGCGTAGATCGCGTGGACACCGGGCGCCACCTCGAGGGTGGCCGTGTCGTCGTTGACCTCCTTGACGACGGCGTACATGCCACCGATCGTGCGGACGCCGGTGCCGGGCTGCATCTCATTGCGCATCTTCGCGGCCGCCTGCTGCTTCTTCTTGGCGGAGCGCGTCATCAGGAACATGGCCCCGATGAGCACGATGAACGGGAGGAAGGTCACGATATCCACGGGACGTAATTTTCCTTCGCGCGACCGCGCGTTGAGCGGCCTGTGTATTGGGGGTGGGCACGCCGCCCGGGAGGGGCGGCATCGGCGGAGTCTAAGCGAGCCCGCGCCTAAGGAACAACGCTCAGCATGGCACTGGGGTTCCTGGCCCCGCGACCATCCGCGCCGTCAGGTGCTGAACAGGTCCCCTTGCCCCGTTCCTCCCGTTCCTCCGCCCTGTGGGGGCGTGAGCCCCAGGTGGGCCCAGGCCGCGGGGGTGGCGACGCGCCCCCTGGGCGTACGGGCGAGAAGTCCCTCTCTTACGAGGAAGGGCTCGGCGACCTCTTCCACGGTCTCACGCTCCTCCCCCACCGCGACAGCGAGGGTGGACAGACCGACGGGGCCGCCGCCGAAGAGCTTGAGCAGGGCTTCGAGGACCGCGCGGTCCAGGCGGTCGAGTCCGCGGCCGTCCACTTCGTACACCTTCAGGGCGGCGGCGGCGATCTCTCGGGTGACGATGCCGTCCGCCTTGACCTGGGCGTAGTCCCGCACGCGGCGCAGCAGGCGGTTGGCGATACGGGGCGTACCGCGGGAGCGGCCCGCGATCTCGCCGGCGCCGTCGGCCTCGATCGTCACGTCGAGCAGCTCGGCGGAGCGGCTGATGACGCGCTCCAGCTCGGCGGGGCCGTAGAACTCCATGTGCGCCGTGAAGCCGAAACGGTCGCGCAGGGGCGGTGGCAGGAGTCCGGCGCGCGTGGTGGCGCCGACCAGGGTGAAGGGCGGCAGTTCGAGGGGGATGGCGGTGGCGCCGGGGCCCTTGCCGACGATGACGTCCACCCGGAAGTCCTCCATCGCCATGTAGAGCATCTCTTCGGCGGGGCGGGACATGCGGTGGATCTCGTCGAGGAAGAGGACCTCGCCCTCCTGCAGCGAGGAGAGGATCGCGGCCAGGTCGCCCGCGTGCTGGATCGCCGGGCCGCTGGTGATGCGGATCGGGGCTTCCATCTCGGACGCGATGATCATGGAGAGTGTGGTCTTGCCGAGGCCGGGGGCGCCCGAGAGCAGGACGTGGTCGGCCGTGGCGCCGCGTTGACGCGCGGCCTTGAGGACGAGGTCGAGCTGCTCGCGCACCCGCTCCTGGCCGACGAACTCGGCCAGGGACTTGGGCCGCAGGGCCGCCTCGACGGCCTGGTCCTCGCCGTCCGCGGCGGCCCCGACGAGGCGGCCGTCGGCGGCGGTGTCGGTCGGTGTGGAGTCCCAGTTCACGGTGGAGGCCTCGGGGTTGTGGGTGCGTTCGTATGAGGTGTGCGTGTGCGTGTGCGTCTGCGTGTGCGTCTGCGTGTGCGTCTGCGGGTACGCGGCCGGGGTCGCCGGGGATGACCGGATCAGGTGGCCCCCGGCCCGGTCAGCGAGCCCGGTTGAGGGTCTGCAGGGCGGCCTTCAGGAGCTGGCCGACCTGCGGGGTGCCCTCGGCGGCCTCGGCCTGCGGGGCGACGGCGGCGACCGCCTCGTCGGCCTCGCGGGTGGCGTATCCGAGGCCGATCAGGGCCGCGTGCAGCTGGTCGCGCCAGCCGGCGGTGACGGCCGTGCCGATCGCGGGGCCCGCGGTGCCGAGGGGTTCGCCGAGGCGGTCCTTCAGCTCCAGGAGGAGCTTCTGGGCGCCCTTCTTGCCGATGCCGGGGACAGCGGTGAGCGCCTTCTCGTCACCGGTGGTGACCGCCATCCGCAGCGCGTCCGGGCTGTGCACGGCGAGCATGGCCTGGGCCAGGCGCGGGCCGACACCGCTCGCGGTCTGCAGCAGCTCGAAGGTCTGGCGCTCGTCGTCGTCGGCGAAGCCGTACAGCGTGAGGGAGTCCTCGCGCACCACCAACGACGTGGCCAGTTTCGCCTGTTGGCCCATGCGCAGGCCGGACAGCGTGGTGGGCGTGCACTGGACGGCCATGCCGATTCCGCCGACCTCGACCACCGCTGAATCAGGGGCGAGAGCGGCGACGGGTCCGCTGACGAAGGCGATCATGGCGTACGGCCTTTCGATGCTTGCAGGGCTGCCTGTTGCTGAACGGCCTGCTGGAGTCGGTTCTGCGCGGGGGCGCGCCAGATGTGGCAGATGGCGAGGGCCAGGGCGTCCGCCGCGTCGGCGGGTCTGGGCGGCGCCGCGAGCCGAAGCAGTCTGGTGACCATGGCGCCGACCTGAGCCTTGTCCGCGCGGCCGCTGCCGGTGACGGCGGCCTTGACCTCGCTGGGCGTGTGCAGGGCGACGGGGATACCGCGGCGCGAGGCGCAGAGCATGGCGACGGCGCTGGCTTGAGCGGTGCCCATGACCGTACGGACGTTGTCCTGGCTGAACACCCGCTCCACCGCGACGAATTCGGGCCGGTGCTCGTCGAGCCAATGCTCGATGCCCTGCTCGATGGCGACGAGGCGGTGTCCCAACTCGGCGTCGGCGGACGTGCGGACGACTCCGACGGCGCGCATCGTGAGGGGTCTGCCCGCGACGCCCTCGACGACTCCCACGCCGCAGCGGGTCAGACCTGGGTCCACACCGAGCACACGCACGCCACCCCTCCTTCGCTCATCTGTTTGTGCAGGCTATCGGCTGCCACTGACAACGGGTGCAGAGGGAAGGGCCGACGGGGCGTGTGTCCCGTCGGCCCTTGCCGTGAAGTGGAGTTCGCCGTGCGGCGCACAGTGCGCGATCAGGCGTCGACCTTCGCCATGATCTCGTCGGAGACGTCGAAGTTGGCGAAGACGTTCTGGACGTCGTCGCTGTCCTCGAGGGCGTCGATGAGCTTGAACATCTTGCGCGCGCCCTCCTCGTCCAGCTCGATCTGCATGGTGGGCAGGAAGCTGGCCTCGGCCGAGTCGTAGTCGATGCCGGCGTCGACCAGGGCGGAGCGGACCGCGACCAGGTCGGTGGCCTCGCTGACGACCTCGAACTTCTCGCCGAGGTCGTGGACCTCCTCCGCGCCCGCTTCCAGGACGGCGACGAGGACGTCGTCCTCGTCGAGCTCGCCCTTGTTGACGATCACGACGCCCTTGCGGTTGAAGAGGTACGCGACCGAGCCCGGGTCGCCCATCGAGCCGCCGTTGCGGGTCATCGCGACGCGGACGTCGGACGCCGCGCGGTTGCGGTTGTCGGTGAGGCACTCGATGTAGACGGCCACGCCGTTGGGCCCGTAGCCCTCGTACATGATCGTCTCGTAGTCGGCGCCGCCGGCTTCCAGGCCGCCGCCGCGCTTGACCGCGGAGTCGATGTTCTTGTTCGGGACCGACTGCTTCTTGGCCTTCTGAATGGCGTCGAAGAGGGTCGGGTTGCCCTCGATGTCGACACCGCCCATGCGCGCAGCGACCTCGATGTTCTTGATCAGCTTCGCGAAGAGCTTGCCGCGCTTGGCATCGATCACGGCCTTCTTGTGCTTAGTCGTGGCCCATTTAGAGTGGCCGGACATCTGCCTGTCTCCTTCGCGTAACCAATCTCCGTACGAACGACAGAGATCCTACCGGGACCCTGCCGGGTGCTTCTCCCGCACCATCTCCACGAACAGCTCGTGGACGCGGTGGTCACCGGTGAGCTCCGGGTGGAACGACGTGGCGAGGGCGCTGCCCTGGCGCACGGCGACGATGTGGCCGTCGTGCTCGGCGAGCACCTCGGCGGCGGCGCCGACCGACTCGACCCAGGGGGCGCGGATGAAGACGCCCTCCACGCCGCCGATGCCGGCCACCTCGACGGTCGCCTCGAACGACTCGTTCTGCCGCCCGAAGGCGTTACGGCGCACGATCATGTCGATGCCGCCGAAGGTCTCCTGGCCGGAGCGCGGATCGAGGATCTTGTCGGCGAGCATGATCAGTCCGGCGCAGCTGCCGTAGACCGGCATGCCGTTCCTGATCCGCTCGCGCAGCGGCTCCGCGAGGCCGAAGAGGTCGGCCAGCTTGGAGATCGTGGTGGACTCGCCGCCGGGGATGACGAGTCCGTCGACCTCGGCGAGCTCTTCGGGGCGCCGCACCGGCCTGGCCACGGCGTCCGCCGCGGCCAGGGCGATGAGGTGCTCCCGTACGTCGCCCTGGAGTGCCAGGACGCCGATCACAGGGGTGTTCATGGGTGTTACCAGCCGCGCTTCGCGTAACGCTCGGTCTCGGGGAGCTCGTCGCAGTTGATGCCGACCATGGCCTCGCCCAGGTTGCGGGACGCGTCGGCGATGATCTTCGGGTCGTCGTAGAAAGTGGTGGCCTTCACGATGGCGGCGGCGCGCTTGGCCGGGTCGCCGGACTTGAAGATTCCGGAGCCGACGAAGACACCCTCGGCGCCGAGCTGACGCATCAGGGCGGCGTCGGCGGGGGTGGCGACGCCACCGGCGGAGAACAGCACGACCGGCAGCTTGCCGAGCTCCGAGACCTCCTTGACCAGCTCGTACGGGGCGCGCAGCTCCTTGGCGGCGGCGTACAGCTCGTTGTTGTCGTAGCCGCGCAGGCGGGCGATCTCGTTCTTGATCTGGCGCATGTGGCGGACGGCCTCGACGACGTTGCCGGTGCCGGCCTCACCCTTCGAGCGGATCATGGCCGCGCCCTCGGCGATGCGGCGCAGGGCCTCGCCCAGGTTGGTGGCGCCGCAGACGAAGGGGGTCGTGAACGCGAACTTGTCGCTGTGGTTGACCTCGTCGGCCGGGGTCAGGACCTCGGACTCGTCGATGTAGTCGACGCCGAGCGACTGCAGGATCTGCGCCTCGACGAAGTGGCCGATGCGGGACTTGGCCATGACCGGGATGGAGACGGCCTCGATGATGCCCTCGATCATGTCCGGGTCGGACATCCGGGCCACGCCGCCGTCCTTGCGGATGTCGGCGGGCACCCGCTCCAGGGCCATGACGGCGACGGCGCCCGCGTCCTCGGCGATCTTCGCCTGCTCCGGGGTGACCACGTCCATGATCACGCCACCCTTGAGCTGCTCGGCCATGCCGCGCTTCACGCGCGCGGTGCCGGTCGCGGGGGTGTCGGTGGCCTGCTGGGTGCTGGTGGTGGGCGTGCTGGACACGGGTGACCTCACTGGAGGGAAGGGAAAACTTGCTGCTCCGCAGCCAACCGTCCGCTTCAGGCCACTACAAGGGCCAATGGTGAGGCAGTGGCTCATTTTCCCCGCGAGTTTTCCCGCGAGGGGACAGAGCCGCAGGCCAGGGGCCTGTACCGCGTACCGCTTCGCGGGGTCCTTACGAGTTGGGCCGGTCCGCGAGGGCCGTCGGCGGTTCGTCGTCCATCTCGAAGGCCATCGGGAACGGCGCGTGTCCCGCGAGCCGGAACCACCTCACCTTGCGGTGCCTGCGCAGGGCGCGGGCCGCGCGTACGGCGTCGTTGTGGAAGCGGCGGGCCATCGGCACCCTGCGGACGGCCTGGGCGAGTTCGCTCGCGGCGTCCTCGCCCCCGGGAGCCTCCCGTACGACGTCCATCTGGCCGGGCTCCGCGAAGATCGCCCGCAGGGCCTGGCTGAGTTCGCTCTCGGCGACCTCGCGGTGTTCCTCCTCCGCCTGCCGGGCCGCGTGCGCCGCTTCGTAGAGCACGATCGACGCCGCCGGGTCGAGCACGCCCGAGGTGGCCAGCTCCTGCGCGACCGACGCCCGGCGCAGCAGCTGTGCGTCGAGGGCGGCGCGGGCGGCGTCGATGCGCGCGTGCAGCCGGTCGAGACGGCCCGCCGTCCAGCTCAGGTAGAGGCCGATCGCGAAGAGGGCCACCGCGATCCAGATCAAAGTGGAGGTCACGGGCGGAAAGGCTACCCGTGCATGGCTCGGCCCCACTGCGCGGCGGCGGTCAGCACTGCCGCGAGCACTGCCGCGAGCACTGCCGTCTGCGCTGCCGTCTGCGCTGCCACCGGAAGGGCGCCTCTCCGCACGGCACGCAGCCGAAGGCATAACTCCGGCCGCCGCCACCGAGATTGGCCGCGGTCCGGTGGTCGTGGCCCTCTTCTAGCGATGCCGAGAACGTCATGGGGGCGTGCCAGGAGGGGCAGGCGGGCGTCTCGCCCGAACGCCGCTGTCACGCCGTCCTGGAACGGGAGTTGGGCCAGGAACTGCATCGCTCCGGCGCGCTCCCCCGCACACGGGCCGGACGAAGCCCTCCGGCACGAGCGGGACGCCGCCGGTGCGCGGCACCGCGGAGTCGGAGGCGGTCGGTCCGCCGTGGATCAGCTGCATGCCTGAAGGCTAGGACGGGCCACTGACAACGCCGGTCCGGCGGCCGGGGATCAGTCCCGGGCGAGCCCGAACCGCGCCCGCAGTCCGGTGCGTTCGTCGGCGGCGACCGATGCCGCGCCGTCCGTCACCGTCTCGTACACCGCGAGGATGTCGGACCCGACCGTCGACCAGTCGAAGCGGCGGACGTGGGCGCTGCCGCGCTCGCGCAGGCCCTCGCGGCGCGCGGGGTCGCCGAGGAGGCGCAGGGCGGCGTCCGCGAGCGCGTCGGCGTCCTCGTTGGCGAACAGCTCGCCGGCCGCGCCCTGGTCGAGTACCTGGGCGAACGCGTCGAGGTCGGAGGCGAGCACGGGCGCGCCCGCGGAGAGCGCCTCGACGAGGATGATGCCGAAGCTCTCGCCGCCGGTGTTGGGCGCCACGTACACGTCGACGCTGCGCAGCAGGCGGGCCTTGTCCTCGTCGCTGACCATGCCGAGGAACTCCACGCGCGAGCGCATGTCGACCGGCAGCGTCGCGACGGCCTCCTCCTCGTCACCGCGGCCGGCGACGAGCAGACGGGTCTGCGGGCGCTCCGCGAGGATCCGGGGCAGCGCCTTCATGAGCACCGGCAGGCCCTTGCGCGGCTCGTCGATGCGCCCGATGAACCCGATGGTGTCGCCCTGCCACTCGGGCTTCGGCTCGGCCTTCGCGAAGAAGTCGACCTCGACACCGTTCGGGATCACGACCGCGTCGCCACCCAGGTGCTCGACCAGGGTCCGGCGCGCGTACTCGCTGACCGCGATCCGCGCGCTGATCTTCTCCAGGGCGGGCTGGAGGATCGGGTACGCGGCGATCATCGCGCGCGAGCGGGGGTTGGAGGTGTGGAACGTCGCGACGATCGGCCCCTGCGCGGCCCAGCAGGTGAGCAGGCCGAGCGAGGGCGAGGCCGGTTCGTGGATGTGGATGACGTCGAAGGTGCCGTCGTGCAGCCAGCGCCGCACGCGCGCGGCCGACAGGAAGCCGAAGTTCAGGCGCGCCACGGAGCCGTTGTACGGGACCGGAACCGCACGCCCCGCGGAGACCACGTACGGCGGAAGCGGAGTGTCGTCGTCGGCGGGTGCCAGGACGGAGACCTCGTGGCCCCAGCGGATGAGGTGCTCGGCGAGATCGCGGATGTGGAACTGGACGCCGCCGGGCACGTCCCAGGAGTACGGGCAGACGATGCCGATCTTCACTCGGTCACCTCGGACGCGGACCCGTTCGGTGCCTTGGCGGGGTCCAGGTCGGCGAGCCACAGCCGTTGCAGCATGTGCCAGTCCTCCGGGTGTTCGGCGATACCGGTGGCGAAGGCATCGGCCAGCGCCTGTGTCATGACAGACGTCTTCTCGTCCCGTGTACCTGTCTCCGGTACGTCGATGGGTGGGTGGACCCGGCCCTGCATGACGGTGCTCTCGTCATACCAGAGGGTGACGGGGAGCAGCAGTGCGCCGGTCTGCTGGGCGAGCATCGCGGGACCGGCCGGCATGCGCGTGGTCTCGCCGAAGAACTTGACCTCGACGCCGGATGCGGACAGGTCCCGGTCGGCGACGAGGCAGACCAGACCGCCCGCGCGGAGCCTGCGGGCGAGCGTGCCGAACGCGGAGCCGCCCGTGTGCGGCAGGACCTCCATGCCGAGGCTGCGGCGGTAGGCCACGAAGCGGTCGTAGAGCGTCTCGGGCTTGAGCCGCTCCTGGACGGTGGTGAACGGGGTCTCCAGCTTGGTGGTGACCCAGGCACCCGCGAGGTCCCAGTTGGCGAGGTGCGGAAGGGCGAGGATCACGCCCTTGTCGGAGGCGAGGCCGTCCGTCAGATAGTGCACGTCCATGGGGACGAAGCCGTTCCTTATGCGGTCCTTGCTCCAGGCGGGCAGCCGGAAGGACTCCATCCAGTAGCGCATGTACGAGCGCATGCCCGCCTTGGACAGGGCGGCGAGCCGCTCCTGGCTCGCGTCGGGCACCACGCGCGCGTAGTTGGCCTCCAGCCGCTGGACGCCCTTGCCGCGGCGCTTCCACACGCGGTCGGCGATGCTGCGCCCGAGGCGGACGGCGACGGGCTCGGGGAGTTTCTTGACCGCGGACCAGCCGAGCCCGTACAGGGCGTCGGTGAGTCTCTCCTGTGCCTTGCTCATGACGTGGCCTCGCTCCCCCGTGCCTCGCTGCCGCCTCGGCTGCCGCTCGGCCCTACTTCTTCTGTGGCGGTTTTCGTCCCGCTGGTGCCAGTTTCGCCTGTGCGGCTTTTCGTCTCCTCGGCAGGGGACCCACCAGGAGCCGGGGCCGCGTCCGCCGCGTCCGCCTCCGCGGATTCCCGTCGTACGGTCACGACACGCTGCCCGAGGGTCACGGCGCTGCCGACGGCGACGATCCACAGGGCGATCGGCAGCAGGACGTCGATACCGGGCACCCCGAAGGCGTGCAGTCCGGCGAGCCCGGCCGCGACCAGCGAGATCACGAGCCGCTCGGCCCGCTCGATCAGGCCGTTCACCGCGACGGGCAGGCCGATCGACTCACCGCGCGCCTTCGTGTACGAGACGACCTGGCCGCTGGCCAGGCAGAAGATGGACACCGCGCACATCATGTCGCTGTCGCCCCGGCCCGCGTACCAGAGCGCGAAACCACCGAAGATCGCGCCGTCGGCGACCCGGTCGAGCGTGGAGTCCAGGAAGGCGCCCCAGCGGCTGGAGACGCCCGCCTGCCGGGCCATGTTCCCGTCGACCAGGTCGGAGAACACGAACAGCGTGATGACGATCGTGCCCCAGAAGAACTCGCCCCGGGGGAAGAAGACCAGCGCACCCGCCACGACACCGGCGGTGCCGATCAGCGTGACCGCGTCCGGGCTGACTCCCCGGCGGAGCAGAAACGCGGCGAACGGTGTGAGGACACGCGTGAAGAAGGCACGCGCGTACTTGTTCAGCATGGCCTTGAAGCCTTCCCAAGGGGAGTGGCGGGCCGCGCGGCCCCTGCGGCCACCGGCCGCCCCATCGTAGCCACGGAGCCTGTCGCTCGACCTCGTGAGCCCCTTCGGTCCCCGTGCGCGTCTCCCGGCGCGCGCGATCTCGTACGACGTATGGACGCCCCGTGACGGGAGTGGAAAGCTCGAAGACACCGCGGGCGTCGTCGGAGCCGCCGGCAGACGCGGTCCCACGCGTGTCCGCGCCCTCTCCCCTCACCGTGCAAGAAATCGTGAGCCTTCGGGAGGCACAGCATGGGCGACAAAGCAGCTGCACATTCCGGGGCCGCCGGCAGGGCACCCACGGCCGACCACCCCCGTTCCGTACGGAACGTGGTGCTGGTTGGCCACAGCGGTTCCGGCAAGACGACTCTGGTGGAGGCCCTCGCGCTGACCGCGGGGGTGGTGAACCGGGCGGGCCGCGTGGAGGACGGCGGCACCGTCTCCGACTACGACGAGATCGAGCACCGGCAGCAACGCTCGATCCAGCTGTCCCTGGTTCCGCTGGAATGGGGCGGCATCAAGATCAATCTGCTCGACACCCCCGGATACGCCGATTTCGTCGGCGAGTTGAGGGCCGGTCTGCGCGCCGCGGACGCGGCCCTTTTCGTCGTCTCGGCCGCCGAGGGCACGGAGGGCATCACCGGCGCGACCCGCGTGGTGTGGGACGAGTGCGCGGCGGTGGGCATGCCGCGGGCGATCGTCGTCACTCACCTGGAGGCGGCCCGCGCCGACTTCGACGCGATGACCGGCGGCTGCGCGGAGACCTTCGGCGGGGACGACCCGGACGCGGTGATTCCGCTGTACCTGCCGCAGTACGGGGACGAGGGCCCGGACGGGCACGCTCCGGTGACGGGCCTGGTCGGGCTGCTCTCGCAGCGGGTCTTCGACTACGCGTCGGGCGAACGCAAGGAGCTGGAACCGGACGGCGAGCAGGGGGCGCGGATCGAGGAGGCCCGCAACCGGCTCATCGAGGGGATCATCGCGGAGAGCGAGGACGAGACCCTCATGGACCGCTATCTGGGCGGCGAAACCGTCGACTACAAGACCTTGGTGGAGGACCTGGAGCGCGCGGTGGCACGCGGCGTCTTCCACCCGGTGCTCGCGGCGGCTCCGGCCGTCGACGGCGCGCGGCAGGGCCTCGGCACGGTCGAGCTCCTGGAGCTGATCACGGGCGGTTTCCCGACTCCCCTGGAGCGCGAGACACCGGCCGTCACGACGCCGGACGGCACCGCGCGTGCCACGCTTTCCTGCGACCCGCGGGGCCCACTGGCCGCCGAGGTCGTGAAGACCTCGTCCGACCCGTACGTGGGGCGGATCTCGCTGGTGCGGGTCTTCTCCGGCACTCTGCGCCCGGACGAAACGGTGCACGTCTCGGGGCACGGCCTGGCCGACCGCGGCCACGAGGACCACGACGTGGACGAGCGCGTCGGCGCGCTCACCTCGCCGTTCGGCAAGCACCAGCGCACGTTGTCGCAGTGCGTCGCGGGCGACCTGGCGTGCGTGGCGAAGCTGAACCGCGCGGAGACCGGGGACACGCTGTCGGCCAAGGACGATCCGCTGCTCATGGAGCCGTGGAGCATGCCGGACCCGCTGCTTCCGCTGGCGATCAGGGCGCACAGCAAACCGGACGAGGACAAGCTCTCGCAGGGCCTGGCCCGTCTGGTCGCCGAGGATCCGACCATGCGTCTCGAGCAGAACCAGGACACCCACCAGGTGGTCCTGTGGTGCCTGGGTGAGGCGCACGCGGACGTGGCCCTCGAACGGCTCCGCAGCCGCTACGGCGTCCAGGTCGACGTGGTGCCGCACCGCGTCGCCCTGCGCGAGACCTTCGGCGCGAACGCCTCCGGCCGCGGCCGCCATGTGAAGCAGTCCGGCGGGCACGGGCAGTACGCGATCTGCGAGATCGAGGTGGAGCCGCTGCCCGTCGGCAGCGGCGTGGAGTTCGTCGACAAGGTCGTGGGCGGCGCCGTGCCACGCCAGTTCATCCCGTCCGTCGAGAAGGGTGTACGTGCCCAGGCGGCGCGCGGCATCGGCGGGAACCCGCTGGTCGACGTACGCGTCACGCTCCTGGACGGCAAGGCGCACTCCGTCGACTCGTCCGACGCCGCGTTCCAGACGGCCGGCGCGCTCGCCCTGCGCGAGGCCGCGGCGGACGCCCCGATCCATGTCCTCGAACCCGTCGCGGAGGTGCAGGTGCTGGTCGGCGACGGGTACGTCGGCTCCGTGATGAGCGATCTGTCGGGGCGGCGCGGCCGAGTCGTCGGCACCGAGCAGTCGCCCGGCGGTCGCACGCTCGTACGGGCCGAGGTTCCGGAGATCGAGATCGGCCGGTACGCGGTGGATCTGCGCTCGCTCGCCCACGGAACGGGCCGATTCAGCCGTAGTTACGTCCGGCACGAACCGATGCCGGCCCAGCTGGCGGCGAAGCTGCGCGAGGCGGCCGACCAGGACACCTGACCGCCCCGGCCCCGTCCGCCGCCGCGATCCGGCAGGGCACGGCGGCGGTGCGCCGGCGCGCCGCGAGGGGGTGCCGTTGGGCCTGCCGCCCGTCCCCGCCCGTGCTGGGACGGGCGGCATTCGGCCGCCCGATGACGGATGTCAGTGCGCCCCGATACATTGATGATCTGCTCGGCGGTGCGGTCAACGGCCGTGCGGGGTAAGGAAGTCGGGAAGGGCCGCAGAGCAGCGGCGGTGCGGCGAGGGGGCTTGCAGTGGCGGACGGCTTCGATTCGGCCTTCGATTTCAGGCCGGGGGCGCAGGTGCCGCTCTCCGGTGCCGAGGGCGAGACGGCGGCGACGCACGCCCTGGCCTCGGCGGCGTACCGGGACAGCGATGTCGACGACATACTCAAGGCGAACAGCGAGTGGCACAAGTCCGAGGTGAAGAAGGGCAAGTTGTCGCTCTTCAAGCCGGACCTCGGCGAGGCCTTCGCGCGCGCCGTGCAGGTCCGGATGCTCGGCGGCGCCCGCAAGCCGCTGATCCAGTCCTTCGGCACAGAGCCGCAGGCCGTGGTCGAGCACTGCCTGGCGGCCACCCGCATCCGCAAGGAGCGGGACACCCGACTCACCGCGGTAACCGCCCTGTTCGGAGTGCTGTTCCTGCCCGGCCTGCTGCTGTGGCTGCTGATCTTCCAGCTCAGGAAGAGCCTCGGCGAGGGCAAGGACAAGAAGAAGACCGCGCTCGGTACGGCCGTGCTGGTCGCCGTCTGCGCGCTGGCCGTCCTCTTCCTGATCAAGCTGCCGTTCACCGGTCTCCTGGGGATGTATCTGCGGGCGATGGTGATCGCCCCGGTGATCGGCTGGCTGCTCGCCAAGCAGATCTGTGAGCGGACGGCGAAGGACCTGCGCGGCCGCTGGGAGAGCCTGCTCGCGGGTGGCGGCATCGGCGCCAAGATCCCTGAGGCGGTGCCGGGTTCGCCGGGTGAGACGGCGGCGGAGCGGCTGCGCCAGGGCCTGGCCCGGCTCACCGCCGAGCAGCAGTCCAACTCCGTGTTCTACGCGGGCCCCAAGGGCATCCTCGGCATGGGCACCCGCTGGGGCAGCTGGCAGCTGGCGGAGGAGCTGGTCCCGCGCGCGGGCACGTCGGAGATCCACCCGTTCCGCAGCTGGGACGTGGTGCGCGCGATCCACGACCAGCTGCGCATGCTGGAGCGCGGCCCGCTGCACACCGGCGGTTTCCCGACCCCGTCGATACGCCACTGGATCGTCTCCCCGGTCGCCGAGGGTGCGACGGAGGTCGCGCGCCCCACCGGCACGGACGTGGACGCCTTCCAGGTCAAGCCGCACGAGATACAGCGGATCTGCAACGAGCAGCAGTTCGGCAGCGGCGACCGGCACTATCTCGGTGTGCAGTTCCGGCTCTGGGACGGCCAGTTGGTGATCACGATGCTGATCACGGTCACCGTGCTGCACGAGACGCTGCGCATCGAGGTCACGGGTCACGCGCTGGGCCCGGTGCACTCCCTGTTCACGACGAAGCCCAAGGCGAAGACCAAGGAAGTCTCCAAGACGGTGAAGTTCTGGGAGACGCGCGAGGTGAAGCTGCCGCTGATAGAGGCCGATGACGTGGTGCGGCTCGCGGCCCGCGCACCGTTCACCTGGTTCCCGCCGATCCTGGACTTCCTCGGCGGCAAGCTTGCCCTGCCGGAGCCGTTCGGACTGCGGCACGCCTGGGCGGACAAGCCCTGGCGGCACCGCTTCATGGCGGACGACGCGCTGCGCGCGGCCACCCCGGTGCTGCGCGTCGTGCACGCCTCGGCGATGCGCGTCCTGGAGGAGAACGGCGTGGACACGGAGCGCTTCGGCACCCGCTCGCTCTTCCTCAGCAACCTCGTCCAGGACGCGGCCCCCACGAAGGCGGACGTGTACGACGCGTAGGGCTCGCGCCCCGCCGCGTTCGGGCGGCCCGCTCCGCCTGCTCGGCCGCTCCGCCTGCTCCGAAAACGCGCGAGGGCGCTCACGTACGACAGAACGTGAGCGCCACGAGGCGGGCCGGGCGGCGGTCGAGGCGGGCGACCGCGAGGCGGAAAGGATCAGACCCGAGGCCAGGCGTCCGCCAGCATCTTGCGGGTGTCGCCCAGGAGTTGGGGCAGCACCTTGGTGTGACCGACGACCGGCATGAAGTTCGTGTCGCCGCCCCAGCGGGGCACGATGTGCTGGTGCAGATGCGCGGCGATCCCGGCACCGGCGACGGTGCCCTGGTTCATGCCGATGTTGAAGCCGTGCGCGCCGGAGGCGGTGCGCAGCGCGACCATCGCCTGCTTGGTGAGCTCACCCAGCTCCACGGTCTCGGCGACCGAGAGCTCGGTGTAGTCCGCGACGTGCCGGTAGGGCACGACCATCAGGTGCCCGCCGTTGTACGGGTACAGATTGAGCACCGCGAACACATGGTTACCGCGTGCGACGATCAAGCCGTCCTCGTCGGACATCTCGGGGATCGAGCAGAACGGACAGCCGTCTCCGGCTCCAGGGCCGGTCGGCTTGTTCTCACCCTGGATGTACGCCATCCGGTGGGGCGTCCACAGGCGCTGGAACGCGTCCTGCGTCCCCACTCCGTTCTGCTGCTCCGGGTCACTCGTCATGATGTGCAGCATATGGCGTGGCCGGTGCCGGATGCGCTGCCGGGTCCGAGGCCGTCCGCAAGCGGACGGAAAGCGGACGGCAAGCGGACGGCAAGCGGACGGCCTCGGCACACGCGGTAGCGCGCGCCGAGGCCCTGGAGCGAACCGGGCGTCAGGCGTTCAGGCCTGAACCCCGGGGATTCAGACCTGAGCCCGCTCCTCGACGACCTTCGCGATCTTCGCGATGGCCTCGTCGACGGGAATGCCGTTCTCCTGCGAGCCGTCGCGGTACCGGAAGGAGACGGCACCGGCGGCCATGTCCTCGTCACCGGCGATGACCATGAACGGCACCTTGGACTTCTGTGCGTTGCGGATCTTCTTCTGCATGCGGTCGGAGGAGGAGTCCACCTCGACCCGAAGGCCCTGCTTCCTCGCCTTGGCGGCGAACTCGTGCAGGTACTCGACGTGCGCGTCACCGATCGGGATGCCGGTGGCCTGCACGGGCGCGAGCCACGCCGGGAAGGCGCCCGCGTAGTGCTCGAGGAGCACCGCGAAGAACCGCTCGATGGAGCCGAACAGCGCGCGGTGGATCATGACCGGGCGCTGCTTGGTGCCGTCCGGACCGGTGTACTCCAGGTCGAAGCGCTCCGGCAGGTTGAAGTCCAGCTGCACGGTCGACATCTGCCAGGTCCGGCCGATCGCGTCCTTGGCCTGGACGGAGATCTTCGGGCCGTAGAACGCGGCGCCGCCCGGGTCCGGGACGAGCGGGAGGCCCTGCTTCTCGGCGACCTGCGCGAGCACCTCGGTGGCCTCCGCCCAGGCCTCGTCCGAGCCGACGTACTTCTCCGGGTCCTTGGTGGACAGCTCCAGGTAGAAGTCGTTCAGGCCGTAGTCGCGGAGCAGGCCGAGGACGAAGGTGAGCGTCTTGTCGAGCTCGTCCGCCATCTGCTCGCGGGTGCAGTAGATGTGCGCGTCGTCCTGCGTGAAGCCACGCGCGCGGGTCAGGCCGTGCACGACACCGGACTTCTCGTACCGGTACACGGTGCCGAACTCGAAGAGGCGGAGCGGCAGTTCACGGTACGAACGGCCGCGCGCGTCGAAGATCAGGTTGTGCATCGGGCAGTTCATGGGCTTGAGGTAGTAGTCCACGCCCTCGTCGAGCTGCATGGGCGGGTACATGCCGTCGGCGTACCAGTCCAGGTGGCCCGAGGTCTCGAAGAGCTTCCCCTTCGTGGCGTGCGGGGTGTAGACGAACTCGTACCCCTCCTCCTCGTGCCGGCGGCGCGAGTAGTCCTCCATGACGCGGCGGACGATGCCGCCCTTGGGGTGGAAGACCGCGAGGCCGGAGCCGATCTGCTCGGGGATGGAGAACAGGTCGAGCTCGTTGCCGAGGCGGCGGTGGTCGCGCTTCTCGGCCTCGGCGAGGAACTCCAGGTGCGCCTTCAGCTCGTCCTTCGACGGCCAGGCGGTGCCGTAGATGCGCTGCAGCATCGGGTTCTTCTCGCTGCCGCGCCAGTACGCCGCCGCGTTCCGCATCAGCTTGAAGGCGGGGATGTTGCGGGTCGTCGGCAGGTGCGGACCGCGGCAGAGGTCCTTCCAGCAGAGCTCACCGGTCTTGGCGTCGAGGTTGTCGTAGATGGTCAGCTCGCCGCCGCCCACCTCGACGTCCGCGCCGTCGTCGTGCGAGGCGGAGCCCTTGATGCCGATGAGCTCCAGCTTGTACGGCTCGTCGGCGAGCTCCTCGCGGGCGTCGTCGTCGGAGACGACGCGGCGGGAGAACCGCTGGCCGCGCTTCTGGATCTCCTGCATCTTCTTCTCGATGCGCTTGAGGTCCTCGGGAGTGAACGGCTCGGCGACGTCGAAGTCGTAGTAGAAGCCGTCCTTGACCGGCGGGCCGATGCCCAGCTTGGCCTCCGGGAACAGCTCCTGCACGGCCTGCGCCATCACATGTGCGGTGGAGTGCCGCAGGATGCCCAGGCCGTCCTCGGAGGAGATCTCGACGGGCTCGACCTCCTCGCCGTCCTGCACGGCGTACGCGAGGTCCTTCAGCTCGCCGGCCACGCGCGCGGCGACGACGGTGCGCTCACCGGGGAAGAGATCGGCGGCCGTAGTGCCCGTCGTCACCACGCGCTCTTCCCGCTCGGAATCGCGTTGGATGATCACACGGACGTCTGACACCGGTCTCTCCTGCCTGAAGGGGGATTGCGCCGCTGACGCATCGCGACGCAATGGGAATCGTACCGAGCCGACGGAGCCCTTCGCGAAACGGTTACGGGGGCGGCCTCCCGTGGGACGACCCACACCGTCGATTCGGGCACCGTCCATCGCCCTCCGGGCTCGTCCTCAAGCGCCGGACAGGCTGATTGTTACTCCCCGCCGCACGCCTCCTCGAAGAAGTCGATGTTCTCCTGCAGCGACTTCAGCATCCGGTCCCGCTCCGCCTCGTCCACCTGCACCGGCACCACGTCCGAAGCCCCGGTCAGCCGGCGAAAGCCCCCGCGGCTCTCCAGCCGGCCGTGCACCCGCACCGGCAGCCCCACCAGATGCGCGTGCCCCGCGATCCGGTACGCCTCCTCGTCGAGGCTCATCCGCACGTGCGGGACGTCCGCGCCCTCGATCACCCGCAGCCGTACGGTGCCGCTCCCGCGCGGCCCGGCCCGGCGCATCCGTACGACGGTCCCGGTGATCCGGACGGGCAGCGAGGGCTCGGCGGTGCGGTACCGCACGGAGGCCTCGCGCAGCACCGGAAGGTCGCCGGGCGAGAACTCGACGGACTCGGGCCGTGCCGCGCACCCCTCGGGCACCCCGGCCGCGGGCGCCCACGCGAGGTCGACGCAGGCTCCCTCCGTACCGCGTACCAGGCTCACCAGGGCCTCGGTCAGCTCGTGGCTGACGCCCGCCTCGACGGCGGTGTCGAAGGCCTCCATGCCGCCGGTGGCCCGGCGGTAGTCGACGGCCTCGCGGGCCGCGGCCAGCGCGTGGTGCAGCCGCACCGCGAGGGGCCTGCCGGTGGCGGCGGGCACGAACGCGGTGAGGCGGCGGCCGCCGTGCACGGGCCCCACCAGGACGTGGCCGAGCGAGGCGGCGGCCGCCCTGCGGTGCCGCGCGCCGTAGTAACCGGCCCGGTCCCGCACGGCAAGCGCCCCGGCGAGCAGCACCTGGCGCACGGAGTTCCGCAGCTGCTCCTCGACGCCCCAGGCGGCGGCACCCGCGGGCCCTGGCGGTACGTCACGGGTCCAGGTCAGCTCGTCGCTGGGCACCGCGAGCCCGACGAGCACGGCGCGCGCGGACGGTGCGGCGCTGCGGGCGAGCGCGAGCAGGGCCTCGCCGAGCAGGTCGTCGCTGTCGGGGAAGGCCCGGCTCTCGGGGACCAGGAGGCTGGTGCCGGAGGTGCCGTCGGGCGGGGTCCAGCGGGCGTACCGGCCGGCCGCGCCACCGCGTCGCCGCCAGCCGTGCCGGTCGAGGAGGGCGCCGAGGACGCCGGGGTCGACATGCGCGGCGTCCGGGTCGGGCAGGGCGCTGCCCACCAGGCGTGGGGGTTCGTCGATCGGGCGGTGCATCAGGGTCTCCCTCCCGTCCCGACGCGCGTCATGATCTCGCAGAGGGCCCGGTCGTCGAATATCCGCGAGGTCGGGATCCGCACCGTCGTCCTGTGCCGCCCCCGCACGGGGTGCCCGGCCAGGTTGGTCCAGTAGCAGCAGTGCCGCAGGTCGAGCCGGTCGTGCCCGGCGCGCAGCCAGTCGTCGCGGGAGCGCGGCACGATCATCACGACGAGGATCTTGTGCACCGAGACCGGGGTCCGGGCCAGCTTCTCCAGGTGCGGGTTGTCGAGCGTGAAGGAGAAGGCGGGGCCCGGGGGGTTGGGCGCGAGCTGGTACGTGCACTTGAGCTGGACCTTGATGGTGACTTCGTCGTCGACCGTGTGCCCGGGGGCGCTGTGGCTGACGTGCCAGTCGATGCCGTTGTCCGGAAAGGGCTGCGAGAGCGAACAGCCCGCCGCTGCCGCCACGGCGTGCAGATAGCCCACCTGGAGGGTCTCCATGCAGGCGGTGGTGGCGAGCGTGCCGCGCAGCGGTGCGATCCGCTGAGGCAGCAGCCCACCCTGTTCGGGCTGCGCGAGCGCCATGGCGAACGGGCCTTCCGGGACGGGGTGTTGTCGAGGAGCGTCGGGGCGCGTACGTCGCGTACGCCGGAGCGGAGTGCGCGTCACACACCCCCGGACCGCCCAACTCACCGGCCCGTCACCTGTGTTGTCACCGCTGGGCGTATCGGGCAAACAGCCCGGGTATCACCAGTTCGGGCAGGCAGGCGGGGCGCGAGGACTCGGGGCACCACCGGCGGCGGCCGGGCCGCAACCGGAACTGCCCTGCGGACACAGGGAGTTGCATCGCCATGACGTGCTGGTACGAGGGACCACTTGCCGCATTCGACACCGAGACCACGGGCGTGGACGTGGAGAGCGACCGCATCGTGTCGGCCGCGATCGTCGTCCAGGACACGCCGGGAGGCCGGGCGCGGGCGACGCGCTGGCTGGTCGACCCGGGCGTGCCGATCCCCGAAGAGGCCGCGCGGATACACGGCCTGACGGAAGATCACCTGCACCGCAACGGCCGCTGGCCCGCGCCGGTGATGGAGGAGATAGGCCGGGAGCTGGCCGATCTGACGGCCGCCGGGCGGCCGTTGGTCGTGATGAACGCACCGTTCGACCTGACGCTCCTGGACCGCGAGCTGCGCCGCCACCGCGCGTCGTCGCTCTCGCACTACCTCGGGAGCCGCCCGATGTGCGTCCTCGACCCCCGGGTCCTGGACAAGCACCTGGACCGCTACCGCAAGGGCCGCCGCACCCTCACCGACTTGTGCGCGCAGTACGAGGTGGAGCTGGCGGACGCCCACGACGCGGCGGCCGACGCACTCGCCTCCCTGGAGGTCGTACGCGCAGTGGGGCGCCGTTTCGCGGCCCGGCTCGAACGCCTCTCGGCGGCCGAGCTGCACGCCCTGCAGGCGGTGTGGCACGCGGCCCAGGCGCGCGGCCTGCAGGCGTGGTTCACGCGCAACGGCACCCCGGAGGCGGTCGACCCGGCCTGGCCGCTGCGCCCGGAACTCCCGGCCGCGGCCTGAGAGTCGTACGAGAGCCAGGCCGCGTACGAGAAGGAAACCCTGGCGTCGTACGCGAAAGAACGGCGGCTCGGCGCGCACAAAAAAGACCGGCCCGTCTGCGACGGACCGGTCTTTCCCGGTGGGCGATACTGGGTTCGAACCAGTGACCTCTTCGGTGTGAACGAAGCGCTCTCCCACTGAGCTAATCGCCCGGGAACGCACTGAACCATACAGGCCCGGGCACCCCTCCTCCAAACCGGATCCGGACGCCGATCAAACCGGTCCGGCCACCGACCTGACGGCGAACGCAGGGCGCCCCGCCGTCAGGTCGTACCGAGATGCCCGATCAGTCCGCGCCGTCCCGAGCGCATCATCAGCGCGTGGTTGAGCAGGAACACCGGCCGGCCCGGTACGGCGAAGCGCCGCAGCAACGGACGGCGCACGTCGACCTCCTGCTCGTAGAGCACGCGGGTGCCGCCGCCGGCCGGGGTCAGGGTCCAGCGCGCCCAGCCGTCCAGATCGCCGGTCATGCGGATCTCCAGGACTCCGGCGGCGGGGTCGCGGCGCTGTTCGCGGGCGGTGACGCGGAGGTCGTACGGCAGCGTGGAGCGGAACCGGGCGCGGCCGCTGCGGTCGTCGATCGGGACGACCTCGCGCACCTGCCGCCACCACCGCGGGTACTCCTCGGCGTTCTCGAGCACCGCGAAAACCGCTTCGGGGCGCGCGGGCACGTTCCAGACGCTGCGGAAGCGGTAGTGGCACCAGTCCATGCCCCGAGTCTGCGGGACGCCGGGCACGTACTCAGCCGGAACTGAGTACGTACACCCATGCCGGGCGCCGTGACCCGGACCACACTGCAGCCATGAGCACCTTTCCGCCCCCGGCCGAAGAGCTGCGCGTCCTGGACCACGAGCTGGCCCAACTGGACGCGCGCCGGACCCAGTTGCTGGCCCGCCGGGCCTGGCTGGTCTCGGTCCTGGCCGAGCAGCGGCCTCCGACGCCCGTGCGGTCCGCCGGTCCGCCGCCCGCCTCCGGTCCGCCGCCTGCCTGGGGGCCGCGCCCGCGCGCCGAGTCGTCCCCGCCGAGCGTCCAGAACGTCCTGCTGGTCCTCGGCGGCCTCCTGCTGACCGTCGCGGCGCTGGCGTTCACGCTGGTCAGCTGGGGTCACATGGGCATCGGAGGCCGCTCGGCCGTGCTCGGTGCGGTCACGCTGGCCGCGCTCGGCGTGCCCGTCCCGCTGCAGCGCCGCGGTCTCACCGCGACGGCCGAGGCGGTGGCCGCGCTCGGCCTGGTCCTGACGGTGCTCGACGTGTACGCCCTGCACCGCGTCGCCGTGCCGGACGCGGACGGCGCGGCCTACACGGCGATCGCCTCGGCCGTACTCGCCGCCGTCTGGGCCGCGTACGGAACGGCACTGCCCCGGCTGCACACGCCACTCCCCGCCGCCGTCGTGGCCGCCCAACTCCCGCTGTTCCTGGGCGCGTTGGCGGCGGACGCGGGAGCGCACACCCTGACCGTGGCCCTGCTCGCCACGGTCGCCGCCGACACGGTCCTCGCCCTGCGGGTCAAGCGGATGTCCGTCCGCGGCACGGCCGGCGGCGGCGCCGCGCTCCTCGGCCTCATCGCCCTGACGACGGCGACGGGTCTGTCCTGGACGGCCGCCGACCCCGCCGAGGCCGCACGTGCGGGCGCGCTGCTGCTCGCGGCCGCGGCGATCGCCCTGGGCGCGGCCCTGCGCACACCGCACGCTCCCCTGTCCACGGCCTGCGCCGCCGTCGCGGGCCTCGCCACTGTCCTCGCCACCGGCGGCGTCCTGCGCACGGCCGTCCCCGACACGTGGACGGTCCCGGCCCATCTCCTGTGCGGCATCGCCCTGTTGACCGTCGTACGCACCGGGCTTCCGCTCCCCGTACGCCGCGGCCTGGCCGGGGCCGCCGCGGTGCCCGTCGGCGTGGCGCTGCTGTGGACGCTGCCGAACCTGCTCCTCTCCGTCGCGGGCCTCGCGCGCTGGGCGGACCGGACGTGGGCGGGCACGCCGCGGCTCGCGCACCTGGACGCTCCGGTCACCGCGGGCCCGGCGGTCCCGGTGACGCTGCTCGCGCTCGCCGCCACCGCGTGGACCGCGCACCGCCTGATACGGGCCGACGAGCCCCGGCGCGCCTGGAGCGCCACGGCCGCCTGCGCCGCCCCGGTCCTCCTCTGGTCCGCGCTCACCGCCCTCCCCCTGTCCCTCCAACTCCCTTACGCGGCCGCCCTCGGCACGCACACCGCACTCGCCCTCGCGTCCCTGTACGGAGCCACCGCACTGGCACGGGCGGCGCGGCCGCACCTCGCGTGGGTCCTCCTCGGCTGCGGCCTCACCTCGGCGGCGGGCGCGGCCCTGCTGTCCCTCGCCACGCAGCCCGCGACGTTCGTGGTGCTCACGGTGCTGCTCGCCGGCTGCGCGGTCGCGGCCGCACTGCACACCGACGGCGCCCGCCGGGCGGTCCTCGCCTGCGCCGCGACGCTCTGGGCCACCGCCCTGACCGTCGCCGCACCGGCCGCCCTCGACCTGCCGCCGCACCGCACGGCACTCGTAGTCCTCGCGGTGCCCGTCGCGACCACCCTGCTCGCCGCCCGGCTGCGCACGCTCCGCGTCGCCGTACCCCTGGAGATCGCGGGCGCCGCGGCGGCCGGCCTGGCCATCGCGCTCTCCGTCGGCCACGCCCCCAGCCTGGCGCTGACCCTCGCCCTGACCGGTGTGATCGCGGCGGCCACGGCCCTGCGCCCCGACCGCCGCCCGGTGTCGTACGCCGCGGGCGCCCTGTTCGCCGCGGCCTGCTGGGTGCGCCTGGCCGCCTGGGACGTCACGGCCCCTGAGGCGTACACGCTGCCGGTGACGGCCCTGGCCCTCGCCGTCGGGTTCCTGCACAGCCGCAGGGACCGTGAGGCGTCCTCCTGGACCACGTACGGACCGGGCCTGGCCGCCACGCTGCTGCCGAGCCTGATCGCCGCCTGGTCCGACCCGCACTGGCTGCGCCCGCTGCTGCTCGGGCTCGCCGCCCTGGCGCTCACCCTGGTCGGCGCCCACCACCGCCTCCAGGCCCCGCTGGCCCTCGGCGGCACGGTGCTCGCCCTGGTCGCGACGCACGAGCTCGCCCCGTACGTGGTCCAGGTCGTCGGCGCACTCCCCCGCTGGCTGCCCCCGGCCCTGGCCGGGCTGCTGCTCCTCGGCGTGGGCGCCACGTACGAACAGCGCCTGCGCGACGCCCGACGGCTGCGGGACGCCCTGGGGCGCATGCACTGACCGCCACCGCGAGAGGCGGGAACGACGAAGGTCCGTGAGACGGGATGTCTCACGGACCTTCGGCCGGGTGGGCGATACTGGGTTCGAACCAGTGACCTCTTCGGTGTGAACGAAGCGCTCTCCCACTGAGCTAATCGCCCGGGCGCACGGAGAACATTACCGCACTTCAGACGGGCCCTGGACCACGCCTGCGAGGAACTCCGTCACTGATCGATCACTGGTCGATCACTGGTCGATCACTGGTCGATCTTCCACGGCATGACGATGCCGAACTGCCAGACGTAGATCCCGAGCAGGACGCCGACGATCACGAGGCCGATCGACGTCAGGATGATGTTCCGCCGGCGCACCTTGGGGTCGAGTGCGCGCTGTGCCGCCTCCGTCACCTTGCGCTTGGTCCAGCGCAGGACCAGCTGCGCCCAGACGAACTCCGTCGCCCAGATCGCCATGCCGCAGAAGATCACGACCCAGCCGGGCCCCGGCAGCGGCAGCATGATGATGCCCGCGACCACGACGGCCAGGCCCACGATGAACACGCCGACCTGCCAGCTCAGGTGCAGCGCACGACGACTCTTGATGAACTTCGGCGCCTTGGACCCGAGCCCCTGCTCGTCCTGCGCGGCGGCCGGCTCGACAGCCGACTCCACCTCGCTGCGCTCGTCACTCCCCGTATTCATACAGCCAGACATTACCGGACAGGAACGCGTCACCGGAATGGACGTATGAACGAACGACCCGACGGCTGTACGAGCTACCGAAAGCCTCTCAAATCCCTCAGAGGGGTTTACAACGGCACCGTAGGTGGCATGTCGATTTCGCCGACGTGCGAATCCCCGAGCGCACACTGAGCGAAAGGCCCTGGCGCTTATGAACACCACGGTCAGCTGCGAGCTGCACCTGCGCCTCGTTGTGTCGAGCGAGTCCTCACTCCCTGTACCCGCAGGACTGCGGTATGACACGGCCGATCCCTACGCCGTGCACGCCACCTTCCACACCGGAGCCGAAGAGACGGTCGAGTGGGTCTTCGCCCGCGACCTTCTCGCGGAGGGCCTGCACCGGCCCACGGGCACCGGCGACGTCCGTGTCTGGCCGTCCCGCAGTCACGGTCAGGGCGTCGTCTGCATCGCCCTGAGCTCCCCGGAGGGCGAGGCTCTGCTCGAGGCCCCGGCGCGGGCCCTGGAGTCCTTCCTGAAGCGAACGGACGCCGCGGTGCCGCCAGGCACCGAACACCGCCACTTCGACCTCGACACGGAGCTCTCCCACATCCTCGCCGAGAGCTGACGAGGCCCGACAACAAAGCAGCCCGTAGCCGTCCGACTCGGGGAGACGGCGCGGGCCTCGACAACCGCATAACGGCAGTGTTCGGCGCCGTCGCCGTGGGTTCGCCCGCAGCTGCGGCGCCGATGTGTTCGAGTCGAGCCGCTAGCATCGGCCAGCATCAGCGGGCGTCGGCCCGACCCAAGGCCAGGGAGCGATTCGTGCTGATCACCCACGACACCCGGTGCGCACTCGACGCGGTGTGCGCTCTGGTGAACTCATCGCCGGAGGACGACAGCCCCGACGGCCTCCCGGACATCGCGGCCCTCGACACCTTCGTACGCGCGCACGCCATCAGCGACGTCGGGCGGCTGACCGAGGACGACCTGGCGGCGGTCCGGGGCGTGCGCGCCCGGTTCGGCGAGATCTTCGAGGCGGCCGACGCACGTGCGGCGGCGCGGACCGTCAACGAGCTGGTCGCCGCGGCGGGTACCACCCCGCGGCTGACCGACCACGACGGCTACGACTGGCACGTGCACTACTTCGCGCCCGGCGCCTCCGTCGCCGACCACCTCGCCGCCGACGGCGGGATGGCGCTCGCCTTCTTCATCGTCGCCGGGGAGCAGGAGCGGCTGCGCCGGTGCGAGGCGCCGGACTGCCGGCACACCTTCGTCGACCTGTCCCGCAACCGCTCCCGCCGCTACTGCGACAGCCGGACCTGCGGCAACCGGCTGCACGTCGCCGCGTACCGGGCCCGGCGCAAGGAGGCCGCGGCGGGCTGAGAGGCCTCCGGCGGCAGGGACTCACAAGAAACCGGCGGCAGGGATTCACAAGAAGTAGAGGTCGTGCATCGCCGCCGCGAGGAGGAGGCAGCCGATCACCCCGAGGAAGATCATCAGGGGCGGCTGGGAGAGCGCGAAGAGACAGCCTCGCGGCTCGGACGTGGGTGCGGGGACCTGGCCCCGGGGTGTTTCCTGCATCTCGCGGCGATGATGGCGCAGGGCATGGCGGGGGCAGGATCAACACGCCCGGCTGGAGCGGGAGTTCGCCGGATCACGTGGTCTTTCGCGGCGGCTCTCAGATGCCGTGCTTCTTCAGAATCGCTTCGATGTCCGAGAAGTCCTCCGCCGGTGCGGCGGATCCGGCCTTGGGATGCTTCTCCTTGCGCTTCGGGGCGGACGTCTTCTCGTCGCGCTTCGGGGTGGGCGTCGCCGCCGTACGGCCCGCGCCGAGGGAGGGGGCGGAGGCCTGCGGAGCCACGGCGTCCTCCTGGGTGGCGCGTACGGCTCTGCGGCGCTCCACCGCGCGGGTCGTCATGAACAGCGCCCAGGCGAGCCCGAGCAGTCCGACGCCGATCCAGGTGCTCGGCTTGAAGACCAGGTCGGAGACCCATTCCACGGCCCCGGTCAGGACCAGGCCGATCGGGACGAGCGAGTACGCCGCGATGCGGGTCGCGGTCAGGAATCGCTTGCGGTACGCGGTGATCGCGGCGATGCCCAAGCCTGCCGCGGACACGGCGGAGCAGATGGTCTCGGCAAGCATCCGGTCCTCCAGCGGGGGCCTCGGGGTCACGTCCTCCCTCCATCGTGCACCGGTCGGGGCCCTCGGGGCCACGATCCGGCCGGACCTCAGGGAGATCTCGGGGCCACGGTCCGGCCGGACCTCAGGGTGATCTCGGGGTCCGCCTCCTCCGAAGGTCCGGGTCGGGTCGGGGTCAGGTCCGGGTTTGGGGGCCTTGCGGCACTCCTGTGAGACTGTCCCCATGAGCGACTCCTCTCCCCTCGAAACTCCCCTCGAACCCGCCGCCCGCCCCGTCCTCGACCTCTGGTGCGAGCTCCAGTGCCCCGACTGCCGCTCCGCCCTCGACGACGTCCGCGCCCTGCGCGCCCGCTACGGCGACCGGCTCGAACTGCGGCTGCGGCACTTCCCGCTGGAGAAGCACAAGCACGCCTTCGCCGCCGCCCAGGCCGCCGAGGAGGCCGCCGAGCAGGGCCAGTCCTGGCCGTACGTGGAGGCCGTGCTCGCCCGCGTCGAGGAGTTCGACCGCAAGGGCGAGGCGCTGCTCATCGACGTGGCCCGCGAAATCGGCCTGGACGCCGAGGAGTTGGACACCGCGCTGATCGACGGCCGGCACATCCTGATCGTCGACGCCGACCAGGCCGAGGGCAAGGCGATCGGCGTCACCGGCACCCCCACGTACGTCGTCGACGGCGAGCGGCTCGACGGCGGGAAGAGCCAGGACGGGCTGCGGGAGCGGATCGAGGAGATCGTCGACCGGCTGCTCGCCGACTGACCCGGACCGCCCCGGATCACCGCCGCCCACCGCGTCAGAGCAGGGGTTTGTAGAGGTAGTACGAGAGCGGCTGGTAGTCGAGCGACTCGTACAGGCGCAGGGCCGGGGTGTTGCCCGCGAAGACGTTCAGGCCGATGGTGGTCGCGCCCGCGCGGGCGGCCTCGCGCTCGGCGAGGAGCATCAGGGAGCGGCCGTGACCGTGCCCGCGGTGCCGCTCGTACACCTCGACGTCGAAGACGAACGCGCCGTCGTCCTGCAGTGCCAGCCACAGTGTGCCGACGTCCACGCCCTCGTGCGCGAAGACGAACAGGAGCATGCCGGGCGTGGCCGGGCCGTCCGGCAGGAGGCGGGCGTGGTCGTCGTCCGACTTGGCGCGGGCCTGGTCCTCGGGGACGCCCCGGTCGATCCAGGTGCGCGCGTACGAGGCCTTGGCGTGGGCCAGCCACGGCACGTACTCGGTGTCGGACATCGGCCGTGCCGTGCTGCCCGGCGGGAGTCCGGGCGGTCCCGCGGCGGGGATCGGCTTGGCCATGCGGCGGTTGCGCTCCACGTACCCGAGGGCCGTGGCGAGGCTCAGGGCGGCCGGGGCCGCGGCCGGGACCGCCGCCTCGACACGGGTGCAGCCCCAGCCGCGCAGCACCTCCTCGGCGGCGAGCGCGGCGACCGTGCCGCGGCCGCGGCGCCGGTCCGGCTCGTCGATCGCGAGGTGCCGGAGGTGGCCCACGGTGGGGCCGAAGACGGCGTGCGTGGCGATCTCGGTGGTGCCGACGGGGCGGCTGTTCACACACACCTGGTAGGTGCGGGAACGCACTCCGTCCGTATCGCGCTGAATCGGCCCGGTCGGCCGCAGGGTCGTGGTCATCACGGGGTTTCTACCCGCTGCCGGGCTCTTCGTCATCCGATTTGGGACGCGGCGGGTCCGCTCACGGGTCGAGATCGGCGCCCGAACGCTCGTCGAAGATCCGCATGGCCTTGGCGGTCACCGGGCCCGGGGCGCCCGGGAGTTGACGGTCGTCGACGCGGTGGACGGCCTGGACGTCACGGAGCGTGGACGTCAGGAACACCTCGTCGGCGCGGTCGAGCACGTCGAGCGGCAGGGCGCTCTCGCGGGCGCCGGTCCACTCGACGGCCAGGGCACGCGTGATCCCGGCGAGGCAGCCGGAGGCGACCGGCGGGGTGTGGATCTCGCCGTCGAGCACGACGAAGACGTTGGAGCCGGTGCCCTCGCAGAGCTGCCCCACGGTGTTCGCGAACAGCGCCTCGCTGGCACCCGCTTCGTGCGCCCGCGCGAGTGCGACCACGTTCTCCGCGTACGAGGTGGTCTTCAGGCCGGTGAGCGCGCCGCGTTCGTTGCGCGTCCAGGGCACGGTGAGCACCGCGGTGCTGTCCGGGCGGCGGGTGGTCTCGCCGAGCGCCACGACGAGCGTCTGGCCCTGGTCGCCCCGGTCGGAGCCGAGCGGCGAGAGGCCTCCGGTGTAGGTGATCCGCAGTCGGCCGAGCGGCATCGGGTTGGCCTCAAGGACGGCGGCGCAGGCGCGGCGCACCTCGTCCAGGTCGGGCTCGGGCAGGCCGAGGCCGCGTGCGGAGCGGGCGAGGCGGTCGAGGTGGCGGGTGAGCGCGAAGGCCCGTCCCTCGGTGGCCTTGAGCGTCTCGAAGACGCCGTCGCCCACGGTCAGTCCGTGGTCGAGGACCGACACCCGTGCCGTGTCGAGCTCCTGCAGCCCGCCGTCCAGCCAGATCTTCACGTGAGGCTTCCTCCCAGTGCGTCGTAGGTCCCCGACGCTACCGCGAGCAGTCGGGCCGCCTTGAGCTCGGTCTCCCGCCACTCCCGCTCGGGGTCGGAGCCCCAGGTGATGCCGGCGCCGGTGCCGAAGCGGAGCACGCCGTCGGCGCGGTCGGCCCAGAAGGTGCGGATGCCGACGGCCAGTTCTCCGGTGCCGCGATCCGCGTCGACCCAGCCGATGCCGCCGCAGTACGGGCCTCGGGGCGCGGTCTCCAATGCGTCGATGATCCGCAGCGCGCTGGACTTGGGGGCCCCGGTGACGGAGCCGGGCGGGAAGGCCGCGGCGAGCAGCTCCGCCCAGCCGGCGCCCTCGGCGATCTCTCCGCGGACCGTGGAGACCAGGTGCACGAGGCCGGGGTGCTTCTCGACGACGCAGAGTTCGGGGACGGTCACGGAGCCGGTGGCGCAGACCCGTCCCAGGTCGTTGCGGACCAGGTCGACGATCATCACGTTCTCGGCGTGGTCCTTGTCGAGCAGATCGGCCTCGGTCCGCCCGGTGCCCTTGATCGGCCCCGACTCGACGATCTTCCCGCGCCTGCGCAGGAAGAGTTCGGGCGAGGCTGTGGCTATCTCCACGCCGTGCCCGGGTATGCGGATCGTGCCCGCGTACGGGGCGGGGTTGCCGCGGGCGAGCAGGGCGGTGAGGGCGTCCACGTCGGCGTCTTGCGGGAGTGGCGCGGAGAGCACGCGGCAGAGGTTGGCCTGGTAGACCTCGCCGGCCGCGATGTGCTCGCGGATGCGGCGTACGCCCGCCGTGTACGCGGCGCGGTCGAGCGATGTCGTCCAGTCGCCGGCGGCCGGGCCGTGCCAGCGGCCGGGCTCGGGCAGCGGCACGGGTTCCTCGCGTACGCGGTCGAAGCGGGCGCAGACGAGGCGCCCCTCGAAGTCCGCGGTCACGGCCCAGAAGCCGGAGGAGTCGAGGGCCGTGGGGTCGCTGGTGACATCACGCAGATCGGTGGCCACTAGGCTGCCGAAACGTGCCATCGGGGAGAAGGTCGACGGGGCGTTGTGCACGGCTGCGAGTCTATGGCGGCGTGCCGCGGACCGCCCCGGGCCGGGGTGGCAGCGCAGCACGCTGCGCAAACGCATTTTTGTACCTGGCCCGGAATCCGCTAGAGTTCAACACGTCGCCGGGACGCGCCAAGCGCCTCGGAGAACAAGCGGACGTAGCTCAGTTGGTAGAGCGCAACCTTGCCAAGGTTGAGGTCGCCAGTTCGAACCTGGTCGTCCGCTCAGGATGTGGGGGATCTTCCCGAACTCCCACGCTCCTGGTGGAGTGGCCGAGAGGCGAGGCAACGGCCTGCAAAGCCGTCTACACGGGTTCAAATCCCGTCTCCACCTCCAAGGACGATTAGCTCAGCGGGAGAGCGCTTCCCTGACACGGAAGAGGTCACTGGTTCAATCCCAGTATCGTCCACTGCCCGTTCCCGTACTCCGGTACGCTGCACGGGCTCCCGCGCGATTAGCTCAGCGGGAGAGCGCTTCCCTGACACGGAAGAGGTCACTGGTTCAATCCCAGTATCGCGCACGCAACGCCCATGACCTGCGGGTTCATGGTCCCGAGGACGATTAGCTCAGCGGGAGAGCGCTTCCCTGACACGGAAGAGGTCACTGGTTCAATCCCAGTATCGTCCACGTGGTTGAAGCCCCCGGCCTTCTGGTCGGGGGCTTCTTCGTGTGTGTACGGGTGCCAGGGCGCGCCGGGCTCGGGCGGTGTGCCCGAGCCCCACCCCTGCGTCAGGACGAGAACAGCATCCGGCCGAAGCTCTTCTGCCGGTAGTGGCCGTGGTGGCCGTGGCCCGGGTGCGGGGCGCCCCAGGCCGGGGGCTGCGCGGCGGGGTAGGCCTGCGGGGCGGGTGCCGGGGCGGCCGGCGGGGCGGCGGGCGGGGCCTGCTGGGCCCACTGCGACTCCAGGCGGGTCAGGGCCTCCAGCTCGCCGTAGTCGAGGAAGATCCCCCGGCAGCCGTTGCACTGCTCTATCTGGACGCCGTTGCGGTTGTACGTCTGCATGGGTGCACGGCACTTGGGACAATGCATCGTCGGCTCAACTCCTCGCCGGTCGGGACTGCTTCACCGGGACCGGTGCCCGGTTGCCTTGGTGGAAACCCTACTTGGCGGCCTCGGCGGGCAACTCCGGCGGGACGGCGGCCATTCGGTCGCAGGCGTCAAGGAGGGCCAGCTCTATCTCGTCGAGAGCGCGGCGTGCGGCGGTCGCCTTGGCCACGGCGACGGCGGCGGTCTGGACGGTGAGGGCACGCGCGGGGACGTCGAGTACGGGCCAGGGGTCCGTCCCGGAGGGGACGGCCGGGCCCGCAGCCGCCGCGTAGGCGCCGATGAAGCGCAGCCATTCCTCGGGGGCGAGCAGTCCGGCTGCGTACCAGGCCGCGGGACGGGCCAGGTCCCAGGCCGGGTTGCCGAGGCCCAGGTCGTCCACGTCGATGAGGAGCCAGCGGCCGTGCGGGCCCGGGTGCCGGACGAGTTGGCCGAGGTGCAGGTCGCCGTGGCAGAGGTGGACCGGTCCCGGCGGGGCGGACTCGGCGCGGGCCCAGGGCGGCAGGGCGGACCAGGCGCGTTCGACGACGGCCGCGACCGGCTCGGGCGGGTGGGCGCGGCGCATCCGGGACACGGCCAGGGCGGCCTTGTGCGGGCCGCGCATCACCGGGAGCGGGCCGGGCAGCGCCTCGACGGGGGTGGCGTGCAGGCGGGCGAGGAGTGTGCCGACCTCCTCCCAGGGCGCGGACCGCGGGGCGTCGGGGTCGACGGGGGTGCCGTACGGCCAGAACGTGACCGGGCGGCCGTCGAGTTCGGTGGCGGGGAGGTCGAGCGGGGCGAGCAGTACGCCGGACAGGGCGGGGTGGGCGGCGACGGCGAGGCGGGTGGCGAGCTGGGTGCGGTCGGCGTCCCGGGCGTGCGCCTTCGCGACCGTCGTGCCGTGGCGTACGACGGTGCCGTCGTCGCGGTCGGCGAGGACCGTGGGGATGGCGGCGGGGCAGGTGCACTCCGCGTACGGGCCGTGGGCCGCCGTTCTGGCGGTGGCGGTCAGCGCCCGCGTGACGGAAGTGCTCACGGATCCCCCTGTGGTCTGCCCTGGCGCGACGCGGTCGAGCGCGCCGACCAGCGAGCCTACGCCGACGTCCGGGCAGCTCGCCCCTGTCCCCGGACAGGAAAATGCCCGCGCAGCTCCCCAGCTGCGCGGGCATTTCGGTGCCGTCCGCCGCACCCCCGTCCCCACGGGGTTTCATGGCCGGATGTCCCCGCCCGGACCGCTCTTCCGGGCCTGGGGTGCCGCTCAGCGCCCCAGCATCACGCCCACGGACGACGCTTGTGTGACCACTGCTTCCCAGCCGCCGAAGACGACTACGAGCAGGGCCGCCAGGGGAAGCACCATGGCCGTCGCCACCAAGGGGTGACGGGTGCCGGAACGGCGGCCGCCGAACGCGGCGTAAGCCCTGCGTCCCTGCGTGCGGAGGACTGTCCGCGCTGCCGTGTCCGCCATGGTCCCTCTCCTGTCGTCTCTGACAGCGGCGGGTGCTTGACCTCGGGGGACGAGTGCTGCACCCGCCGCTTGACCTCAAATCTAGGGGCGGGCGCGGGCCGTGGCGTCATGCCCTCGTACCGATTGGCGGGCCTCCCGCAGGATGACCCGGAGACGTGATTCGTACTCCCCTGGGTGGAGATGGGGGAGACGCCCCCTAGGGACCCCAGGGACCCCAGGGACCCTAGGGCCTGGGGGCTTCACGGAGGGGGCGGCCGCCTTCGGTCTCGGATCCGTGCTCGCGCGGGACGGGTTGCTCGACGAGGGCGAGAACGCGGGCCGCCATGAAGCGGGCCGTGCGCACCGCGGTGCCGTTGCGCGTGACTTCGCTCACTTCCACCACTCCCCTGCGGACGCTGGTCTCCACCCGGCGGCCGGCCCGGGCGGCCACCACCTCGTACGTCCTTGTCGTGTCGCCGGCGTCCACCACTATCTCGACCCGGTCACCCTTCATGGCGTCAATCCCCCTTGTGCGACGGTGCGTTGAGGTCCGCCGGGGGTCCAACTACCCCGGCGGCCAACTCTCCTGACCACGCTTCGATTTTCCCATCCGGCACTGACAATCGACCCGGCCGCGAAGGCGCGGCCTATGAGCGCACGCGGGCGCGGAAACGTAAGCTGTGGCACGTCAATTGGTCAGGGCAACAGGGCGACGAGGCGGCAGGGATTCGGATGGCGATGATGCGGCTCCGGCGCGAGGATCCGCGTGTCGTCGGCTCGTTCCGGCTGCACCGGCGGCTCGGCGCGGGCGGCATGGGCGTCGTCTACCTCGGCTCCGACCGGCGCGGCCAGCGGGTCGCCCTGAAGGTGATCCGGCCCGATCTGGCCGAGGACCAGGAGTTCCGGTCGCGGTTCGCGCGCGAGGTGTCCGCCGCGCGCCGGATCAGGGGCGGCTGTACGGCCCGTCTGGTCGCCGCCGACCTGGAGGCGGACCGCCCGTGGTTCGCGACGCAGTACGTACCGGGGCCCTCGCTGCACGACAAGGTCGCGGAGGAAGGCCCGTTGACCGCCGCCGAGGTGGCGGCCGTGGGCTCCGCGCTCTCCGAGGGCCTGGTCGCGGTGCACGAGGCGGGGGTCGTCCACCGGGACCTCAAGCCGTCGAACATCCTGCTCTCGCCCAAGGGCCCGCGGATCATCGACTTCGGCATCGCCTGGGCGACGGGGGCCTCCACGCTCACCCATGTGGGCACGGCCGTCGGCTCGCCCGGCTTCCTCGCGCCCGAGCAGGTGCGCGGGGCCGCGGTGACCCCGGCGACGGACGTGTTCTCGCTGGGGGCGACGCTCGCGTACGCGGCGATGGGTGACTCGCCCTTCGGGCACGGCAGTTCCGAGGTGATGCTGTACCGCGTGGTGCATGAGGAGGCGCAGCTGGCCGGGGTGCCGGACGCGCTTGCTCCGCTGGTGCGGGCCTGCCTCGCGAAGGATCCGGAGGAGCGGCCGAGCACGCTGCAACTCTCGCTGCGGCTCAAGGAGATCGCGGCCCGGGAGGTGCAGGGGCTCGGTGCCGTGGACGCGCGTCCGCCCGCGCCGCGCCGCTCCGCCGACCGTCCGGGCGAGCGGCCCGCGGAGCGTACCTCCGGTCGGCTGGCCGAGCAGCAGCGCCCGGACCGCGCCGCCGACCACGCCGCGCAGCGCACCCGGCGGGCGCCCACCACTCCCCCGCCGTCCCGGACCAACGGTTCGCGCGCGGGCCGGGGCCCGGCGCCCTCGCGGACGGGTGCGCGGTCCGGGAGCAGGCCCGCGCCGCGCAGCAACGGCGGGCGTACGGCGCCGCCGCGCACCACGGGGACCGGGCGCCGCGGCCCCGCCAACCCGCGGCTGCTGCGGCAGCGGCTGATCGTGTTCGTGGTCGTGACGCTCCTGGTCGCCCTGGGCATCGCGGCGGCACAGGGCTGCCAGGGGCCCGCGCAGGGGTTGCCGCGGCTCTCCCTCCAGGACGGTCCGGGTGCACGGGACGGCGTCCCGCAGCGGGTGAAGCCCGGAGCCCCGACGGAGCGTGCCGCGGCCGTAGGGTCAGGCCGCTAGGCCCGTCTCCCCGATCTTTGCGGGACGCTGGTCCGTGACGAACGGGGCGTATCCGACCGGGACTTCGGTCACCTGCAGCTGCGAGAAGAGCAGCGTGATCCGGTGGGCGTCGGTCTCGATGCACACCTCGTGGAAGTCGATCCCCAGCGCCTGCGACCAGCGGCGTGTGACCTCCGACTCGGGAAGCAGGCGCGCGCCGGGGTACAGGCTGTGGCAGTTCACGCCCCAGACGTATCCGTCGAGGTCAGCGGCGCTCTTGTGGTCGGTGAGCCGGTCGTCCGGGGACGCCTGGCACGGATCTCGCCGCACGCCCGAATCACCCAAGTAAGTCCAGCACGAGGGCGATCCCGCGCGCGCCGATGCACCCTCCCCCAAGCTCACGGCTCCTCCCCCAGATCCGCGAAGATCAGGGAGACGGGCCCAGGGGCCTCAGTTCTCGGGTCGGCCCGTCGTCACCGCGTAGAACGCGACCGCCGCCGCCGCGCCCACGTTGAGGGAGTCGACGTCGTGGGCCATCGGGATGCGGACCCATTCGTCGGCGGCGACCAGGGCCTGGGTGGAGAGGCCGTCGCCCTCCGCGCCGAGCATCAGGGCCACCCGGTCCATGCGGTGCGGGGCCAGGTCGTCGAGGGTCGAGGCCTTCTCGTCCGGGGTGAGGGCGAGCAGCTTGAAGCCCGCCTCGCGGACGGACTCCAGGCTCTTCGGCCAGGCTTCGAGCCGTGCGTACGGGACCGAGAAGACCGCGCCCATCGAGACCTTGACGGAGCGGCGGTACAGCGGGTCGGCGCAGTCCGGGGAGAGCAGGACCGCGTCGATGCCGAGGGCGGCGGCGCTGCGGAAGATCGCGCCGATGTTGGTGTGGTCGTTGACCGCCTCCATGACGGCCACGCGCCGTGCGCCGGCGAGGAGTTCGGCGGCGGTCGGCAGCGGCTTGCGCTGCATCGAGGCGAGGGCGCCGCGGTGCACGTGGTAGCCGGTGACGCGCTCGGCGAGGTCCGGGCTGACCGCGTACACGGGCGCCGGTACCTCGTCGATGACGTCGCGCATCACGTCGACCCACTTGGACGAGAGCAGCATGGAGCGCATCTCGTAACCGGCGTGCCGGGCGCGCCGGATGACCTTCTCGCCCTCGGCGATGAAGAGGCCCTCGACGGGTTCGCGTCGGCGGCGCAGCTCCACGTCGGTCAGGCCGATGTAGTCGCTCAGGCGCGGGTCGTCGGGGTCGTCGACGGTGATGAGATCAGCCACAGGGTGATACTGCCTTGTCCAAGGGGTGGTGCCAACGGCTCGGGAGAAGAGAGTTACCCGAGGTTACGGTTCGATGGTCGCAGAGGTGCCGGGTGCGTCATGCCTCGGGCTTCGACGAGACACCGACGCCCACGACCTCGCCGATCACGATGACCGCGGGCGGGCGCACGTCCTCGGCGGTGACCCTCGCGCCGACCGTGGCCAGGGTGGCGTCGACGCGGCGCTGGGTCGCGGTCGTGCCCTCCTGGACGAGGGCGACGGGGGTCTCGGGGGCGCGGCCGTTGGCGATCAGGGCCTCGGCGATCTTGCCGATCTTGTCGACTCCCATCAGGACGACGAGGGTGCCGCGCAGCCGGGCGAGCGCCGCCCAGTCGACCAGGGAACGCTCGTCGTCGGGCGCCACGTGCCCGCTGACCACGGTGAACTCGTGCGCGACGCCGCGGTGCGTGACCGGGATGCCCGCCGCGCCCGGCACGCTGATGGAGCTGGAGATGCCCGGCACGACGGTGCAGGCGATGCCCGCCTCGGCCAGCGCCTGCGCCTCCTCCATGCCGCGCCCGAACACGAACGGGTCGCCGCCCTTCAGACGTACGACGGACTTGCCGGCCTTGGCGTGCTCGATCAGCGCGTTGTTGATCGCCTCCTGCGCCATGAACCGGCCGTACGGGATCTTCGCCGCGTCGATCACCTCGACGTGCGGCGGGAGTTCGTTGAGGAGGTCGCGCGGGCCGAGCCGGTCGGCGATGACAACGTCGGCCTGGGCGAGCAGGCGGCGGCCGCGGACCGTGATCAGGTCCGGGTCGCCGGGCCCGCCGCCGACGAGGGCGACGCTCGGGGTCTGCGGACGGTGGTGCGGGGCGACGAGCGTGCCGTCGCGCAGACCCTCGACGACGGTGTCGCGGATGGCGGCGGTGCGGCGCGGGTCCGGGGAGTCGCCGAGGACGGCCACGGTGACGCCGTCGGAGTGGCCCGTCGCCGGGGTCCAGGCGGTGGCGGCGGTGGCGTCGTCGGAGCGTACGCACCAGACGCGGCCCGCCTCGCCCTCCGCGGACGCGGCCTCGTTGGCGGCGTGGTCGCTGGTGGCGATCAGGGCGTACCAGGTGTCGGCGAGGTCGCCCGCCGCGTAGGTCCTGCGGTGCCAGGTGATCTCGCCGGAGTCGGCCATCGCCTCGACCGAGGGCGTCGCGGACGGCGACACGAGGTGGACGTCGGCGCCCGCAGCGATCAGGGCCGGGAGGCGGCGCTGGGCGACCGAGCCGCCGCCGAGTACGACCACGCGGCGGCCGGAGAGGCGGAGTCCTACGGGGTAGGCGGGGTGTTCAGCCATGTGCTGTACGGCTCCTCGTGCGGGGCGCTGCGCTTCGCTGCGACGGTGGAGCGGAGCTTTGACATGCGGATCTTCTGGTGCGTTCACTCTACGGCTCGGTGGGGGCGGGGGGTTCTTTCCCCCTCCCCGCCCCTTCCCCGAAAGCCTGCGGCGCTTCGGGGGCCAGCCCCCGGACCCCCGCTCCTCAAACGCCGGAGGGGCTGAATTTGCGGGCGGGGCTGAATTCCAACGGCTTTACTTCTCGGTGACGCCCGCCGAGTCGAACGTAGCCACCTCGTGCATGGCGCGGGCCGCCGACTGGACCACCGGGAGCGCGAGCAGCGCGCCGGTGCCCTCGCCGAGGCGCAGGTCGAGGTCGACGAGCGGGCGCAGGCCCAGCTTGTTGAGGGCCGCGACATGGCCGGGCTCGGCGCTGCGGTGACCGGCGATGCAGGCGGCGAGGACCTCGGGCGCGACGGCGCGGGCGACCAGGGCGGCCGCACCGGCGCTCACACCGTCGAGGATCACCGGGGTGCGCAGCGAGGCGCCGCCCAGCAACAGCCCGACCATGGCCGCGTGTTCGAGGCCGCCGACAGCCGCGAGGACGCCGATCGGGTCGGCCGGATCGGGCTGGTGCAGCTCCAGGGCCCGGCGTACGACATCGGTCTTGCGGGCCAGCGTCTCGTCGTTGACGCCGGTGCCGCGGCCGGTCACCTCGGCCGGGTCGGCGCCCGTGAACACGGAGATCAGGGCGGCGGACGCGGTGGTGTTGGCGATGCCCATCTCGCCGGTGAGCAGTGCCTTGTTGCCGGCGGCCACGAGGTCGCGGGCGGTGTCGATACCGACCTCGATGGCCTCCTTGACCTCCTCGCGGGTGAGCGCGGGGCCCGTCGTCATGTCGGCGGTGCCGGCGCGGACCTTGCGCGGCAGCAGGCCGGGCGTCGCGGGCAGGTCGGAGGCGACGCCCACGTCGACGATGCAGACCTCGGCGCCCACCTGGTTGGCGAACGCGTTGCAGACCGCGCCGCCGCCGAGGAAGTTGGCCACCATCTGGCCGGTGACCTCCTGCGGCCAGGGGGTGACGCCCTGGGCGTGCACGCCGTGGTCACCCGCGAAGATCGCCACCGCTGCGGGCTCCGGGATGGGCGGCGGGCACATCCGGGAGAGCCCGGCCAGCTGCGCGGAGATGATCTCCAGCATGCCGAGGGCGCCCGCGGGCTTCGTCATCCGCTTCTGCCGCTCCCACGCCTCACCGAGCGCCTTGGCGTCGAGGGGGCGGATGTTGGCGACGGTCTCGGCGAGCAGGTCGTGCGGCTCCTCGCCGGGCAGGGCGCGGCGGCCGTACGTCTCCTCGTGCACGACCCAGGACAGCGGGCGGCGCTTGGACCAGCCGGCCTGCATCAACTCGGGCTCGTCCGGGAACTCGTCGACGTATCCGACGCACAAGTACGCGACGACTTCGAGGTGTTCGGGCAGCCCGAGCGTACGGACCATCTCGCGCTCGTCGAAGAAGCTGACCCAGCCGACGCCGAGGCCCTCGGCGCGGGCCGCGAGCCACAGGTTCTCGACGGCGAGCGCGGAGGAATACGGGGCCATCTGCGGCTGGGTGTGCCGGCCGAGGGTGTGGCGGCCGCCGCGGGTGGGGTCGGCGGTGACGACGATGTTCACCGGGGTGTCGAGGATGGCCTCGATCTTCAGTTCCTTGAACTGCTTGGCCCGGCCCTTGGGGAGCGACTTCGCGTACGCGTCCTTCTGCCGCATGGCCAGTTCGTGCATCGTGCGCCGCGTTTCGGCGGAGCGGATGACGACGAAGTCCCAGGGCTGCGAGTGGCCGACGGACGGCGCCGTGTGGGCGGCCTCCAGGACGCGGAGCAGCACGTCGTGCGGGATCGGGTCGCTGCGGAAGCCGTTGCGGATGTCGCGCCGCTCACGCATCACGCGCAGGACGGCCTCGCGCTCGGCGTCGTCGTAGGCGGGAGCGGGGGCGGCCGCGGGGATCTCGGCGGAGGGCGCCTCCGGGGCGGGGGTGCTCCCCTCAGCGGCGGCTTCGGCCTCTTCGGCCTCTTCGCCCTGCTCGCCCTCCGCGGTCTGCTCGCCCTCCGCGGACTGCTCGGTCTGCTCGGTCTGCTCGGTCGGGTGGATTTCCTCGGCCGCGGCCACGGCCACTGGCGCCGGTTCGGTGGCCTCTGCCTCCGGGGCTTCCGCGGGTACGGGCTCAGCGACGGCGTCGTCGGCCTCGGTGACCTCGACGAGTTCGTTGATGTCCGTGGCCTCGGGCGCTTCGGTCAGCTGGACGGGCTCGGGGGCGGGGGCCTGCTCGGGCTCGGGCTCGGGTGCGGCCTCGGGCTGCGGTTCGGCGGCGAGGGGCTGCGCCTCCGGTACGGGCTGCGCCTGCGGTACGGGCTGCGTCTGCT
The DNA here is from genome assembly GCF_029968015.1 of Streptomyces luteolus. GTDB lineage: Bacteria > Actinomycetota > Actinomycetes > Streptomycetales > Streptomycetaceae > Streptomyces > Streptomyces luteolus. The sequence continues at coordinate 138,782 of NZ_JASCIS010000015.1, forward strand.
GCTCAGGGGCGGGTTCAGCCTCCGGCTCGGGGGCCTGGGGGGCGGGCTGCTCGGCCGGGGCCTCGGCAGCGGGCACCGCCTCGGCGGGCGCTGCGGCTTCCGCTTCCGGGGCGGGTGCGGGCTGTTCGACGGCCGTGGACTCGGTGGCGGGCTCGGTCTTGATCTCTGTCTCGGCTTCCGCTTCGTGCACGTGCTGGGGGGTGGCGGCGGCATCCGGCGCCGCGTTCTCGCCGTCGCGGGGCGCGGGGACCTGAGAGGCCTCCTGCTCCTGCTGTACGGGCTCGGGCTGCTCCGGGGCCTCGTCCGCAGCCCGCTCCGGGTACTCCTCCTGCGGGATCCGCAGCGGCTGCGGCGGGGTCGGGGCGAGGTGCGGGGTGGACGGGATGGAGCCCTCCACCGGCACGAACTCGCCGACCGGCTGGGCCTCAACCGGCAGCTCGCCAGGCCCGGTTGAGGTCACCTGCGGGCCGACCGGGGCCACCGGGGCAGCCTCCGGGACGACCGTTTCTGCACCCGGAACGGGTCCGTCCGCACCCGGCAGCGGCGCCCCGCCGTCGTGCGAGGCCTGCGGGACCTCCAGAGACTGCGGGACCTCCGAAGGCTGCGGGACCTGCGGAGACTGCGGGACCTGCGGAGGCTGCGGGGACCACGGCATGGCGCCCTGGAGCGGGATCTCCCCGAGCTGCGGCTCCTGCGGCACACCGTTCTCGGCGCGCGGCACGTCCAAGTACTCGGGACCGGCGAGGGTCTGCCCGGAGTCCCGCACCCGCACCGGGTGCGGCGGAGTGGCGGTGGCCGGGCCGCGGTCGGCGAGGGAGCGGACCGGGCTCGTGGTGGCGGCCGGGGCGGGCGGGCCCAGGTGCAGCGGGCGCCGACCGTGGCCGTTGGACTGCGCCGAAGCGGGCTGCTGTCCGCCATGCGTACCGCCGTGCTGCGAGGAGGCGGGGCCGGGCACCCGTACGTCCGCGAGGTTCACCGAACCGCTGTCGCGGCCGGACATCTCATGCGGACCGGGCGCCTGCGCCTCGGCCTCCGGAGCCGCCGCCTCCTGCGGAACGGCCTGGTGCGCAACGTCCTGAGCGTCCGGCGCACGATGCTGCGCGTCCACCGCCACGGCCTGCTGCTCGTGCGGCGACTGCGGCGACTGCGGCGACTGCGAGGGCTGCTGTCCGCCCATCACCTGCGGAGCCTGCTCGTACGGGATCGACTCGGCCGGAGCCGCGGCCTGTTCGTACCCCGGAGTCCGAGGCTGGTCGAAGCCCGCGGCCTGCGGCGCGTAGCCGGGCTGGCCCTCGGTCCAGGCGCCCTGGGCGCCCGGCATGAAGAGCAGGTCGTCGTCCTCGGTGGTGGTGCCGGCGGGGTCGAGGTAGGTGTACGCGCCGGGTGCGGCAACGCCCGCCTGGTCCACCGCGCCCGCGCTCGAAGGCAGTCCCTCGCCCGGAACCTGGCCGGTGTCGGTCATGCGTACCCCTCGCCCATCGGTCGTTCTCCTTCGGCCGGCTCGCCCGTGGCGGCGGCAACCGCCCATGGACAAGAACGAGCGTGCGCGCCGCGCGGCACGGAACGGCCGCGTACCCACCCTTGGCGCAGAGGCGCCACAGGCATTCTCGCGGTCGGACCACCGCCGTGTCGCCAAGATCCGCCACGGCCCGCTGTGGACTACGCCACGTCGCGCGTCCTCCGATCCACGCCGTACCACACACGCCTCAAACCGGGCACGTCTACCGGACATTGACGTACGAACCGACGAACGTCCGGGAGCGGTACAACGATCGGCCAGCCTACCGCGCGCGGCGGGGTCGCAAGGTCACGGGGCGCGATACCACCCGGTGCCCTCGTCAGCGGGGCGACTCGCCGCGTGCTTCCAACTCGCCGCAGATCAGGAAGGCGACCGCGCGTTCGCGTTCCGTCCAGGCGCGCGTATCGAGTTCGACGGTCTGCAGGAGCGCGCACTCCACGACGTACCCGTGCTCGGTGAGGTCGCGGCCGATCAACTCGGCCTCGTCGCGCGTGGAGGCGTGGGTGACGATCCGTTCGGGCCTGCGGTCGGCGACGGCGGAGACCACGGCGGCGCCGCCACCCCCCACGCGTACGACATCGGGCTCGGGCAGGTCCTCCAGTACGTGCGGGGCCGAGCCGCGGAGGATCTGCAGCGGGACGCCGAAGCGGCGGGCGTTGCGGTCGGTCTGGGCGCAGGCGGCGATGTCCCGGTCGACGGCGATGACGGCGGCGCCGAACCGGGCGGCCTCGACGGCGAAGGCGCCGCTGCCGGAGCCGATGTCCCAGACGAGGTCGCCCACGCGCGGTCCCAGGCGGGCGAGTTGGGCCGCGCGGAGGCGGTCGTTCTCGCCCTCGTCGAGCCCGTCCTCGCCATAGGCGCCCGCGGGCAGGGCCCAGCCGCGGGGGCGGGCGGCGGGGTCGCGGCCGGCGATCCAGGCGTGCTCCTGGCCGACGGGTCCGCCGATGACGATGACGACGTTGGGGTCGCGCCAGGAGACGTCGGCGGCCTTGTCGGAGGTGAGCACGGAGACGCGTTCGCGGTCGGTGCCGAGCTCCTCGCAGACCACGAAGGTGCGGTGCACTCCCTGCAGCAGCAGGGCGAGCTCGGCGGGTCCCGCGCCCGGTGAGGTGAGCACGGCGACCTTGGTGTGGGCGCGGCACACATTGACCGCGCGGCGCAGGGTGCGGCTCTGGGCGACGACGATCTGGGCGTCGTCCCAGGGCATGCCGGCGCGGGCGAAGGCCTGGGCGACGGAGGAGACGGCGGGTACGACCTCGACCTCAAGGCCGTGTTCGGGGGCGCGCAGGGTGCGTACGACGCCGAAGAAGCCGGGGTCGCCGTCCGCGAGGACGACGGCGGTGCCGCGGTGGGCGGCGATGCGGCGGGCGGCGAGCGAGACGCTGCCGAGCCGGATGCGCTCGGCGCGGGCGGGCACTTCGGGCAGCGCCAGGTGGTGGGCGGCGCCCGCCACGAGCGTCGCGGCGCCGAGTGCGGAGCGTGCCGCGTCCGTCAGGGGCGAGCCGTCCCAGCCGATCACCGTGACCCGGTCGGCCATCGTCGTCAGTCTCCTGGGGGTTCTCGCAGGTCGTCAGTGGGCGGCCGCCGGTCGTGCGGGTACGGGGCGGGCCTGGTGAGCGTACCTGGTGGATCCGGGGAGGGCCGGGCCCGGGCGGCGGGCGCTCACTGCGGCCCGCGGCGGCTCAGTTCCACTCGGAGAAGGCGGTGTATCCGGAGGCCTCGGCCAGCTGGTCGGCGATGCCGTCGAGGTCCTCGGGCAGAAGGCTCCAGACGATCTGGTCGGTGCGGCTGTCGCTCCAGCCGCCGCCGTCCTCGTCTCTCGTACGCGCTATGCAGGCGCCGCGCAGGATGCCCTCGCTGATGCAGCCGATCTTCTGGGCGACCTGCTGGGACGCGACGTTGTCGGCGGCGGTGCGCAGTTCGAGGCGCTCGAAGGCCTGGTCGCGGAAGAGCCACTGGGTGACGGCGAGCGCGGCCTCCGACGCGTACCCCTCGCCGCGGGCCCAGGGGGCGACGACGTACGCGATCTCGCTGGCGCGGACCCGCCAGTCGGTGTGCTGCAGGTGCACGATGCCGACGAGGCGCTGGGTGAGGAACTCGGTGACGGCGAAGACGATGCCGCGGCCCTCGGTGCGCTCGGCGGGGGCGAGTTCGGTGACCCAGGCGCGGGCGTCGGCCTCGGTGTACGGCTGGGGTGCGGTGGTCCAGGCGACGACGTTCTCGTCGTTCATCATCTCGGTGAGGCCGTCGACGTCCGCTTCCTCGAACGGGCGCAGCACGAGGCGTTCCGTGCTGATGGAGATGTCCGGGAACATCGAGTTGGCCGTCGTCATCGTGCCGCTCCGTCACTACTGGTCTGCCGCCGAACCACTGCCGGCCTGCTGCCGAACCACTGCTGTTCTGCTGCCGAAGTGCCCAGCATGCAGCATGCACCCACCGAACCGCACGACGGGGCCCGCACCTTGGCAGGTGCGGGCCCCGTGGTACGTGAGGGTTTGTCAGGTACCGGTGTCCGGCGGATCCGTTGCCGTTCAGTTTTCGGTGACCGGCAGGACCGAGCCCTGGTACTTCTCCTCGATGAACTTCTTCACCTCGGGCGAAGTCAGCAGTTTCGCCAGCTTCTTGACCCTCGGGTCGTCCTCGTCACCCTTCTTGACGGCGAGGACGTTGTTGTACGGATTGCCCTTGACCGACTCCAGAAGGATGGCGTCCTTCTTGGGGCTGAGCCCGGCGTCGAGCGCGTAGTTGTTGTTGATGACCGCCGCGTCGACGTCCTTCAACGAGCGCGGCAGCTGGGCCGGTTCGATCTCCTTGAAGGTGAGGCCCTTGGGGTTCTTCGCGACGTCCTCGGGGCTCGCGTCGGCGCCCGCGTCCTTCTTGAGCTCGATCAGCCCCTCGGAGGCGAGCAGTTCGAGCGCCCGGCCCTCGTTGGTGGTGTCGTTGGGAAGGGCGATCGTGGCGCCCTTCTTCAGCTCGCCGGGGCTCTTGACCTTCTCGGAGTAGAGGCCCATGGGCGGCAGGTACACCTCGGTGACCGCGCTCAGGGTGGTGCCCTTGGACGCGTTGAAGTCGTCCAGGTAGGGCTTGTGCTGGTACAGGTTGGCGCCGAGGGTGCCGTCCTGGAGCGCGGTGTTCGGCAGGACGTAGTCCGTGAACTCCTTGATCTCCAGGTCGAGTCCGGCCTTCTTCGCCAGCTTCTGCTGTACGTACGTGAGGACTTCGCCGGCCGGGGTCGGGGTGGCCCCGACGACGAGCGGGCCGCTCTTGTCGTCGGAGCCGGAGCCGGAGCCCGAGCCGCCGGTGCCGCAGGCCGTCAGGCCGAGCGCGAGGGCTCCGGCGACGACGGCTGCGGGCAGGGTGCGGTTGCGCATGACGGCTGTGTGCTCTCTGCTTCAGATGCTCAGAAGGAGGGCAGGACGGAGCCGGCGTACTTGTCCTCGATGAACTTCTTCACCTCGGGCGACGTGAGGAGCTTGGCGAGCTTCTGCACGCGCGGGTCCTTCTCGTCGCCTTCCTTCACGGCGAGGACGTTGTTGTAGTCGTTGCCCTTGGTGGTCTCCAGGAACAGCGCGTCCTTGGCCGGCTTGAGGTCGGCGCCGATGGCGTAGTTGCCGTTGATGACCGCGGCGTCGACGTCCTTCAGGGAGCGCGGGGTCTGCGCCGCCTCGACCTCCTTGAACTGGAGGTCCTTCGGGTTCTTCGCGATGTCCTGCGGGGTGGCGGTGGCCTCGGCGCCCTTCTTCAGGGTGATGAGGTCATTGGCGGCGAGGAAGCGCAGGGCGCGGCTCTCGTTGTCGGCGTCGTTGGGAAGGGCGATGGTGGCGCCCTTCTTCAGGTCGTCGGCCTTCTTGAGCTTCTCGGAGTAGAGGCCGAGCGGCTCCAGGTGGACGGTGGCGACGGACGCGAGGTGCGTGCCGTTCTTCTTGTTGAAGTCCTCGAGGTACGGCTGGGTCTGGAAGTAGTTGGCGCCGACGGAGCCGTCCTCGGTGGCCTGGTTCGGCTGGACGTAGTCCGTGAACTCCTTGACCTCCAGCTTGAGGCCTTCCTTCTCCGCCAGGTTGTCCTTGATGTAGTTCAGGATCTCGGCGTGCGGCACGGGGGTCGCGGCGACGATCAGCGGGTCGGAGGCCTTGGCCTTCTCGTCCCCGCCGCCGCAGGCGGTCAGACCGAGGGTGAGGGCGCCGGTGGTGAGGACAGCTGCGGTGATCTTGGTGGTGTTACGCACGAAAAGTGCCTTTCTCCATGGGTGGTACGCCCCGTCGGTGGCAACGGGGAAGACGGGAAGCAGGAAGGTGTCAGCCGGACTTGGCCGGGGATCCGGCGGTCGCGGTCGCCTCTGAGGTGGCCGGGCCGCCCGGCAGCAGGCCGGTGAAGGCGCGGAAGCGGAGCGGTTCGCCGCCCTTGCCCGCACGGCGGTGCAGAACCCGGGCGCCGCTGTCACCGGCGAACTGGATGAGCGAGATGACGACGGCGAGGACCGCGACGGTGATCCACATCAGGCTGGACTCGAAGCGCTGGTAGCCGTAGCGGATGGCGATGTCGCCGAGGCCGCCCGCGCCGACCGTGCCGGCCATGGCCGAGTAGCCGATGAGGGCGACGATCGTCGTGGTGGTCGCCGAGATCAGCGAGGGCAGCGACTCAGGCACGAGGACCTTGCGTACGACGGTCCAGGTGTTGCCGCCCATCGACTGCACGGCCTCGACGAGCCCGTGGTCGACCTCGCGTACGGCCGTCTCGACGAGGCGCGCGAAGAACGGGATGGCGCCGACGGCGAGCGGCACGATCGCGGCCTCGACACCGATGGTGGTGCCGACGACGGCGCGCGTGAAGCCCATCAGGGCGACCATCAGGATGATGAAGGGCATCGAGCGGGCGATGTTCACGACCTGCCCGATGACCTTGTTCACGAAGGTGTTCTGCAGCAGGCCGCCCTTGTCCGTGAGGACGAGGAGCACACCGAGCGGCAGTCCGCCGACGACGGCGATGAGCGTGGACCAGCCCACCATGGACAGGGTGTCCAGACAGGCCTGCTCCAGCAGGGGCTGCATCTCCGACCAGGTCACTTGGCGACACCTTCCTTCACGAGCCGCGGTTCGCCCGAGGCGAGCTCCGCGCGTCCGGCCACGTCTGCCACGTCTGCCACGTCCACCTGAAGCCCCTGCTCGCGCAGGAACCCGATGGGCACGACGTTCTCCTCGAAGCGGCCGGGCAGTTCGATGCGCATCCGGCCGACCTGCCTGCCGCCGACGGTGTCCATCGCGGCACCCAGGATCGAGATGTCGATGTTGTACGTACGGGAGAGCTGCGAGATGACCGGCTCGGTCGCCGTCTCACCGTGGAAGGTGAGGTCGACGACGGTGCGGTCGTCGCCGGAGGCCTCGCCGCTGACCGGGAAGAGGGCCGCGGCCAGCTCGGAGCCGGGGGTGGCGAGGAGTTCGCCGACCGTGCCGGACTCGACGATCTGCCCGCGCTCCATCAGGGCGGCCGAGTCGCAGACGGTCTTGACGACGTCCATCTCGTGCGTGATGAGCAGGACGGTCAGGCCGAGCTGCTGGTTGAGGTCGCGCAGGAGCTGGAGGATCGAGCGGGTGGTCTCCGGGTCGAGGGCGCTGGTGGCCTCGTCGGAGAGCAGCACCTTCGGGTCGCCGGCCAGGGCGCGGGCGATGCCGACGCGCTGCTTCTGGCCGCCGGAGAGCTGGGCCGGGTAGCTCCTGGCCTTGTCGGAGAGGCCGACGAGGTCGAGGAGTTCGAGGGCCTTGCGGGAGCGCTCTCGGCCGCTGATGCCGAGGATCTCCAGGGGCAGCTCGACGTTGTCCTGCACGGTCCGCGAGGACAGCAGGTTGAAGTGCTGGAAGACCATGCCGATGCGGCTGCGTGCCTGGCGCAGTTCCTTGCTCGCGCGCTGGCCGCGGCCGGCGAGGGCGGTGAGGTCGACGCCGTCCACCGTCACGGTGCCGGAGGTGGGGCGTTCGAGGAGGTTGACGCAGCGGATCAGCGAGGACTTGCCGGCGCCGGACTGGCCGATGACGCCGTACACCTCCCCCTCGCGCACGTGCAGATCGACGCCGTCGAGAGCGGTTACTTCGCGACCGCGTGAGCGGTAGACCTTGGTCAGGCCGGAAGTGGTGATCACTGGGGTTTCCGTCACTGTCGAGTGCGGGCGCGGGGTGCGCGCCGGGCACGGGGCATTCTTCTTCGGAAGCCGGGCACGGTTCTCGTACGGGGCACTCTCGTACGGGGCACGGAGGAACCGGGGAGTACGCGTGCGCGGGGCGGGGCTCGTTCCGCTCGGGGATGGTGCGCGGACACGGCTCGCGGGCTCGCTTCGGGGCGCGAGGCGGGGATGCGGGGGCCCTCAGAAGGCGCACATTCGACACATACAACGAGCACCGGGCGTCGTGATCGCCTCGGTCGCAGGGGTGCGGTAGCTCGTCGTGGTCATGCGGACCAGTAAAGCAGACAGGCGTACGAGCCGATCACGGCTGTCCGAATAGCGGACCGGATCGGTCCGCTGTCCGGGACAGCGCGCGAGGGGCCTCAGCCGGCGGTGACGATCTCGACGCCACCCTCGACGGCCTGCGCGGACACCGCCGAGAGGTCGGCCACGACGACGTCGGCGGAGAGCTCTTCGGCGGTGTGGGTTGTGGTCAACGCCACGGTCGTCATACCGGCCGCGCGGCCCGACTGAAGTCCGGCGGGCGCGTCCTCGAAGACCACGCAGCGGGCCGGGTCGACGCCCAGCTTCTCGGCGGCGAGCAGAAAGGGCTCGGGGTCGGGCTTGCCGCGGGTGATGTCGTCGGCGGCGACCATCGCGGGGAAGTCGACGCCGACCTCGTGCAGCCGGGCCTCGGCGAGCGGGCGGGTGGCGGAGGTGACGACGGCCCAGCGGTCGCGGGGCAGCGAGGCGAGGAGTTCCTTGCTGCCGGGGAGCAGCACCACGCCGCCGGCCACGTCCTCGACCTCCAGCTGCTCGATCCGCTTCAGGGCGCCCGGTATCCGCTCCTCGGGCAGCAGCTCGGCGATGATCTCGACGGCGGGGCGGCCGTGGAGCTCGACCCGCTCGAAGTCGGCCGCGGAGATCCCGTACTCCTCGGCCCAGCGGCGCCAGCAGCGGTAGACCGACTCCATGGAGGAGATCAGCGTTCCGTCGTTGTCGAAGAGGAGGGCCTCGGCCTGGATGTTCATGGCTCCGAGCGTAAGCGGAACGCCCCGCGCCGCTTACCGGACCCCCGGCCCCCGGCGTGGGACCCAGGGCCGGGCGCGGGGGGACTTTCGTCCCGTAATAGGGTCTCGGCATGCTCATCGCCCTGACGGTCGCGACCGCTGTGGCCGCCCTGCTGCTCGCCGCGTGGTGCGGGTTCGCGGCGTTCCGCGACCAGCCCACCAAGGACTGGCACTTCATCGGCATGGCCGTGGTGACCCTGCTCGCCGTGGTCCAACTCGTCGTGGGTGTCGTGCAGTTGGCGCGCGGCCAGGAGCCGGAGCAGGGCACGACGATCTTCGTGGCGTATCTGATCGGCTGCGCCGCGTGCGTCCCGGCGGCGGGTTTCCTCTCGCTGGCCGAGCGCACCCGCTGGGGTTCGATCACGGTCGCGGCGGCCGGCGTGGTCCTGGCGGTGCTGCAGGTTCGGCTCTACGACATCTGGGGTGGCTGAGATGGCCGCGGAACGCACACGGCTCATCAAGGGCCCGGGGCTGCTGCTGGTCTGGCTGTACGGGGTGATGGTGGTCGGCGCGCTGTCGCGCTCGGTCTACCAGATCTCCACGGAGTTCGACCGGGCGCCGCTCGCGTACTCGCTGTCGCTGCTCGCGGCGCTGGTCTACGCGTTCATCACGTACACCCTGGTGCGCGGCGGCGAGACGGCCCGGCGGGCGGCGCTCGCGTGCTGCGCGGCCGAGCTGGTGGGTGTGGTCGTGGTCGGGGCCTGGACGCTGGTCGAGCCGTCGGCCTTCCCGGACGCCACGGTGTGGTCGGACTTCGGGATGGGCTATCTGTTCATCCCGGTGCTGCTGCCGGTGACGGCGCTGTTCTGGCTGCGCAGGTCTCGTACGGAGGTACGGGCGGCGGTCTGAGCTGTCGAAGGCGCCGGCCCTCGACAGCTCACGGCGTCCGCGTGCCTCAGGCGCTGGTGGCGTAGGCCGCCGGGTCGGTGGCCTCCTTGGCGAGGGTCACGAGCGTGAGGCGCTCGTTCACCTGCCGGGTGCCGACGGGGGCGTAGCCGTGCTTGCGGTAGAGCTGCAGGTTGTTCTCGCTGCGGTGGCCCGTGAACAGCTGGAAGCTCTTGACGGCGCCCGCGAGGGTGAGGCGCTCCTCGATCGCGAGCAGGAGCCGGCCGCCGAGGCCGTGGCGCTGCATCCGCGGGTGCACGATCAGCTTGTCGATCCGGGCCGTGCCGTCGGCGTCGACCCCGCCGCGCACCGAGGCGACGACCTCCGTGCCGAGCCGGGCCACCAGGACGCAGCCGGCGTCCAGTTCGGCACGCAGCGAGTCGAGGGGCTGGGTGAGCGGCTCGATGGAGTAGTCGCCGTACAGCTCCGCCTCGCTCTGGTAGCAGAGGTACTGCAGTTTCAGAATCTGCTCGGCGTCCTGAGTCTCCGCCGCTGAGATGGTCACGCTCATGCCCATATGCGCACGCCTCCCGCTCACCTGTCCGCCGGTTGCCCTTGCTCGCACCTTTCCCCAACAGTCCGGGTGCCGCAACCTCCGCGAGCATTCTGCCCACGCATCCCAGGCCCCGGGAACGCTCCAGCCCCAAACTGCCTTGTGAGATAGTCAACTTCCCTGGGATTTCGCGGTACGGGGTGACGGTCTGCGTCGGCCACCCCACCGGCCCGACCCGCACTCCCGGGCCACGGCAGCCGCAGGGGCCGGCCACGGCTGCCTCGCCGACTGGTGCGGCGAGGGCCGCCGGGGGGGTGCGTCTCCCGGCTAGACGCCGAAGTCCTCCACCGCCAGCAGCATGCGGAGGCGTTCCAGGCAGCGGGCGCGTTCCGGACCCACGCTGCCCTGAGAGATGCCCAACTCCCCCGCGATTTCCCGGTACGTCAGATCGCGAGGCGACAGCAGCGCGTCGACCAGCGTGGCGCACCGGGCAGGCAACCGCCGCACGGCGTCCCGGAGGAGTCGGCGGCGCTCGGCCCTGAGGAGAGCGCGTTCGGGGCAGGTGTGCGCCGTGGGGGCCGGATCGCCGCCGTAGCACCGTTCCCGTGCGCCGGCCCACTCCTCGCGGCAGGCCTCCGCGTGGACGCTCTCCCGCAGCCACCGCTCCGGATCGGCAGGTGGGCCGATCCGGTCGAGGTGTTCCAACAGCCTTACCCACACGGCCTGTTCCAGATCGTCGGGGTCGACCCCGACGACCGGCGCCTCGGCGGCCACTTCGGCGACGAGCAGCGGGCGCAGTGCGGTCACCAGGTGTTCTGCGCAGTTGTGGATCATGCCGGTGGTGACGCGCCCGCCCCGGCGCGGAGTTTCCGGAGCGGGCCGGAGTCACCCGCAGCGGTCCGCGGCCCTCCGCGCTTGACGCGACGGGCGGCTCGCGACCCTCGACCGCCGTCGCCCCCAACAGAGGTGCAGGGCACGGTGGTTGCCCCGCCTTACGCACCCGCCCCCTAATCCCCGCGGAAGTCCTCCGCCGCGAGCAGCGCCGTGTCCGGGTTGTCGGAGAAGATTCCGTCGATGCCCGTGGCGAAGTACGTCTTGAGCGCGCCGAAGACGTCCCCGTACGCGTTGGGGTCCGTGCCCTTGCGGAAGTCCAGCGGGAGGAAGGTGTTCTCGTTGCGCATCGTGTACGGGTGGAGGAGCAGGTCCTCCGCGTGGGCGTCCCGGACCAGGGTCGTGGGCTCGGTGAGGCGGCCCTCCTTGTCGCGCGGGATGACCAGGTCGAGCGTGGGCCCGATGCCCTGGGCGTACGAGGCGATCCACTTCAGGCCCTCGGGCTTGACCAGGTCGGCGACGGTGCGCGGGTCGCCCGACTCCACGAAGTCCCAGGGGCGGCTGGACGCGCTGGAGAGCAGCACCACGCGCGGCCCGTCGATGAGCCTGCTCATCCGCTGCATGCTGCTCGGCTCGAATGACTGGACGAAGTTCGGGGAGTGCTTCTTGTGCCGCCCGTACCTGCGGAGCAGCTTCGCGAGCGGCTCCTCCAGGCCGAGGCCGAGCTTGCGGAAGTACGTGGGGTGCTTGGTCTCGATGTGCAGCCAGACCGGACGGCCCCGCCGACGCCCCTCCTTCTCGGCCCAGCGCAGCACCTCTTCGAGCGTGGGCACCTCCCAGTGGCCGTCGTAGACCGTGTTCTCCTGGCGGTTCTTCGGGATGCGCTCCTTCGCGCGCAGCGTCTTCAGCTCGGCGAGCGTGAAGTCCTCCGTGAACCAGCCGGTCAGGGACTTCCCGTCGACGGACTTCGTGGCCTTGCGGGCGGCGAACTCGGGGTGGTCGGCGACATCGGTCGTGCCGGTGATGTCGTTCTCGTGACGGCATACGAGATGGCCGTCCTTGGTGGGCACCAGGTCCTGCTCGATGACGTGCGCGCCCATGTCGAGGGCGAGTTGGTACGAGCCGAGGGTGTGCTCGGGCCGGTACCCGCTGGCGCCGCGGTGCGCGACGACCGTCGGCACCGGCAGCGAGGCGACGCCACGGCGCCCCGAACCGCTCCCGCCGTCGTCGGCTCTCGCCGTGCCGGCCAGGCCGAACGCGGCTCCGCCCGCGCCGAGCACCGCCGCGCCGAGCAGGGAACGCCTGCCGGGTCCGCCCGCGCCCGACCGCTCCCCCGCCATGTCCCGCTGACCCTGCCGGCCCTGCTCTCCGTGGCTCATATGCGCTCCTCGCGCTCGTGGTGTGCACGCGCCTGTCGGCTGACTGGCCGATGTTAGGGCCCGTCAGATGGCGGAAGGGAGCCCCTGGCACCAAGGAACGGCCAACGGAGAGCCAACATGGATCAACAGTGCGTATCCAGTGGATGAACCCCGGTGTGCATTCCGGACGTGTCCGCGAGTATCGTCCTCACCTGCACAGTCGCCCCTTGCCAGACCCTTGACACCGGAGGAACCGTTGTCCCGCTTCGCGTTCATCAAGGCAGTGCTCGGACCGGTCATGCGCCTGATGTTCCGTCCACGGGTGGAGGGCGCGGTAAACATTCCGGGCGACGGCCCCGTGATCCTCGCGGGCAACCACCTGACGTTCATCGACTCGATGATCCTGCCGCTCGTCTGCGACCGGCAGGTGTTCTTCATCGGCAAGGACGAGTACGTCACGGGCAAGAGCCTCAAGGGCCGCCTGATGGCGTGGTTCTTCACCGGCGTCGGCATGATCCCGGTGGACCGGGACGGCGGCCGCGGCGGTGTCGCGGCGCTGATGACCGGCCACCGTGTCCTGGAGCAGGGCCGTATCTTCGGCATCTACCCGGAGGGCACCCGCTCCCCCGACGGCCGCCTGTACCGCGGCCGCACCGGCATCGCCCGGCTGACCCTGATGACCGGCGCCCCGGTGGTGCCGTTCGCGATGATCGGCACGGACAAGCTGCAGCCGGGCGGCGCGGGCCTGCCGCGCCCGGGCCGGGTCACGGTCCGCTTCGGCGAGGCGATGGAGTTCTCGCGGTACGAGGGCATGGACCGTGACCGCTATGTGCTGCGGGCCGTGACGGACTCCGTCATGGCCGAGGTCATGGCGCTGTCCGGTCAGGAGTACGTGGACATGTACGCGACCAAGGCGAAGGCCGCCTGAAAATCAGCCCCTCCGGCGTTTCCTGTCAGCCCCTCCGGCGTTTGAGGAGCGGGGGCCGGGGCGGAGCCCCTGGGGGTGAGCCCGGCCCCGTTCACCTTGCTAGTGCTCCAGCCCGTCTTCGAGCCGCTGCCCCTTGAGCATGAACCACGCCGCCACCGCCGTGGCGAACAGCACCGCCGCCGCGACGCCCGCCGCCGTCTCGAAGCCCGTCGTGAACGACGCCTGTGCCGACGCGAGCAGCTTCGCGCCCTGTTCCGCGGGCAGTTGGTTCACCACCTCGACCGCTCCGCCGAGCGAGTCCTGGGCCGCGGTGACCGCCTGGGCCGGTACGCCCTCGGGGACCGTGAAGCCGCGGTAGATACCGGTGACGACCGAGCCGAGCAGGGCGATGCCGAGGGCCGAGCCCAGTTCGTACGCCGTCTCGGAGACCGCGGATGCCGCGCCCGCCTGCTCCTTGGGGACGCTGGAGAGGATGACGTCGGCGGTCACCGTGAAGGCGAGGCCGGCGCCCGCGCCGCCGAGGAACAGCGCGACGCACATCAGGACAACGGGGGTGTGCGCGTCGAGGGCCGTGCACGCGGCGAGCGCCAGGCCGACCGCCGCGAGCCCGGCCGACACGGTGAGCCGGACCGAGGTCCGCCGGGCGACGAGGCCCGCGACGAGCCCCGTGCCCACCGCGCCGAGGGCCGCGGGCAGTTCGATGAGCCCGGCGCCCAACGGTGAGCGCATCTGCACCAGTTGCAGGAACTGGGAGAGGAAGAAGACCAGGCCGGCGAGGCCGAGGATGGTCAGCAGGTCGGCGAGGACGGCCCCGGAGAAGCCGCGGTGCTGGAAGAGCCGCATGTCGAGCAGCGGCGACTTGAGCGTCAACTGCCGCCGGGCGAACCAGATCAGGCCGACAACGCCCACCACCGCGGCGACCGCGATGTCCCAGCGGAATCCGTGCACGGCCGCCTCCTTCACGGCGTACACCACCGCGACCATGCCCACCAGGGAGAGCACGACGCTGAGCAGGTCCCACGGGCCCGGGTGCGGGTCGCGCGACTCGGGCAGCAGCTTGATGCCGACGAGCACCAGGACCGCCATCACCGGCAGGTTGATCAGGAAGACCGAGCCCCACCAGAAGTGGTTGAGCAGGGTGCCGCCGACGAGCGGACCGACCGCGGCGCCGGCCGAGGCGGCGGCGCCCCAGATGCCGACGGCGACGCTGCGCTCCTTGGGGTCGTGGAAGATGTTCCGGATCAGCGCGAGGGTCGACGGCATCAGCGTCGCACCCGCGACACCGAGCAGCGCGCGGGCCAGGATCATCATCTCGGGCGTGGTGGCGTACGCGTTGAGCACCGAGACCGCGCCGAACGCGACCGCGCCCGTGAGCAGCAGCTTCTTGCGGCCGATGCGGTCGCCGAGGCTGCCCATGGAGACGAGCAGACCGGCGATCACGAACGAGTAGACGTCACCGATCCAGAGCAGCTGGGTGCCGGACGGCTTGAGGTCCTCGCTGAGGAACGGGGTGGCGAGGCCGAGTACGGTCGCGTCCACCGCGACGAGCAGGACGGCCAGGACGAGCACGGCGAGGGCGAGCCAGCGGCCCGGGTGACGCCCCTCCTGCTCCTTCGTCACACGCTGCGCTGTGCTGGTCATTTCTCCACGCTCCGCCGGGCGCCGCCGAGCAGCAACTCGACGATCATGTACTGGAATTCCTTGGCCGCGAGCCGTCCGTCCTGGACGGCCCAGGCGCCCGCGCCCACGAGTCCGTAGAACGCCTCGGTGAGCCAGGCCGGGGTCAGGTCGATCCGGAAGACGCCCTGTTCCTGTCCGCGCCGGAAGAGGCGGGAGACGCGGGCGTCGAGCCGGGCCCAGCCCTCGTTCTGCTGGTCGCCCTCGAAGAGCTGGTTCTCGCCGACGAGGAAGGACAGGAGCGGGCCGAGGGGCTCCACTTCGGCGACGAGCCGTCGTACGGCGTCGTCGGCCTGCCCCTCGTCGAGCGCCGCCGCGTCGATGGCGGCCTCCAGCTCCTGGATGCCCATCTCCTCCAAGGCCCTGACCAGCGCTTCCCGCCCGGCGAAGTGCCGGTGCAGGGTGGCGCGGCCGATGCCTGCGGCGCGGGCGACCTCGTCCATGGTCGCCGTCGACTTCCGGGAGAGCAGGGCGGCGGCGGAGCGGAGCACCTGGGTGCGGTCGACTGTCATGAGACAACCGTACCCCAAGTGAGACACAAATGTCTCACCTGATCATTCCACGCCTCACGAGTGGGAGAACACGCCTCACGAGTGGGAGAAGGGGAAGGCTGTGCGCATGACGAGACCCTTACTGCTCATCGACGTCGACGTTCCGCTGCGGCCCGAGCAGGGAGGCGAGCTGCTCATCCTGACCGAGCAGTACGAGCTGGTGTGGGCGACGGCCGGGGAGAGGGAGGGGAGCGCGCGGGTCGGGCACCGGCTCGGGCTGCCCGAGCTGCCGTTCGTCGACTGGCCCGCGCTGCACTGCGCATCCCCGCGCGGGACCTTCTGGAAGACGAGCTACGTGCTTGAGTACGCGGCCGGGCGGCCGTTCGCCTGGGTCGACGACGACATCACGGAGCACGACCACGCGTATGTGGAGCGGAACCACCTCGCCGCCGCCCTGTTGCTGCGCGTCGATCCCCGCTGCGGGCTCGCCCGGGCGGACTTCGACGCGCTCGCTGACTGGGCGGCGGCGCTGTAGGAACGCGATCAGTGCTTGGCGGTGGCCCAGGCCTGCTGGACCGCGAGGTCGGCCTTGACCTCGGCGAGCTGGACGGCGACCGCCGAGGGCGCGGTGCCGCCGCGGCCGGAGCGCGAGGCGAGGGCGCCCGGCACGTTCAGGACCGTGCGCACCTCGGGCGTGAGGTGCTCGGAGATCTTCGCGAACTGCTCGTCGGTGAGCTGGTCGAGCTCGATGCCGTGCTGCTCGCACTCCTTGACGCACTCGCCCGCGACCTCGTGCGCGACGCGGAACGGCACGCCCTGCTTGACCAGCCACTCGGCGATGTCGGTGGCGAGCGAGAAGCCGGCCGGGGCGAGCTCCTCCATCCGCTCCCGGTTGACCGTGAGCGTGGCCATCATGCCGGTGAACGCCGGGAGCAGGACCTCCAGTTGGTCGCAGGAGTCGAAGACCGGCTCCTTGTCCTCCTGGAGGTCGCGGTTGTACGCGAGCGGGAGCGCCTTGAGGGTCGCGAGCAGGCCGGTCAGGTTGCCGATGAGGCGGCCGGACTTGCCGCGCGCCAGCTCGGCGATGTCCGGGTTCTTCTTCTGCGGCATGATCGACGAGCCGGTGGAGAAGGCGTCGTGGAGCGTGACGAAGGAGAACTCCTTCGTGTTCCAGAGGATGATCTCCTCGGCGATCCGGGAGAGGTTCACGCCGATCATCGCGGCGATGAAGGCGAACTCGGCGACGAAGTCACGCGAGGCCGTGCCGTCGATGGAGTTGCCCGCGCTGCCGTGCTCGAAGCCCAGGTCCTGCGCGACGGCCTCCGGGTCGAGGCCGAGCGAGGAGCCGGCGAGCGCGCCCGAACCGTAGGGGGAGACCGCCGTCCGGTCGTCCCACTGACGCAGCCGCTCGGCGTCCCGGGACAGGGACTGGACGTGCGCGAGGACATGGTGGGCGAAGAGCACCGGCTGGGCGTGCTGGAGGTGTGTGCGCCCCGGCATGGCGACGTCCGGGTGGGCCTCGGCCAGGCCGACGAGGGCCTCCTGGAGCTCGGCGATCAGTCCGCCGATGATCCGGGCGTGGTCGCGCAGGTACATCCGGAAGAGCGTGGCGACCTGGTCGTTTCGGGACCGGCCGGCGCGCAGCTTGCCGCCGAGGTCCGGGCCGAGCCGCTCCAGGAGGCCGCGCTCCAGGGCGGTGTGCACGTCCTCGTCGGCGATGGTGCCGGTGAACTCACCACTGGCGACGTCCTGTTCGAGCAGGTCGAGCCCGGCGATCATCCGCTCCAGCTCGTCCGCCGTCAGCAGGCCCGCCTTGTGCAGCACGCGCGCGTGGGCCCGGGAGCCCGCGATGTCGTACGGGGCGAGGCGCCAGTCGAAGTGCACGGACGCGGAGAGTTTCGCCAGGGCCTCGGCGGGCCCGTCGGCGAAACGACCGCCCCACAGCCGTACGTCACCGCTGTTGCTGCTCACTGCTCTGCTCCTCGGGGTGGGTGATGGGCGGCACACGCTCACGCTACTGCTCTGCGACAGGACGTGTATGCATGAGTATGCAGTGGACCGTATGTTTCGTCAATCTGCCTGCCCGTCGGCAGAATTTGTTAGACAAACGAATAACTTTTCGTCGATAATCCAGGGCATGGGAAAGACCTACGAGCGCATAGACGGCAGGCTGCGTACCTTCATCGAGGCGCAGCCGGTGTTCTTCACGGCCACCGCGCCGCTCGACGAGAGCGGCACGATCAACCTCTCCCCCAAGGGCCTCTCCGGCTCCTTCGCGGTCCTCGACGAGCAGCGCGTGGCGTATCTGGACTTCGCCGGGAGCCACGCCGAGACCGTCGCGCACCTGCGCGAGAACGGCCGTATCACGCTCATGTGGTGCGCCTTCCAGGGCCCGCCGAACATCGTCCGCGTGCACGGCCGCGGCGAGCCCGTCTTCCGCGACGACCCGCGCTTCCCCGAACTCCTGGCCCGCTTCCCGGACATCGACCCGGCCCTGCACGGGCTGCGCGCGATCGTCGTCGTCACCGCCGAGCACATCCGCGACAGCTGCGGTTACGGCGTGCCCTTCATGACGTACGACGAGGACCGCGATCTGCACGCCAGGCGGTTCGCCCGCGAGGACGACGCCACGCTGAGCGCGTACTTCGAGAAGCGGACGATCGCCCAGAGCATGGACGGACTGCCGGGGGTGCCGCTTCCGCTGCCGCCGAGCCGCGCCTGAGCGACTGGCTGTAGCGACCACATACCGAGACGGCATTGCGGTGCCCGTCCGACAGCGCGTTGCATCCTCGCGTGGAAACCGAACAGACGAACCCCAGCACGACCGCGTCGGAGGACCGGACCGCCCGCCGTGCCGTCACCGTCTTCCCGGTGCTCGTGCTCGCCGCCGGCGCGCTCGGCCTGCTGATACCCGGCGCCTTCACGGACTGGAAGGCGTCCGTGCCGTATCTGCTCGGCATCGTGATGTTCTGCATGGGCCTGACGATGACGCCGCTCGACTTCAAGGGCGTCGCCAAGCGGCCCTGGGTGGTGCTGCTCGGGCTCGCCGCGCAGTACCTCGTGATGCCGAGCCTCGGCTGGCTGATCGCGCACGCGCTCTCGCTGCCTCCCCAACTCGCCGCCGGTGTCATCCTCGTGGGCTGCGCGCCGGGCGGCACCGCGTCCAACGTGGTGACCTACCTGGCCCGTGGCGATGTCGCGCTCTCCGTCTCGGTCACCAGCGTCTCGACCCTGCTCGCGCCACTCCTGACGCCCGCCCTGACGCTGCTGCTCGCGGGCACGTTCCTGCCCATCGACGCGGGCGCGATGACCACCGACATCCTGAAGACCGTGCTGCTGCCCGTCCTCGCGGGCCTCGCCGTACGCCTGCTCGCGGGCCGGTACGTGGACCGCTTCCTCGGCGCCCTGCCGTGGCTCTCCGCGCTCACCATCTCGGTGATCGTCGCCGTCGTCGTGGCGGGCAGCGCCACCGCCATCAAGTCGGCCGCCGCCGTGGTCCTCCTCGCCGTCGTCCTGCACAACGGCCTCGGCCTGACCCTCGGTTACGCGGTCGGCAAGCTGGCCCGGCTCGGGCAGCCCGCGAGCCGGGCGCTCGCCTTCGAGGTCGGCCTGCAGAACTCCGGTCTCGCCGCCTCCCTCGCCACGGCCCACTTCAGCCCGCTCGCGGCCCTGCCCGCCGCGGTGTTCTCGGTCTGGCACAACGTGTCCGGCGCGGTGGTCGCCGCGTGGATGGCCCGCCGCTCGCGCAAGGCGTGAGGGTACGCGGGGAAAGGAAGGCCCCCGCGGCGAGTTGCCGCGGGGGCCTTCGTCGTACGTAAGGAGGGCTGCTCAGCGCGCGTTCTGGGCCAGGGACAGCAGGTGGTCCGCGAGGGCCTGGCCGCCGTCCGGTTCGCGGCTGATCAGCATCAGCGTGTCGTCACCGGCGATCGTGCCGAGGATGTCGTGCAGTTCGGCCTGGTCGATGGCCGAGGCGAGGAACTGCGCGGCGCCCGGCGGGGTGCGCAGGACGACCAGGTTGGCCGAGGCCTCCGCGGAGATCAGCAGCTCGCCGGAGAGGCGGCGCATCCGCTCCTCCTTCGCGGACTCCCCGAGCGGGGCGCGCGGGGTGCGGAAGCCGCCCTCGCTGGGCACCGCGTAGATCAGGTCGCCCTCGTTGTTGCGGATCTTGACCGCGTTGAGCTCGTCCAGGTCGCGGGAGAGCGTGGCCTGCGTGACGGACAGGCCGTCGTCCGCGAGCAGTTTCGCCAACTGGCTCTGGGAGCGCACCGGTTGACGGTTGAGGATGTCCACGATCCGGCGGTGCCGGGCCGTGCGGGTCTGCGGGACGGCGGGGCCGCCCTCCGCACCGGGCTCGTTGTCGCGCAGGCTCATCGTCGTCTCATTCTCCGGATCGTCCGTCCCCGTCGGCCGCGCCCGCCGCCCGGTCGAGGATGCCGGGCAGAGCCTGGAGGAACGCTTCCGTCTCGGCGTCCGTGAGGGTCAGCGCGGGCATCAGGCGGACCACGTCGGGCGCGGGGGCGTTCACCAGGTAACCGGCGTCCTGGGCGGCCTGCTGCACCCGGGGTGCGAGCGGCTCGGTGAGCACGATACCCAGGAGCAGCCCCGCGCCCCGGACATGGCTGACAAGTCCATGACCGAGACCCTCGATCCCGTCCCGCAGCCGCTCCCCCTGCCGCTTGACGTTGTCGAGCAGCCCGTCCGCCGCGATCGTGTCGAGTACGGCGACTCCGGCCGCGCAGGCCACCGGGTTGCCGCCGAACGTCGTGCCGTGCTGGCCGGGCTTGAGGAGGTCGGCGGCGGCGCCGAACGCGACGGTCGCGCCGATCGGCAGGCCCCCGCCGAGGCCCTTGGCGAGCGTCACGATGTCGGGCTGGACGCCCTCGTGGGCCTGGTACTCGAACCAGTGGCCGGTCCGCCCGATGCCGGTCTGCACCTCGTCGAGGACGAGCAGGGTGCCGGTCGCGGAGGTGATCTCGCGGGCCGCCTTCAGGTAGCCGGCCGGGGGCACGACCACGCCGTTCTCGCCCTGGATCGGCTCGATCACGACGAGCGCGGTGTCCTCGGTGACGGCCGCCCGCAGCGCCTCGGCATCCCCGTACGGGACGTGCGTGACGTCGCCCGGCAGCGGCACGAAGGGCTGCTGCTTGGCGGGCTGGCCGGTGAGCGCGAGCGCACCCATCGTACGGCCGTGGAAGCCGCCCTCGGTGGCGACCATGTGCGAACGCCCGGTCAGGCGGCCCATCTTGAAGGCCGCCTCGATCGCCTCCGCGCCCGAGTTGCAGAACAGCACCCGGCCCGTGCGGCCGAAGTGGTGGAGGAGCTTCTCGGCGAGGGCGACGGTCGGCTCCGCGATGAAGAAGTTGGAGATCTGGCCGAGCGTCGCCACCTGGTCGCTGACCGCGCGGACCACCGCGGGATGGGCGTGGCCGAGGGCGTTGACGGCGATGCCGCCGACGAAGTCGACGTACTCGGTGCCGTCCGCGTCCCAGACCTTCAGGCCCTCGCCGCGCACCAGCGGCATCCGCGGGGTGCCGTAGTTGTCCATCAGCGCGTCCTGCCAGCGCTGGGCGTACTCCTGGTTGCTGCCGCCGGTCACTGCGCTCCCCCTTCGGGCTCGTCGGGCACGACCATCGTGCCGATTCCTTCGTCTGTGAAGATCTCCAGGAGGATCGAGTGCTGGACCCTCCCGTCGATCACGCGGGCCGTGTGCACGCCGTTGCGGACGGCGTGCAGGCAGCCCTCCATCTTCGGCACCATGCCGGAGCTCAACTCCGGCAGAAGCTTCTCCAGTTGGGCGGCGGAGAGGCGGCTGATCACCTCGTCGCTGTGCGGCCAGTCCTCGTAGAGGCCCTCGACGTCGGTGAGGACCATGAGGGTCTCGGCGCCAAGGGCGGCAGCGAGTGCCGCGGCCGCCGTATCGGCATTGACGTTGTAGACATGGTGGTCGTCCTCGGAGCGGGCGATGGAGGAGACGACCGGGATGCGGCCGTCCTCCAGGAGCGCCTCGATGGCGCCCGTGTCGATCTCGGTGATCTCGCCGACCCTTCCGATGTCCACCAACTCGCCCTCGATCCGCGGCTGGTGCTTGGTCGCGGTGATCGTGTGCGCGTCCTCGCCGGTGAGGCCCACGGCGAGCGGGCCGTGCTGGTTGAGCAGCCCGACGAGCTCGCGCTGCACCTGTCCGGCGAGCACCATGCGTACGACGTCCATGGCGTCCTCGGTGGTGACGCGCAGGCCCGCCTTGAACTCGCTGACGATGCCGTGCCGGTCGAGTGCCTTGCTGATCTGCGGGCCGCCGCCGTGCACCACGACCGGCCTGAGTCCGGCGTGGTGCAGGAACACCACGTCCTGGGCGAACGCGGCCTTCAACTCCTCGTCCACCATGGCGTTCCCGCCGAACTTGATGACGACGGTCTTGCCGCGGTGCCGGGTCAGCCAGGGCAGCGCCTCGACGAGGATCTGCGCCTTGGGCAGTGCGGTGTGTTTACGAGTGCTCATCGGCTCGGGGTCCCCGGGTGTTCAGGAGGAATGGGCGTCAGGAGGAATGGGCGTCAGGAGGAGTAGGCGCTGTTCTCGTGCACGTACTCGGCGGTCAGGTCGTTGGCCCAGATCACCACCGGCTCGGCGCCGCCCGCGGCCAGGTCGGCGGTGATGGCGACCTCGCGGTAGCGCATGTCGACCAGGTCGCGGTCCTCGCCGACCGAGCCTTCCTTGCAGACCCAGACGCCGTTGATGGCGACGTTCAGCTGGTTCGGGTCGAAGGCGGCGGAGGTGGTGCCGATCGCGGAGAGCACCCGGCCCCAGTTGGGGTCCTCGCCGTGGATGGCGCACTTGAGGAGGTTGTTGCGGGCGATGGAGCGGCCCACCTCGACGGCGTCGTCCTCGCTCGCCGCGTTGACGACCTCGATCCGGATGTCCTTGCTCGCGCCCTCGGCGTCCCCGATCAGCTGCCGCGCCAGGTCGGCGCAGACGGACCTGACGGCCTCGGCGAACTCGCCCTGGTCCGGGGCGACTTCGGACGCGCCGGAGGCGAGAAGCAGCACGGTGTCGTTGGTCGACATGCAGCCGTCGGAGTCGACCCGGTCGAAGGTCGTACGGGTCGCGGAGCGCAGGGCCTTGTCGAGGTGTGCGGTGTCCACGTCGGCGTCCGTGGTGAGGACGACCAGCATGGTGGCGAGGCCGGGGGCGAGCATGCCCGCGCCCTTCGCCATGCCGCCGACGGTCCAGCCGGCCTCGCTGGTGGCGACCGCGGTCTTGTGCACGGTGTCGGTGGTCTTGATGGCGATGGCGGCCTTCTCGCCGCCGTGCTCGGACAGCTGCGCGGCGGCGCTCTCCACGCCCGGGAGCAGCTTGTCCATCGGCAGCGTCACCCCGATGAGACCGGTGGACGCGACGGCCACCTCACCCGCGTTCAGGTCGAGCACCTCGGCGACCTTCTCGGCGGTGGCGTGCGTGTCCTGGAAGCCCTTCGGGCCCGTACAGGCGTTGGCACCACCGGAGTTGAGGACCACGGCCTGCACCTGGCCGCCCTTGAGCACCTGCTCCGACCACAGGACCGGGGCGGCCTTGACGCGGTTGGAGGTGAAGACGCCCGCGGCGGCGAGGCGGGGTCCGTTGTTGACCACGAGGGCCAGGTCGGGGTTCCCGTTCTCCTTGATGCCTGCTGCGATGCCGGAGGCGGTGAAGCCCTTGGCGGCGGTGACACTCACGGTGCGACTCCGATCGAAGAGAGCCCAGTGGCCTCGTCCAGGCCCAGGGCGATGTTCATGCTCTGCACCGCGCCGCCCGCGGTGCCCTTGGTCAGGTTGTCGATGGCGCTGATCACGATGACGCGGCCCGCGCTCGCGTCGTACGCGATCTGCAACTGCACGGCGTTCGAGCCGTAGACGGAGGCGGTCGCGGGCCACTGCCCCTCGGGCAGCAGGTGCACGAACGGCTCGTCCGCGTACGCCTTCTCGTACGCGGCGCGCACCGCCTCCGCAGTCACGCCGGGCGCGGCCTTGGCGCTGCAGGTGGCGAGGATGCCGCGGGACATCGGGGCGAGCGTCGGCGTGAAGGACACGGAGACCCTCCGCCCGGCGGCCGCGCTGAGGTTCTGGATCATCTCGGGGGTGTGCCGGTGCCCGCCGCCCACGCCGTACGGCGACATGGAGCCCATGACCTCGGAGCCGAGCAGATGCGGCTTGAGCGCCTTGCCCGCGCCGGAGGTGCCGGTCGCGGCGACGATCACCGCTTCGTCCTCGACGAGTCCGGCGGCGTACGCGGGGGCAAGGGCGAGCGAGACGGCCGTCGGGTAGCAGCCCGGCACGGCGATCCGCTTCGTACCGCCGAGCGCGGCGCGGGCGCCGGGCAGCTCGGGCAGTCCGTACGGCCAGGTGCCGGCGTGCTCGGAGCCGTAGAAGGTCTCCCAGTCCGCGGAGTTCTGCAGCCGGAAGTCGGCGCCCATGTCGATCACCAGGACGTCGGGGCCGAGCTGCTCGGCGACGGCGGCGGACTGGCCGTGCGGCAGCGCGAGAAACACGACATCGTGGCCGGAGAGCACGTCGGCGGTGGTCGGTTCGAGGACGCGGTCGGCGAGCGGCAGCAGATGCGGCTGGAGCGCGCCGAGGTGCTGCCCGGCGTTGGAGTGCCCGGTCAGGGCGCCGATCTCCACGTCCGGGTGCCCGATCAGCAGACGCAACAGCTCCCCACCCGCGTATCCACTCGCCCCTGCGACTGCCGCACGTACTGCCATCGGATCCTCCTCGGTGATGGCATGACTATACGTAGCTTCGAAGTTTTATGCAAAGCGATACGGCGGGCGGGGCCACGGGAGGTCGATTCCGGGCCGTCTGTGATCCTGATCGGTATGCACCATGCGCTCACCCACTGGGACAGCCCCTTCATCAACTTCAAGGACTTCGACTTCCCGGACGGGCGGGGCCACGGATACCGATGGGTGCACATCAAGCGATTCCACCTGCCGCCCGGCTCACCGACCGATCAGGACGTGCTGACCGCCTTGATCGCCCACCCGGAGTTCCGGGACACCTACGACGGAGCCGGCGTCTCGCTCGAACCCCGCCATGGCCAGTGGTGGGTGGATCGGATCACCCCCGGCACGTACGCGGCCGTCGACGAGCCGAGCGCGACCGGCACGATTCACACGTGGGCCACCAGCGGCGTCCCGCTTCCCCCAGATCTGGACGCGAGGCTTCACGAGGCGGTCTACACCCCGATCCGCCAGGCGACGAGCCGGTACGCACTCGGCCCCCTCCCTGAGAACGCCCACCACGACTACGGCCCGATCCACATCGAGTTCCATGAACTGGTGCTGATCGACCGCCACCTGGGCACCCTCGCCCTCCTGGTGGCCGCCGACGACTGAGGCAGCCGCTGCGGCCGAGCCTTCGGTCCTTGGCGCATGATCGGGGCATGACGCAGCACCCCGGCGACGGCTATCTCCTCGACAACCGGCAGTCCGAGGCGGGCGAGCGCTTCGACGCCCTTGCGAGCCTCTTCGACGCCTCCACCTTCCGCCACTTCGACACCATCGGCGTCACGGCGGGCTGGCGCTGCTGGGAGGTGGGGGCCGGTGGTCCTTCCGTCGTACGCGGACTCGCCGAGCGGGTCGGGCCCTACGGGTACGTGCTGGCCACCGACATCGACACGTCGTGGACGCGCGCGGTCAGCGCCCCGCAGGTCGAGGTCCGCCGGCACGACGTCGTCGCCGACGAGCCGCCGCCCGGCCCCTTCGACCTCGTCCACGCCCGCCTCGTCCTGGTTCATGTCGCCGACCGCGAGCGGGCGTTGCGCGTCCTGGTGGACTCCCTGCGGCCCGGCGGAGTGCTGCTGCTTGAGGACGCCGATCCAGCGCTCCAGCCGCTCGTCTGCCCCGACGAGTCGGGCCCGGAGTAGCGCCTCGCCAACAAGCTGAAGCACGGCTTCCGCGCCCTCCTCACCGAGCGCGGCGCGGACCTCTCGTACGGGCGGCGGCTGCCGCGCCTGTTGCGCGGGGCGGGGCTGACCGAGGTGCGGGCCGACGCGTACTTCCCGGTCACCGGGCCGGCCTGCGCGGAGCTCGAACGCGCCACGGTGGAGCAGGTACGGGACCAGCTGGTCGCCAAGGGGCTCGCGACGCGGGCGGAGATCGAGTCCCACCTGGCCCACGTCGCGGCGGGCGACCTCGACCTGGCGACATCGCCGATGATCTCGGCGTGGGGGCGCAAGCCCGGGGCCTGAGCCCGGTCGCGGGGCGGGTGCGGGCTCGTTGTCAGTGGTGGCACGTACGGTCGGGGGCATGACTGATCGGAACGTCAACTCGTCCTCGGTGCACGCCTTCTCGACGTGGGAGCCGCTGCTTCGCCTGCTGCGGGTCTGGCGCGCACCGGGGCGCGACGGCACACCCTCGTACGCGTCGGGCCGTATCGGGCAGGCCGGTTGGAGCCTGCCGTCACGCGAGGACGTCCCGCGTTCGGACCGGGCGGCGCGGGACGTGGGGATACGCGAGCAGGCGGAGGCGGTCGAGCCGGTGCGGCGGGCGCTGTCGGCCGCGGGGGTCGACGACGTCACGTTCACGGCCGAGTTCTCGGCGGCCGGACCGGTGACGCTGCGCCTGCTCGGGCGGAGCCCGGCCGTGGAGTCCGGGATCGGCGGCGCGCATCCGGGGGCCCTGCTGTTGGTGGAGGGCGCGGTTCCGGAGCCCTGGCGCCGACTGCCTGAGCCGGTGCGGGAGTCGGGCCCCGCCCCTTCCGCCGACCCGGCGCTCCTGGAACGGACCCTGCGTGACCGGATGCCGCCGGGTGCCGTCGGCGCCACGGACGCGGAGGTCGCGGCGGCGGAGGCCCGGCTCGGCGCCCCTCTGCCGGAGGAGCTGAAGGCGCTCTATCGCGTGACGCGTGGACAGTGGGAGGACTGGGGCGAGGACGAGGATGCGGCGGAGCGCGCGTACCGGTCGGTGGGCTGCGAGCTCTTCCCGCTGGACGAGGTGTACGTCGCGAACGCGGCCTCGCGGACGACCAGTTGGCGGTTCGCGGCGAAGGAGGCGGTCATCACCCGGGACGAGGACGCGGTGCAGGGCCTGGTCGGCTCGCCGGGCTGGATCGTCTTCGGCGACAACGGCGGCGGGGACCGGCTCGCGGTGGACCTCACGCCCGGCCCGCGCGGGCACGTCGGGCAGATCGTGATGCTCAGCCACGAGTTCAACATCGGTGCGGAGCTGATCGCCGACTCGCTCACCGACCTGGTCCTCGGCCGGGAGAGCGGGCCGAGCGGCGGCACGGGCCCCGACGGGCCGCCGGCCGTGGCACACGTCAACCGAAGGAGCCTGCCCGGCGTCGAGGCCGCCGCCCACCCCGGGCTAGAGGTGCTGTCCATCGGCGTCTGGGAGGCCGAGCCGCTGAGCCTCGCCCCGGTGCTCGGCCTGCCCCGGCTTCGCACGCTCGTCGCGTACCCGGGCACGCTCGCCGACCCGTTGGAGATAGCCGGGCTCAAGGGCCTGGAGTACCTGGAACTCTCCCCGCAGGACTGGCGCGTACTGCTCGACGCGGGGGCGGTCCCGCGTGGCCTGTCGGCGGCGGCGATCACCGCGCACGGGAACCAGGAGGTGCTGTCCACGGTGGCCCTGGCCAACGAGATCCTGGCCCTGTGGGACCGGCCGCAGATCATTCAGACGGTAGTGGAGGGGGACATAGGGATCATGGACTAGGTCGTGTCCGTAGAGCCCCGTCGTCCGCCCGTCGCGGGGAGGCGGGACCCCACGGGGAGGCGGAACTTACGGGCAGGCGGGACTTTACGGCAGGCGGAACTTTACGGACGCGGCCTAGCCCCCGGCCGGTCGCTGCCGTGCCGCATCGGTCAGGCGGGCCGACTCCGTGTCCGACAGGCGCAGTTCGGCGGCTGCCGTGTTCTGCTCGAGGTGGTCCGGGTCGCCGGTGCCGGGAATCGCCAGGACGTGCGGGCCCTGGCGCAGGGTCCAGGCCAGCCGGACCTGCGCGGCGGACGCGCCGTGCGCGCGGGCGACGGCCAGGACCTCCGCGCTCTCCTCGGCGGCCGCCCCCGCGTCGCCCGCTGACCCCGCGATCGCGTAGAAGGGAACGAAGGCGATGCCGAGCTGTCCGCAGTGTTCGAGGAGGGCCCGGTCCTCGCTCGACGCCCCGATCCCGAAGGGGTTCTGGACGCAGGCGACGGGTGCGATGTCCAGGGCCTCGGCGAGTTGCGCGGACGTCACGTTGGAGACGCCGAGGTGGCGGATCAGCCCGGCGTCACGGAGGTCGGCCAGCGCGCCGAAGTGCTCGGCGATCGAGCCGTTCCGCCGGCTCGGAGGCACCCGCAGGTTCACCACGTCCAGATGGTCGCGGCCGAGCTGGCGCAGGTTCTCCTCGACCTGGCCGCGCAGCTGTGCCGGTGTCGCCCACCACCAGGCGCCCGAGGGGTCACGGCCCGGCCACACCTTGGTCGCGATGACCAGATCGTCCGAGTACGGCGCGAGGGCCCGGTTGATCAGTTCGTTCGCGGAGCGCGTCGCGGAGAAGTAGAAGGCGGCCGTGTCGATGTGGTTCACGCCGAGGTCGACGGCCCTCCGGAGCACGGCGATCGACTGCTCCCGGTCGCGCGGCACGCCGCCGTCGAAGGGTGCGGTGCCGGTGAGCCGCATCGCGCCGAGGCCGATGCGGTGGACGGGCAGCTCACCGCCGAGGCGCCAAGTGCTGGACTCGGTAAGGGTGTTCGTCGGTCGGCTCATGACAGGGCTCTCCGCTCTCGGGGGCTTGCCGGGAAGTTCCGGTGGATGAACGCAAAAAAGCCTCCTCGGCGGATCGGGATCCGCGCCGAGAAGGCTCAACTGCCGACGGGACTCTAGCAGGGCCGCAGCACCCCGCGCCCACCTGCCCGGACCCAACGTGTGCCCGGACCCAACGTGTTTGCCCCGGAAGGAACTTCACGGAAAGGTAAGGCGTTGGCAAAGCGATGCGTCGTGTGAGCGCACGTACCAGTGAACGGCTAGCCGAGGTGGCACGGATGGCGATGTGGGACCGGATCAAGGACCAGGCCAAGGGTCTGCAGCAGCAGGCACAGGGAGCACGCGGCTCCGGCGGCCACGTACAGGGACAGGGACAGGGACAGGGACACGGGCACGGTCAGCCGGGGGCCGGGCCGGTTCCGGGCTCCGGGTCGAGCGGCGGAGGGTCGAAAGCCCAGCTCGTCGGCATGCTCAAGACCCAGCTCACGTCCCTGAAGACGGAGCTGAAGAGCGGTGCGTACCGGGACGCGAGCATGGCCATGTGCGCCCTGGTCGCGGCCGCCGACGGCTCGGTGGACCCGGCCGAGCGGCAGCAGATCGAGTCCCTGATCCTGCAGAACGACGTGCTGCAGAACTTCCCGCCGGAGCAGCTGCGGCAGCGCTTCAACAAGCATGTCGACCAGCTGTCGTTCAACTTCCAGCAGGGCAAGGCCGAGGTCATGCAGGAGATCGCCAAGGCGGCGAAGAAGCCGACGGAGGCCAGGGCTGTCGTGCAGACCGGCTTCGTCGTGGCGGGCGCGGACGGCTTTGTCGCCCCGGCCGAGCAGCAGGTGCTGCGGGAGGCGTGCGCGGCCCTCAACGTGTCGCCGCAGGAGTTCGGACTCTGAGCGAGTCGGACGACCACACCCCCTGAGGTCACGGGCCCGTACGCACACACGCGGTGCAACGAGGACGGTGGTGCGGGCCCGGCCTCGGCGGTACGGCCGAGGGGGGCGACCGAGGGCGGCACGACACCTGCCGGTGCGAGGGTCCGCATTCATACCTGTACGAGCTCCACGGTGCTCTATGAGCTCCACGGTGTGCGGCTCATCGGGAACGGCATGCCGCCACCGTAGGAAATCCCGGCCGCGCGGCCCATGTCGTACGCGGAAACGGGTACGCCCCGGCCGGAAGTGTCCGGTCGGGGCGTACCCGTCAGCGGTGGAGCGGGCCTCGATCAGGCGAGGGTGTCCAGGGCCTGGTTGAAGGTGGCCGAGGGGCGCATGACCGCCGAGGCCTTCTGCACGTCGGGCTGGAAGTACCCGCCGATGTCCGCCGGGGAGCCCTGCACGGCGAGGAGCTCGTCGACGATCGTCTGCTCCTGCTCCGTGAGGCTCTTGGCGAGCTCCGCGAACGCCTCGGCGAGCGCGGCGTCCTCGGTCTGCTTGGCCAGCTCCTGCGCCCAGTACAGGGACAGGTAGAAGTGGCTGCCGCGGTTGTCGATGCTGCCGAGCTTGCGGGCCGGGGACCTGTTCTCGTTCAGGAACGTGGCCGTGGCGCGGTCCAGGGTGTCGGCCAGGATCTGCGCGCGGGCGTTGCCCGTGGTCTGCGCGAGGTGCTCGAAGGAGACCGCGAGGGCGAGGAACTCGCCGAGGCTGTCCCAGCGCAGGTAGTTCTCCCGGACCAGCTGCTGCACGTGCTTCGGGGCGGAGCCGCCGGCACCCGTCTCGAAGAGGCCGCCGCCGTTCATCAGCGGGACCACGGAGAGCATCTTGGCGCTGGTGCCCAGCTCCAGGATCGGGAACAGGTCGGTGAGGTAGTCACGCAGGACGTTGCCGGTGACGGAGATGGTGTTCTCGCCGCGGCGGATGCGCTCCAGGGAGAAGCGGGTGGCGTCGACCGGCGCCAGGATCTTGATCTCCAGCCCCTCGGTGTCGTGCTCCGTGAGGTACTGGTTGACCTTCCCGATCAGCTGGGCGTCGTGGGCGCGGGTCTCGTCCAGCCAGAACACGGCCGGGTCGCCGGTGGCGCGGGCGCGGGTCACGGCGAGCTTGACCCAGTCCTTGATCGGCGCGTCCTTGGTCTGGCAGGCGCGGAAGATGTCGCCGGCCGAGACGGGCTGCTCCAGGACGACGGTGCCCGCGGTGTCGACCAGGCGGACGGTGCCGGCCGCCTGGACCTCGAAGGTCTTGTCGTGCGAGCCGTACTCCTCGGCCTTCTGCGCCATCAGGCCGACGTTCGGGACCGAGCCCATGGTCGACGGGTCGTAGGCGCCGTTGGCGCGGCAGTCGTCGATGACGACCTGGTAGACACCGGCGTACGAGGAGTCCGGCAGGACCGCCAGGGTGTCGTGCTCGTCGCCGTCCTTGCCCCACATGTGGCCGGAGGTGCGGATCATCGCGGGCATGGAGGCGTCCACGATCACGTCCGACGGGACGTGCAGGTTGGTGATGCCGTTGTCCGAGTCGACCATCGCGAGCTCGGGGCCCTCGGCGAGCTCGGCCTCGAAGGACGCCTTGATCTCGGCGCCGAGGTGCGGCACGGAGTCCAGGCCCTTGAGGATGCCGCCCAGGCCGTCGTTCGGGGACAGGCCGGCGGCGACCAGCGCCTCGCCGTACTTCGCGAAGGTCTTCGGGAAGAAGGCGCGGACGACGTGACCGAAGACGATCGGGTCGGAGACCTTCATCATCGTGGCCTTGAGGTGCACGGAGAACAGCACGCCCTCGGCCTTGGCGCGGGCGACCTGGTCGGCCAGGAACGCGCGCAGCTCGGCGACGCGCATCACGGAGGCGTCGACGACCTCGTCCTTGAGGACCGGTACGGACTCGCGCAGCACGGTGGTGGTGCCGTCCTCGGCGACCAGCTCGATGCGCAGGGCGCCGTCCTCGGCGATGACGGTGGACTTCTCGGTGGAGCGGAAGTCGTTCTCACCCATGGTGGCGACGTTGGTCCTGGACTCGGGGGTCCAGGCGCCCATGCGGTGCGGGTGGGCCTTGGCGTAGTTCTTCACCGAGGCGGGAGCGCGGCGGTCGGAGTTGCCCTCACGCAGGACCGGGTTCACGGCGGAGCCCTTGACCTTGTCGTAACGGGCGCCGATCTCCCGCTCCTCGTCGGTCTTCGGGTCGTCCGGGTAGGCCGGGAGCGCGTAGCCCTGGGCCTGCAGCTCGGCGATCGCGGCCTTCAGCTGCGGGATCGAGGCCGAGATGTTGGGCAGCTTGATGATGTTGGCGCCGGGGGTCTTGGCCAGCTCGCCGAGCTCGGCGAGGGCGTCGCCGATGCGCTGCTCCTCCTTGAGGTACTCCGGGAACTGGGCGATGATCCGGCCCGCCAGGGAGATGTCGCGGGTCTCCACGGCGACACCGGCCGTCGAGGCGTACGCCTGGACCACCGGCAGGAACGAATGCGTCGCCAGGGCCGGGGCCTCGTCAGTGTGGGTGTAGATGATGGTCGAGTCAGTCACCGGGTGCTCCGCTCCACGTCTACTGCATCGGTCGGAATTGCTCGACATCAAGATATCTCGTGTCGGGGGTCCGGCGGACAGGGCCCTCTTCGCTGTCGGCGAAGCCCGCGCGAATTCCTCGTGTCGGCTCGTGTCGAGATGTCGATCCGGCGCCGGCTCGTTCGTATAGACGGTGAGAGCACCGACGACGTTACGAGACGACGTACGAGCACCCGCCCAGCACCGCGACGGTGGTGCGCCTCGCGGGCGAGGAGATCCTCACCACGGACGGGCCGTACGTCGAGGGCAAGGAGCACCTCGGCGGGTTCACCGTGATCCGGGCCGAGGATCTGGACGCCGCGCTTGAGTGGGGCCGCAAACTCGCCGAGGCCATCACGCTGCCGATCGAGGTGCGGCCGCTGCAGTACGGGTCCTGCGGGTGAGTGATCCCGGCGGGACACACGACGAGCCGGGCCGGGCTGCACCGGGTCCGGGTCCAGGTCCGGGGCCGGGGCCGGACCCGGCACCGCCCACCCCGAACCAGACAGCCCAGTCCAGGTGCCGACGGACGCCGACCTTCCGGACCGGCTGCGGGCCGTGCTCGCCGTGGTCTACCTGGTCTTCACCGAGGGCCATACGGCCGGCTGGCGAGGCGGTGATCCGCGACGACCTGACAGCGGAGGCGATCCGTCTCGGGCGGCTGCTCGCGGAGCTCATGCCGGACGAGCCGGAGGTGCTCGGCCTGCTCGCGCTGATGCTGCTCGGCGAGTCCCGCCGCCCCGCCCGTACGACCGCGGACGGCTCGCTCGTCCTGCTCGCCGACCAGGACCGCTCGCTGTGGGACCGTGAACTCGTCGTGGAGGGACAGGAGTTGGTCCGTCGCTGCCTGCGCCGGAACGCTCCGGGCCCGTACCAGATCCAGGCCGCGCGGTCGCCGTGGCTGAACTCCAGGCCCCGCAACCGGCCCTGGCCCTGATCGACACCCTGGACCTCGACCGCTACCACGTCTTCCACGCGGTCCGCGCCGACCTGCTGCGCCGCCTGGACCGGTGGTCCTGGAGCGCGAGTTGCGCGGTTGCGGCAGTCCGGGGAGTAGACGATCGGCGTTCCCGGACACCTGAGGTGGGGCCTCCGGACAGGCCCCCGGGGGCTACGCCGCCTCCAGCCCCCCGCCGCCCCCGAGCCGCAGGCTCCACCGGCCCGCCCGGCCCGTGAGGGCAACCGTCGACAGGGGGCGGACGTCGATGTTCCAGTACGTCGCCGGGGGCGCCTTGAGGGCGTACACCAGCGCGGCCCGTACGACCGCGGGTTCCGCCACCACCAGGATGCGGCCGCCGTCGTCGGCGGGGCGGGTGTCGAGCCACTGGCCGACGCGGGCGATGAAGGACAGCAGGGACTCGCCGCCGTGCGGGGCCGAGCGGGGGTCGGCGAGCCAGGCGTCGACCGCGCCGGGTTCGCGGGCCGTGACCTCCGCCAGGGTGAGCCCGCGCCAGCGCCCCATGTCGCAGTCGCGCAGGGCGACTTGGGCGAGCGGGGCGTAGCCGAGAGCGTCGCCGGTGGCGCGGCTGCGCGGGGTCGGCGAGCAGTAGCGCAGCTCGGCGGCGGCAAGGGGCACCAGTCCGTGCGCGGCGAGCTGCACCTCGTGCCAGCCGGCCTGGTCGAGCGGCCGGTCGTCGTCGAAGCGCTCGGCGAGCAGGGAGGAGCTGCGGGCGGCGGCTACGAAGGTGACCCGTACATGCATGTCGGCGATCGTGCTGGGAGGAGCTGCGCAGGTCAAGTGGTGGTGGCGTGAAGGAAAGTGGGTGGTGGCATGCGGGCAGCCTCCCCGGTGACGTGCGGGCCACCTCCCGGGTGACGTGCGGGCCACCTCCCAGGGCGAGGTGCGGGCCACCTCCCAGGGTGACGTGCGGGCCACCTCCCAGGGTGACGTGCGGGCCACCTCCCAGGGCGACGTGCGGGCCGCCTCGCCGGGGCCCGCCGTCCCCGCCCGCTCAGTGCCTGCCGTACACCATCCAGGCCTCCGGGTTGTCGACGCGCTTGAAGCCGACCTTCTCGTAGACCCCGTGCGCGTCGGCCGTGGCCAGGAGGATGCGCCGCAGACCGTACGGCTCCAGCTCCGCGCGCACGGCGGCGACGAGGGCGGTACCGAGCCCCTTGCCGCGGGCCTGCGGGGCCACGTACACATCGCAGAGCCAGGCGAAGTCGGAATGATCCGTGATGACTCGGGCGTAACCGACCTGTTTCCCTGAACTCTCCTCATACACACCGAAGTTGAGCGACCGGGCGATCGCTCGGTCCTGCTTCTCGCGGCTGCGGCCGACGGCCCAGTACGCGTCGGTGGAGAGCCACTCGTACACGCGGTCGGCGTCGATGCGGGCCGGGTCGGAGGAGATCTCGTATCCGGGCACGGTCTCGGCGGGGGTGGCCTCGGTGGCCCCGTGTGTCGTCATGGCGGCAGATTCGCAGGTGGGGAAGGGGCCGGGCCACCGAGTTTCCGGCGAACCCTCAGCCAAGGACCTCGTCGCACGCCCGCCGCAGCCTCCGCACCCCCTCCGCGATCTCCGCGTCCCCCGCGAGCCCCGCGAAGCTCAGCCGGACGTACCCGGCGGGCGGTTCGGCGCAGAAGTACGGGCGGCCCGGGGTGATCGCGACCCCGGCGCGCAGCGCAGCGCCGACGAGGGCGGCCTCCTCGGCGCCGTCGGGCAGGCGCAGCCACAGGTGGTAGCCGCCGGACGGGACGTGCGACAGGGCGAGTTCGGGGACGTCGCGCAGCAGGGCCGAGGTCATCGCGTCCCTGCGGTCCTTCAACTGCGTGGCCACGGCCCGCAGATGACGGTTCCAGGCCGGTGACCCGACGAGTTCGAGCGCGGCCTCCTGCAGCGGTCGCGGTACGAAGAAGTTGTCGACGATCTGGATGGCCCGCAGCCGTTCGAGCACCGGTCCGCGGGCCACGAGCGCGCAGACCCGGAAGCTGGGCGAGGTGGCCTTGGTGAGGGAGCAGACATGCACGACGACGCCGTCGGGGTCCTCCGCGGTGAGCGGGGCGGGCAGCGGCCCGGCGTCCTCGTGCGCGAGCCGGCGTACGAAATCGTCCTCCACGATGAACGCCCCCGCCGCGCGGGCGATCCGGAGCACCTCTCCGCGCCGGTGCGAGGGGAGCACCGCGCCGGTCGGGTTCTGGAACAGCGGCTGGCAGACGAACACCCGCGCCCCGGTCGCCTCGAAGGCGGCCGCGAGCAGCTCGGGGCGTACCCCGTCGGTGTCGACCGGCACGGGCACCGGTCGCAGCCCGGCCGCCCGCGCGATCGCCAGCATGCCGGGGTACGTGGGCGATTCGACGAGCACGGGGGCACCGGGCGGGGCCAGGGCGCGCAGCGCGGTGGTGAGCGCGGACTGGCCGCCCGCGGTGATCAGCACCTCGGACGCGGTGATGGCGCCGCCGCAGCCGCGCGCGAACCACTCCCGCAGCTCCGGGATGCCGTCGAGCGGCGGCCGCGCCCACGCGCCGGGGCGGCGGCCCGCGCGGGCGAGCGCGGCGGCGAGGGCGCGCTCGGGCTGGAGGGACGGATGCAGATAGCCGGTGTTGAACTCGATGACCCCGGCGGGCGGCGCGGCCAGGCTGGCCAGGACGCCGCTCGCGTCGACGGCGCGCGGCACCAGGTCGGCCGTCGCGTCGGCGCTCAGGGCGAGCTGCTGCCAGGACGTGTCCCCCGCGGGCCGCGGAGCGGTGTGCGGCTCGGCACGGAAGGCGCCGGCGCCTGGGCGGGTGACGACCAGGCCTTCGGCGGAGAGCTGGGCGAGAGCGCGCGAGACGGTGACGGGGCTGACCCGATAGCGGTCGACCAGTGCACGACTCGACGGCAGCTTCCCACCAGGTGAGTAGCGCTTCACTTCGTCCCGGAGCAGTTTTGCCAGATCACCTACGCTGCTACGCTCATGCATGACAGCACAGGATAGCGCTACTCCCACGAGCCGGATAGCAGTCGCCCCGACGGCCGGCACCGCGGGACCCACGGAACCCGCCGACCGAGGCGCCGCGTCCGGCACCCTGCAGGCCGCGCTCGGCGTCACCGCGTTCTCGCTGACCTTCCCCGCCACCGCCTGGGCTCTCGACGGCTTCGGCCCCTGGGCCCTGGTCGCCGTGCGCAGCCTCCTCGCCGGACTGCTCGCGGGCGCCTGCCTGCTCGCACTGCGGGTACGACTGCCCGAGCCCCGGCACTGGGCCGGGATCGCGGTCGTCGCCGCCGGAGTGGTCGTCGGATTCCCGCTGCTCACGACCCTGGCCCTGGAGACCTCCACGACCGCGCACGCCGCCGTCGTCGTGGGACTGCTGCCGCTGACCACGGCCCTGTTCTCGGCGCTGCGCACCGGCGCGCGGCCCTCGCGCACGTTCTGGGTCGCGGCCCTCGCCGGGGCCGCCGCCGTCATCGCCTTCACCGTGGAGCAGAGCGGCGGCGCCCTGACCTCCGCCGACCTGTATCTCTTCGGCGCGCTACTGATCTGCGCGGCCGGTTACACCGAGGGCGGCCGGCTGTCCCGGGTGATGCCCGGCTGGCACGTGCTCGGCTGGGCCCTGGTCCTGTGCCTGCCGGTCGCCGCCGTCGCGACCTGGGTCGCCGTCGACCTCGAACCCGTGCACCTGACCGCGCGCAGTGTCGCGGGTATGGCCTGGCTCGTGGTCGGCTCGCAGTGGGTCGGCCTGATCGTCTGGTACCGGGGCATGGCCGAGATCGGCATCCCCAAGGCCAGCCAACTCCAGCTCGCCCAGCCGCTGTTGACGCTCATCTGGTCGGTGCTGCTGCTCGGCGAGGACATGACGTGGGCCGCGCCGCTCACCGCCGTGGCCGTACTCGTCTGCATCGCGGTCACCCAGCGGTCCCGGAGCTGACGACGGCACACACATCCGGAGGCCGGACCGTACGCGAGGCCGTACCGCAGGCCGTACGCGGGCGCCGCCCCCAAGGCCGTACGAAAGCTGCGCCTCGGACTCCTGGGGCGCCCGAAATGCTCCCCCGCCGTAGACTTACGGCCAGGATCGCTCACCGGAACGACAGGGCGGTGGGCACCCGCGCAAGCACTCTCCAAGCGGACAGGGAGGTCACCTCCGATGCAGGCAAGTGTGGGCGACACGCTCCTGGTGCACGGCAGGATCGTCGGCCAGCACGACCACGTCGCAGAGGTCGTCGAAGTGCTCGGCTCCGCAGGCGAGCCCCCGTACCGCGTCAAGTTCGACGACGGTCACGAGGCAGTCCTGTCACCGGGCCCCGACACCGTCGTACGGCACAAGGAACAGGCATAGGCGTCAGCGCGCAGCGGGACGCGAGGCGTCGTCGCGCGTGAGCGGGGGCGGCACCGGCAAGGCCGGCGCCGTCCGCGCTCCTGGAAGGCAGTCCCCTAGCTCCGCTCGTAGTGATCGGCCACCACGCGGGCCATCGCGCCGAACGGATCGAGGACGACCTCCTTGGCCGAGAAGAACGCGTGACCGCGCGCCTCAGGGAAACCGCTCGCCAGCGTCAGATGGCGGGACAGCTCCGCCGGGTCCTGCCAGGGGGCGGGCTGCGCCGGATCGCCCGCCTTGTAGAGCGCCTCGCCCGGACAGAGCCGTACGCCCGTGCCGCGCACCACGTCCGCCCACCACGGCAGCAGCCGCGCGTAGTCGGCGGCCTGGAAGCCGATGTTCCAGTACAGCTGCGGTACGACGTAGTCGATCCAGCCTCGCCGTACCCAGGTCCGGGTGTCCGCGTACAGGTCGTCGTAGGTCTGCACCCCCGCCGCCGTGTCCGAGCCGCGCGGGTCCGTGCTGCTGTTGCGCCACACCCCGAAGGGGCTGATCCCGAATTCCACGCCGCGCCGCACCCGTGGGATCCGCGCGGCCATCTCGCACACCAGGAGGTCGGTGTTGTGACGGCGCCAGTCGGCCCGGTCCGGGAAGCCTCCGCCGTGGCGCGCGTACGCCTCGTCGTCGTCGAACTCCTCGCCCGCGACCGGATACGGGTAGAAGTAGTCGTCCCAGTGCACCGCGTCCACGGGGTAGCGGCGCACGGCGTCCAGCATCGCGTCCTGCACGAACCGCCTGACCTGCGGAATGCCCGGGTTGTAGTAGAGCTTCCCGCCGTACGGCACGACCCACTCGGGGTGCCTCCGCGCGGGGTGCGAGGGGGCGAGCCGGGAGACGTCGCCGTGGATCGCGACCCGGTACGGGTTGAACCAGGCGTGCAGTTCGAGCCCCCGCCGATGGGCCTCCTCGACGGCCGTGCCCAGCGGGTCCCAGCCGGGGTCCTGGCCCTGCACCCCGGTCAGGAACTCGGACCAGGGCTCGTACGGCGAGGGCCACAGGGCGTCGGCCGCCGGGCGGGCCTGGAAGATCACGGTGTTGAGCCGCCGCCGCACCGCCGCGTCCAGATACCCGATCAGCTCGGCCCGCTGCTCGGCCGCCCCGAGCCCGGGCGCCGACGGCCAGTCCCGGTTGTCGACGCTCGCCAGCCACATGCCGCGCATCTCCCGCCGCCCGCCGTGCCCGCCGTGCCGGTCGCCCTGCCGTCCGGGTTCTCCGCGGCCCTGCGCCACCGCCTGTGAGTCCACGGCGAGCCCGCTTACCACCGCCGCCGCTGCCGCTCCGAACGCCCTGCGAGAGATTCGCACCGAATGCCTCCCCTTGCGACCGATGTCCACGTGTGAAGGGACAGGATGCCCGCCCCGGCCCACGGGGCACCAGGAGGCGCGGAGTAACGTCTTGGCCGAGGCCGGCGCTGTACAACGGCGTCGCTGCCGGGCCGAAGATGATGGAAAGGCACAAGGTGACCGACCTTATGGGCGATATCGCACGCGTCGGAGTTGTGGGCTGTGGCCAGATGGGCGCGGGCATTGCGGAGGTCTGCGCCCGCTCCGGCCTGGAGGTCAAGGTCGCGGAGACCACCGGCGAGGCCCTGGAGATCGGCCGCACGCGGCTGCACAACTCCCTCGCGAAGGCGGCGGAGCGCGGGAAGATCACGGAGGCCGAGCGGGACGAGACGCTGGCCCGCCTCACCTTCACCACCGACCTCGGCGAGTTCGCCGACCGCGACCTCGTGATCGAGGCCGTGGTCGAGAACGAGGCGATCAAGACCGAGATCTTCCAGGTGCTCGACCAGGTCGTGACCCGGCAGGACGCGATCCTCGCCTCCAACACCTCCTCGATCCCGCTGGTCAAGCTGGCCGTCGCGACCTCCCGCCCGGACCAGGTCATCGGCATCCACTTCTTCAACCCGGCCCCGGTGCAGCAGCTGGTCGAGCTGATCCCCGCGCTCACCACCTCCGAGGGCACGATCAGCCGGGCCGAGGCCGTCGTCGAGAAGGTCCTCGGCAAGCACGCGATCCGCGCGCAGGACCGCTCGGGCTTCGTCGTCAACGCCCTGCTCATCCCGTACCTGCTCTCCGCGATCCGGATGTTCGAGTCGGGCATCGCCTCGCGCGAGGACATCGACAACGGCATGGAGCTGGGCTGCGCCCACCCGATGGGCCCGCTGAAGCTGGCCGACCTGATCGGCCTGGACACGGTCGCCTCGGTCGCCGACTCGATGTACGCCGAGTACAAGGAGCCGCTGTACGCCGCTCCCCCGCTGCTGCAGCGGATGGTGGACGCGGGCCGCCTGGGCCGGAAGACGGGCTCGGGTTTCTACACGTACTGAGCACTACACGTACTGAGCACGCGAACCGATCCGCCTCGCGCGGCCCGGAACACATGTTCCGGCCACGCTGCGTATCGATCCGGCCAGAAACAGCCGTCACAGAGGGGCCCGGCACCGCTGCGCGCGGACCGGGCCCCTTCGTTTCACACAGGGTGTGCACGCCAGGCCCGCA
The DNA here is from genome assembly GCF_029968015.1 of Streptomyces luteolus. Lineage (GTDB taxonomy): Bacteria > Actinomycetota > Actinomycetes > Streptomycetales > Streptomycetaceae > Streptomyces > Streptomyces luteolus. The sequence goes on from NZ_JASCIS010000015.1 coordinate 178,163, forward strand.
TATGCCGTGCGCACTCGCTTCCTCCGCGACGACCAGCGGTATTGACTGTGCGTGCGCGTCAGGGGGATGTGAATCGATGCCGGATTCCGGCCGGAAAGGAGTGCACTCGTGACCACCGACCCCGAGCAGACCGTGGTCCCGGAGGAACACGCGGAGTTACGACGCTCGATCGACGTGGGGCTCGCCCAAGTGGACGGAAGACTCGCCCTGCTGACCCAGCGCGACGAGCGGAGCAGCAAGGATCTGGACGAGCTGAGCGCACGGGTCGCCGCCCTGGAGCGCAATCGCTGGCCGCTGCCCGCGTTGGCGGTACTCGCGGCACTGGGTGCGCTGGTCGTGGCGATCTGGCAGGCCGCGGGGCGCTGAGGCCACATCGCCGGAGGGGCTCAATTTTGAGCCCCTCCGGCGATTGAGGAGCGGGGGCTCGGGGGCAGAGCCCCCGAAACTCACCCCAACCGCATCCGCTGCAACAGCAACAACGCCGCCACCATGTTCGCCCCCGGCACCTCCCCCCGCGCGATCAGATCCGGCACGAGCTTCAGATGCACCCACTCCCGCCGGGAGGACTCGAACGCGTCCTGCGGAGGGCCGGTGTACGCGGCCTCGTCCGCCCAGTACACGTGGTGCACCGCGTCGGTCAGCCCGTTGGAGGGCTCCACGCTCATCAGGTGCCGCATCGGTCCCGGCCGCCAGCCGGTCTCCTCCTCCAGTTCCCGCGCGGCCGCGACGGCTATGTCCTCGCCGTCCTCGACCACACCCGCGGGCAGTTCCCAGCCCCAGCTGTCCGTGATGAAGCGGTGCCGCCACAGCAGCAGGACCTCGTTCGCCTCGTTGACCACCGTGGCCACGGCGACCGGCCGCATCCGGATCAGGAAGTGGTCGAGATGCCGGCCGTCGGGCAACGCGACATCCGCCAGGTTGACCTGGAACCAGCGGTTCTCGTACACAGTTTGTTCTTTCAAGTTCGTCCACTGCACGGTTCTGCCACCTTCCGCCGAAGTAGTGGCAATATCGCAGCAGCGGACGGGAGTTCGGGAGTCGCGCAGACCGGGCTACAGCGGCACGCGCAGCGCCCCGTCGATCAGTGCCGCCGCCTCGGCCGTGCCCGAACAGCCGTTTCGTACGAGATGCTCACGCACCGCGCGCAGCCGGTCACGCAGCCGCCGCGACTCCATCCCCCGCGCCTGCTCGGCCATCTCCACGGCCGTGACCACCGCCCTGTCCGCCTCGCCCTGGCGCAGCTCGATCTGGGTGAGCACAGCGAGCCGGTGCACCCTGCCCCGGTCGTGGGCCGGGGTGTCCACGGCCGCCGTGGAGTGCTCCCGCGCCGCCGTCAGGTCGCCGAGGCTCAACAGCGCCTCCGCCACTTGTACGTTGACGAGTCCCGGCTGCACGTACCCGGTCTCGTCCGGCTCGCTGCGGCGGTGGATGCGCTCGGCCGCGGACTCGGCCCGGCGGATGCAGGAGAGCGCGCTGCTGCCGTCGCCGAGGTGCGCATACGCCTTGGCCTGCATCGCGTACAGGTCGGCCGCGAGCGCCGGCGTGATGTGCCGGCCCGCCGCGCGCAGGGCGGCCTCCGCGAACGCCACGGACTGCCGGAACTCCCGCATGAACAGCGACTGGTTGACGAGCAGCGCTATCACGTACGCCCCGAGGCCCCGGTCACCGCTGGCCTTGGCGAGCCGCAGCGCCTGGTGGAAGTAGCGCTGCGCGAGCCCGTGCGCGTCCGAGTCGTACGCGCAGATCCCGGCGACGGCCACCAACCCGCCGGTGGCGCGGTGCAGTTGGCGCCCGGTGGCGTCGGTGTAGCAGCCGCGCAGCAGCGGGGCCGCCTCGGCGTTGAGGAAGCCGACGATGCGGGCGCGCGTCGCGATGCCGCCGGTCTTGCGGTACATCTGCTCGTAGTGGGCGCGCGCGGAGCGCAGCATCCCGATGTCGGTCATGCTGACGCGGTGCCGCCCGCCCCGGGACACGTCCACGTCCTCCGGCGGGTTCTCCCACTCCCATACGGGCATGACGGCGGGGGTTCCGGTGACGGCGGGGGCGCCGAGAATGTGCGCTCGCTGCTGCTCGTCGGAGCGCCACAGCGCGGTGGCCCGCTCCACGAAGCCGGAGAGCGTACCGCCACCGGGGCCGTGGAGGTCCGCCGGCTGCCCGGGCACACCCAGGCCGATGTCGTCGAGCGTGACGCTGCGGTGCAGGCGGGCGGCGAGCACTTCGCAGATCAGGTCGGGCACCTGGCCGCGCGGCCGCTGGCCCTTCAACCATCGGGCGACGGCGGTGTGTTCGTAGCGCAGGGACAGGCCTCGGGCCTTGCCCGCGTGGTTGACATGGGCGGCCAGGCCCGCGTGGGAGACTCCGGCCTCGTCGAGGATCGCGTCGAGCAGGGTGTTGGGCTGCATCTCGCCCTCCGGGCTGCGTCTCAGCCCTGACTTCGATGGCTCGTTCTGTGTCCGTCGTCGTCTGTCGTCGTCTGTCGTCTGTCGTCGTCCGTCGTCGTCCGTCGTCCGTCGTCCGTCGTTTCAAGTGCTTTGTGCGCTCAGCGTAGTTGAGTCCGCTTCACACGGGGTGTGAACCAAGTGCCCGTATCGGGACGGCACGCGCTCTGCCCCGGGCGGCCCGCACTCGGTTGACTGGGCTCCGTCCGGCTCCCCCTGGGCCGGGTCTCTGGCCGAGCCAGAGAGGCCGGGCCGTCGGCTCCCCCTCGACACAGCGGCGGCCCACCCACGCGTCGCCCGTCGGACCGTCTGCCAGGTACGTCCGCGGTCCGGCGGACGACGCAGCTCAACTCCCGCTGGACGTACGGGACTTGGTCACCGCACCACTCTGCCGGGGCACCCGGTGCCGGTCGTTGCGCAGGGCGAGGAGGGCCATGTCGTCGCCGTACCGCCCACCGGTGTGCCGCAGGAGCGCACCGCGCAGGGAGTCCACCAGCTCGTCCGGGTCGGGCGTACGCGCCGACGCGGCCTCGGTGAGCGTGCGGTGCAACGGGAAGAACCGGCCGTCCGCGTCCCGCGCGTCCTCCACGCCGTCGGTGTGAAGCAGCAGCACCTCGCCGGGCCGGATCCGCCCGCAGTACCGCGCGGGCAGCGACTCGGGCAGCGGGAACGGCCCGAGCGGCGGCAGCGGTTCCGCCCCGCAGAGCCGGTCCACCACGGCGGACGCCCGGCCGAGCCGATATGGCCACGGATGACCGCAGTTGAGCGCGAACACCGAGCCGTCGTCACGGATCTCAAGAAGCAGCACGGTCACGAACTCCTCGTCCGCGCCGCCCAGATGCCGCCGCAGCGCCCGCTCCAACCGCCGCAGCACGCCGCAGAGTTCACGCTCGTCGTGGGCCGCCTCCCGGAACGAGCCGAGCACGGCGGCCGCCGTTCCGATCGGCGCGAGCCCGTGCCCGCGTACGTCCCCCATCACCACCCGCACCCCGTGGTCGGTGGCGACCGCCTCGTACAGATCGCCGCCCACGTCCGCGTTGCGGTGCGCGGAGAGCTGCCCTGCGGCGACGGCGAGACCGTCGAGCCGGGGCGGCAGCGGTCTGAGCAGCACCCGCTGCGCGGCCCGCGCGATCTCGCGGAACCGCGCCAACTCCCGCAGCGGACCCCGTCGTACGCCCGCTATCAGCCCCGTGCCCACCGCGAGGAACACGGCGCTGGAGGCTATCCGCGCGCCGAGGCCGTTCTGCTGGGCGAGCGGGCAGGTGAGTTTGTACGTGACGGCGACGGCGCCCCACATCGCGGGGAGAGCGAACGATGCCACCCGGGCCCTGGCCTTTTCACGGATCATGCCGTGGCCTCCTAGGCCGTTTCCTTCGCGTCTGGCCGGGGCCTGACCGACGCGCGGGCCGACCCTGACGGCCGGGTCGATTTTGTCGACATAGGACTATCCGCAGGTACGGATCCCCGGCATTGCCACCCGAACGAGTGAGGGGCGCACCTGGTCTCCCAGGTGCGCCCCTCATCAGGGACTTTGCGCTCTTGCGAGCGCTCCGCCGTGGTCGCTACGCGCCGCGCACGACCGCGCCGGTGCGCTCGCCCGCGAGGGCCGCGGCGGCGTCACGGGCCGCGCTGGCCTCGTCGACCGTCAGCGTCCGGTCGGCGGCCCGGAAGCGCAGCGCGTACGCGAGGGACTTCTTGCCCTCGCCGAGCTGCTCGCCGGTGAACACGTCGAACAGGCGGAGGGATTCGAGCAGTTCGCCCGCGCCCTCGCGCAGCGCCGCCTCGACCTCGACGGCCGGCACGTCCGCGTCGACGACCAGGGCGACGTCCTGCGTGGCCACCGGGAACGTGGAGATCCTCGGCGCCTGCAGCACCGCGTCGGTGACGAGCGCGTCGAGCTCCAGCTCCATCGCGCAGGTGCGCGCGGGCAGGCCGAGGGCCTTGATGACGCGGGGGTGCAGCTCGCCCGCGTACCCGGCGACCTTCTCCGACCGTTCCGGGCCCTCGGTCACGACCACCAGCTCGGCGCAGCGGCCCGGGTGCCACGGCCCGTACTGGCCCTTGCGGACGGTGAGTTCGACCCCCGTCTCGCGGGCCACGACGCGGGCCGCCTCGACGGCGTCCGCCCAGTCGGCCGGGCGGCCCTTGCCCCACCAGCCGGCCTGCTCACGGGCGCCGGTGAGGACGACCGCGACGTTGCGCCACTGGTACGGCAGCGCCTCGTCCAGGCCCGCCAGCTCCTCCTCGGTCGGGCGCCGGTCCACCGGGAGGCGCACGGCGGTGCGCTGCTCCTCGCGGGGGTGGAAGACGGTGCCGGTCTCGAAGAGCGCCAGGTCGTGGCTGCCCCGCGAGTCGTTCCGGCGCAGCGCCGCGAGCAGGCCCGGAAGGATCGTCGTACGGAGCGCGGGCTCCTCGTCGGAGAGCGGGTTGACCAGCTTGACGACGCGGCGGTTGGAGTCCTCCGCGTCGAGCAGCAGCTCGTCGAAGACGTGCTCGCCGATGAACGGGTAGTTCAGCGCCTCCACGTACCCGGCTCCGGCCAGCGCGATGCCGACGCGGCGGTGCGTGCGCTGCCGCTGGGTCAGCCCCATGCCCTCGGGCGCGGAGGGCAGCGTGGAGGGCAGGTTCTCGTACCCCTCCAGGCGGATGACCTCTTCGGCCAGGTCGTTCGGGTCGGTTAGGTCGGGCCGCCAGGACGGCACGGTGACGGTCAGGGCGTCCTGGCCGTACACGTCACAGCCGACCTGCTGGAGTCGGCGTACGACGGTCTCCCGGCCGTACGCCACACCCGCCACCTTGTCCGGGTGGTCGGCCGGGATCGTGATCGTGCGGGGGGCGGTCGGCGCGACGACCTCGGTGACGCCCGCCTCCGCCGTGCCGCCCGCGAGCAGCACGAGGAGGTCGACGGTGCGCTGGGCCGCGGCGGACGTGGCCTCCGGGTCGACGCCGCGCTCGAAGCGCTTGGAGGCCTCCGAGGACAGCTTGTGGCGGCGGGCCGTGCGGGCGATGGAGAGCTGGTCGAAGTGCGCCGCCTCGATCACCACGTCCGTGGTGCCCTTGACCTCACCGGTCTCCGGGTCGGGCTCGGCGTCGGCGATCTCGGTGTGGGCGCCGCCCATGACACCGGCGAGGCCGATCGGGCCGCGCTCGTCGGTGATCACCAGGTCGGCGGCGTCCAGGACGCGCTTGGCGCCTTCGAGCGTGGTGATCTTCTCGCCCTGCTCGGCACGGCGCACGCCGATCGCGCCTTCGAGGCGGGAGCGGTCGTAGGCGTGCAGGGGCTGGCCGAGCTCCAGCATCACGTAGTTGGTGATGTCGACGGCGAGCGAGATCGGCCGCATGCCGGCCTTCTGCAGGCGGCGCTTGAGCCAGATCGGCGAGTGCGCCTCCGGGTTGAGCCCGGTGACGGTGCGGGCCGTGAACCGGTCGCAGCCGACCGGGTCGGAGACCTCCACCTGGTAGCCGTGCGCGTTGGGACCGGGCACGTCGATCAGCGCCGGGTCGCGCAGCGGCAGCCCGTACGCGGTGGCGGTCTCGCGGGCGACGCCGCGCATCGACAGGCAGTAGCCGCGGTCGGGCGTGACGGCGATGTCCAGGACCTCGTCGACGAGTTCGAGCAGCTCGATCGCGTCGGTGCCGACCTCGTGCTCGGGCGGAAGCACGATGATGCCTCCGCTGCCGTCGTCGCCCATGCCCAGCTCGTCGCCGGAGCAGATCATGCCGTGCGACTTCTTGCCGTACGTCTTGCGCGCGGAGATCGCGAAGCCGCCGGGCAGGACGGCGCCGGGCAGGACCACGACGACCTTGTCGCCGACGGCGAAGTTCCGGGCGCCGCAGACGATCTCCTGCGGCTCATCCGTGCCGTTGGCCTGGCCGACGTCGACCGTGCAGAAGCGGATCGGCTTCTTGAACTCCGTCAGCTCCTCGATGGTGAGCACCTGGCCGACGACGAGCGGGCCCTTGAGATCGGCGCCCAACTGCTCGACGGTCTCGACCTCCAGGCCGACTCCGACGAGCTTCTCCTGTACGTCGCGACCGGTCGCAGCGGCCGGCAGGTCGACGTACTCCCGCAGCCAAGAAAGCGGGACCCGCATCAGATCTCCATCCCGAACGGCCGGGTGAACCGGACGTCACCCTCGACCATGTCTCGCATGTCTTCGACGTTGTGGCGGAACATCAGCATCCGCTCGATGCCGAACCCGAAGGCGAATCCGCTGTACTTCTCGGGGTCGACGCCGCACGCGGTCAGCACGCGCGGGTTGACCATGCCGCAGCCGCCCAGCTCGATCCAGCCCTCGCTGCCACAGGTGCGGCAGGGCCGGTCCGGGTTGCCCACGGACTCGCCCCGGCAGACGTAGCACACCATGTCCATCTCGGCGGACGGCTCGGTGAACGGGAAGTAGTTGGGGCGGAGCCGGGTCTTCATGTCGGGACCGAAGAGCGCCTTGACCATGTGGTCGAGGGTGCCCTTGAGGTCGGCCATGGTGAGGCCCTCGTCGACGGCGAGCAGCTCGATCTGGTGGAAGACCGGGGTGTGCGTGGCGTCGAGCTCGTCCGTGCGGTACACGCGGCCCGGGCAGACGATGTAGACGGGCGGCTCGCGGTCGAGCAGCGCGCGCGCCTGCACGGGCGAGGTGTGCGTACGAAGGACGACACCGGACTCGTCGCCGGACGTGCCCTCCGGGCCCTCGACGAAGAAGGTGTCCTGCATCTGCCGCGCCGGGTGGTCCGGCACGAAGTTGAGGGCGTCGAAGTTGAACCACTCGACCTCGGCCTCGGGGCCCTCCGCGACCTCGTATCCCATGGACACGAAGACGTCCGCGACGCGCTCCATGATCGTGGTCAGCGGGTGCCGCGCGCCGGCCGGGGTGCGGTCGTAGGGCAGCGTGACGTCCACGGCCTCCTCGACGAGCACGCGGGCGTCCCGCTCGGCCTCCAGCTCGGTCTGGCGGGCGGCGAGGCCCCGGCCGACGGCGGCGCGGGCCTGGCCGACGCGCTTGCCGGCCTCGGCCTTCGCCTGCGGCGGCAGCGCGCCGATCTCGCGGTTGGCGAGCGACAGCGGCGAGGTGCCGCCGGCGTGCGCGACCTTGGCCGCCTGAAGCGCGTCGAGCGAGTCCGCGGCGGCGAAGGCGGCGAGCGCCTCGTCCCGCATGCGCTCGATCTCTTCCGGTTTCAGTGCCTCGACCTCGACAGGGTCGTACGACTTGTTCGGTGCCGACATCTCTTCCCGTGCTTCCGATTGGCTGGCGGATGGCCCCGTCCACGACTCGATCGCTGACCGACGAACCGACTCAGACGTGAAGACGCAATGTGCCAAAGGTCGAGTCTAACGGGGGTGAGGCTGGCGAAGGTGCCCGTGGTGGCCCTGGCTCAGCTGGTGAGATACGCAGGCGCCGCCACGGGCAAGGTAAATCGGAACTCGGCGCCGCCCGCGGGCCCGCGCCCGACCGTGATTGTGCCGCCGTGGGCCTCGACGATGCCCTTCACGATGTACAGGCCGAGCCCGGTGCCGCCGCGCTTGCTGCCCCGCCAGAAGCGGGTGAAGACGCGGTTCATGGATTCCTCCGGGATGCCTGTGCCCTCGTCGCTGACGGTGACCCTCGTGCCGACCGGGTCGGTGGGCTCTACGTCAATGGTGACGGTTCCCTCGCCGTGGCGCACCGCGTTTTCCAGGAGGTTGCTGAGCACCTGGTCGATCTTGTCGGGGTCGGCCCACAGCTCGGGCAGCGGGCGCCGCACCCGGACGAGGAAGCGGTCGGCGGGGCTGCCGGCGGCGACGTGGGCCTGGACATGGCGTCCGACGGCCGCGCCTATGTCGACGGGCTGGCGGCGCACTTCGAGGCGCCCCGAGTCGATGCGGGAGATGTCGAGCAGCTCGGCGATGAGCCGGGTGACGCGGTTGGCGTCGGCGTCGACGGTCTCCAGCATCAGCTTCTTCTGGTCCTCGGTGAACCGCTCCCACTTGGCGAGCAGCGTCGCCGTGAAGCCCTTCACGGAGGTCAGCGGCGAGCGCAGCTCGTGCGCGACGGTGGCGATCAACTCGGCGTGACTGCGCTCGGTGCGCCGCCTGGCCTCGGTGTCGCGCAGCGAGACGACGAGGCGGCGAACGGGTCCGGTGGGGCGGGTGCGTACGTACCGCGCGGTGACGAGGACTTCACGGCCGCCGGGCAGGAGCAGATTCCGCTCGGGCTGCCCGATGCGGGTGGTGAGCCCGCCGTACGGATCGGTCAGCTGCCACCAGCGCCGGCCTTCGAGGTCCTCCAGGGGCAGCGCGCGCTCGATGGGTGCGCCGATGGCGTCGGCGGCACTGACCGCGGTGATGCGTACGGCGGCGGCGTTGAAGCAGACGACCCGGCCGGACTCGTCGGCCACGACCAGGCCGTCCGGCAGGTCGTCCGGGTCGAGGCCGAGGTCGTGGGGGTCACCGGCACCGCCGGAGCCGATGTGGCCGGCGCGGGACACGGGGGGACGCACGGCGGAGCCACGCACTCCCCTGGGCCTGCTGGTGCCGACGCTCATCCCCGTACCCCACCTCTCGATTGGGCTGGGGTCACCCAGGCGTGCCGGGCGGGTCCCCGAGCCCGTCACCCTA
>NZ_JASCIS010000016.1 GCF_029968015.1 Streptomyces luteolus
GTGCGCGTGGCCCACCCGCGCAGCCCGCGGACCGCGTCCAGACGCACCCGTACCGCCGCGGTCCTGGCGCGCGGGCAGGCGACGGCGACCGCGAGCGGGCCCCGCCCGGCGCCCCGGCCGCCTCAGCCTCAGCCCCGGCCCCAGCCCCAGCCTCAGCCCCAGCCCCAGCCCCCGAGCCGACCCCAGGGCCAGGCCCGCACCCCCACTCGCACCCGTACCGCCGTTCCCGGAGCGCGCTCATGACCAGTCTTCTCGACCGAGTGCGGGGCACCGTGCAGCGCTTCGGCCGCGACGCCACGCGACGCTCCCCCGACCCCACCGCGTACGAGTCCCAACTGGTCCGGCTCATCGAGGAGTTCGAGGTCGACCTGGTGGTGGACGCGGGTGCGTACGACGGGCGGTACGCGGGCGCGCTCCGGCGGGCCGGGTACCGCGGGCGGATCGTGTCGTTCGAGCCGCTCGACGGGGCGCGCCGCAGGGCGGAGCGGGCGGCCGCGCAGGACGACGCGTGGAGCGTGCTGCCGTACGCGCTCGGCGAGGAGAGCGGCCGCGCGGTCCTGAACGTCGCGGGGGACGGCGGCGCCGCCAGCTCGGTCCTGCCGATGCTGCCCCGCCACCGCGAGGCCCACCCGGGCTCGGCGTACGTGGCCCGGCAGCCGGTCGAGATGCGGCGCCTGGACGAGCTGTGGGAGCAGGTCGTGGCGCCCGGCGAGCGGGTCTTCCTCAAGCTCGACGTGCGCGGCTCCGAGTCCCGGGTGCTGCGCGGCGCGGGCGAGCACGCCGACGACCTCACGGGACTCCAGCTGCGGACCTCGTTCGTACCGCAGTACGCGGACGGGCCGCTGTTCGCCGAGGCGCTCGACTTCGCGCGGGCGTCCCTCGGGCTGTCGCTGAAGTCCCTGGTGCCGGGGGCCGCCGACCCGCGCTCGGGCGAGCTGCTCCAGTGCGGCCTGGTCCTCTTCCGGGGCTGAGCCGTCAGCGGGCGGTCGCCCAGGCAAGCGCGAACCGGACGCGCAGGCAGTAGACGCGCAGGCAGTACACGCACCAGGCGGCGGCGGGGAGTTCGGGCGGGCGGGCCGGGGGCGGGGTGTCCGGGGCGGTGCCCACATGGTGCGGCGCCACATAGAGCGGGGCGCCGGCCTTGTGGGCGCGCAGCCCATGGTCGTGATCGCCGAGGCCGTACGGGAAGCGCCGGTCGATGTCGCCGACGCGGGCCCGCACGGCCCGCGGCAGCAGCACCGCGCCCCCGTCGTACGTGTCGCAGGGCTCGGCCCGACCGGTCGGTTCGACGAGGGCCAGGCGCCGGCCGCGGCGGCCGGAACGGGTGGTGCGGGTGCCGTCGGGGGAGCGGAGCGCGCCGGTGACGACGGCGTCCGGGTGCTCCTGAGCGACCGTCAGGAGGTGGCGTACGGCGTTCTCGTGGAGCTCGGTGTCGGGGTGGAGCCACAACTGGTGTGTGAACGGGGCGCTGTCGGCGCCGCGGCTGTTGCGGCTCGCGATGCGCATGCCGTGACCCCACGGGACCTCGGCGTCGAGACGCATCAGCCGCACCTTGGGGTGCGCGAACGCGACGGCCTCCGCGGTGCCGTCGGTGCTTCCCGCGTCGACGAAGTACGTGTGGAGTACGGCCTTTTCGGGGGAGGCGCGCTGGCGGTCGAGGGCGTCGAGGGCGCGGAGCACGGCGTCGCGGCGGTTGTGACCGGTCATCAGGACGGCGAGCTGAGGCTGCACCGCATCGGCTCCTCGGGTCGGTGGCGCCCCGGCCCGGGACCGTCGGTTGCACGTCCCTGGGGGTGGGGAGGGCGGTGGGGCAGGCGTCCGTGATGCCCTGGTTCGAGGGTCTACGGTGGTGGGTCGGGCCGCCACTCAAGGCGCAGGCGCATCACTGTTGCCCGTAAGGGCTGGATAAAAGTTGAGTCGGCCTGACTCAGGTCTGTTGACCGGTGCGGATCCGTCATGCATCCTTGAGCCTGTTCCACTCAAGTCATGGAGGAATTGAAATGGCACGTGCGGTCGGCATCGACCTGGGCACGACTAACTCCGTCGTCAGCGTTCTCGAAGGCGGCGAGCCCACCGTCATCACCAACGCCGAGGGCGCCAGGACCACGCCGTCCGTCGTCGCCTTCGCGAAGAACGGTGAGGTGCTCGTCGGCGAGGTCGCGAAGCGTCAGGCGGTCACGAACGTCGACAGGACCATCCGGTCGGTCAAGCGCCACATGGGCACTGACTGGAAGGTCACCATCGATGACAAGGACTTCAACCCGCAGCAGATGAGCGCCTTCATCCTGCAGAAGCTGAAGCGCGACGCGGAGTCCTACCTGGGCGAGAAGGTCCAGGACGCGGTCATCACCGTCCCCGCCTACTTCAACGACTCCGAGCGTCAGGCCACCAAGGAGGCCGGCGAGATCGCGGGCCTGAACGTCCTGCGCATCGTCAACGAGCCCACCTCCGCCGCCCTGGCCTACGGCCTGGACAAGGACGACCAGACGATCCTCGTCTTCGACCTCGGTGGCGGCACCTTCGACGTCTCGCTCCTGGAGATCGGTGACGGCGTCGTCGAGGTGAAGGCCACCAACGGCGACAACCACCTCGGTGGTGACGACTGGGACCAGCGCGTCGTCGACTACCTGGTCAAGCAGTTCAACAGCGGCCACGGCGTGGACCTCTCCAAGGACAAGATGGCGCTCCAGCGCCTGCGCGAGGCCGCCGAGAAGGCGAAGATCGAGCTGTCCTCCTCCACGGAGACCACGATCAACCTGCCGTACATCACGGCCTCCGCCGAGGGCCCGCTGCACCTGGACGAGAAGCTCTCCCGCGCCCAGTTCCAGCAGCTCACCCAGGACCTGATCGAGCGCTGCAAGACCCCGTTCCACAACGTCATCAAGGACGCCGGCATCCAGCTGTCCGAGATCGACCACGTGGTCCTGGTCGGTGGCTCCACCCGCATGCCCGCCGTCGCCGAGCTCGTCAAGGAGCTGACCGGCGGCAAGGAGGCCAACAAGGGCGTCAACCCGGACGAGGTCGTCGCCATCGGCGCCGCCCTGCAGGCCGGTGTGCTCAAGGGTGAGGTCAAGGACGTCCTGCTCCTCGACGTGACCCCGCTGTCCCTCGGTATCGAGACCAAGGGCGGCATCATGACCAAGCTGATCGAGCGCAACACCACGATCCCGACGAAGCGCTCCGAGATCTTCACGACGGCCGAGGACAACCAGCCGTCCGTGCAGATCCAGGTCTACCAGGGCGAGCGCGAGATCGCGGCGTACAACAAGAAGCTCGGGATGTTCGAGCTGACCGGTCTGCCGCCGGCCCCGCGTGGCGTCCCGCAGATCGAGGTCTCCTTCGACATCGACGCCAACGGCATCATGCACGTGACCGCGAAGGACCTGGGCACGGGCAAGGAGCAGAAGATGACCGTCACCGGCGGCTCCTCGCTGCCGAAGGACGAGGTCGACCGCATGCGCCAGGAGGCCGAGCAGTACGCGGACGAGGACCAGAAGCGCCGCGAGGCCGCCGAGTCCCGCAACCAGGGCGAGCAGCTCGTCTACCAGACGGAGAAGTTCCTCAAGGACAACGAGGAGAAGGTCCCGGGCGAGGTGAAGACCGAGGTCGAGGAGTCGCTCACCGAGCTGAAGGAGAAGCTCAAGGGCGACGACACCGCCGAGATCCGCACCGCGACCGAGAAGGTCCAGGCCGTCGCGCAGAAGCTGGGCCAGGCGATGTACGCCGACGCCCAGGCCGCGCAGGCCGCCGGCGGCGAGGCCCCGGGCGCCGACGCTCCGGGTGCCGAGCAGGCCAAGCCGGAGGACGACGTCGTGGACGCCGAGATCGTCGACGACGAGAAGCCCGGTAACGCGAAGGGCGGCGCCGCATGACGGAGGAGACCCCGGGCTTCGACGAGCAGAACGAGCCCGCTGACGTCTCCTCCGGCGACACCCCTGAGGCCGCCGAGTCGAAGGCCGCTCCCTCCGCTGAGGAGGGGGCGGCCCCGGCCGGAGACAATGCAGCAGCGGACGTAGGTCTGACGGCGCAGCTGGACCAGGCGCGCGCGGCGCTTGGCGAGCGCACCGCCGACCTCCAGCGGCTCCAGGCCGAGTTCCAGAACTACCGCCGCCGGGTCGAGCGCGACCGGGTCGCGGTCAAGGAGATCGCCGTGGCGAGCCTCCTGACCGAGCTCCTGCCCACGCTCGACGACATCGGCCGCGCCCGTGAGCACGGCGAACTGGTCGGCGGCTTCAAGTCGGTGGCCGAATCCCTGGAGACGGTCGCCGCGAAGATGGGCTTGATGCAGTTCGGCAAGGAGGGCGAGCCCTTCGACCCGACCGTGCACGAGGCCCTCATGCACAGCTACGCGCCGGACGTCACGGAGACGACCTGCGTCGCGATCCTGCAGCCGGGGTATCGCATCGGCGAGCGCACCATCCGCCCCGCGCGGGTGGCCGTCGCCGAGCCGCAGCCCGGCGCGCAGCCCGCCAAGGGCGAGAGCGACGCCGAGGGCAAGGACAAGAGCAAGAAGGCCGAGACCGCCGAAGCGGCGGACGACAAGGAGAGCGGTGGCCCGGACGAGGGCTGACGTGACCGGCAACGGGAAGGAGGGACGCCGGGGATGAGCACCAAGGACTTCATCGAGAAGGACTACTACAAGGTCCTCGGTGTCCCGAAGGACGCCACCGACGCCGAGATCAAGAAGGCGTACCGCAAGCTCGCGCGCGAGAACCACCCCGACGCCAACAAGAACAACCCCAAGGCGGAGGAGCGGTTCAAGGAGATCTCCGAGGCGAACGACATCCTCGGCGACCCCAAGAAGCGCAAGGAGTACGACGAGGCGCGCACCCTCTTCGGCAACGGCGGGTTCAGGCCAGGCCCGGGCGCCGGCGGGGGCGGCAACTTCAACTTCGACCTGGGCGACCTCTTCGGGGGCGGCCAGGGCGCGGGCGGCGCCGGCGGCTTCGGCGGCGGCGGGATCGGGGACGTCTTCGGCGGGCTCTTCAACCGGGGCGGCGCCGCGGGCACGCGGACGCAGCCCCGGCGCGGCCAGGACATCGAGTCCGAGGTCACGCTGAGCTTCACCGAGGCGGTGGACGGGGCCACGGTCCCGCTCCGCATGTCCAGCCAGCAGCCCTGCAAGGCCTGTTCGGGCACCGGCGACAAGAACGGCACGCCGCGCGTGTGCCCGACCTGCGTCGGTACGGGCCAGGTCTCGCGCGGCGGCGGCGGAGGGTTCTCCCTCACCGACCCGTGCGTGGACTGCAAGGGGCGCGGCCTCATCGCCGAGACCCCCTGCGAGGTCTGCAAGGGCTCGGGCCGCGCCAAGTCGTCCCGCACGATGCAGGTCCGCATCCCGGCGGGCGTCTCGGACGGCCAGCGCATCCGCCTGCGCGGCAAGGGCGCACCGGGCGAACGCGGCGGCCCCGCAGGCGACTTGTACGTCGTGGTGCACGTGGACGCCCACCCGGTCTTCGGCCGCAAGGGCGACAACCTCACCGTCACGGTGCCGGTCTCCTTCACGGAGGCGGCGCTCGGCGGCGAGGTGAAGGTGCCGACGCTCGGCGGTCCCACGGTCACGCTGAAACTGCCCGCGGGTACGCCGGGCGGCCGTACGATGCGCGCCCGGGGCAAGGGCGCGGTGCGCAAGGACGGCACGCGGGGCGATCTGCTCGTGACGGTCGAGGTGGCGGTCCCCAAGGACCTGAGCCCCAAGGCCCAGGAGGCCCTGGAGACGTACCGCAAGGCGACTGCGGACGACGATCCGCGGGCAGAACTGTTCCAGGCTGCGAAGGGAGCTTGAGCAGATGGACGGCCGTCGACGTAACCCGTATCAACTGACCGACGAGACGCCGGTGTACGTCATCTCGGTGGCTGCCCAGCTTTCCGGACTCCACCCGCAGACCCTGCGGCAGTACGACCGTCTCGGCCTGGTCTCCCCGGACCGTACGGCCGGACGGGGCCGCCGCTACTCCGCCCGCGACATCGACCTGCTGCGCACCGTCCAGCACTTGTCGCAGGAGGAGGGCATCAACCTCGCCGGGATCAAGCGCATCATCGAGCTGGAGAACCAGGTCGCGGCGCTGCAGTCCCGGGTCGCCGAGCTGTCGGCGGCGGTCGAGGGCGCGGCGGCCGCGATGCAGCAGCGCGAGGCACAGGTGCACGCCTCGTACCGCCGGGACCTGGTCCCGTACCAGGAGGCCCACCCCACCAGCGCGCTGGTGGTCTGGCGCCCCAAGCGCCCGGAGTGACCGACGGCCGTCCACGCCGACGCCCGATCAACGCAGTAGGCCCGCCCCCCTCGACGAGGGGAGCGGGCCTACTGCGTTGGGGGTGTGGGGGGATGGGGTTCGGGTCAATGGGGGTGTGTACGTGGACTGCGCCCCGGCCGGAGGGGACCGACCGGGACACTGAGGTTCGCCCTTCAACCATGCGCGACACCGAGGGCACCCGGAAGCCTCATGTTGTTGCGGGGGCAGGGAGATGAGGGGGGATAAAGGGGGCGTACGGCGCGCTGGAGTGGTCCACTGTTCCCTACGCGAGATCGGTGGCCACGGTGACGGCGAACACATGGGGGTGGGATGTGAGCGGACCGGACGTGTCATTCGCTCATGGGCACGGTGTGGAGGACCTCTGCGCGGCGGGCGACAGGGTCTACGTCCGCGCCCTCGGCGAGGGACGGATCGCCAGGGCGGAGGTGGCCGAAGCGCCCTGTCTGATCGAGCTCGGGCTGCTGAGTCCCGACCCACAGGACATGAGTTGGCTGCTGCCCGAAACGCCGGGCGGGGTCGTGTCGGAACTGCTGCGGGACGTGGCGGCGGGCGCGGCCGAGGTGCGGCGGCGAGCGGCGGCGGCAGCGGACATGGCCGAGCATCTGATGGGCCTGGAGGGCAAGGCTGTGTCCGCCGGAGCGGGGGTGCGGGTGCTGGAGGGAAAGGCCCGTATCCGGCCGGTCGTCGACGCGGCGTTGGCCGAGTGCGAGAAGGAGTTCCGCTCGGTCGAGGCCGGGGGAGTCCGCTCCGAGAGGGAACTCGCGTACTCCTTGCCGCGCGCTCTCGAACTGCAGCGGCGAGGCGTGCGTACGCGAACGCTCTACAACCACACGGCCCGCCACGGACCCGGCTTGTCCGTCTATCTGGAGCAAGTGACGCGGTCGGTGGAGGTCCGCACCCTCGACGAGGTGCCGGACCGCCTGCACCTGTGCGACCAGAGCGTCGCGTTCCTCTCCTGCAATGCGGCCAACACGGTTGCCCTGGAGGTGCGTCAGCCTGAGCTCGTGCGCTACCTGGCCATGGTCTTCGACCGCCTCTGGCGGGTGGCCGTGCCGCTCGGTGATGCGCTGCCGGTCATGAGTGACATGGACGGCATCACCTATCGCGAGCGGGCGATCGCGGCCCTTCTCGCCGAGGGCCACGCCGATATCGAGATCGCCCGCAGGATCGGCATCAACGTGCGGACCTGCCGCCATCACATCAGCAAATTGGCCGAGGCCCTGGGGAGTTCGAGCCGGGCGCAGCTCGGGGTGCGGATCGCACAAGCCGGTCTCGACGTGCTTCCCGGCGCTACTGGTGTTCCTCCAGCAGGCCCGACTTAGCGATGAGATAGCCGAGTTGAGTGCGGCTGCCGCTGCCCAGGGCGGCCGCCAGCTTGGCGACGTGGGCGCGGCAGGTGCGTACGTTCATGCCGAGGCGGCGGGCGATGGCCTCGTCGACATGGCCTTCCACGAGCAGCTTCGCGATGGACCGCTGGACACCGGTGACCCCGTCGGTTCGGGGGTCGTACGCGGGGATCTCCTCGTTGATGGGCACGGCCAGCCTCCAGAACTGGTCGAAGACGCCCACCAGGTACTCGACGAGTCCGGGATGCCTGAGTTCCAGGGCGACCTGGCGATCGCTGCGGGCCGGGATGAAAGCCACCTCGCGGTCGACGATGATCAGCCGGTCGATGATCTCTTCCAGGGTGCGCACCTCGACCTCGGGGCCGACCTGTTCGAGATAGTGCAGGGTCAACTCCGTGTGACGGGCGGTGTGTTGGTAGAGCGTGCGCATCTGGATGCCCCGGTTGAGCAGAGGTTGCACCCGGCTCAGCGCCTCTTTCAGGGTCTGGGCGGGCCGGCCGCCGCCGGGCTGGACCGTCAGCAGCTCCTTCGAGCATCCGGCCACGACGCGGTCCAGGGTGGCATTGATCAAGCTGACGCCCTCCAGCACGGTGATGGCGTGCGTGGTCGGAGGGGCGAGGGCGCTGATGGCCATGAATGGCTCAAAAGCATCGGAGAGAGCAACCGTCAGGCGTCGCCGTTCCTGTATCTCTCGCTCGACAGGTTGCAGCAATTGCGCGAGAGCGGCAGAGGGAGGGACCGGGCGCAGCCATTGCGGGTCGTCGGGGTCGGGATGGACCAGGGCCAGATCGATCAGGCAGGGTGCGACACCGAGTTCTGACCGGGCTATTCGCCCTGTGCGCAGAGCGCTTGCGTACAGGCGTGAACCTGCTTCGCACAGCTCCGTGTGCGAATGGGGGTGGTCCGTTTTGTACTCGTCTTTTCCCATATGTGCACCCCCAGGCTCCTGCATATCAGGAACATGATGCCTGGCCTCTGTGGTGCTGGGGGCCGAGTGTGGGTCATCTTCTAGCTGCGGGGGCTAGGAAGCGACATCTTCAAGTGAGGTTGCTCAGTAATGGCCAAGAGACTGATACGTGCAGTGGTTGCTGCCGCCGTTATTGCTGCTGCCGCAGTGGGGGCTGTGGAGTCGACCGGGGGTAGCGGGGCGTCGGAGCTGTCGTCCCGCAACAGCGCCGCGTCCACCGATCCAGGCTGGGTGGCCCCCGCTGCGTCAGCTGACGACAGTGCCCTCGACCCGGGTTGGAACTGAGTATGACTGTTCCGGAGGACACACGCTTCCGGCGTGAGATGGCGTCCGCCTATCGATCCGGGTGGCACTTCATCGACCTCGTCACGGCCCTTCCGGGTCCCGGCGATTCGTTGATGGTCACCCTCTTCGGTGAGCCGATCCTGGTCGTCCGGGACGACGAGGACGACGACGTGCGGGCCTTCCGCTGTCTGCGCAAGCCACGCGGGGCCCCGCAGCCGGTGCGGTGTGCCATCCGTTACGGAATGATCTTCGTCAACCTGGACCAGCGCGACCACGAGCTGGTCGAACCGGAAACCATCCCGGCCACCCCCCGCAGTGCCTGACGCGATTCCCCCGTCGTCAAAAGATCGCCCAGGCGCTTCCCCCCGCAGCGGCGTCATCGTGAACCTGGATCACGGTGGCGCCGCTGTGCGTTTCCCTGCGCCTACGGGCTCTCCGGGGCCTCGCGCAGCGCCCTGCTGCCCAGCGCCTTCGTGAGCGTGATCTCGATGAGCACCCGGTTCGGGTTCGGCGAGGGTGTCCGCTCGTACCGCTCCGCGTAGCGGCGCTCCGCGTCGGCGATCGCCTCCGGTTCCGTACGGATACGGGCCCGGCCCTCCAGCGTCGCCCACAGGCGCCCCGCGAACTGGCAGGCGGCGGCCGGAGTGCCGTCCGCGCCCCCCGCCAGGATGTTGCGGACCTTCTTGCTGGACTTGCTGCTGATGACGCGGGCGACCCCCGCCTCCGGGTCGTACGTGACGCCCACCGGGGCGACGTGCGGAGTGCCGTCGGGGCGCAGGGTCGTCAAGGTGCACACATGCCGTTCCCGCCAGAAGCTGAGGTAGGCGGAACCGGGGTCGCGGGGGTCTATGGCCATGCGTGGAAATCTATCCCCCGCCGCACGCCTCCGGAGTTGAGTGGAATAGACTCAACTTTATGCACGTTGGCGAAGTCAGTATGAAGTCAGTATGAAGTCAGTATGAAGTCAGCGTGCTGGAGTGGTACGAGCTGGTCGGAGCCAAGGAGGTAGCGCGCACGTGGATGCAGAGCTGACGAACCGGAGCCGGGATGCGCTCAACGCGGCGACGAGCCGGGCCGTGTCCGGAGGGCACGCCGACCTGACGCCGGTGCATCTGCTGCTCGCCCTCCTCGAAGGGCGCGACAACGAGAACATCACCGACCTGCTCGCCGCCGTCAACGCCGACCAGGCCGCCGTACGCTCCGGGGCCGAGCGCCTCCTCGCCGGACTGCCGAGCGTGACCGGGTCCACCGTGGCACCGCCGCAGCCGGGCCGGGAGCTGCTCGCCGTGATCGCGGACGCCGGCCGGCGCGCCAAGGAGCTGGGCGACGACTACCTCTCCACCGAGCATCTGCTCATCGGCATCGCCGCGAAGGGCGGCCGGGCCGCGGACGTACTGAAGGAACAGGGCGCCAGTGACAAGAAGCTGCTTGACGCGTTCGGCGAGGCCAGGGGAGGCCGCCGCGTGACGACCCCCGACCCCGAGGGGCAGTACAAGGCCCTGGAGAAGTTCGGCACCGACTTCACCGCCGCCGCCCGAGAGGGCAAGCTCGACCCGGTCATCGGCCGGGACCAGGAGATCCGCCGCGTCGTGCAGGTCCTGTCGCGGCGTACGAAGAACAACCCGGTGCTCATCGGCGAGCCCGGCGTCGGCAAGACCGCCGTCGTCGAGGGGCTCGCGCAGCGCATCGTGAAGGGCGACGTCCCGGAGAGCCTGCGCGACAAGCGCCTCGTCTCGCTCGACCTGGGCGCGATGGTCGCGGGCGCGAAGTACCGCGGTGAGTTCGAGGAGCGCCTGAAGACCGTCCTCTCCGAGATCAAGGAGAGCGACGGGCAGATCATCACGTTCATCGACGAGCTGCACACCGTCGTCGGCGCGGGCGCGGGCGGCGACTCCGCCATGGACGCCGGCAACATGCTCAAGCCGATGCTGGCCCGCGGCGAACTGCGCATGGTCGGCGCCACGACGCTCGACGAGTACCGCGAGCGGATCGAGAAGGACCCGGCCCTGGAGCGCCGCTTCCAGCAGGTCCTGGTCGCCGAGCCGTCCGTCGAGGACACCATCGCGATCCTGCGCGGACTCAAGGGGCGGTACGAGGCCCACCACAAGGTCGTGATCGCCGACTCCGCCCTGGTGGCCGCCGCGAGCCTCTCCGACCGGTACATCACGTCCCGCTTCCTGCCCGACAAGGCCATCGACCTGGTCGACGAGGCCGCGTCCCGGCTGCGGATGGAGATCGACTCCTCGCCCGTCGAGATCGACGAACTCCAGCGCTCCGTCGACCGCCTGCGCATGGAGGAGCTGGCGATCGGCAAGGAGACCGACGCCGCGAGCAAGGAGCGCCTCGACAAGCTGCGCCGCGACCTCGCCGACAAGGAGGAGGAGCTGCGCGGCCTCACCGCACGCTGGGAGAAGGAGAAGACCTCCCTCAACCGCGTCGGCGAACTCAAGGAGAAGCTCGACGAGCTGCGCGGCCAGGCCGAACGCGCCCAGCGCGACGGCGACTTCGACACCGCGTCCAAGCTGCTCTACGGCGAGATCCCGGGCCTGGAACGGGAGTTGGCGGAGGCCAGCGAGGCCGAGGCCGAGCAGGAGGCCGCCAAGACTGGTGACATCAAAAGCTCGATGGTGAAGGAGGAGGTCGGCCCGGACGACATCGCGGACGTGGTCGGCTCCTGGACCGGCATCCCCGCGGGCCGCCTCCTGGAGGGCGAGACGCAGAAGCTCCTGCGCATGGAGGACGAGCTGGGCAAGCGCCTCATCGGCCAGACCGAGGCCGTCCGCGCGGTGTCCGACGCCGTCCGGCGCACCCGCGCGGGCATCGCCGACCCGGACCGCCCCACCGGCTCGTTCCTCTTCCTCGGCCCGACCGGCGTCGGCAAGACCGAACTCGCCAAGGCGCTCGCGGACTTCCTCTTCGACGACGAGCGCGCCATGGTCCGCATCGACATGTCGGAGTACGGCGAGAAGCACTCCGTCGCCCGCCTGGTCGGCGCCCCGCCCGGCTATGTCGGGTACGAGGAGGGCGGCCAGCTCACCGAGGCGGTGCGGCGGCGCCCGTACAGCGTCGTGCTCCTGGACGAGGTGGAGAAGGCGCACCCGGAGGTCTTCGACATCCTGCTCCAGGTCCTCGACGACGGCCGCCTCACCGACGGCCAGGGCCGGACCGTGGACTTCCGCAACACCATCCTGATCCTGACGTCCAACCTCGGCAGTCAGTACCTCGTAGAGCCCCTCACCTCCGAGGAGGAGAAGAAGCAGCAGGTCCTGGAGGTCGTACGCGCCTCCTTCAAGCCGGAGTTCCTGAACCGGCTCGACGACCTGGTGGTGTTCTCCGCCCTCGGCAGGGACGAGCTCGCGCACATCGCCCGGCTGCAGCTCGACCGCCTCGCGGCGCGCCTCGCCGAGCGCCGGCTCAGCCTCGACGTCACGCCCGAGGCCCTGGCCTGGCTGGCGGACGAGGGCAACGACCCGGCGTACGGCGCGCGCCCGCTGCGCCGCCTCGTGCAGACCGCGATCGGGGACCGGCTGGCCCGGGAGATCCTCTCCGGCGAGGTCAAGGACGGCGACACCGTCCGGGTGGACCGGGTCGGGGACGAGCTGCTCGTGGGGCCCGCGCGGTAAGGGGCTCGGAGTAAACGGAGTAAGGGGCGCGGACCCCGAAGTTCGGCTCGTGGCGGATCGCCGTCGCCAAGGGTTGCGGCGACCCGCCGTCGATGGTGGAGGATGGGCGAATCCGTACGAAGGGAAATACACGGTGAGCATCGACCCGTCCTCGATTCCGAACTTCGGGGGCCAGCAGGAACCGCAGGCCGAAGGACCGGCGGGCCCCGTCGTCCCCGATCAGGACCTGGTGAAGCAGCTCCTGGACCAGATGGAGCTCAAGCACGTCGTCGACGACGAGGGCGACCTCGCGGCGCCGTGGGAGAACTTCCGCACGTACTTCATGTTCCGCGGCGAGGGCGACCAGCAGGTCTTCTCGGTGCGGACGTTCTACGACCGGCCGCACCCGATCGAGTCCAAGGCGCAGATCCTCGACGCCGTGGACGAGTGGAACCGCCGCACCCTGTGGCCCAAGGTCTACACCCACACCCACGAGGAGGAGGGCGGCCCGACCACCGTCCGCATCGTGGGCGAGGCGCAGATGCTGATCGGCACCGGCGTCAGCCTGGAGCACTTCGTGTCCTCCACGGTCAGCTGGGTGCGGGCCGCGATCGAGTTCGAGCGCTGGCTCGTCGAGCACCTCGGCCTGGTCGAGGATGTCGACTCGGCGGAGAAGCCGGACGACGAGTAGCGCTCGGACCACCGCCACGGTCACAGCGGCATACGGGCCGGAGCCGGAGTCACCGGATACGTCCCGTACGCCAGAGAGAGCCCGGCCAGGGCCGCCACCACCAGGGTGGCGTGCACCGGCCGGGCTCTCGCCGTTTCCGCCGCGCCCGCACCCGCGCCCGCGCCCGAGGCCGTGACCGGCCCCGGCCCTCAGAGCCGCTTCAGACGGGACACCGCGTCCTCCAGCACCGGGATGCGCTTGCAGAAGGCGAAGCGGACCTGGCTTTGCCCGGCCTCCGGGGCGTCGTAGAAGACGGAGTTGGGGACGGCCACCACGCCGCAGCGCTCCGGGAGTGCGCGGCAGAAGGCGAGGGCGTCCTTCTCGCCGAGGGCGGCGACATCCGTGGTGATGAAGTACGTCCCCTGAGGGCGGTAGACGTCGAAGCCCGCTTCCGCGAGCCCACCCGCGAGCAGGTCGCGCTTGGCGCCCAGGTCGTCGCGGAACTCGGTGAAGTAGCTGTTCGGCAGCCGCAGTGCCTCGGCCACCGCGTACTGGAACGGTCCCGCAGAGACGTACGTCAGGAACTGCTTGGCCGTACGGACTGCCGTCAGCAAGGGAGCGACAGCTGTTACCCAGCCAACCTTCCACCCCGTGAACGAGAAGGTCTTGCCGGACGAGGAGATCGAGACCGTGCGCTCGCGCATCCCGGGGAGGGAGATGAGCGGGATGTGCTCGCCGTCGAAGACCAGGTGCTCGTAGACCTCGTCGGTGACGACGATCAGGTCCCGCTCGACCGCGAGCTCGGCGATGGCCGTGAGCTCGTCGCGAGTCAGGACCATGCCGGTCGGGTTGTGCGGGGAGTTGAGGAGGAGCAGGCGGGTGCGGTCGGTGACGGCGTCGCGCAGCGCGTCGAGGTCGGGGCGGAAGTCGGGGGCGCGCAGGGTCAGCGGGACGCGCTTGCCGCCGGCCATCGCGATGCCCGCGGCGTACGAGTCGTAGTACGGCTCGAAGGCGATGACCTCGTCGCCCGGTTCGAGCAGCGCCAGCATCGTGGCCGCGAGGGCCTCGGTCGCGCCCGCGGTGACCAGGACCTCGGTGTCGGGGTCGAAGGTCAGGCCGTAGAAGCGCTGCTGGTGCTCGGCGATCGCGGTGCGCAGTTCCGGAATGCCGGGGCCCGGCGGGTACTGGTTGCCGCGGCCGTCGCGCAGGGCTCGCACTGCCGCTTCCCTGACCTCCTCCGGGCCGTCGGTGTCCGGAAAGCCTTGCCCAAGGTTGATCGCCCCGGTCTTCACCGCCAGCGCCGACATCTCCGCGAAGATCGTCGTGCCGAATCCGTCCAGCCTGCGGTTCAGCAGCGGCCTGTCGCCCATGACCCACCAGTCCTCGTTGTCGGTGCCGATTGCGTGGGGTTCATCTTCCCGGATGTGCCCTCGGTCCCGAAGATCGAGTCCATCGAGCACGGAGGGTAACTATCTGATGGCGTGACCAGTTGATATCAGCATGAACGCGGAACTAGTAGTAACGGACCGTGAAGGGCTTCTGTCGCGTTGGATCAAGCCGTCCAGCGACACGGAGGACGAACAGCAGAAGCGTGCGGAGCGCATGGTGAAGGCTGCGGTGGATCGTTCACCGGTGGCAGCGAAGGCAAAGGTGTACGCGAAGGGCTCGTACCCCAACAGCACCAATGTCCGGCGTGACAGCGACGTCGACATCGTCGTCGAGTGCTGCGAGGTCTACTTTCACGATGGAGCTGCGCCGTCGTCCTCAACCCCGAAGCAGCGTCGGCCGAAGAGTCTGTGGTGGCCACCCGAGGAGTGGCGTAGCACCGTGCATTCACTTCTGCAGGACCACTTCGGGCGTCAGCAAGTCGACGCTGACCACAACGTCGCCTTCAACATCCCGGCTGTCGACGGCAGCCGTCCGAGCATCGACGTGGTGCCGAGCTACGAGTACCGCGCCTACCGTCGCCTCGATGGGGCGGGTGATCCGGCGATCGGAAGTCTGGTCTGGTGCAAGGACGGCAAGAAGATCGTCAACTGGCCGAAGCAGCAGCTCGTTAATGGCCGGAACAAGAACACCAGCACTGGGCACCGATACAAGAACATGGTGCGTGCCTTGAAGAACGCCGAGAACGAGCTGGTCCGGCTGGGGCGGGTGACGGAGCAGCCCTCGTACCTCATGGAGTGCCTCGTCTATAACGTCCCCGATCCCATCTTGAAGAGGGGGCACTCGCTGGACGACACCTTCCGCGCCGCGCTGACGCACCTGATCGAGGGCACGCTCAACGACGTGCACAAGTCATGGGCTGAGCCCAATGAGATCAAGCCGCTGTTCGGCGCCGGACAGAAGTGGAGCGTTGATGACGCGCACAAGCTGGTGGTTGAGACGTTCTATCTCCTCAACTACGTGTAGCCGCGCATGAAGCCGGCCAGTCTCATACGCGGAGGGGCCACCGCGGCTGCGGTCGCTTACGCCCTGGTCCTCGTGCTCATCGGGATACGTCCCGATGAGCAGATCCGGTACATCACCGCGTACCTCCCCGTCGTGATTGGCCTCGCCGTGGTGGTGTTCGACCGGTGGATGTGGCGTTGGCCCGGCATCCATCGGCTGGTCGGTCGGCCCCGCCTCGACGGAACCTGGCATGTCGAACTGCGGCCGCACCCGGACAGCCGTATCCCGCGCGGCGGTAATCGCGGGCCGATCCACGCCTACATGCTCATTGAGCAGACCTACTGGTCGCTGCATGCGGTGCTCATGACGGCCGAAAGCTCTTCTTCGTCCCGGACGGCAGCGGTCCGCGGGAACCAGGGGTCTCAGCGGCACGTCCTGGAGTTCGTCTACGGCAATGAGCCGCGCTTGGAGCACCAGCCGCGGAGCCGGAGCCACACCGGGACCTGCCTGCTCACGATTACCGAGCGCATCCCGCAGACGCTGTCCGGACGCTACTGGACCGACCGCCTCACCATGGGTGACATGGACCTGACTTATCTGGACAGGGCAACGACGTACGCGTCGTTCTCCGCGGTGCAGCAGGTTCACCCTGACGTCGGTGTCCCGCCCGAGTGACGGGTTCAGGTGGCCGAGGAGCCGTTGAAGGGCTCGAAGGCGATTGACCTCGCCAGCCCCGTTCGGAGATGCCGCGGCTCAGTGGGTTGTTGCCGCGCCCGTCTGGAGTCCGTCCAGCCTTCGATTCAGCAATGGCCTGGCGTTCCTCACAGAGTTCTCATGGATTCTGCGGGGACCATCCCGACGTGTGACCGTTCGTGGACTCGCGCGGCTGCGGGATCTCAGGGGGCTGCAGGTATTCCTCGTTGAGCTCCGGCTCCCGATCCAGGACAACATCGGCCTTCGCCGAGATGTCGCGTAGGAGCGCTCCCTTCAGGTCATGCAGGGTCGCAATCTTGGAGACGAGCTGCCTTGCGACGGAGTGCAGCGGGTCGGCAATTGTGTGGAAGTGGGCGCGGGTTGTGGAGTCGGGCCAGGTGACGCTCAGAGAAGAGACAGCACGCGCGGAGATCTCCCGGGCGTTTCGTCCCTGAGCCGCCTGCGCGATGTCGCTGCTCCGGCTCCTCAGCTCGTGGAGCAGCCACCAGACGTCTGCTTCCTCAACAGGCCGCACCGCCAGTACACCTCTGGTGGGTGTCGCGGGGTGCTGAGTCACGGCGATGTGCGCGCCGTCGGGGCGGGTGCTCAACATGAAGGTGCCGGGTGGCCACACTTCGGGGGCGTCAGCTGGACTGCTCAGACGAAACCGCTCCACATGGGGCACCGTGAGGTCGAGTAGGTCGGTCGGGGTGATCGCGTCGACGCCGAGTTCATTCGAGCGGGGGGCGAGCGAACGCGCCGAACCTGTACCCGTCCTCGCCTTGGCGACTTCGCGAAGCGGCTTCTCCCACGCCGCAATTGAGGACCAGTCGTCGTGGATCGCGTCGGCCAGTTCCATTGCGTCGCGCGCGGTCTCCCCGTAGATGTTGATCAACTTCTCCAGGCGGCCGAAAGTCCGGTGGTACGTGGCGATCACGTCTGGCGGAGGGAGCGGGAACCGCATGCGGCGGAGCGTATCCAGGCTCACGGTGGGCTCGACGTGTGCCGTCACATCCTCGTCGATCCGCGCCTTCGCCGCGGGAGTCTGCAGCCAGATCTGAAGCCATCTCACGACGTGTGGGTCCGAGCGGATGATGCCGATGGACCTGGACGCGGTCCACCCTGCGTACTCTGCGGGGACGATTGCCGCGTGGCCTGCCCGTCTGACGAGTACGACGGCCAGGTCGCCCTCCTTGAGGGCCGCCCGGTTGGGACTAGTGTCCTTTGGGCCTCGCTCGCCGGTTCGAGGCGAGTGGATCCTTCCGCCTCTGACATGCGTCGAGCTCACGATGCCTGCCTGTCCGGGGGCGTCGTCGTCGAGAGCGCCGGACGTGGTGTACATGTCCTTCGGGTGGAAGTCAGCGATGGCGGTTGCTTGCCAGGCTTCCGTATTGATGCTGTAGCTGTGGGCAGGCGAGGCCATCAAATCTCCTCCAATGCGTCCAGCAACTGCGACTCGAGTTCGTGCCCGCGGCTGAGCTTTTTGACCAGCTCGTGCTTGAGCTGGTCGATCCGCCTCAGCGTGTCGTGTTCGGGGCCGGGGGACTCCGTGGCGTACGTGGTGGGCATGAGTTCGTGCCGGCGCTGGGTGATCTCCTCGATCAAGCACCCGCGAGACCAGCCGGGCTGGTCGACGTAGGACATTCCCGGGGCTCTCTCCACCTCAGTGCCACGCCAAGCCGCCAGGGTGTTCAGGATTCGTGCTGTGTGTGCGTCGCCCAGCCGCCGCGCGCTTGACTTCGAGACACGCTCGAAGGACCGCCGCGCGTTGATGAATAGCACTTGTCCGCGGCGGTCTACGGCGCCCCAGCCGGGTCGCGCGCGCTTGTCCTTGTTCAGCACCCACAGGCAGGCGGTGGCATCGGTATGGCCGAACACGCGCGGCGGCAGCGCGATCACGCACTCAACGAGGTCGGCACGCAGCAACCGTTCGCGCAGCCTTCGTGTGGCGGGCTGGGGGCTCTTGGCCACGCTGTCGGCCATCAGGAAGGCTGCTCGGCCGGCTGGAGCGAGAGCATGCGCGATGTGCATGATCCATGCGGCGTTGCCGGATCCCCTGGGCGGGGGTTCCTCCGGCCACCGGGGGTCGAAGGGGATGGGGCGATTCTGGCCTATGCCCTCGCCCTTCTCGCTCTCCGACGCCCAGTCCTGCTGATTGAACGGCAGGTTGGCAAGGATGACGTCGTAGCGATCGGCTTCCGGCTTCGCGAGGCTGTCCGCGGGAGGGAAGATGTGCGCCTCGACCCCCCGCACAGCGAGGTTCATGCGGGCGACCTGTGCGGTAGGGGCGTGCTGCTCCTTTCCCCGCAAGGACATGGCCGGGCTCAGCCCGACGCGTTCGTGGACGTAACGGTGACTCTCGACCAGCAGCCCGCCTGAACCACATACGGGGTCCAGCACGCTGTGCCCGTCCTGTGGCGCGGCGGCTTCCACCATGAGACGGGCCATGTCGCCCGGCGTGAAGTAGTGGCTTCCACGGGCTTGCTCGGCCGAGAGCTCGCTCAAGCACAAGTCGAGCAGGGCTCCGACTTGTTGGGCGGAGCTGATCGCCAGGATGAGACCACGGAGGGAGGGGTCGGCGCCGGGAGGTGGAGGGGGTAGCGAGTCGCTCATACCCGTGTCGTCGCGACCAGTTCCGGGCGCGGCGAGCCAATGGGCGAGGCACTCGCTCACAGCAACGCCGATTCGAGGGCTGCTCTCCGCGGCCTTGCCCTGCAGCCACGACCACGTGGGAACCCCAGACCGCGGGGCGGCATGTGCGGTCCGGCTCAAGTAGAGCAGTCCGAGGACGAGGCGGGCCGCGTCATGAGCGTTCATCAAACGGGAGAGCCGTGCCCGGTGGTGGCGTACCTCCGTGAAGACCTTGAGTGCGGCATCGTCCTCAGTACGCGTACCTCTGCCATGGGACCCCATGTCGCTCACGAGCCCACCACGCCCAAGCAGACCATGACTCCCAGAACGAGGGTTAGGGTGCCCCCGAAGGTTGCCACTCCGGTCTTGAAGACCACAGTGGGTCCACCTCCTTCGACGACGGTCACAAGGCTGCCGACAAGGGCGGCCACTAGCGCCGCGAGAACCGCGATGATCACGTACGTCAACCTCTGCTGCACGTGCTTCCTTCCTGAGGTCGGGGGGATCTCCAGCGATGTGAGCGAGTCACGCGATCCCCGGCGTCAGGTAGGACAGTAGAAGACGTAGCCCACCCGCCGCTTGGTGCACGGCATTTGGGATTTCCTAAGGCGCGCGCCCGGCGTTGGAGCCCTGCAGCCAAGTGCACGCAGTTTGGGATTTAGTGAGCGAAGTCGCGAGGGGCTGTGATCGGCGACCCGGGTCACTTCCTGAATAGGTAGGTCAGCAAGCCTTGACCCAGCCGACCTTCCAGCCGGTGAACGAGAACGTCTTGCCCGCCGACGAGATCGTGACCGTGTGCTCGCGCATGCCCGGGAAGGAGGCGAGGGGCAGATGCTCGCCGTCGAAGACCAGGTGCTCGTACACCTCGTCCGTGACCACGAGCAGGTCCCGCTCCACGGCGAGTTCGGCGATCCCGGCGAGCTCTTCGCGGGTCAGGACCGTGCCGGTCGGGTTGTGCGGGGTGTTGAGGAGGAGCAGCCGGGTGCGGTCGGTGACGGCGCGGCGCAGCTCGTCCAGGTCCAGGTGGAAGCCGCCAGTCCCGCCAGTGCCGCCAGTGCCGCCCGTACCGCCAGTGCCGCCCGTACCGCCCGTACCGCCCGTACCGCCCGTGCCGCTCGGCCGCAGCGTCACGGGCACGCGCGCAGCGCCCGCGAGCGCGATGCTCGCCGCGTACGAGTCGTAGTACGGCTCCAGGGCGATCACCTCGTCGCCCGGCTCGACCAGGGCGAGCAGCGAGGCCGCGATCGCCTCGGTCGCGCCCGCGGTGACGAGGACCTCGGTGTCCGGGTCGTACGACAGCCCGTAACGGCGCTCCTGGTGCGCGGAGATCGCCGTCCGCAGCTCGGGGACGCCGGGGCCCGGCGGGTACTGGTTGCCGCGGCCGTCCCGCAGCGCCCGCACCGCCGCCTCCCTGACCTCCTCGGGCCCGTCGGTGTCGGGGAAGCCCTGACCGAGGTTGATGGCACCCGTGCGCAGCGCGAGGGCGGACATCTCGGCGAAGATCGTGGTACCGAACTCGGCCAGGCGGCGGTTGAGGAGCGGGCGGGGCGCGGGTGAGGTCATGGGCGCAATCCTGCGCCGAACCTCTGGAGTTCCTCAACTCTGCTTTGGGGATACGAGGCGCCGGGGATCTGTCCTGCACACAGGAGCGTCCGATCGCTTCGGGGGAAGCCCTGCGGGGGAAGCCCTTCGGGGGAAACCCTTCGGCGGAGGCCTTCGGGGGAACGAAGGAAGGGAGAGGATCATGGCGGTCTTCTTTTTCGTGGTGTTCGTGGTGGTGGTCATCGCCTGTATCGCGGCGGGGCGCGGCTCGGGTTCCGGCCGTGGCTCCTCGCGGCGCGGCGGCGGTAGCAGCAGCGGCGGCTGGTGGGCCGGAGGCGCGGGCGGCAGCACCGGCGCCTCGTGCAGCGGGGGCTCGTCCTCCTGCGGCGGCAGCTCGTCCTCCTGCGGGGGCGGCGGAGGCGGCGGCGGTGGCTGCGGCGGAGGCGGTGGCGGTGGCGGCTGCTGAGGCGGTACGCGCACCGCGGCGGCGCCCGACGGCGACAACTCCCGTCGGGCGCCGCCGCGTTGGTCTGCTTCGGTCCGCGGAGGTCTGCTTCGGTCCGCCGCACGCGGCACTCGCAGGCCTGGTCGAAGACGGCAGAACAGTTGAACAGTGAGACCACCCGAGGGGATGGAAACCCTACGAAGTTGGGTAAAAACGCTGTGGCGGTACTGCCGTTCATGATTCCCTCTTACTCATCCACGCAGCCCTCGGCCGCGCAGCCCTGGCCGACTCGTGGGCAGTAAGCCGGCGAACCCTTCTCCCCGCGCCCTCCCGGCGCAGCGCCCTGGGCGCACGGCCCAGACCTCCACGCATGCCCCGGAGCCCTCCCCATGCTCACGACTCTGCAGACCTCCTACACCGACACGCGCGCCGACGACCTCGCCTGGGCCCTGGGCCGCGAACCGCTGCCCGCCCTGGCCGCGCTCGACCTCGAACTCCAGGACGTAAAAGTGCAGTTGAGGCTCCTGGGCGCCTCACACCAAGTCATCATCGAGCAGGGCGAGTCCCGCTGCTCCGAGACCGTCGCCTGCATCGCGGGCAGCAGCACCCCCCTCCCGCTCGGCGTCGCCAAGCGCGTGGGCGACTGGGAGTACGAGTTCGCCGCCCGTGTCGAGACCATGTCGAGCGGCTCCTTCGCGGGCCGCGCCCAGGAGTTGCTCGCCCTGGTCTCCGACCATCCCAACGGGCTCGCGGGCGTCTTCCCGGGCAGCCCGCACGCGTTCACCGCACTCCTCGTGCAGCGCCAGGAGGGCCAGGTGCACTGGCGCACCTGGCACGCCTACCCGCAGGAAGGCCAGCTCGTCGCCACCCGCACCCGCGTGGGGGCTCGCCTGCCCGCGCCGCAGCCCGCCTGAGCTCCCGTCTCTCCGAACCTCCGTGCGCGCGACCTCCGTGCGCGCGGGGCGAGTTGAGCTCCGGCGCGCCCGCCCGCGCCCGCGCTCGTACGCGCCCGCCCCATGCTCGTACGCGCCCGCGCCCATGCTCGTACGCGCCCGCCCCGCGCTACCGCACAACCGCCCGCGCACCGGTGACGCGCCGCCGCACGCCCGCCGTTCGCCGCGGTTCTCACACGTGTGGGTGACAGGGTGCGCACGAGTGGTGACGTAGCGTTCCCATCGTGATCGAGTCGCCGCTGTCCGCGCCGCCCGGAGCCCCACCGTCCGGGGGGCCCGAGGACACGGCTGTGCTGCCCGTGTCACCGCGGGCCGGGCGCCTGCTCGTCCTCGTCGCCGTCTTCATCAGCGCCGCCTGCGGCCTCGTGTACGAACTCGAACTCGTCGCCCTCGCCTCGTACTTGATCGGTGACTCCGTCACGCAGGCCTCCGTCGTGCTCTCCGTGATGGTCTTCGCGATGGGCATCGGCTCCCTGCTCGCCAAGCACCTGCGCTGCCGGGCCGCCGCCGCGTTCGGCGCCGTCGAGGCCGCGCTCGCCCTGGTCGGCGGCTGCAGCGCCCTCGCGCTCTACGCCGGGTTCGTCTGGGGCGCGGGCACGCGCGTGCTGCTCGTCGCGTTCTCCCTCGCCATCGGCGTGCTCATCGGCGCCGAAGTGCCGCTCCTGATGACCCTCATCCAGCGCATCCGCCGCCAGGACGCGGGCGGCGCCGTCGCCGACCTCTTCGCCGCGGACTACGTGGGCGCGCTCGTCGGCGGACTCGCCTTTCCGTTCCTGCTGCTGCCGCTCCTCGGTCAGTTGACGGGCGCGCTCCTCACCGGCGCGGTCAACGCGATCGCGGGCGGCGCCCTCGTCCTGTGGCTGTTCCGGCACGACCTGAGCGCCCGCACGCGCCGCCGCCTGCTCGCCGCCAACCTCGCCGTGCTCGTGCTGCTCGCCACCCTCGCCGCGGGCGTCGGCGACTTCGAACGCGCCGCCCGGCGCACGATGTACGGCGCGGACGTCCGCGTGGCCCTGCGGACCGACGTGCGGGAGATCGTCCTCACCGGCGGCGAGGAGTCCACGCCCGGCTCCTTCGGCCTCTACCTCGACGGGCGGCTGCGCGCCGGCGGACGCGACGCCCACCGGTACCACGAGGCGCTCGTGCACCCCGCGATGCGCGGCCCGCACGCGCGCGTGCTGATCCTCGGCGGCGGGGACGGCCTCGCCGCCCGCGAAGTGCTCCGCCACCCCGGCGTGGACCGCGTCGACGTCGTCGTACGCGACGCCGAGCTGGTCGACCTGGCCCGCACCGACCCCGCCCTCAGCGCCCTCAACGCGCACGCGTACGACAACCCCCGGCTGCACGTCGTGCACGGCGACGCCTTCCAGTGGCTCCGCGAGCCGCGTACGGGCGGCGCGTCGCGCCCGTACGACGTCGTGATCGCCGATCTGCCCGAGCCCGGCGGCACCGAGTCCGCCAAGCTCTACTCCCAGGAGTTCTTCGGCCTCGCCACCCGCGCCCTCGCCCCCGGCGGCCGGCTCGCCGTGCACGCCGGAGCGGCGGGGCGGCCGCGGGTGTTCTGGACCGTGGAGGCCGGCGTGCGCGCGGCGGGCCTGCGCACCGCGCCGTACCGCGTCGGAGGCCGCCGCGAGCAGCCCGGCACCGGCCGCGAGCGCGCACCGCGCGACTGGGCGTTCCTGCTCGCCTCGCGCACCCCGCCCCGGCTCGGCCTGGACGCGAGACCCGCCCGCCGCTCCCTCACGCCGAAGATGCTCAGGGACGGCGCCCGCGCGATCGAACGCACCCGCGTCCCCGGCCTGCCGCCCTCCACTCTGGTGCACCCGAGATACGCGGAGGCGGCGACCCCGGTCGGCTGAGCGCGGCCTCGGGGCCGAATGTGGGGATACGGGGGTGCGGCTCGTACGCGCGTGGGTAGGCTCGGCTGACATGGAGCATGAGGTGTTCGTTCCCGTGGAGACAGAGCCCCTGCGACAAGCGCTCGGTGACGCCGCCCGCGTCGCCCGCGGCATCCAGGGTCTCCAGCGCGATGCGGGCGGAGAGGCGGAACCCGTGTCGGGCCGCCTCAAAGTCCGGATCGCGGGGCACACGATCACGTACCGGGGCAGCCTCCGCATCACCGAGGACACCTCGGCCGCCACCCCGTCCTTCACGGTCAGCGGCGAGGCGACGGAGGTACGCGGCTCCGGCTCGGTCGAACTCTCCCTCGGCGTCAGCCTGTTGACCACGGACAAGGGCACGCGCTTGGTGTACAACGGCACGGGCAAGGGCGACGGCCGGGTCGCGGAGCTGGAGAAGTCCGCGGTGGAGGCGGCCGTACGGCGGCTGCTGAACCGTTTCTCGGAGAGCCTGGCGGGAGCGGTCGCGCCGACGTCGCCCGAGCCCGAGCCCGAGCCGGGGTCGTCCGAGCCCCGGCCCCAGTCCCGGTCGGTGGACGCGCGGAAGAACGCCGACGCGGACCTGCTTGACGACGGCGACCCGGCGGACGAGCCCGATGCGGCGGACGAGCCCGATGCGGCGGACCAGGCGGAGGCGGCGGTCGAGCCCGAGGCGGCGGACGAGCCGGATGCTGCGGACCAGGCCGAGGCTCCCGGTGCCGCGGAGCCTTCCGGTGCCGCGGAGCAGGCCGGTGCCGCGGAGCAGGCTGATGCCGCCGATCAGGCTGATGCCGCCGAGCAGGCCGGTGCGAGTGACGAGTCCGGCGCGGAGGAAGCCGTGCCGCCCTCCGCCCTCGACCCCTTCCACCAGGACGCCGGCGACGAGTCGTTCATCGCCCCGCCCGCCGAAGCCGCGCACGCCCGGCGCACGATGATCGGCCGCAGCGCCGAGGAGGTCGACCACGCGCCGCCGCGCGGACGGTACGCACCGGTGCCCGCGCCGCAGGCCTCCACCGCGGGCGACACCCTGCGCTGGGCCGCCCCCGCCGCGGCGCTGGTCGTCGCGTCGGCGATCGTCGTCGGCCGGGTGCTGCGGCGGCGCCGATAGCCAGGGCCTAGGGTCGGGTCCGTGATGACTCAGGACACGGCGACCCTCGTCGCGGGCGATGCGGAACTGACGGTGCAGAGCGGCAACGGCTGCCGTATCGGGAGCCTCCGCATCGGCGGCACCGAAGTGCTCAGGCAGGGTGACCACTTCGGCTCCTTTCCCATGGTCCCCTGGTGCGGCCGCACCGAGAACGGCCGGTTCCGCAACGGCGGGCGAGTGCACGAGCTGCCGATCAACAACCCGCCGCACGCCATCCACGGCACCGTCCGCGACCAGCCCTGGCGCCGGGCGCGCGGCGCCGAGAACTCCGCGGTCTTCACGTACGACCTGGTCGAGCCGTGGCCGTACGGCGGGCGGGTCACGCAGGTCTTCGAGCTGGAGCCGAACGCCCTGACGGTCCGGATGGGCCTGGAGACGTACGGCGACTCCTTCCCGGCGCAGCTCGGCTGGCATCCGTGGTTCCTGCGCAACCTCGGCGGAGAGGACGTGCGGCTGGACTTCGACGCGGCCTGGCAGGAGGAGCGCGGCGCGGACCACCTGCCCACCGGCAAGCGCGTCGACCCGCGCCCAGGACCGTGGGACGACTGCTTCGGCATGCCGGACGGGGTGGGGGTCACCCTGCGGTGGGCGGAACAGCTGGAGCTGAAGGTCACGAGTCCCTCGGAGTGGGTCGTGATCTACGACGAGCAGCCGGAGGCGGTCTGCGTCGAGCCCCAGACGGGCCCGCCCAACGGCCTCAACACGCACCCGCGCCTGGTCACGCCGATCGAACCGCTGGAGGCGGAGATGCGCTGGGAGTGGCGGACCCTCTAGCCCGCCTGCCCTGCTGGGGCGCCGCCCCAGACCCCGCTCCTCAAACGCCGGAGGGGCTGAATTTTGCCCCGGAGGGGCGGGTTCTTAAGGGGCGCGGGGAACTGCGCGACCAGCCACAACGGCGCCGCAGCTGACCGACAGCAAGAGAGCCCCTCCGGCGTTTGAGGAGCGGGGGTCCGGGGGCTGGCCCCCGAAGCGCCGCAGGCTTTCGGGAAGGGGCGGGTAGGGGAACGAAGCGCGCAGCGCGGGCAGGGGGTCCGGGGGCGGAGCACCCGTGGCGGTACGGGCACCCCGGCGGCCCACTTAAGCTGACAACCATGAGTTACGTACGCGGCGAGCTGCTGCAGCAGATCAAGGACAAGGCCGTGGTGCACGGCAAGGTGACGCTCTCCTCGGGCATCGAGGCCGACTACTACGTGGACCTGCGCCGCATCACCCTCGACGGCGAGGCCGCCCCCCGGGTCGGCCAGGTGCTCCTGGACCTCACCGCCGAGCTGGACTTCGACGCCGTCGGCGGTCTGACCATGGGCGCCGACCCCGTCGCCGCGTCGATGCTGCACGCCGCCGCCGCGCGCGGAAAGCGCCTGGACGCGTTCGTGGTCCGCAAGGCCGCCAAGGCGCACGGCCTGCAGCGCCGCGTCGAGGGCCCGGACATCAAGGGCCGCCGCGTCCTCGTCGTCGAGGACACCTCGACGACCGGCGGCTCCCCGCTGGCCGCCGTCGAGGCCGTGCGCGAGGCCGGCGCCGAGGTCGTGGGCGTCGCGACGATCGTGGACCGGGCCACCGGCGCCGCCGAGAAGATCACCGAGGGCGCCGGTGTCCCGTACCTCTTCGCGTACTCGAAGGACGAGCTCGGCCTCGACTGACGGGTGTACCGGGCGGTCGCATCGAGCCGGGCGGCGAGTCTGGAAAGATGGGGGCGACGATGACGTCGCCCCCTCAATGAACCTCCGTGAGGGGCCCTCCGGTCAGGGCCACACTTACACCGCACATCACAAGGAGCGGCCAGATGCCCATCGCAACCCCCGAGGTCTACGGCGAGATGCTGGACCGGGCGAAGGCAGGCAAGTTCGCCTACCCCGCCATCAACGTGACCTCCTCCCAGACCCTCCACGCCGCCCTGCGAGGCTTCGCGGAGGCCGAGAGCGACGGCATCATCCAGATCTCCACCGGTGGTGCGGAGTTCCTGGGCGGTCAGTACAACAAGGACATGGTGACCGGCGCGGTCGCCCTCGCGGAGTACGCGCACATCGTCGCCAAGAAGTACGACATCACCGTCGCGCTGCACACCGACCACTGCCCGAAGGACAAGCTCGACGGGTACGTCCGCCCGCTGCTCGACGTCTCCGCCGAGCGCGTGGCCAAGGGTGACAACCCGCTGTTCCAGTCGCACATGTGGGACGGCTCCGCCGAGACCCTCGCCGACAACCTGGCCATCGGCCAGGAGCTGCTCGAGAAGGCCCGCGCCGCCAAGATCATCCTTGAGGTCGAGATCACTCCGACCGGCGGCGAGGAGGACGGCGTCACGCACGAGATCAAC
This sequence comes from Streptomyces luteolus, assembly GCF_029968015.1. Lineage (GTDB taxonomy): Bacteria > Actinomycetota > Actinomycetes > Streptomycetales > Streptomycetaceae > Streptomyces > Streptomyces luteolus. The sequence goes on from NZ_JASCIS010000016.1 coordinate 27,118, forward strand.
GACGAGCTGTACACGACCGTCGACGACGCGCTGCGCACCGCCGAGGCCCTCGGCCTGGGCGAGAAGGGCCGGTACCTGCTCGCCGCGTCCTTCGGCAACGTCCACGGCGTCTACAAGCCGGGCAACGTCGTGCTCCGCCCCGAGCTCCTGAAGGACCTGCAGCAGGGCGTCGGCGAGAAGTACGGCAAGAACTCCCCGTTCGACTTCGTCTTCCACGGCGGCTCCGGCTCCACGGCCGAGGAGATCGCCACCGCCCTGGAGAACGGCGTCGTGAAGATGAACCTCGACACCGACACCCAGTACGCCTTCACGCGTCCCGTCGCGGACCACATGTTCAAGAACTACGACGGCGTCCTGAAGGTCGACGGCGAGGTCGGCAACAAGAAGACGTACGACCCGCGCACCTGGGGCAAGCTCGCCGAGGCCGGCATGGCGGCGCGCGTGGGCGAGGCCTGTGCCGCGCTGCGCTCGGCGGGCACGAAGCTGAAGTAGGCAGCACCAGGTCCCACCAGGCGGTGACGGAGGGCCCGGCTTCCCAAAAGGGAGGCCGGGCCCTCCGTCGTACGTGCCGCCCGGCTTCCCTCCGACGTACCGGAGGCAGGGAGCCAGGGTTATCCACAGGCTCGGGGTCAGGGTTATCCACAGGCTCAGCGGCGCGGCGGGCGGACAAGGCAGACTTGGGGCATGTCCATTCACGAGAACCTGCTCGGGGGCCCGCCCCCGACCCACCTGCCCGACGACCCGGAGCCCCGCGAACTCCTCGCGGGCGGTACGGCAGCCGCGGACGTCGCCGCCAAGTACCCGTCGTCCTCGCTGGCCTGGGCCCGCCTCGCCGACGAGGCCTTCGAGCGCGGCAGCACCGTCGAGTCGTACGCCTACGCCCGTACGGGATACCACCGCGGTCTCGACGCCCTGCGCCGCGCCGGCTGGAAGGGCCACGGCCCGGTGCCGTGGGAGCACGAGCCGAACCGCGGCTTCCTGCGCGCCCTGCACGCCCTCGCGCGCGCCGCCCAGTCCATCGGCGAGCAGGAGGAGTACGAGCGCTGCGCGACCTTCCTGCGGGAGTCGTCCGAGACGGCCGCGGAGACGCTGGGCTGACATCCGGCGGGCCGGTGTCAAGACCTGCCTGGTCGCTGTGACCAGGCAGGTCTTGCCGGACCGGGGGAGGATTGCGGAGGATGCCGGTGGGGACCGGGGCCCCCGTGCCGGCATCGGCAGGGGCGGACCGCTACCCGGAGCAGGCACCAAGGAGACAGCGATGTCCCACGAGGCGGAAGCAACGGCCGGGGAGATCCCCGAGGCCCCGCATCTCGACTTCGCAGGCACCACGCCGTACGAGGACTATGTACAGGCGGATGTCCTCACCCATCTGCAGCACCCCCTCTCCGACGACCCCGGTGAGATGGTCTTCCTCGTCACCACGCAGGTGATGGAGCTGTGGTTCACCGTGATCGTGCACGAGTGGGAGACCGCCGCGGCGGCCCTGCGCCAGGACGACCTGGGCACGGCGGTGGCCGCGCTCAGGCGCAGCGTCCGTGAGCTGGAGGCGCTCAACGCCTCCTGGAAGCCGCTCGGGCAGCTCACGCCCGCGCAGTTCAACTCGTACCGCAGCGCGCTCGGCGACGGCTCCGGATTCCAGTCGGCGATGTACCGGCGGATGGAGTTCCTCCTCGCCGAGAAGTCCGCGTCGATGCTCGTCCCGCACCGCGGCGCCCCGCGCGTGCACGCGGAGCTGGAGAAGGCGCTGCACGAGCCGAGCCTGTACGACGAGGTCATCCGGCTCCTCGGGCGCCGCGGCTTCGACATCCCGGAGGCCGTACGGAACCGCGACGTGTCGCAGCGGTACGACCCGTCGCCCGAGGTGGAGGCGGTGTGGACGGCGGTGTACGCCGGGGACCAGGACGGTGAACTGGTGCGCCTGGGCGAGGCGTTGACGGATGTCGGCGAGCTGGTGTGGCGCTGGCGCAACGACCATCTGGTGGCGACCCGCCGGGCCATGGGCTCCAAGGCCGGTACGGGCGGTTCCGCCGGAGTGGCCTGGCTGGAGAAGCGGGCCCGCAAGAACGTGTTCCCCGAGCTCTGGACGGCGCGCAGTCATGTCTGAGACCGAGGCCCTGCTGGACAGGGCGGCCAAGCTGGACAAGGCCGATGAACTGGCCCGGCTGCGGGAGCATTTCGTGCTCGACGAGGTGGTGTACCTCGACGGGAACTCCCTCGGCGCGCTGCCGCGTTCCGTGCCCGGCCGGGTCGCGGACGTCGTGCAGCGCGAGTGGGGGCGGCTGCGGATCCGTTCCTGGACCGAGTCGGGCTGGTGGACCGCGCCCGAGCGGATCGGTGACCTGATCGCCCCGCTCGTCGGGGCGGCGGCCGGGCAGATCGTGGTCGGAGACTCCACAAGTGTCAATGTCTTCAAGGCGGTTGTGGGAGCCGTCCGGCTGTCGGGAGGGCCCGAGGCGGGGCGGGACGAGATCCTGGTGGACGAGTCCACGTTCCCCACCGACGGGTACATCGCGGAGTCGGCGGCCCGCTTGACGGGCTGCGCACTGCGCCCGCTCGCCCCGGCGGACGTGCCCGCCGCGGTCGGCCCGCGCACCGCGGCCGTCCTCGTCAACCACGTCGACTACCGCACCGGGCGCCTGCACGACCTGCCCGGCATCACGGCCGCCGTGCACGCCGCGGGCGCCCCGGTCGTCTGGGACCTGTGCCACAGCGCGGGCGCCCTGCCGGTGGGCCTGGACGAGCACGGCGTCGACCTGGCCGTCGGCTGCACGTACAAGTACTTGAACGGCGGCCCGGGTTCGCCCGCGTACCTGTACGTCGCGGAGCGCCACCAGGGCGACTTCGACTCGCCGCTGCCCGGCTGGAACTCGCACGCCGAGCCCTTCGGTATGCGCCCCGGCTACGCCCCGGCGGACGGCGCGCTGCGCGGCCGCGTGGGCACCCCGGACATCCTGTCGATGCTGGCCCTGGAGGAGTCCCTGAAGGTCTGGGAGGGCGTCTCGGTCGAGGCGGTACGGGAGAAGTCCCTGGCGCTCACGGACTTCTTCCTGGAGTGCGTCGCGGCGTACGTCCCGGCCGGTCTTGTCGCCTCGATCACCCCTGAGGTGCACGCCGAGCGCGGCAGCCAGGTCGCACTTCGGTGTGACGGTGCGGCCGCCGTGATGGACGACCTGATCGCCCGTGGCGTGGTCGGCGACTTCCGCGCACCGGACGTCCTCCGCTTCGGCTTCACCCCGCTGTACGTGGGCTTCGCGGAGGTCGAGCGGGCGGCCCGGGTGCTGGGCGAGGTGCTGCGCGGCCGGTCGTAGGGGAGCCCGCGCCCTCTGTTCCGGCGAGGGGCGGGTCTGGGGAAAGATCACCCCCGGACCCGCCCCCCACCGCCGGGGCCCGCCCCGGGCCTGCGGAACCGGCCCCGGGCCTGCGGAACCGGCCCCGGGCCTGCGGAATAGGCCCTGCCCTCACCGAAAGGCTGCACCAACCATGTCGGACGACGCCGAAGAAGAGTCGGCCTTCTCGCACCCCACCGTCGCCCCCGACGCCACCGCGTCCTACGGCGAACACCCCGACCAGGTCGTCGACTTCTACGCTCCCCGCGTCGGCGACGGCCGGCCCGCGCCGCTCGTCGTCGTCCTGCACGGCGGCGCCTGGCGCGCCCCGTACGACCGGCGGCACCTCACGCCGTTCGCGGACTTCCTGGCGCGACGCGGCTTCGCGGTCGCCAACGTCGAGTACCGCAGAGGGCCGGGGGACATCCCCCCGCAGGGCACGGCCGGGCCGCACCAGGGTGCTCAGGGGCCGGTGGCGGGGCGCTGGCCGGAGACCTTCGACGACGTGGCGGCCGCGGTCGACGCGCTCCCCGCCCTCGTACCGTCGCACCTGCCGCAGGCCGACCCGCGCCGCGTCGTCCTCACCGGCCACTCCGCGGGCGGGCACCTCGCGCTGTGGGCGGCGGCGCGGCACGTGCTGCCCGCGGACTCGCCGTGGCACCTGGCACGCCCCACGCCCCTGCGCGGAGTCGTCGCGCTCGCCCCGATCGTGGGCTTCGAGCGGGCGGCGGAGCTCGACGTGTGCGGCGGCGCCCCGGTCCAACTCCTGGGCGGGAGGGCTAAGTTCGCGGACCGCGTCCCGTTCGCCGACCCGGCGGCCCTGCTCCCCACCGGCATCGCGACCACGCTCGTGCAGGGCCGCACGGACACGACGGTCCCGTACGAACTGGCCGAGGAGTACGCGGACGCCGCGGCCAAGTCCGGCGAGCTCGTGGGCTGCACGCTCCTTGAGGACGTCGGCCACTTCCCGCTGATCGATCCGGCGGCGGACGCGTGCGCGGTGGTGGCGGAGGAGATCGCTCAACTCGCGTTCTGAGCTGAGAAAGCCATTGCCCGCCGCTCCCTGGGGCGGCGTAGCCCGCGTCATACCTGAGAGCTACCCGGCAGGTCACCTCGGTGGAGGGACGCCGGTCACCCGGTCCGGTTTCTAACTTTTCCTGTGTCAGGCGGCGCGATGGCGCGGCCGAGGGGGACCGGGGCGGGCGAGCGGGGGGACGCGGGCGATGAGGTTCGGACGAGGGAGAGGCCTCTTGAGGCGGGGGCGGCGGGCCGTACTCGCCTTGCTGATCACCGCGTGCGTGGTGCTTCCACTCTCCGGCGCCGTGCGCCCCGGCGTCCCGGCGCCCCCGCCCGCCCGCGTCGCTGCCGACGCCCCGCTCGCCGAGCGGTTCGCGGCGCATCGCGCGAACGCGGCGGAGGCCGCCCGCCTCGCACACGCGGCGGGCGCGGAGCGGCGAGCGACGGCCTTGCGTGAACTTGCCGCCCCGGACCGGCACTTCCTGGAGTTCGACGCCCGCGGCCCCGGTAGGACCGCCGAGGTGCTCGGCGACCTGCGCAGCGCCGACCGCGTCGCGATCCTGGTGCCGGGCTCCGACACGGGCATCGACACGTACGCCCGCTTCCGGCGCGGTGCGCTCGCCCTGCACGAGCGTCTCGGCCCGCGCGTGGCGGTGATCGCCTGGCTCGGTTACGCGACACCCGGCACGGTCAGCCCGGAGGCGATCACACCGGGCCGCGCCGATACCGGGGCCGCCGAACTCCGCTCCTTCCTCGACCGGTTGAGGGCGTACGGAGCACCCGCAGGCACTCCCGTGGCGCTGCTCTGCCACTCCTACGGCTCCGTGGTGTGCGCCCGCGCCGCAGACGGACTCGGGACGCCCGCCTCAGGCACCCGGGTCACCGACATCGTCCTGTACGGCAGCCCCGGGACCGGCTTCGACCGCGCCGCCGAGCTGCGGACCCGGGCCCGCGTCTGGGCGGGGCGTGGCGCGCACGACTGGATCGCCGAGGTCCCGCATGCACGGCTGGAACTCTTCGGCACCACCGTCGGGTTCGGCCCCGACCCGGTGACCGAGGCCTTCGGCGCCCGCCGCTTCGACGCGGGCGACGGCGGCCACAGCGACTACCTGGAGCCCGGCTCCACCGCCCTCGACAACCTGGCCCGCATCGCAGTCGGGCAGACCCCGGAGGTGCCGCATGTCTGACATTCGTGGGCCGGGCCGTGCGCCGGGCCGTGTGCCAGGCCGTGTGGCCGCCTTGGTGCGCCGGGTCGCCGCCGCCACACCGGCCGGCCGGGACCGGGGCATGGACGCGCTGCGGGCCGCCGCGATCCTCGGCGTGGTGCTGGGGCACTGGCTGGTCACCGCCCTGGTGAGTGAGGGCGGTGCGCTGCACGGCGCCAGCCCGCTGACCCACCAGCCGTGGCTCGCCCCGGTGTCCTGGGTGTTCCAGACGCTCGCCGTGTTCTTCCTGGTCGGCGGGTACGTGGCGGCGAGAGGGCTAGGGCCTGTCTCGGGGAGACGGCCCCTGGGGGAGGGACTGTGTGGACCCGGCTCGGGTCGGGGCTCTGTCCCCTCGTACGGGCCGTGGCTGCGGGCCCGCCTCGTGCGGCTGTTCCGGCCGGTCGCGGCGGTGCTCGCCCTGTGGTCGGTGGCGACGCTCGGGCTGCTCGCCGGCGGCACGGACCTGGGCACGGTCCGCACGCTGCTGAAACTCGTGCTCTCGCCGCTGTGGTTCCTGCTCGTCTTCGGGGCTCTGACGGCCCTGACGCCGCTGGTGGCACGGCTGCATCCGCTCTGGCCGCTCGCGGTCGTGGTCCACGTCGACCTGTGGCGGTTCGGACTCGACGGGCCCGAGTGGCTGGGCTGGATCAACCTGGTGGCGGGCTGGCTCGTGCCGTACTGCCTGGGCGCGGCCTGGGCCCGTGGCCGGCTGGGCGACCCCGCGGGTGTCCGTGCCACCGGCGTCGTCCTCCTCGCCGGGGGTGCCGTCACGACGGCCGTGCTCGTCGTCCTCGGCGGCTACCCGGCGTCGATGGTGGGCGTGCCCGGCACGGCCGTGTCCAACCTCAACCCGCCCACCCTGGCCGCCGTCACCTTCGGCCTCGCCCAGTGCGGCCTGGCACTGCTCCTGCACGGGCCGTTGAACCGCGCGATGCGCCGGCCGCTGCTGTGGACGGGGGTCACGCTCGGCAACCTGTCCGCCCTCACCGTCTTCCTCTGGCACCAGACCGCACTCCTCGCCGTCACCGCCTGCGGCCTGCTCGCCGACACCACTCTGCCCGGTCTGCACACCGTTCCGGACGGGCCGGGCTGGATCCTCGCCCGCCTCGCCTGGCTCCCGGTGTTCGCGCTGGCGCTCGCCGTCTGCTGGACCGCGTTCCACGGCATCGAGCACGGCCGCGGCAGCCGCGGGACCACCGCGGTCGTCCGCGTCCACCGGCCCGCGCGGGAGGGGGCGAAGCGCCATGTCTAGGGTGACCGCTGTGACGATGGCCGAGCGGTACCTGCGCCAGGGCCTGCGAGCGCTGCGCGAGGACCTGTTGACGCTCGACCGGGACCCGCTGCTCTCCCCCTCACGCCCGGGCTGGCTGCGAGCCCTGCTCTACCTGCCGTTCGTGTACGCGGCCGCCGCTCTGGGCGCGGCCGCCCTGGGGAACCTGTCGGACACCTTCGGGGCTTCTCCGGTCGGCTCCCGACTGCTTCAGGCGCTGATCGTGCTGCAGGCGGCGGCGCTGGTCCTGGTCGTGTCCCGGCCCGTCGCCGGGTGGTGGCTGATCACCGGCGCGGCCGTCGCCCAGGCGCTCGCGGTGCAGGGGGTGCGCGACGACACGTTCTGGCCGTGGCCGGTGTGGAGCCTCGTCCTCGAGGTCCTCGTCCTGATCCTGGTGGCGGTACGGGTCCGTACGCGCGCGACGTTGACGATGCTGGCGATCACAGTCGGCTGCACGCTGCTCCTGCCGTACGTGCGGACCCCGGCGGGAGCCGAGCAGCGGCTGGACGCGATAGCCGTCGTCGTGTTCGCCCTGGCCGTCTTCTTCAGCGCCCCGCTGCGCGGGCTGCGCCAGGCCCGTACGCAACTCATCGAGCAGGCGACGCTCACCGCCGAGGAGCGGGCCCGACGCACCCTCCTGGAGGAGCGCAGCCGCATCGCCCGAGAGCTGCACGACGTGGTCGCCCACCACATGTCGGTGATCTCCATCCAGGCGCAGGTAGCCCCGCATCTCGTCGAGAACCCCTCGGACGAGCTCAAGGAGAATCTCGCGGGGATCAGGAACAACGCGGTCGAGGCGCTCACCGAACTCCGCCGCGTCCTGGGCGTGCTGCGCTCCGAGCAGGGCGAGCAGTCACCGGACACGCCCCAGCCGACCCTGGACCGGCTCGATACGCTGCTCGACAACGCGCGCTCGGCCGGCCTGACCGTCACGGCTCAACTGGACGGCACACGCCGCCCGTTGCCGCCGGGCGTGGAGCTGTCCGCGTTCCGTATCGTGCAGGAGGCGCTGAGCAACGCGATGCGGCACGCTCCCGCCACCGAGGTGCAGGTCGAGGTCGTGCGCGTGGGGCGGCAGACCCTGCGCATACGCGTGCTGAACAGCAGACCGGGCCTGCCCGTGACGCCTTCGCCGGGTGCGGGGCTCGGGTTGCTCGGAATGCGGGAGCGTACCGCGATGCTCGGAGGAGAGCTGTTCGCGGGTCCGACGCCGACGGGTGGGTACGAAGTGACGGCGCTGCTGCCGTTGAACTGAGGGGGGCGGGGCGTATGACGATCCGGGTGCTGATCGCCGACGACCAGATGATGGTCCGGCAGGGATTCACGGTGCTGCTGAACGCGGAGCCGGACATCGAGGTGGTCGGCCAGGCTGTCGACGGCCGGGACGCGGTGGCGAAAGTCGCCGAACTGGCCCCCGATGTGGTGTTGATGGACATCCGTATGCCGGAGCTCAGCGGCATCGAGGCGACCCGCCACGTCGTCGAGTCGGGTGCGTCCGTGAAGGTCCTGGTGCTCACCACGTTCGATCTCGACGACTACGTCTACGAGGCGCTGCGCGCGGGTGCCTCCGGCTTCCTCCTCAAGGACGCCTCGTCGGACCAGCTGGCCGAGGCCGTCCGGGTCGTGGCCGCCGGGGACGCGCTGCTCGCCCCCGGGGTGACCCGTCGCCTGATCACGGAGTTCGCCCGCCTCGGCGCTCCCAAGGCCCCTACGAGGAGCAGCCTGGACGGCCTCACGGAACGCGAGACGGAGGTTCTCGCGCTGATCGCCCAAGGCCTCTCCAATGCGGAGATCGCGGCGCAGTTGGTGGTGGCCGAGCAGACGGTGAAGACCCACGTGGGGCGCATCCTGGTCAAACTCGGCCTCCGCGACCGGACCCAGGCGGCGGTCTTCGCGTACGAGTCGGGGCTGGTGAGGCCGACTGGCTACTAGGCGCGCCTCCCCTCTGCGGGAATCGGTTGGGGCTTTTCGGTGCGTAGGTCTGCCGGCCGCAGTTCGCCGAGGGCCGCCCCCAGCGGCGTACTCCAGGATCATCGTGCCGGAAGCGGCCGGCGCACCGTCGGCGAGGAAGGGCCGCAGGCCGGTGTGAGCGGGTGGGCGGCCTTGCGTGAGGTGGACGTGTCAAACAGTGCTGCCTCCCGTGGCACACTCCTCGCAGTGTGAAGTGCCCGCACAGGACAGGGGGATGTCGTGGGTTCAGCTTCGGGCGGCGGGGTGAAAGGTTCGGGTTCGGGTTCCGATCCGGGCCGGCACGGCGGCCTTCAGCCGATGACCGCGGCGGACGCCGCCGACCCGGGCGACCGCTTCCGCCCTGTCTCAGCCGAGGCCGAGCCGGGAGCCGAAGCCGACTCCGAAGCCGACTCCGGAGCCGAGTCCGGAGCTGCGTCCGCGTCCGAGTCCGGAGCCGAGGCCACGACCGACGCCCCGGCCGACGCCTCGACCCACGCCCCGGCCCAGCCGGACAGGCACGCGGACGTACGCGACCTGGACCCGGCGCCAGCGCCCGCCCCCGCCCCCGCCGCAGGGGTCACGACGATGCAGAGCGGCGGCGGTGCCGGAGGCGGATACGGCGTCAGCACGACCGAACTCGGCAAGATGGCCGACGAGTTGGACGAGGCCGCCAGGCTCCTGGAGCAGGCCGACAAGGGCCTGTCGGAGTCGGAGAACACCGCCCGTATCCACAGCATGCTGGCCGCCGGACGCATGCTGAGCGGGACCACGAGCGCCTGGGCCAAGGAGGTCGCCCGCCTGGCGAAGCAGTGCCGGTCGCTGGCCGACAAGATGCGGGACACGCACACCGCCTACACCACACAGGAACAGCGCACGGCGCAGGAGTTCGAGGCGATCCTCGCCGGGTTCGAGAGGGGTGCCTGATGGCGACGCTGGAAGAACGCCCGGACCCGACGGAACGCCCGGACAAGGATCCGCACAAGCACCCGGACGCGGTCCGCCGCGAGGACATCACCGTCTCGGAACTCGACGACGTACGTCCCCAGACCTGGGAGCGGGCGGGCGACGAGTGGGACGACCTTGCGGTGGCGGCCAGGAAGGCGCGTACGCACGTCGAGAACGTCCTCGACAAGCTGCCGCTCGTCTGGCAGAGCGAGGCATCGATGCAGGCACGCGTCCAACTCCTTTCCCTCTACCAGGAGTTGACGATCGCTAAGCACGAGTCGAAGGCGGCAGCGGACACGCTCTCCGCCGCCAGACACGGCTTCAAGCTCGCCTCCACCTGGCTCGACGAGGCCAAGGACCTGGCCAAGGAGAAGCGCCTCACACTGCACGACGACGGCAGCGTCTCCGTACCCGACCGGGACTATCCGCCCAACGACCCCGACAGCGCGGGCGCGGCCCGGCTCGACCAGGAGAACGCGGAGAGCCTGCGCACGCGCGCGGCGGCGGCGCTGGGCTACGCGGGCGACGTCAACGAGCACGTCGGGTACGAACTGGAGCGCGTCAAGAAGGCGGTCGAGTTCTCCGTCCTGGACGAGCGGACCCGCGAGGCCCTCAAGCAGGACACGGCGGGCGCCAAGGACCTGAACCGGGTCTTCTCCGGCCGAGGCGGCGTGCTGCTGCCGCCACCGCTGCGGGACGAGGGCGCCGGGGACTACGACACCCGTGAGGCCACCGACGAGGACCGTGCCATCAAGAACAAGATGGGCTTCTTCGCGATGGGCTCACCCGGGGTGCTCGGCGGCCCGATCTCGGCGAAGCACATGCTCCACTACCTGTCGAACACCGGCGAACCGCTGGACATCGACGTGGACTCCATGATGGACGACCTGCCGGACATGAACCGGAACGTCGAGGCGCAGTTGAAGGAGAACACCCCGGCCTGGGAGGCGCAGGCACTCGCCGAGTACGAGCGGACCGGCAAGCCGGTGAAGATGGTCCAGCAGACCGGCTGGCAGGGCTGGACCGCGACGCAGGACCCCGACTGGTACCACGCGGTGGGCTCCTTCCACTACAACACCGTCGCACAGGTGGAGGTCGTGCCCGGCCCGGACGGCGAGCCGAAGACCACGATCAAGTACCAGACGCATGTGTACGACCGCTACAACTGGGACGCGGAGAAGACGACTCCGGTACCGGCGATGGGCAACGTCTCCGACGCCGAGATGGCCCGACTCCACCAGTCGGGCCAGGCCAAGGAGTACGACATGGGCGGCCAGAGCGAAGTGCGCACATGGAACGGCTGAGGCGGGGCTCATGGCAGCGGCGCGCGCTGTTCGGGTTCCTGGCGTTGTGCGTGCTGTGGATCGTGGGCGTGGCCGTGTGGCTCGTCGTCGCCCTCGTCACCCCGCCACCGCCCGAGCCCTGGGAGGACGAGGAGCGGGCGGCGGGGCTGCACCACGAGCAGGTGGACGCGGGGCGCTTCTACATACCGGAGTTCTCGAGGACCGAGAAGAACGGCACCGTCGTACTCCGGTACAAGCTCGGCGGAGGCATCGATTCCAACGTGTCCGACTTCCGCCGTACGTACGACATCACCGCCGAGCGGAAGCGGACGGGCCCGACCGAGGTGACGTTCACGGACCGCTTCGGTGACATGCGGCGCACGTTCACGGTCGTCTACGGGAGCGCGCAGGGCCCGCCGGACCTGTCCGAGTCGGACGAGTCGCCCGCCCGGATCACGGTCAGAGCGGTCCCGCTCCCGGACTAGACGGACGCGTTCAGCTCCGTCAGCATCGTGAGCAGCAGCAGCAGCAGCAGCAGCAGCAGCAGTGTGTGGACGACTTCACCGCTCGGGCACGGCCTGCAGTGCCAACTGAGCGGCCGGGTCCAGCCGCCCACGGCAGGCACGGGGAGGTACGAGATCAGCCCGGGCCCGTAGAAACCGCCAACTGGAAGAACCTCCTGGCATGGGCGAACCCCAATTCCTGAGCGCCGCCGACCCGGCGAACCCGTACCCGACCTACGCCGCGCTGCGCGCGCAAGGCCGGGCCCTCTGGTACGAACCGTCGGGCCAGTGGCTCATCCCGCACCACCGGGACGTCACCACGCTCCTGCGGGACCGCCGCCTCGGGCGGACGTATCTGCACCGGTTCACGCACAAGGGGTTCGGCCGCACCCCGCCGCCCGCCGCGCACGAACCGTTCCACGTGCTGAACGACAACGGCCTCCTCGACCTGGAGGCGCCCCGGCACACGCGGATCAGACGGCTGGTGTCGAAGGCGTTCACGCCGCGCAGGGTGGCGGAACTCCAGCCGTACATCGAGGAGTTGGCGGGCGAACGCGTCGCGGGCCTGGTCGCGGACGGCGGCGGAGACCTGGTGTCACGGCTGGCCGAACCGCTCCCCGTGGCCGTCATCGCGCAGATGCTCGGCATACCGGAGCCGGACCGGCACCTGCTGCGTCCCTGGTCGGCCGCGATCTGCGGGATGTACGAGCTGAACCCGTCGGAGGAGACGGCGCGGGCGGCGGTCGAGGCGAGCGTCGAATTCACGGCGTACCTGAGGGACTTGATCAAGGAACGCCGCAAGAGCCTCGGCGACGACCTGATCTCGGCCTTGATCGCCTTGCACGACGAGGACGGAACTCGCCTCACCGAACAGGAGATGATCTCCACAGCGGTACTGCTCCTGAACGCCGGCCACGAGGCCACGGTGAACTCGACGGGCAACGGCTGGTGGGCCCTGTTCCGCCACCCCGACCAGCTCGCGGCACTCCGCTCCGGCGACGTACCGCTGTCCACAGCTGTGGAGGAACTGCTGCGGTACGACTCACCGCTGCACCTCTTCGAGCGGTGGGTGCTTGAGGACATCGAGGTCGACGGGGTGGCGATCCCGCGCGGCTCGGAGGTGGCCCTCCTCTTCGGCTCGGCCAACCGCGACCCGGAGGCCTTCGCGGACCCGGACCGCCTGGACCTGTCCCGAACGGACAACCCCCACGTCAGCCTGGGCGGAGGCATCCACTACTGCCTGGGCGCCCCGCTGGCCCGCCTGGAACTGGCCGCGTCCTACAGTCAGTTGCTGAGACAGGCCCCGGGCCTGCGGTTGGCGGCCGAGCCGCGGTGGAAGGAGGGGCTTGTGATCCGGGGGCTGCGGGAGCTGCTGGTGGAGGCAGGGTGAACGAGGCTGGAGTGGGACCAGGACCGACCCGTAGTCCTTGAGAGGGACTCCCACAGATCCGCACCTTAGGTGACGACCGGGCGGGTGGGCGCGCCTACCGTTGCAGCGTGACCGAGACGACCACACCCCTGCGCACCGAAGCCAGCCTCATACGGACCGCGCTACAGACGATCCGTACCGACCTGATGACCGGCGTGTTCGCGTTCCGGCCGGTGGAGCCGCTGGCCGAGGAGGGCGACCGAGCCTCCCGGCTGCTGCGGCGGATACCGGAGAAGAGCCGGGCCCGCGCCCGCTGGCTGCCGCATGCCACGGTGGTCGCGATGGCGGTGTTCGTCTACCTCGTCGGCGCCACCCTGCCCCACATGTTCCTGGAGGGCTCCGTCAGCGGCGTGCTCGCCGCCCTGCCGGTGCTGCTCACGCTGTTCCGGCCGGTCGCCTCCTTCTGGCTGTCGCTCGCGGTGACCGTGCTCATGGTGCCGCTCTCCCTCGAACCGATCTTCCCGTGGACGGCGCCCGGCTTCGCGGCGCATCTCTTCGTGCTCGTCCTGGTGACCTGCCGGTCCCGGCCGCGTGTGGCCCTGGAGATGTGGCTGCTCACCGTCGCGTTCGCCGCGGTCCTCGGGCTGTTCATCGGCGAATCGGGGCCGACCCTCGTGATGACCGTGCTCTCCGGCCTGGCACTCGCCGTCGCCGCCTCCGTACGCGGCTGGTCCTCCGCCCGCCGCGAGGTCGTCGCGAAGGAGCGCGAGGTCGTCGCCAAAGAGGAGGTGACGCTCTTCGAGCGGTCCAAGCGGACGCTGCTCGAAGAGCGCACGACCATCGCCCGCGAGCTGCACGATGTGGTGGCCCACCACATGTCCGTCGTGGCGATCCAGGCGGAGGCCGCCCCGTACCGGGTGGAGAACCCGCCGCCGGAGCTGGCCCAGGCCTTCGCCACGATCCGGGAGAACGCGGTCGCCGCGCTCACCGAACTCCGCCGCGTCCTCGGCGTCGTCCGCGCGGAGGACTACGAGGCCCCCGACGCACCCCAGCCCACCCTCGGCGACCTCGGCGCCCTCCTCGACAACGTCCGCGAGGCCGGCCTGACCGTCGACCAGGCCGTCACCGGGGCCGCCCGCGCGCTGCCGCAGGGCGTGGAGCTGTCCGCGTACCGCATCGTGCAGGAGGCCCTCAGCAACGCGCTGCGGCACGCACCCGGCGCCACCGCCAAGGTGGAGGTCTCGTACGTCCTCGGCGGCCTCGGCCTGCGCATAGTCAACGGTCCGCCCACCGGCCTGGTGAAGGCCTCGCCCGGGGCCGGGCACGGGCTGACCGGCATGGGGGAGCGGGTCGCGATGCTCGACGGCGAGATGACGACGGGGGCGACGCAGGACGGCGGCTACGAGGTGGCGGTCTTCCTGCCGGTACGGGCCGAGGCCGAGGAGCGTTCCGTATGACCGGCACCGGAGACGGCGTGACCGGCACCGGAGACGGCGTGACCGGCACCGAAGACGGCATGACCGGCACCGGAGACGGCACGGGCACGGACCCCATCCGCGTGCTGATCGCCGACGACCAGATGATGGTCCGCGAGGGATTCTCCGTGCTGCTCGGCGCGATGCCGGGGATCGAGGTCGCCGGGGAGGCGGTGAACGGCCGCGAGGCGGTCGCGAAGGTCGCCGGACTGCGGCCCGACGTCGTCCTGATGGACATCCGGATGCCCGAGCTGAACGGCATCGAGGCCACCCGCGAGATCGTCGCCGCCGACACCGACACCCGCGTCCTGGTCCTGACCACCTTCGACCTCGACGAATACGTCTACGAGGCGCTGCGCGCCGGCGCCTCCGGCTTCCTCCTCAAGGACGCCTCGGCCCGCCAACTCGCCGACGGCGTACGGGTCGTGGCCTCCGGCGAGGCCCTGCTCGCGCCGACGGTCACCAAGCGGCTGATCTCCGAGTTCGCGAAGCTCGGCGCGGCGGCTTCGAAGGCCCCGGCGGTCACGCAGCTCGGCGATCTCACGGAACGCGAGACGGAGGTCCTGGTCCTGATCGCCCAGGGCCGCTCCAACGCGGAGATCGCCGAACATCTCGTCGTCGCCGAGTCGACGATCAAGACCCATGTCAGCCGGATCCTGGTCAAGTTGGGCCTGCGAGACCGCACACAAGCAGCGGTGTTCGCGTACGAGGCCCGCCTGGTGACGCCTTCGTAGGTCCTTCGTCGGTCCTTCGTGGGTCCTTCGCAGGTTCGATCACTCGTTCGGGTGGCGCGCTCGCGGAACTGTCGCCTCCGCCCCTGCGACCTCGACAGACTGGTGCATGCCTGAGAAGGGGGGGACCATGGCGGTCATGACAGGGCACACGTCCCAGGTGACGATCGAGGAATTCGAGCGCATCGCCAAGATTGCGGCCAAGGAATCCGATGCCGTCAGGCTGGAGTTCATCGGCGGACGGATCGAGGACAAGGGCGTGCCTGACGGCGACCACAACGAGATCTACATGTGGCTGCAGAGCATCTGTATGCAGCACCGTCCGGAGCTGGGGCTCTATCCCAGCGACCAAGGCCTGGCCATCGAGCGGTACAGATCGGGGCGCGCCCGGCCCGACGCCTCACTCGCACCGCGAGGCACCTTCGCCGGGCAAGGAGAGTGGGCCGACCCTGCGGGGGTGCTGATGGTGGTCGAGGTCACCTCGTACGACGCGGACCCCGATCGCAGGGACCGAGTGGAGAAGCCCACCGGCTATGCGAGCGCGGGAATCCCGGTGTACCTCCTGATCGACCGCGACGACGGCACGGTGGTGGTGCACAGCGATCCGGACCCGGAGAGCAGTCGGTACCGGGACGCGCGCACGACGAAATTCGGTGAGCCGGTGCACCTGCCCACCCCGGTGGGATTCAGGGTCGACACGGAGATCCTGAAGAACTACGTGCGCTGAAGCACGGCACCCCGGACTCCGCTACAGGCCCGGAGTACCGCGCGACCAAGAGGCGGCCGGGCTCAACCCGTCTGAATGTCACGGCGGCGCAGCCCCGCGAGGCCGACCGCCGTGGCAGCCGCCGCCAGCGCGAGGAGGACGCCGAACGGCCCCCACTCCATCGCGTTGCCCGGCAACCGGGGCAGATGCTCGAACGGCGAGACGTCCATCGCCCGCTCCGGCAGGTCGAACGCCGCGCCCAGCCAGCCGAGCCCGAGGCACAGGCCCGCGTACGCCCAGCCGAGGACGGCCGCCCGCGGCACCAGTCCGTACACCAGCACCGCGACCGCGCCGATCAGCCAGATCGCCGGAACAAGCACGAGGCAGCCGCCGAGGATCGCCCCGGCACGCTCGCCGTAGCCGAGGGCCAGACCGAGGCCCGCGAGAACCATGAGGAGGGCCGCACCACCGAAAGCGATCAGCAGATGTCCCGCCGCCCAGCGCACCCGGCCGACCGCGCCCGCCAGCACCGGCTCACCGCGCTGCGAGGTCTCCTCGCCGTTCAGCCGGAGCACCGACTGCACCACGTACACCGCGGCGATCATGCCGAGCATCGAGACCATCGCGGCTAGGAAGGAGTCGGTGATCCCGGACTGGCCGCCCATGCGGGCCAGCAACTCCTTGGTCTGCTCGTTGTCCCCGACCAGATCGGCGACCCCCTCGGTGATCCCGCCGAACATCACACCCGTGACGAGGAATCCGATGCCCCAGCCCATCAGGCTGCCCCGCTGCAGCCGCCACGCGAGCCCGCCCGCCGTGGAGATCCGCCCCCCGGCCGGCCCCGGCCTGGCCGGCATGAAGCTCATGCCGATGTCCCGCCGCCCGGTCAGTCCGTACGCGAGCACGGCCTGCGCCGTGACCGCACCGACGAACAGCAGCAGCACCCACCACCGCTCGCCGCCGAAGGCCCGCAGATTCTCGGCCCAGCCGACCGGCGAAAGCCACGTCAGCGCGTGCGAACCGTCGTCCGCGGCCGCGTCGCCCGCCGCCTTCAGGACCCAGGCGAGGCCGAGCCCGGCGGCCGTCAGGCCCTTGGCGAGCCGTGCGGTCTCGGTGAGCTGGGCGCACACCGCCGCCAGCGTCGCGAAGACCATGCCCACGCCGCCGATACCGAGGCCGAGTGCCACCGCACCGCGGAGACCCTCCCCGGCCAGACCGAGGACGACGAGCAGCGCGATACCCGTGTTGGCGATCAGCGCGACGAGCAGCGACGCGGTCAGCGGAGCCCGGCGGCCGACCATGGCAGCGGAGAGCATCTCCTGCCGACCGGTCTCCTCCTCCTCGCGGGTGTGGCGCACGACCACGAGCAGGCTCATCAGCGCGGCGAACGCGGCCATGAACGCGAGATAGCGCCAGCTCACCAGCGCGCCGAGGGAGTCGTCGAAGACCGGCCCGTACAAGGAGCGAAGGGAGCTGTTGGCGGCCATCGACGTGACGACTCCGGCGCGCTCGGCGGGGGTGTCGTAGATCTGGCCGAGGGTGTTCGTGGCGCTCGCCGTGGTGCCGCCGATGAGCAGCACCCACAGCGGCACCATCACCCGGTCCCGGCGCAGCGCGAGCCGCAACAGGGCACCGGTGCCCGCGAGTTGACGCGATCCGCGCACCCTCGGCGGGACGGCGACAGAGGTCACGGCGGTCATCGCGCCATCGCCTTCTCGGAGTTACGCCCGGCGCGGGCACCGGGCACGTCGTCCTGGTAGTGCCGCATGAACAGCTCCTCCAGGGTGGGCGGCGTGCTGGTCAGCGACCGCACGCCGGACTCGGTCAGCGCGCGCAGCACCGCGTCCAGCTTGTCCGAGTCGACCTGCAGCTTGACCCGGTGGCCCCGGCCCCCGTCGATCGGACCGCCGGCGAGGTCGTGCACGCCGGGCAGCCGGCTCAACCCGCCTGGCGGCCCCGCGAGTTCGGCGGTGACGCTGGTGCGGGTCAGGTGCCGCAGGTCGGCCAGGGAGCCGGTCTCGACGGTGGCGCCCTTGCGGATGATCGAGACGCGGTCGCAGAGCGTCTCGACCTCGCTGAGGATGTGGCTGGACAGCAGGACGGTGCGGCCCCGGTCGCGCTCCTCGGCGACACAGCCCTGGAAGACCTCCTCCATCAGCGGGTCGAGCCCACTGGTCGGCTCGTCCAGGATCAGCAGGTCGACGTCCGAGGCGAAGGCCGCGACCAGGGCGACCTTCTGCCGGTTGCCCTTGGAGTAGGTGCGGCCCTTTTTGGTCGGGTCCAGCTCGAACCGCTCGATCAGGTCGGCCCGCCGCGCCTTGTCGAGGCCTCCGCGCAGCCGCCCGTACAGGTCGATGACCTCCCCGCCGCTGAGGTTGCGCCACAGGGTGACGTCGCCGGGAACGTACGCGATCCGCCGGTGCAGCTCGACGGCGTCGCTCCACGGGTCCTTGCCGAGGAGCTGGGCGGCGCCCGAATCGGCGCGCAGCAGGCCGAGCAGTACGCGGATGGTGGTGGACTTCCCGGAGCCGTTGGGCCCGAGGAAGCCGTGAACCTCACCGGTCTCGACGTCCAGGTCGAGGCCGTCGAGCGCGTGTGTCCGTCCGAAGGACTTGTGCAGTCCGGATACTTCAATAGCGCGGTTTGCCTTCGTCATGCTTTTGAACGTACGGTAGTTTCACAAACTTGTGAAGTTAAGGAAGCGTATAAACTCGGCCGCACGCGACGAGCAGGGGAGATGATCGGGGCATGGGCCAGCCGGCCGGTACGGAACGGGACGAAGAGGCGGTCGCACGCTTCGTGGAGAACTTCGCGGCCGTGTTCGTCGACGCGGGCATCCAGCGCATGCCGGCCCGCGTCTTCGCCGCCCTGCTCTCCTCCGACGCCGGCGCCATGTCATCGGCGGAGCTGGGCGAGCAGCTCCAGGTCAGCCCGGCCGCCGTGTCGGGCGCGGTGCGCTATCTCAGCCAGCAGCACATGGTCTCCCGCGAACGCGAACCCGGCACCCGCCGCGAGCGTTACCGCGTCCACAACAACCAGTGGTACGAGGCGCTCGCCAACCGAGACCAGATCATGAAGCGCTGGGAAGAGGCGCTGCGCGAAGGCGTCAACAGCCTCGGCTCCGAAACACCGGCCGGGCGGCGGATGGCGGAGACGCAGGCGTTCTTCGAGTTCGTGGGCCAGGAACTGCCCCTCCTCCTCGAGCGCTGGCGCGAACGGCGCGAGGAGCTGTACGGGGACCGCTGAGGGTCCGCAGGCGCTGCAGGGGCTGCAGGGCTGCAGGGGCTGCAGGGACCGCAGCGCCCTCAGGGCAGCGTCAGCGCCCACGCCTCCGGCCGTACCGTCCACGTCCTGGCCCTGACCGGCCCGGAGGTCACCGCGTCCGCGCGGTAGCGGAAGTCCGGGCCCGAGACCGTCACCGCCCGCGCGTGCGCCCGCACCGGCGACTCCGCGCCCACGGCCCATACCTCGACCCGCGCGAACCCGCCCCGCAGCGGCCGCACCGAGACCCCCACGACCGGCTGGTCCAGGTCGACGAGTGTCACCCCGTCCGCCTCCACCCGCAGCCGAGCGGGACCCGGCGTCGCACGCGCCGAGGGCGAGGGTCGTACGAGCGTCCGCATCAGCGACTGGCACGTACGCAACAACGCCCCCGGACCGGAACCGGAACCCGAGCCGGTACCTGATCGGGAACCCGAGCCGGAACCCGAGCCCGCCGCCGCCCCCGCACCGGAACCCGCACCAGACGCCCCGCCCGACCCCGCACCCGAGCCCCCCGCCCCGCCGGAACCGGAACCGGAGCCGGAACCAGAACTAGAACCGGAACCAGAACCGGAACCAGAACCGGAACCGGAGCCGGAACCAGAACCGTTCAGGGAGGCGTGCCCCGGAGGTACCGCCGCCGGGATCGCGAGGCGGCCGAGCACCACCCCGTCGCTGTCGTCCACCAGCAGGTCGAGCCGCCGGGGCGAGCCGTCGAGGACCGCGCGGGCCGCGGCCACCGTGCCCAACGGCACCCCGAGCGCGTGCGCGAGCCCCGTCGCCGTACCCACCGGGACCAGGGAGAGCGCCGCGGCCGACAGCTCGCGCTCGCGGTGCAGCGCACCCACCGCGCGGAGCAGCGCCCGGTCGTCGCCCACGACCACAGGCCTGCGGGAGCCGCGCCTGGTCAGGGCACGTGTGAACTCCTCCGGGCCGTCCGGCAGACAGACCTTGACCGGGCCACCGGAAGCGCCCGCGCAGAGCACGTCCTTCGCGATCCGGACCGACTCCCCGTCGACCGCGCGGGCCGTCGGATCGATCACCACCAGGAGCGGATTGGGCGGCTGAAGCGGCTGCGCGCTCTGCCCGGCGGGCTCTGGAGCCGACACCTCGGTCCTTCCTCGGGTAGCATCTTTGTGCAAGAGCCCCTTGCGCTATTGCGCCAGGGGCTTCGTCTATTCCGGGGCACCGGTCCGACGGGTGCGGCCAACGAGGGTCGCCGGTGTGCGCGTACGACAAGCGTTCGTGCACGCCCCTGACCTTGGACATGCCCCGCCCGGAAGGGGTGTACGCCTGTGCCCGCACTTGTGCTGCTCGGTGCTCAGTGGGGTGACGAGGGCAAGGGAAAGGCCACCGACCTGCTCGGTGGCTCCGTTGACTATGTGGTGCGCTACCAGGGCGGCAACAACGCCGGCCACACGGTTGTCGTAGGCGACCAGAAGTACGCGCTCCACCTCCTCCCCTCCGGAATCCTCTCGCCGGGGTGCACGCCCGTCATCGGCAACGGTGTCGTGGTGGACCCGGCGGTGCTGCTCTCCGAGCTGAGCGGCCTCAACGAGCGCGGTGTCGACACCTCGAAGCTCCTGATCAGCGGCAACGCCCACCTGATCACGCCGTACAACGTCACCGTCGACAAGGTGACGGAACGCTTCCTCGGCAAGCGGAAGATCGGCACGACCGGCCGGGGCATCGGCCCGACCTACGCGGACAAGATCAACCGCGTGGGCATCCGCGTCCAGGACCTCTACGACGAGTCGATCCTGGAGCAGAAGGTCGAGGCGGCCCTCGACACGAAGAACCAGCTCCTCACCAAGGTCTTCAACCGTCGCGCGATCGAGACGGACAAGATCGTCGAGGAGATGCTGACCTTCGCGGACCAGCTGAAGCCGTATGTCGCGGACACCACGCTGATCCTCAACAACGCCATCGACGAGGGCAAGGTCGTCCTCTTCGAGGGCGGCCAGGGCACGCTGCTCGACGTGGACCACGGCACGTACCCCTTCGTCACGTCCTCCAACCCGACCTCGGGTGGCGCGTGCACGGGTGCGGGCGTCGGCCCCACGAAGATCAGCCGGGTCATCGGCATCCTGAAGGCGTACACGACCCGCGTCGGCGCCGGACCGTTCCCGACCGAGCTGTTCGACCAGGACGGCGAGGACCTGCGCCGCATCGGCGGCGAGCGCGGTGTCACCACCGGCCGTGACCGCCGCTGCGGCTGGTTCGACGCGGTCATCGCCCGCTACGCGACCCGCGTGAACGGCCTGACGGACTTCTTCCTCACGAAGCTCGACGTCCTCACCGGCTGGGAGCAGATCCCGGTCTGCGTGGCGTACGAGATCGACGGCAAGCGCGTCGAGGAACTCCCGTACAGCCAGACCGACTTCCACCACGCGAAGCCGGTGTACGAGTACCTGCCGGGCTGGTCCGAGGACATCACCAAGGCCAAGTCCTTCTCGGACCTGCCGAAGAACGCGCAGGCGTACGTGAAGGCCCTGGAGGAGATGTCCGGGGCGCCGATCTCGGCGATCGGCGTGGGCCCGGGCCGCGACGAGACGATCGAGATCAACTCGTTCCTCTGAGCCCCGCTGAGCCGTACTCGGTTCGTACGGTTCGTACATTCACTCGAAGGGGTGGAGCTGCTTCCGAAGCGGCCCACCCCTTCGCCATGTTCGGCAACGCTTCTGCTCATGACCGAGCAGAGCCGCCACATGCTGGTGGAGGACTTCGAGGAGATCGCCGCCTCCGCGCCTGAGACAGTCACCCTGGAGTTCATCAGCTGGCGTATCCGCGAGAAGTGCGTGGGAGGCGGTTCCCACGCATCCGCCATCGCCTGGCTGGTCAGGAGGATGTACGAGGCCAGGCCCGATCTGTACCTGTGTGCACGCCTAGGGCTTGTCGTGGAGAAGCACCGCAAGGGGCGGGCTGTTCCCGACGCCGTGCTGGCACCCGCCCGCTATTTCCTCGGTGACGGCGCCTGGTCCGAAGCCGAAGGCATCCTGATGGCTGTGGAGGTCACCGCGTACGATCACCACGCCCTGCACAGCGATCGCGAGGAAAGGCCGGTTGCTTACGCGGGGGTGGGTATCCCGGTGTACCTGCTCGTGGACCGGGACGCGGGCGCAGTCGTCGTGCACTCCGGTCCGGAGTCCGAGCACGGCTACTACCGCCACCGAAGGATCCACCGGTTCGGCGAGAAGATCACCCTCCCGGAGCCTGTCGGCATCCCCCTCGACACCGAACCCCTGAAGAAGTACGTCCGCTGACTCACCCCGCCCGTGTCAACCGCACCGCGATCGACTCCGGGTAGCGGAGCTCCAACTCGTTCTCCGACTTCCAGGTGAGGGTCTCCGGGACGCTGTGCGGGCAGCCGATGTTCCGGGGCGTGGACGGGTCCAGCTCAAGAGGGCTCAGGGTGACCGTGTTCCGCGTGGCGGTGACCAGTTCCGCGCTGCCGTTGCAGCGGTAGTCGATCGACCAGCCCTTGTACGTGGCGACCTTCGTGCCCGCCGCGCCCTGCTCGATCCTCAGGGTGCCGGACACCTCCGACTTCCAGGTGCCGAGGAACTTGTCCGGGATTGGGCGCGGCGTGGTGCGGGTCCGCTCCAGCTCGGCGGACTTGTCGCCGGTCGTCCAACTCAGCTTTCCGGAGGTCAACTTGAGGCGCCTGGCCCGGTTCAGGTCGCACGCGCGAGTGGAGTCCCGGTGCCGTACGGATTTCACCGTACGGAACGAGGAGAGCGTGACCGTGTCCCCGCGCTGCCCGTCGACCTTCGACGTGACCTTGCAGTAGGAGTCCGGTGTCAGATACGCGAGGTCGGCCTGCCGCGCGGAGCGGTCGAAGGTGACGCGCAGGTATTCGTGCTCGTCGGTGACGGAGCTCTCGGCGTGCCGGACGAGGCCCTGCCAGGAGCCGCCGATCCGCGCCGCAGCGGGTTCCGTACGACCGGAGTCCTGACTCTCCTCGCCCGTCGGCTGCCTGCCGTCGTCCGGGGCCTGCTCCGCGCGCAGGGTGAGCACGGCCCCGGACGCGGCGAGGACGGCCGCGACCGTGCCGAGCGCCACCCACGCCACCCGCGCAC
The DNA here is from genome assembly GCF_029968015.1 of Streptomyces luteolus. GTDB lineage: Bacteria > Actinomycetota > Actinomycetes > Streptomycetales > Streptomycetaceae > Streptomyces > Streptomyces luteolus. The sequence continues at coordinate 50,238 of NZ_JASCIS010000016.1, forward strand.
GCGACTTGGGGGCCCGGGTCGGGACGGCGGACCCCGGTGGTGGGGTGGGCGGCAGGGTCGGGGGCGGGTCCAGCTGGGTGGGCGGGGCGTCGGCGTCGAGGAGTTCGGCGGCGCGTCGGCCCAACTGGGCGAGGAGCGGGCCCGGCAGCCAGGCGCTGCCAGGGCCGATGGCCGCACCCCGGGTGCGCGCCAACAGGTCGTTCACGGTGGGCCGTTGCTCCGGCGCCTTGGCCAGGCAGTCGCGTACGAGAGGGAGGATCCTGGCGGGAACGCCGCTGAGGTCGGGCTCCTCCTCAGCGATCCGGAACATCACGGCGTGCATCCCGCTGTCGGCCGTGCCGAAGGGCATCCGCCCGGTCGCCGCGTACGCGAGGACCGAGCCGAGGCAGAACACGTCCGACGCGGGCGTGAGCCGCTGCCCGCGCACTTGCTCGGGCGACATGAAGCCGGGCGAGCCGATGACGGCACCGGTGTGTGTCCTGATCCCGTCGACCGCCGGGTCGAGGGCGCGGGCGATGCCGAAGTCGATGACGCGCGGCCCGTCGATGGTGAGCAGGACGTTGGACGGCTTGAGGTCGCGGTGCACGAGCGCGGCGCCGTGGATGGCCTGGAGCGCGTGCGCGAGGCCTCCTGCCAGGGCGAGGACGGAGGGCTCGGGCAGCGGCCCGTGGTTCCGCGAGACGACGGTGTGCAGATCGGGGCCGGGTACGTAACCGGTCGCGACCCAGGGCGTCTCGGCCTCGGTGTCCGCGTCCAGGACGGGAGCGGTCCACTGCCCGCCCACGCGCCGGGCGGCGGACACCTCGCGGGTGAATCTCCGGCGGAACTCGGGATGCCCGGCGAACTCGGCGTGCACGACCTTCACGGCGACCGTGCGCCCGCCCTCGGAGCGCGCGAGATACACCCGCCCCATGCCGCCCGCACCGAGCCGCGCGAGCAGCCGGTAGGGACCGATGCGGGGCGGATCTTCAGCGGACGGCCTTCCCGATTCGGCCTGGGATCAAGGAAGTTGGGGCAGATCCTTCAGTGCGGCCGACGATTCTCAGTGCGGGCGGCCCTCGCCGTTCATGCCGTCGCCGAGGCTGAGCGTGGGGGACGGCGTGACGCTGCGCGTCGGCGTCGATGTCTGTGTCTGTGTCTGCGTCGGGCTCGGGATGTCCGAAGGGGACGGGGACGGCGACGGAGACGCGGACTCCGTGGCGTCGTCCTCCGGGGGCGGGCCGAAGTCGTACGTCGGGTGGTCGTCGACGGGCGGGCTCCACGGCGTCTGCTTCGGGGGTTCGAAGGGACCGGAGTCCGTCTCCATCAGCACCACCATGACCCCGGCGAACACCAGGCTCGCCAGGGCGAGGAAGAGCCCGACGGGGTTGTTGAGGTTGTAGACGTACCGGCTCGTGCCCCAGGGGCTCTTCTTGAACACCGGCTCGTGGACGTCGTCCCCCTGCGGACTGTCCCCTCGCGTGCTGTCCCCTCGCGGACTGTCCCCTCGCGTGCTGTCCCCTCGCGGACTGCCCCCTCGCGTGCTGTCCCCCTGCGTCATACCCGCAGCGTAAGGACCCCGGGTCACGGATCGATCGCCGGGCCGTCACCGCATGCCCGCAGACCCTCCGGCGAGGCGCACGGGACGTGGCCGTGGGTGCGGATCACGTCCTGGCCGCTGCCGCGCAGGGTGTAGTTGAGGAAGCTGGAGACGAGGGAGTCCGCGGGCGGCTGCCCGTACGTGTAGGCGTGCTCGATCTCCCGGAACGGGTACGGGGAGTCCGCGAGCCCCTCGGTCGTCGGCGCCACCCCGTCCAGGCTGAGTTGGTGCAGCCCCTTCGGTACGGAGCTGGAGCGCAGCTCGGCGTACCCGATGGCGCCGGGGATGTCCGCGACGGCGGCGAGGAGTTGTTCCGTGCTGTCGACCTCGCAGCGCACGAGCGGGACCTTCGGGTTGTCCTTGGTGCGGCAGTCGGCGGACGACCAGGCGCCTTCGAAGCCGCGCAGGATGCGGCGCTGGAACACCGCGCGCGTACCGGAGTTGGCGTTGCGGCTGACCAGGACGACCGGCAGGCCCGGCAGCTTCGGGTCGAGGTCGCGCCAGGTGCGGGCCTCGCCGCGGTAGAGGCGGCGCAGATCGGTGAGGGAGAGGTTCTTCAGCGGCACGCGGTCGTTGAGGACCATCGCGAACGCCGAGACGGCGACCCGGTTCTCCCGCAGCCGCGGGTGGCCGCTGGGCTTCGGCCCGTCGGAGAACGCGACCAGGGCGGGCGACGCGTCCGCCTTCGCGCCCGCCTCGGCGAGTTCGTTGATGCCGGGTGCGCTGCCGTGCGCGTCGACGGTGATGTCCGAACCGGGGCAGTCCTTCTCGTACTTGTCGGCCAGTTCCTCGGCGACCGGCTTGAACGCGGTGGACCCGACGACCGTCAACTCGCCCTGGGCGCAGCCCATCGGCGGCCGGTTTCCGCCGACGACGATCAGCGTGGAGAGCGCGATCACGGAGAGCGTGAGCAGCCCGGCGAGCAGCTTCGCGGGGCGGCTGAGCAGGGGCGGGGTGTCGTCGGGCGTCGTACTGCGGTTGGGTCGGACTTTGCCGTCGCGGATGCCGCCGGTGATCGTGATGCCGTCGCCGACATGGCCTCCGGTGAGCAGCACGAGCAGCTTGAAGTGCTCGCCGGGGTTGAGCGGTACGCGCGGGATGCGCAGCGTGGACTCGTGGTGCACCATGCCGAGCGCGGGCGCGAAGTGCTCCATGAGGTGCCCGGACTCGCCGGGCTGGGTGACCGCTATGCCGCGGATGGCGCGGTCGCTGAACTCGGCGGTGAGTCCGTGCAGTTCGCGTCCGGTGTAGTCGTCCCCGGCGATGCTCTGCGAGCCGTCGTTCTCGACCCGGAGGAGTACGAGGGTGGCGTCCGTCATCTGGCCCTCGTTGAACACGCCGAACCGCACGTTCGCGCGGCCCGCGCCCTCGTCGCTGCCGATCGGGGTGTCCATCTGCACGCGGTAGCCGATCCTCTTGCGGCGCGGCACTCGGCGTTCGATCCAGAGGGCGACGAGCGTCGCGACGACACCGAGGAGGGCGGTGCCGACGGCGATCACGTTCTCGGTGCTGAGCCAGTCATCCACGTGGGCACGCTACGAGCGCGATGGGCGCCTCGGGCGATCAACTGCCGTGGTTTCGCCCGCTGTTCACCGCCCGGTCGTACGGGAGTACGTCTCGCCGCGTCCGTCCTCGCCGTCGAGTCGGCGGACGACGAGAGTGCGCTCGTCCGGCATCGTGAGTTCGCGGGCCGGGCCCGGCCCGCAGCCCTGCCCCTTCTCGGACGTGAGCGTGGCCGGGCCGAGCGTCACGGTGGTGGGGTCGGCGGAGCGCAGGCGCGCCGTCCAGCCGCAGTCGTGGTCCGGGCCCTCGCTGGACAGGCGCATGACCCGCTCGCCGCGCGCTCCCCGGGTGAGGGTCAACGTGCGGGTGACCGGGCCGCCGGTCGCCTGGGCCTCGTCCCGCCAGGTCCCCAGGAACGCCTGCGGGATCGCGCTGGACGCGGTCGGCGCGGGCCTCTCGTGATGTTCCGTACGGCCGAGCTCCTCGCCGTTCATCACCCCGTACACCGAACCGCCCGCACCGACCGCGACGGCCACGGCGACCGTGATGAGGAACGCCGTGGTCCGCCCACTGCGCTGGGCCGGCGGCTCGGGCTCGTGGTCGGCGCCCGTGCCGGTGTGGCTCTCGGTGTCGGGCGACGGATGCCCGAAGCCGAGGGGCTGGGGCGGGCCGGGCACGGCCTGTGCGTGCGGTTCGTCGAGGGGCTGGGTGTCTGCGCCTGCCTCTGTGCGGGGGCCGGGTATCGGGGGGTGCGAGGGAGAGAGCGTGTCCGTTCCCTCGTCCCGCGCGCCGCCCTCGTCTCCCGTACGGCCCTCGTCTCCCGTACGCCCCTCGACTCCCGTACGGCCCTCGTCTCCCGTACGGCCCGCGTCTCCCGTACCGCCCTCGACTCCCGTACCGCCCTCGTCTCCCGTACCGCCCTCGTCCTCCACCGGCGACCGCGGTTCCGGTACGCGTACGTCCAGGGCGGCCGGGTCCTCCACGGCGAGCAACCGCACCGCGTGCCGCCCGAGTTGGGCGATCAGCGTGCCGGGGAGCCAGGGTTCGCGGGCGCGCCCGTCGGCCACCGTGTCGTGCGCCCCGGTGCGCAGCAGCAGCGCGTCCAGGGACGGCCGGTCCTCGGGCGCCTTGGCGAGGCAGGACCGGATCAGCTCGCGCAGCGCCCTCGGCAGCGACCGCAGGTCCGGCTCCTCCTGGGCGATCCGGAACATCAGCGCGTGCACCCCGCTGCTCTCCGCGCCGAAGGGCAGCCTGCCGGTGGCGGCGTACGCGAGCACGGAGCCGAGGCAGAACACGTCGCAGGCCGGGGTGATCCGGTCGCCGCGCACCTGCTCGGGCGCCATGAACCCGGGCGAGCCGACGAGCGCGCCCGTACGCGTGAGCCCGGCGTCGGTCACCGTCTCCAGGGCGCGGGCGATGCCGAAGTCGATGACGCGCGGTCCGTCGATGGTGAGCAGGACGTTGGACGGCTTGAGGTCGCGGTGCACGACACCGGCGGCGTGGATGTCCCGCAGCGCGAGCGCGAGCCCGGCGGCGAGGATGCGCACGGAGCGTTCCGGCAGCGGCCCGTGCTCGTGGGCCACCACGCTGTGCAGCGAGGGTCCGGCGACGTACCCGGTGGCGAGCCAGGGCCGGGCCGCCTCGGTGTCGGCGTCCAGGAGGGGCGCGGTCCACGCCCCGCCGACCTGCCGTGCGGTCTCGACCTCCTGGCGGAAGCGGCCGCGGAACTCCTCCTGCTCGGCCAGCTCCGCGCGGACCAGCTTCACGGCGACGATGCGCCCGGACGCCGACCTGGCGAGGAACACCTGCCCCATCCCGCCCGAGCCGAGGCGCCCGATGAGCCGGTACGCGCCGATCGTCCGCGGATCCGAAGCGGCAAGCTCGTCCATGGCCCGTGCCCTCCCCGTACCGGCTTCACCGGCTCGCAGCAGCCCGACGGTTCGAGGATAGGTTCCGCTGCGGCGACCGGACCCGGCGTTTGCCGGACACCCCTCAGGCTTCAGGAACCGTTTCCAGCCCGTCCATCACCTCGGACAGCCGCTCCAACACCCGTACGGTCTCGGCGAGTTCGGCAGCACCGAGCTCCTCGGCGAGCTGTGCGGCGAGGCGGGCGTGGCCGGGGCGGATCCGGTCGACGGCGGCCCGGCCCTGCTCGGTGGGCGTGACGAGCTTGGCCCTGCGGTGGGCCGGGTTGGGCTCGTACCGCGCGAGGCCGTCCGCGACGAGCCGGTCGGCGACCCGCTGCACGCTCTGCCGGGTGATGCCCATGCGGCGGGCGATCGCGGCGACCGGAAGCGGCTCCTCCAGGACGGCGCCGAGCACCTGCCACCAGGCGGCGGTGAGCCCGGCGGGCCGCGCCAACCGCTCGGACACGGCGAGAAACTGGCCGTTGAGCCGGAACACGCCGAGGGCCGTCCGGCTGAGCGCCTCCGTCTCCTTCACTTCCCCTCGCCCGCCCCTTCTGCCGCCGCGAGCACCTCGTACGCCGCCGGGTCGGAGTGCCGGAACAGCCGGTACCAGGCGTCGAGTCGCTCGCCCTCGTACACCCCGAGGCGGCCGAGGATCTCGCGCGCGAAGGCTTCCGGGTCGGTGCTGTTGGCGGTGATCAGGTCGCCGTCGGTGACGGCGGTGACGGCCGGGCCGTCGACGTAGTGCTCGGCGCCCCTGTAGCCGGTGGCCTGGAGGTAGAACGAGACGTTGCTGGTGTGCGGCCGGTCGTCCAGCAGCCCTTCGCGGGCCAGGCCGGCGGTGGCGCCGCAGATCGCGGCGACGGGCACCCCGGCGTCGAGGAACGCGCGGGCCTTGTGGGCGAACGGCGCGAGCTGCTCGCCTTCGTCCCACAGGCTGCCGCCGGTGAGGATCAGGAGCGCGCTGTCCTCGGGGCGTACGTCGGCGAGGGTGAGGTCGGGCGTGATGCGCAGGCCGCCGAGGGTGGTGACCGGGTCGAGGCTCGCCCCGACGTACCGGATCTCGTACCCGCCCTGGGCCAGCCAGGCCGTGGCGTGACCGGACTCCCAGTCGGCGTATGTGTCGTAGACGGCGACGTGCACGGGCTTGCGGGCAGTGCTGATCGTGTCGGTCATGGCTGCTCCCGGATGCCTGGATCCTGTGAACCTGACAGCAGTCTGTCAAATCGACAGCATATTGTCAATAATGTACGGGGAGGGGCTTAACCGCTCCGGGAGGCGGGCTTAAACCCCCCACCCCTACCTTCCGGGCCATGGAGAACCTGCAGAGCCTGCCCAGCCTCGCGGCCCACCTCGGCCTCGACCTCGCCGCCGTGACCGCGCTGACCTTCGGCGTCTTCTATCCACGCCACCGCCGACGCGAGCTGGTGCCCGCGTACCTCGCCCTGAACGTCGCCCTGTTCGCCGTCGTCGCGGCCCTCGCGCGCGGCGGCACGGGCGGCGGCACGGGCGGCGGGCTCGCCCTCGGCTTCGGGCTCTTCGGGGTGCTCTCGATCATCAGGCTGCGCTCCGACACGGTGCAGCACCAGGAAGTCGCCTACTACTTCACGACCCTCGTCCTCGGCCTCCTCTGCGGCCTGCCCGGCCTGGACCTCGGCACGGCCGCCGCGCTCGCCGCCGTACTCCTGCTCGTGATGTACGCGGCCGACCACCCCCGCCTCTACCGCCGCGACCGGCGTGCGCTCGTCACCCTCGACGCCGTGCACCGCGAACCGGACACGCTCCGCGCGGATCTGGCCGACCGCCTCGGTGAACCGCTCGGCTGGACCGTCCGTGAGGTCGACTACGTACGCGACCTCATGGTCGTGGAAGTCCGCTTCCGAGAACCGGAAGTCCGGGAACCCTCGGGCGGCGCCATACGTCCTTCCCGTACGCCCCGCCCCGCACCCCGGACCCGCACGATCGCCCCACGTCCCCCGCAAGAGGAGACCGTGTGAACCCCGCCCTGCGCGCTGTCGGCCGTGCCGCGCTCGCCGCCCATCCGATCCCGCTCGCCGAGGTCCTGGCCCGTGCCGAGCTGCTCGCCCGGTTCGACCACAGCTATCTGGTGCCGGTCGAGGTGTTCGAGGAGTTCGCCGCGCTGCTGACCGATCCGCGACGGCCGAGTGGGCCGTTCCGGGCCCTGTCGATCGGCGGCAAGCGCTGGTTCTCGTACCACTCCGTGTACTACGACACCCCCGCCCTGCGGACCTTCCACGACCACCGGCAGGGGCGGAGGCTTCGGTTCCGGGTGCGGGAGCGGCTCTACCGGGACACCGGGGAGCGGCAGTTCGAGGTCAAGCTCAAGGGGCCGCGCGGCGAGACCGTCAAGCACCGCGAGCGGCTGACCGGCACCGACCACGCCCTCGACGCCGACCGCCACGCCTTCCTCGGCGGAGTGCTGCGGTCCGCTTACGGGATCGAGGCGCCGGACGGCCTGGAGCCGGCGCTCGTCACCGACTACCGCCGGGCCACGTTCGTCGCGGACGGCCAGCGGGTGACCTGTGACGCGGGGCTCGTCGTGCGGGAGGCGGCCGGGCAGGGGCGCAGTGCGCGGGCCGACGCGGGCCTCGTCCTGGTCGAGACGAAGACGCGCGGCCATCTGACCGAGGCGGACCGCCTCCTGCACCGCTTCGGCCTGCGCGCCTCGGAGTTCACGAAGTACACCTGCGGATTCGCCGCGCTGCGGCCGGAGTTGGGGGTGAACCGGTGGACGCGGCCGGTGAATGAGGTTTTCTCTTCCCCACCCCGCCCCTTCCCGAATGTCCTGCCGGACGGGCCTCCTCAAACGCCGGAGGGGCTGAATTTGAGCCCCTCCGGCGATTGAGGAGCGGGGTCTGGGGCGGAGCCCAGTTACGGGAAGGGGCGGGACTGGGGAAAGAAGAGTGTCACCCGGGTCCCACCAGCACCGCCGTCCACCGTGAACCGACCCCCCGCCTCCTCCGCCGTCCGCCGAACGATGTCCAGACCGAGGCCCGTGGACCCGCCTCCGCTCGCCCCGCGTTCCGGTGCCCCATCCCCGAACCCCGGCCCGGCGTCAGCCACTTCGAGCCGCACAAACCCACCACCCCCGACACCGGCCGTGACCCCGAAATCCGTCCCCTGCGGCGTGTGGTCGAGCACATTCCCGATCAGCGCGTCCAACGCCGCCGCGAGATCGTCCTCCGCCACCGGCACCCACAGCTCCGCGTCCCCCGACGCGAGGGTCAGCTCCCGCTCCTGGTCCTCCGCCAACGGCAGCCAGAACGCGGTCCGTTCGCGGGTGACCCGGGCCAGGTCGGCGCGCGCGGGCCGGGTGCGCAGCGGCTTGCGGGCGCGCCGGATCACCTCGTCGACCTGTTGTTCCAGGGACACCACGCCCGCCGCGATCCGCTCGCCCTCCGCCTGGTCGCGCAGCCCCTCCGCGTCCAGGCGGAGCGCGGCCATCGGGGTGCGCAGGCGGTGCGCGAGGTCGGCGGCGTTCTCCCGCTCGGCGATGAGCAGCTCGTCGATACGGGCTGCGAGGTGATTCAACTCGACGCCGACGAGTCGGAGTTCGGGCGGACCCGAGGGTGCGGCTCGGGCCGTCAGGTCGCCGTCGGAGAGCCGCTCCGCGACCCCGGCGAGCCGGCGCGCGGAGCCGACCAGGCGGGCGCCGAGCCGGTCGGCGATCAGCAGGCCGACGAGGACGAGGCCGAGCCCTATCCCGGCGAGGATCAGCCAGGACGCCAGCATGCCCTCGTACAACTGACCCTTGCTCAGCGCCACTTGAACGACCGCCGTGCCCTCGCGCGGCCCCTGCACCGGGACCAGGACGAGGCGGCCGCCGTCCGGTGCCGTGTACGTGAAGGCGCGGCCGCGCCGGGCCAGGCGTACCGCGTCGCTCACGTGGGCGGGCGCGCCGAGGACCCGGCCGTCGGCGAGGATCACGGACGTGGCGGGTCCCGAGGGCGAGTTGGCGCCCTCGACGAACGACTCGGCGGCGCCGGTGCCGAGGACGGCGCCCGCGCCGGAGGCCACGTACTGGGCCCGCGCGGTCGCCTCCGCGGTCGCGCGCTCGGCGGCGTGCGTACGGGTGAGGAGCGCGAGTGGCACGAGCAGTGCGGCCAGGACGAGAGCGGTCGTCGCGGCGGTGAGAACGAGCAGCCAGCGCCGCATCAGCCGTCCGTTCCTTCCGTTCCTTCCGTTCCTTCCGTTCCTTCCGGTGGCGCGAGTTTGACCCCCACCGTGCGGACCGTGTGCAGATAGCGCGGCCGCTGGGCCGTCTCGCCCAACTTCCGCCGCAGCCAGGACAGATGGACGTCGACCGTCTTGTCGGCACCGCCCAGCGGCTGCTGCCACACCTCGGCGAGCAGCTCGCGCCGCGAGACCACCTGACCGGCCCGGCGCGCGAGGTGGGCGAGCAGGTCGAACTCGCGGGGCGTCAGGTCCAGGGCCCGCCCGTCCAGGTCCACTTCGCGCCCGGCGAGGTCCACGCGCAGCCCGCCGACCCGCAGCGGCTCGGCTTCCTCGGGCACGCCCAGGCGCCGCAGCACCGCCTTGATCCGGGCGTCCAGCTGGGCGGCGCCGAAGGGCTTCACGATGTAGTCGTCGGCGCCCGCGTCGAGCAGCGCCACCATGTCGGGCTCGTCGTCGCGGGCCGTGGCCACGATCACCGGTACGTCGCTGACCGCCCGCAGCATCCGCAGCACCTGCGCCCCGTCGACGTCCGGCAGGCCCAGGTCCAGGACGACGAGGTCGGGCCGGTCCGTGACGGCCGCGTCGAGCCCGCTCATCCCGGTGGGCGCGGTCGCCACGGCATGCCCCTTGTCGCGCAGGGCACGCACCAGGGCGCCGCGCAGCTGCGGATCGTCCTCGATGACCAGGAGATGGGGCATGTGGCCACGTTAGGACGGCAGTTCGGGCCGCGAGCAAGGGGGTACGAGGGGCTGCGCCCCGGCCGCGGCGGTTCCTTGGGCGGGCTTTAACCGGGCGTTAGGAAACGGTGGGGGAGGCTGGTCCCGCACGGCTTCTCGTGGACCCGTACGGATTCTCACGGACCCGTACGGATTCTCACGGACCCGTACGGATTCTCACGGACCCGTACGGCTTCTCATGGACAGGGGTGGATGACGGGTGAAGGGGCGGAGCGCCGCGGTGACCGCGGCCTGGGTGGCGGTCGCGGCCGTGGCGGGCGGCCTTGCCGCCTGGACCCTCGCGGGCTTCGACGGGGCGGCGGGCGACCGGGGCAGGCCCCTGGACGACGCGGCGGTCCGCCGAGCCCTCGCCGCCCGCCCGTCGACACCCACGACACCCACGACACCCGCGACGCCCGCCTCCCCGGACCCGTCGACGAGCCGGGAACCGGCCTCCTCCCCCGAGCCCACCGGCAGCGCCACGCCCCCGCCCCGCCGCTCCACCCTCCGCTTCACCGGCGGCACCGCCACCGCCGAGTGCCGCCCGGACGGCACGGTCTACCTGACCTCGTGGAGCCCGGCCGACGGCTACCACGTCGAGGAGTACGCCCGCGGCCCCGCGCGCTCCGCCCGCCTGGAACTGGAGCCGAGCGCGGAGGACGCTGACGACGTCGAGTACGAGATCTCCTGCGGGCCCACCGGCAAGGCGGCGGTGTCCCGGGCCCCGGAGGACGACGACTGAGTACGAGGACTGAGTACGACGACTGAGTACGACGACTGACGAGCGACCGCCGCCCGCGCGGCTCGACAACCTGTCGGGCCGACCCCGTACGCACCGAACACGACGCCGATGGTCCGTCCGCATCCCGGACATTTACTCTCGGCGCATGACCCCTCATGTCACCCCTCAGGCCGATCCCGCGAAGGGCGCCGCCGTCAAGGCCGCCGACCGCGCGCACGTGTTCCACTCCTGGTCGGCGCAGGAGCTGATCGACCCGCTCGCCGTCGCCGGCGCGGAGGGTTCGTATTTCTGGGACTACGAAGGCAACCGCTACCTCGACTTCACCAGCGGCCTCGTCTACACCAACATCGGCTACCAGCACCCCAAGGTCGTCGCCGCGGTGCAGGAGCAGGCCGGGCGGATGACGACGTTCGCGCCCGCCTTCGCCGTCGACGTGCGCTCCGAGGCCGCACGCCTCATCGCGCAGCGCACGCCCGGCGACCTCGACAAGATCTTCTTCACCAACGGTGGTGCCGAGGCGGTCGAGAACGCCGTCCGCATGGCCCGGCTGCACACCGGCCGCCCGAAGATCATGAGCGCCTACCGCTCGTACCACGGCGCCACCTCCGCCGCGATCAACCTGACCGGCGACCCGCGCCGCTGGGGCTCCGACAACGGTACGGCCGGTGTCGTGCACTTCTGGGCGCCGTTCCTGTACCGCTCGCCGTTCTACGCCGAGACCGAGGCGGAGGAGTGCGCGCGGGCGCTGCAGCACCTGGAAGACACCATCGCGTTCGAGAACCCGAACTCGATCGCCGCGATCGTCCTGGAGACGGTCCCGGGCACGGCCGGCATCATGACCCCGCCGCCGGGCTACCTCGCGGGCGTCCGCGAGATCTGCGACCGGTACGGCATCGTCTTCGTCCTCGACGAGGTCATGGCGGGCTTCGGCCGTACGGGCGCCTGGTTCGCGGCCGACCACTACGACGTGGTGCCGGACCTGCTGACCTTCGCCAAGGGCGTCAACTCGGGCTATGTCCCGCTCGGCGGCGTCGCGATCTCCTCGGCCATCGCGGAGACCTTCGCGCGCAAGCCGTACCCCGGCGGTCTCACGTACTCCGGTCACCCGCTGGCCTGCGCGGCGGCGGTCGCGACCCTGGAGGTCATGGAGGAGGAGCGGATCGTCGAGCACGCGGCCCGCGTCGGCGAGGACGTCCTCGGCCCCGGCCTGCGCGAACTGGCCGAGCGGCACCCGTCGGTGGGCGAGGTCCGCGGCCTCGGCGTCTTCTGGGCCCTCGACCTGGTACGCAACCGGGAGACCCGCGAGCCGCTGGTCCCGTACAACGCGACGGGCGAGGCGAACGCCCCGATGGCGGCGTTCGCGGCGGCCTGCAAGAGGAGCGGCCTGTGGCCCTTCGTCAACATGAACCGCACGCATGCGGTACCGGCGTGCAATGTGACGGAGGCCGAGGCCAAGGAGGGCTTGTCGATCCTGGACGAGGCGCTTTCCGTCGCCGACGAGCACGTGGTGGCCTAGCGGATCGGCCGTCTGCGGCGCCGTAAGGGCCTTTTCCCCTCCCCGCCCCTTCCCGAAAGTCCTGCCGGACGGGCCTCCTCAATCTCCCCCAGCTACCGCTGGGAGGTGCCCCCAGAGGGGCTCAAATTGAGCCCCTCCGGCGATTGAGGAGCGGGGGTCCCGGGGGCTGGCCCCCGAAGCTCCGCAGGCTTTCGGGAAGGGGCGGGGAGGGGATAAAAGGGCCCGCTCAGCTGAAGACGATCATCGACCCCTGCCCCAGACTCCGCGTCGCCGCCGCGTGCAACCCGAGCCACACATGCCGCTCCCGCGCGAACGGATCATCCCCGCAAGCAACCGGAGCCGCACGCTCCGCCAGCTCCGTCGGGGCCGGGGGCGGTGCCGGAGCCGGGGGCGGGTTGGCCGGGTCGAGGCCGATCGACGGGGCCACGAACTCCAGCTCACGCAGCAGCGCCTGCACCGACCCCAACGGCCCACCCCCCGCGAGAAGTTCCTCGTCGGCGAGCGGCGCCGCGAAGTCCACCGGCACGTACGCCCCCGCGTGGTCGTAGTGCCACACCAGGTGCGACTCCTTGGCCGTGGCCTCGAACATCTCCAGGAGCTGTTCGTAGTCCCCGCCCAGCTCGTCCACCGGCGTGACCTCAAGGCCGCACAGCTTCAGCAGATACGCCCGGCGCAGGAAATGCAGCGCGTCGTAGTCGAAACCGGCGACCGGCGCCACGTCCCCGGAGAGCCCCGGCATGTACGCGAAGACCGGCACCGGCGGCAGCCCGGCCTCGCCGAGCGCCTTGTCGTAGAGGGCGAGTTCCTCCGCGAACGGATTGTCGGGGCTGTGGCACAGCACATCGACGAGGGGGACGAGCCACAGGTCACAGGCCAAGGGAGAACTCCTCGGGTCGGCGTACGTGCTGGCAGGGTAGTGCTCACCCCCGTACGGCACTCACCCCCGTACGGCGGGGTTCTCTGCGTTCTGCCCATCCAGGTCCCACACCCACACCCCGTCCACCAACTCCCCGTCCTTCCCCAGGAGTTGCCGCACCGTGGCCCGCAGCGCCGCCGCACCCGGCTGCGGCGCGAGCACGAGGGCGCCCGCGTTCCAGTACGCCAGGTCCTGCGCGGCCTGCCGGCGCCACGCCTCACCGAGCCGCGGCGCGCGGCCCGAGTAGCGGACGTCGCGCAGCAGGTTCGCGGTGTGCCGGGGCGCCGCGCCGTAGATGCCGATGCGCTCCTCGCCCCAGGGCCCGTTGAAGTAGCCGCCGGGCAGCTTGAAGCCGAGGCCGGCGGCGGTCTGCCAGTGCAGGCCCTCGGCGTTGCCGGGGTCGGGCAGCGGCACGGGGACGAGGGTCTCGCCGCGCGCGGTGTCGACGTACCGCCGCCAGGTGCCGTCGGTGATGAACGGCGGTACGGCGACCCGCTCGACCGTGGTCAGCGGCATCGGCACGATCGGCACGAGCGCGGCGGCGACGGCGGCGAGGCCTAGGGCCCGTCTTCCCGATCTTTGCGGATCAGGCCGCGGCGTCATGGGGGTCCCCCCTGCTCTGGGGGCACCTCCCGGCCGAAGGCTGGGGGAGGAGCCGAGAGCTTGGGGGAGCGTGCTCTCGGCGTGCGCCCGGATCGCCCTCGTACCGGACGTACTTGGGTGATTCGGGCGTGCGGCGAGTGGGGGTCCCCCCGGCCGAAGGCTGGGGGAGCGTGCCTGGGGGCACCTCCCGGCCGAAGGCTGGGGGAGTCGTGGACCCGCGAAGATCGGGGAGACGGGCCCTAGCGCGCGCCGCGACGGTCGGGCGACGGCCAGGCGGTCCACGGCGAGCGCGACGAGCATGCCGAGCGCGGGCGCGCACACCATCGCGACCCTCGACTCGATGACCGACTCGAAGAGCGGCGCGTGCGCGAGCGGCCGCCAGGGCCCCGGCAGCACGACCTCCGTGAACGGAATCCGGAACTCCGGCCCGAGTGACAGGAACGCCGCCGCGAGCGCCGTGAAAGCGAGCGCCCGCACGGCCGCCCGGTGCCACAGTCCGAGGGTGATCGCCACGGCCAGGGTGACCAGCGGCCAGCCGTAGAAGGCGTTCTGCTCGGTGATGTTGAGGGCGAGCGGCTCGGCGGCCTCGCGGCTCCCGGCGAGCGAGCGCTCGGCGAAGGAGAGCAGCGCCAGCGGACTGTTGCCCGCGCCCTCGCCGTGCAGCACCGAGTGGTAGCTCTGCGGCCCGAAGAACTGCCAGTACAGCGGGTACGCGACGATCGGCAGCGCCACCCCCGCGCCGATCGCGAGCCCCTTGCCGAGCGGCCGCCACGCCGCCCGCGCCACGTCCCGCCGCAGCACCGCGTAGGCCACGGCGAACAGCAGCATCCCGATCACGGCGAGCAGCAGCGGCTCCTCGCCGAGGAAGATCTGGTACGCGGCGAACAGGCCGAGCACGACCCCGTCCCGTACGACCCGCGCACCCGGCACACACAGCCTGAGCGCCCGGTCGACGATCAGCGGGATCATGAACAGGACGACGAAGTTGGGGTGCGCGTTGGCGTGGCTGACCATCGGCGGCGCGAACGCGGCGAGCAGCCCTCCGACGACCGCCGCGACCCGCCCGGTGCCGAGCCACTTCCGGATCAGCCAGTACCAGGCGAGCCCCGTCGCGGCGAGGCCGAACGTCATCACGAGCGCGAGCGAGAGGGCGGCCCCGAAGGCGGCGGTGACCGGCGCGAGGGGCACGGACAGGCCGAGCATCACGGTGTTGGCCATCAGGTTCACGCCGTCGGGGAACCCCTGGAGATCCGTGAAGAGCGGGTTCCGGAGGTGGAGCACGTTGTCGGCCGTGACGGCGAAGAACCACTCCCACTGGTTCTGGTCCTGCAGCGAGTCCGGCAGATAGCGGCTCGACGGGTCGGGCCAGCGGCCCTGGTGCAGGAGGAACGAGGCGAGCAGGAAGAAGCCGAGGACGGCGAGCCGCAGGGGAGGGGTGGCCCGCGCCTTCATCACCACCAGCTCGCCGAGGACCCGCGGATAGTCGAGCGGGCGGACCTTCGAGCCCTCCTGGTGCGCCCAGCGCACCGGCACTTCCGCGATCCCCAGACCCCGCCCGCGCAGGTACCGCAGCACCTCGACGTCGATGGCCCAGCCGTCGGTGCGTGCGGCGGCGAACGCGGCGCGGGCGTGCGCGCCGTCGAACAGCTTGAAGCCGCACTGGGTGTCGCGGATGCCGGGCACCGCGACCGCGCGTATCAGGAAGTTCCCGCCCCGGCCGAGCAGTTCACGCAGCCGGCTCTGGTGCGTCTCGATGGTCGAGCCGGGCCGGGCCCGGGAGCCGACGGCGGCCGCGCAGTCCTCCCCGAGCTCCTTCTCCAGGTGCTCCAACTCGTCGACGGGCGTGGCCAGATCGGCGTCCGTGACCAGGACGAGCCGCCCGCGTGTGTGCGCCACGCCCTGGCGCAGCGCGTACCCCTTGCCGCGGTTGCGGTCGTACGCGACGACCTGGATGCGGGCGTCGGCGGCGGCCGCCTCCTCGGCGATCGCGCGCGTGCGGTCGCCGGACCCGTCGTCGACGACGACGATCTCCCAGCTCTCCCACGGCCCGTCCGCGAGATACCGCCGCACGGCGTCGAGGCTGGGCCGAAGGCGCAGCTCCTCGTTGTACGCGGGCACGACGACGGACAGTTCGGTCGTCGCTGACGTCACGGGGGCCACGGTCACTGTGCGAGGTTCTCGACCAGCGCGAGGGAGTGCTCGTTGTACGCGGCCACCAGCGCGTACGCGGCCCCCGCGTCCTGCCGCGCCACCGCCTCGACCAGCTCGATGTGGCCCCGCCACAGCTTGCCGCGCAGATCGGGTGCGCGGCGCAGACGCGACACGGCGAACACCCAGGACTGCACGCGCAGCCGGTGCAGGAAGTCGCTGAGGTACGGATTGCCGAAGAGCGCGCCGAGCTCGCGCCAGAACCGCAGGTCGTAGCCGATCAGCACGTTCAGGTCCCCGGCGGTGGCGGCGCGCTGCGCCTCCTCGGCGCGGCGGCGCACGGAGGCGAGGTCGAGGCGGATGCCGTCGGTGCCGCGCTCGGCCATGCCCCGGAAGATCGCCTCGGCGACGATGCCGCGGGCCTCGACCATGCCGCGGTAGTCCCCGAGCGTGAACTCGTGCACCTTGAATCCGCGGTGCTGCACGGAGTCGAGCAGCCCCTGAGCGGACAGGTCGACGAGCGCCTCGCGGACGGGGGTGGCGGAGACGCCGTACTGGTCGGCGATCTCCTTGACGCTGAACTCCTGACCGGGCGCGAGCCGCCCGGCCAGGACCTCGTCGCGCAGGGCGTCGGCGATCTGCTGGCGCAGGGTGCTGCGGGTGACCGCGGTGCCGCGCATGGTCGTGGCTGTCCCTCTCGAAGGCTCCGGCTGCCTGCCGTCATCGGAGCTGGTCACGATACGCGCCCGGCCTAGTGCCCCACCGAGCCGCGTCGACCGGGCCCTGGGGCCTCCTCGACGGCCTCGGCGACCAGGACCGCGTGCTCAAGGAGGGCCCGTACGTGCTCACCGGCGGCCCGGTAGTACACGTGGGTGCCGACCCGGCGGGAGGTGACGAGTCCGGCGGTACGCAGCCGCGCCAGGTGCTGGGAGACGGCGGCGACCTGGGCCCCGGCCAGCTCGGCCAACTGCCCGACGGCTCGCTCACCCTGAGTCAGTTCCCACAGCACCGTGAACCGGGTCGAATCGGCCACGGCCTTCAGCACGACCACCGCGGCGTCCCGCCGAGCCGAGGTTTGTTGCACATCCACGCAAGCAGCGTACGTGCGTACGTGCTTCGGGTTGGGTTTCGGCTCCTCCGGCGGATAAATCAGCCCCTCCGGTGTTCCTCTCAGCCCCTCCGGCGTTTGAGGAGCGGGGGTCCGGGGGCGGAGCCCCCGCAGCCGACGGCAGTCTTTCGGGAAGGGGCGGGGAGGGGAAAAAAAATCAGCCGGTCCGGCGCTTGAGGACGAGCCCGAAGGGCGATGGGGGTCCGGGGCGGAGCCCCGGTCAGCGCGCGTCCGGCGGCCGCTGCCGGGGCATGTTCGGCCGAGCCGCACCAGGCGGCAGCGGAAACCGCCCCACCGGCGCCCCCTCCGGCCGAGCCCCGACGGGCACCGACGACTGCAGCCCCAACGGCGCCGGCCCGGCCCGGAACTCCACCATCCAGTCCGCGGTCTCCGACCGCACCAGCTCCGTGACGTCCTCGGAGAACCTCCGCAGCACCCCGAGACACCGCTCCGCCGCCTCGCTCGCCGTGCCCTCGGTGGGCCCGAGCACCTCGCGCACGCTCTCCGACGCCCAGTCGAACTGCAGCACCTGGAGCCGCCGCTGCACCGCCTGCGCCGTGGCCATGTCCCTTATCCAGCCGGAGGTGAGCCCGAAGTACCGGTCGCAGGCCACGCAGGCCACCGCGAGCAGCAGAGCCAGATACCCCCAGGGCGCCACCCCCTCGACCGTGGACGTCACGTCGAGCAGCGGCAGTGCCGCCCCGGCCACCGCGCCGAGCGCCGCCCCGAGCCGCAGCAGCCGCGCGCCCCGCCGCTTCCAGGTGCGGTCGGCCAGGTACCAGGCGGCGGTGTGCAGCGCGCCCGCCTCCACCCAGCGGTACAGCTCGTCCAGGCGCTCCGCCGGCTCACCCCAGTCGCCGAGCGGGAACGCCCGCCCGGTGAGATCGTCCGCGCCCCGCACCCCGCCCGCCCGTTCCCCGCGGCGCTCCGTACGCCCGTCCGTACGGCGGTCCGTACGGCGGTCCGTACGGCCGTCCGTACGGGGGTCCGCACCTTCGCCCGGCCCGTGCGCACCGCCGCCCCGTGGCACCTCGGGCTGCATATCCGGCTGGCTCACCCGGCACTCCCTCGACTCCTGCGGCCTGCGGTACGTACCGCCCCTGCCGGGACGGGTGTGGCTGATGTGCAGGACCCTTACTACCTCCCAATGGGTGGCCGTGAGCCCTTTTTCATAGGATTTACGACCGGAAGTGGGCCTTGATCAGGTATAGGGCCCCGGTCCGCGGTCCCGCGCCTCACTCGAAAGAGTGCTGGGGCGATCCGCCCCTTGAACACGTAGGCTCGTGCCAGGCGGAAAAAACCCGCCGTGTACGCCCGTACGGACGTAACCCCCGACCAGTCGAGAGCCAGGAGCTGATCGTGATTCCCGGTGGTGGCCAGCCCAATATGCAGCAGCTGCTGCAGCAGGCCCAGAAGATGCAGCAGGACCTCGCCAAGGCGCAGGAGGAGCTGGCGCAGACCGAGGTCGACGGGCAGGCGGGCGGCGGCCTGGTGAAGGCCACCGTCAACGGCTCGGGCGAGCTGCGCGGCCTGGTCATCGACCCGAAGGCGGTGGACCCTCAGGACACGGAGACGCTGGCCGACCTGATCCTCGCCGCGGTGCAGGCGGCCAACGAGAACGCGCAGGCGCTGCAGCAGCAGAAGCTCGGCCCGCTGGCCCAGGGCCTCGGCGGCGGCGGCATCCCCGGCCTGCCGTTCTAGCGGCGGCCCCGGGTCCGTCACGGAAGGGTGACGCCGGGATCTCCTCTATCTGAGGTCCCGGTCCACCAACTACCGTACGTACCAAGGCAGAACAGCAGCCGGAACAGCAGCGGGAACAGAAGCCAGAACAGCAGCCAGAGCAGAAGCCAGAACAGAACAGAAGCACCAGGAAGGCAGTCCGTTGTACGAAGGCGTGGTCCAGGACCTCATCGACGAATTGGGCAGGCTGCCCGGCGTCGGTCCCAAGAGCGCGCAGCGGATCGCCTTCCACATCCTGCAGGCGGAGCCGACCGATGTGCGCCGCCTCGCGCACGCCCTCCTGGAAGTGAAGGAGAAGGTCCGCTTCTGCAGCGTCTGCGGGAACGTGGCGCAGGAGGAGCAGTGCGCCGTCTGCCGCGACCAGCGGCGCGACCCGGCGATCGTCTGTGTCGTCGAGGAGCCCAAGGACGTCGTGGCGATCGAGCGCACCCGCGAGTTCCGCGGCCGCTATCACGTCCTGGGCGGGGCGATCAGCCCCATCGAGGGCGTCGGCCCGGACGACCTGCGGATCAGGGAACTCCTCGCCCGGCTCGCCGACGGCACCGTCACCGAGCTGATCCTGGCCACGGACCCCAACCTGGAGGGCGAGGCCACGGCGACGTACCTCGCCCGCATGATCAAGCCGATGGGCCTGAAGGTCACCCGACTGGCCAGCGGCCTTCCCGTCGGCGGAGACCTTGAGTACGCGGACGAGGTCACCCTGGGCCGCGCCTTCGAAGGGAGACGACTGCTCGATGTCTGACGCCACGCAGGTCAAGAACGGTACGCCGGGGCGCGGGCCGGCAGACGGTGCTCCGACGCCGCCCGACCCGGCCGATTTCGCGGTGCAGATCGCCGATCAGGTCGAGAGCTTCATCCTCACGGTGACGGAGGTCGCCAAGGGCGACGAGCCGGACTCCGCCATTCCGTACCTCCTCCTGGAGGTCTCCCAGCTCCTCCTCGCCGGCGGCCGCCTCGGCGCCCACGAGGACATCGTCCCGGACGAACGGTACGAACCGGATCTGGGACCGGAGCAGGCCGTCGACGAAGCGGACGAGCTCCGCGAGCGCCTCGCCGCCCTCCTCGACCCGGTCGACGTCTACTCCGAGGTCTTCGACCCGTACGAGCCCCGCAAGGCCCCGGTGGCCTGCCGTATCTCGGACGACCTCGCGGACGTCGTCACGGACCTGCGCCACGGCCTCGCCCACTACCGCGCGGGCCGCACGGTCGAGGCGCTGTGGTGGTGGCAGTTCTCGTACTTCTCCAACTGGGGCTCCACGGTCTCCGCCTCCCTGCGCGCCCTGCAGTCCCTGGTCGCCCACGTCCGCCTGGACCAGCCGCTGCAGGAGTTGGACGGCCTGGACACCGACCAGGACCTCGGCGAGGAGGACGAGCTGGCCGAGGAGGCCGGCAAGGTCATGGCCGAGGAGATCGCGGGCCCGCTGGGGCTGCGTCAGGGGCGCTGACCGGTGCACGGGCGGATGGCCGGAACACGCACCCCGGGCACCCGCCCCGCTGTGACCCGCCCCACTTTCCGGAGTGTCCCGGAGCTCAGCGGGCATGTGCCGTTCTGGAGCGGCCGGGTGACAGGGGCCCTGGTGATCACTTCGTGAGCGGGACATCTCACGATGCGATACATGCGGGGCGATAACCGGCCGCTCGTTAAACTGAGCCGACCGCACCAAGAATTGAGCGAGGAGCGCACGTGAGCCTTGTCGTGCAGAAGTACGGAGGCTCCTCCGTAGCCGATGCCGAAGGCATCAAGCGGGTCGCCAAGCGCATCGTCGAGGCCAAGAAGAAGGGCAACCAGGTTGTTGCCGTGGTCTCCGCGATGGGTGACTCGACGGACGAGCTGATCGATCTCGCCGAGCAGGTATCGCCGATCCCTGCCGGGCGTGAGCTCGACATGCTGTTGACCGCCGGGGAGCGGATCTCCATGGCCCTGCTGGCGATGGCGATCAAAAACCTGGGCCACGAGGCCCAGTCCTTCACCGGTAGCCAGGCGGGTGTCATCACCGACTCGGTTCACAACAAAGCGCGCATCATCGATGTCACGCCGGGCCGGATCCGCACCTCCGTCGACGAGGGCAACATCGCCATCGTCGCCGGCTTCCAGGGCGTGAGCCAGGACAACAAGGACATCACCACGCTCGGTCGCGGTGGCAGTGACACCACGGCGGTGGCCCTCGCGGCCGCCCTCGACGCCGACGTGTGCGAGATCTACACCGACGTCGACGGCGTCTTCACCGCCGACCCGCGGGTCGTCAAGAAGGCCCGCAAGATGGACTGGATCTCCTTCGAGGACATGCTGGAGCTGGCCGCTTCCGGTTCGAAGGTGCTCCTCCACCGCTGCGTGGAGTACGCCCGTCGCTACAACATCCCGATCCACGTACGGTCGTCCTTCTCGGGGCTGCCGGGTACGTGGGTCAGTAACGAACGACCGCAGCAATCTGCACAGTCTGCACAGGGAGCCGAGCAGGTGGAGCACGCACTCATTTCCGGAGTCGCCCACGACGTCTCCGAGGCCAAGGTCACCGTCGTCGGCGTCCCGGACAAGCCCGGCGAGGCCGCGTCGATCTTCCGCGCCGTCGCGGACGCCGAGATCAACATCGACATGGTCGTGCAGAACGTCTCGGCGGCCTCCACGGGCCTGACCGACATCTCGTTCACGCTGCCGAAGGCCGAGGGCAAGAAGGCCACGGCCGCCCTGGAGAAGATCAAGCCGTCGGTGGGGTACGACTCCCTGCGCTACGACGACCAGATCGCCAAGATCTCCCTGGTCGGCGCCGGTATGAAGACCAACCCGGGCGTCACCGCGCAGTTCTTCGAGGCGCTCAGCGACGCGGGCGTGAACATCGAGCTCATCTCGACCTCCGAGATCCGCATCTCGGTCGTCACCCGCGCCGACGACGTCAAGGAGGCCGTGCAGGCCGTGCACACCTCCTTCGGCCTCGACAGCGACTCCGAAGAGGCCGTGGTCTACGGAGGCACCGGCCGCTGATGACCCCTGCGCCGACGGCCCCGGACGCCCACGCCCGACCCACACTCGCGGTCGTCGGGGCGACCGGGGCCGTCGGCACGGTCATGCTCTCGATCCTGTCCCAGCACGCCGACATCTGGGGCGAGATCCGACTCGTCGCCTCCCCGCGCTCGGCCGGCCGCAAGCTGACCGTGCGCGGCGAGGAGGTCGAGGTCGTCGCGCTCACCGAAGAGGCCTTCGAGGGCGTCGACATCGCGATGTTCGACGTACCCGACGAGGTCTCCGCCCAGTGGGCGCCGATCGCCGCCGCCAAGGGCGCGGTGGTCGTGGACAACTCGGCCGCCTTCCGGATGGACCCGGACGTCCCCCTCGTCGTCCCCGAGGTCAATCCGCACGCCGCCCGGGTCCGCCCGCGCGGCATCGTCGCCAACCCGAACTGCACGACGCTCTCCATGATCGTCGCGATGGGCGCGCTGCACGCCGAGTTCGGCCTCCGTGAGCTCGTGGTCTCCTCGTACCAGGCGGTGAGCGGGGCCGGGCTCGCCGGAGTGGACGTGCTGCGCGAGCAGTTGGAACTGGTCGCCGGCTCCGATCTCGGGACCAAGCCGGGCGATGTGCGCCGTGCCGTCGGCGAGAACACCGGGCCCTTCCGCGAACCGATCGCGCTCAACGTCATCCCCTGGGCGGGTTCGCTGCAGGACGACGGCTGGTCGTCCGAGGAGCTCAAGGTCCGGAACGAGTCCCGGAAGATCCTGGGTCTTCCCGATCTGCGGGTGAGTGTCACCTGTGTCCGCGTACCGGTCGTCACGACCCATTCGCTGACCGTCCACGCCCGCTTCGAGAACGAGGTGACCGTGGACCGCGCCCACGAGATCCTCTCCACGGCGCCCGGCGTGGTGCTCTTCGACAACCCCGCGGCCGGTGAATTCCCCACCCCCGCGGACGTGGTGGGCACCGACCCCACCTGGGTCGGCCGCGTACGCCGCGCCCTCGACGACCCGGCCGCGCTCGAACTCTTCGTCTGCGGCGACAACCTGCGCAAGGGCGCCGCGTTGAACACGGCACAGATCGCGGAGCTCGTGGCGGCTGAACTGTCGTAATTCGCCCTCTTTTGCGGGTTGTTGGTCCGGAACTTCAGGGGAAACCCGGGCGATTTTCTATGTGAGATCTGTGTAAGTTGTGTGTCCAACTTGCTGGTCCAGGCCACTTGAGCTGGACCACTGCCCCGTACGACGATTCGCTCCCCACTCTCCGCGCGATGCGCAGGATTCCCGCATGGTTTCCTGCAACCGCGGTCGGCCGGGGAGCGTCTTTGCGGTCGGCCTTCCAAAGGCATCGCACTGAAACGGGGCACATCGGGGCGTAGGGGAAGAGCTGGTACGCATGACGGCATGGGGTGCATCGCCACACACGCGGTTCGCGGCGCCGGTGGCGCCCGCGGCAAACATCCGGCGCGAGGCGTACAACCCTGACGGGGGGAAGCGTGTCCAACAAGCGTGGCAGAGGTACTCGAATTCCCCATGGCCCGCGGCGCAGCCGTGCGGCCGCAGCGCGGCGGCATGCCGGTGATCGCCCCCATGCCCGCGACGCGGCACACCCGCATGCCCGGCCAGCGCGAGGGCGCTGACGAAGCCATGGCCTCCGGCACCACCGTCGACCACCTCACCGAGACCTACCGCGCGCACTACCGCTCGCTGCTCGGCCTCGCGGCACTGCTCCTCGACGACACCGCGTCCTGCGAGGACGTCGTCCAGGAGGCCTTCATCCGCGTGCACTCCGCGCGCAAGCGGGTCCGCGACCCGGAGAAGACGCTGGCCTACCTGCGCCAGACCGTCGTCAACCTCTCCCGCTCCGCCCTGCGCCGCCGCATCCTCGGCCTCAAGCTGCTCTCGAAGCCGATGCCGGACATGGCGAGCGCGGAGGAGGGGGCGTACGACCAGCTGGAGCGCGACGCCCTGATCAAGGCGATGCGCGGCCTCCAGCGCCGCCAGCGCGAGGTCCTGGTGCTGCGGTACTTCGCGGACATGACCGAGGCTCAGGTCGCCGAGACGCTCGGCATCTCGCTCGGCTCGGTCAAGGCGTACGGATCGCGCGGCATAGCGGCCCTGCGCGTCGCCATGGAGGCGCCGGCATGAGCGAGTACGACCCGCACGACGAGCGGCGCGATGACGGCCGCCCGGGAGATCAGTCCGGCAGCCGGTCCGGCGACCGGTCCGGCGACCGGTCCGCCGGCTCGTCCGACGGCCGGGAGTCCCGGTACGACGACCGGCTCGGCCGCAACAGCGGCAACGCAGCTCAGTACGAACAGCACGGCGGGAACGAACCGGTGAACAACGGCCCCAGCACCCACGGCGACGAGGGCGAGCACGAGAGCCCTGCGGACAGTGCGGCCGGCCTGGACGCCGACGAACTCCTGGTCCGCAACCTCCTCCAGGACGCCGTCCAGGAACTCGAACCCTCCGACCAAGCCCTCGACCACCTGCGCCGAGCCGTGCCCGCCCGCCGGGCCCGCAAGCGTCAGGCCGTCGTGGGCATGGCCGCCGCGGCGCTGTTCATCGGCACCGCGGTCCCCGCCCTCGTCCACGTCACCGGCTCGCCGAGCGCCGACGACGACCATCCCTCGGCCGTCGGCCACAGCTCCCAGGTTCCCGGCGGCAACGGCTCCGCCCGGGTCACCGGCGGGAGCGAGCAGGGCGGCGACCAGCCCTCCGGCAAGGACGACGAGGGCGCCAAGGGCAAGGACGACGAGGGCGGCAAGGGCAAGGGCAAGGGCGGCACCGAGCCCGGCGAGGGCTCGACGGCCGGCGCCGACCCGAAGGCCACCGAAGCCATCACCGCCACCACCTGCGACGCCGCCCAGCTGGGCAGCGCCACCGCGACCGCCGAGCCCCCGGACGCCGAGGGCAAGGTCTACGGCACGTTCCGCGTCGCCAACACCTCCGACGCCGAGTGCACGGTCGGCGGTGCGGGCAGCGTCGTCTTCGCCGCCCAGGGCGCGGCCGACCCCGCGAAGATCAACGTCGTGGACCACGCCGCCGGTGACGCGGCGACCCGCCTCCCGGACCCGGCCACCAACCCGACCTCGGTCGTCCTCAAGCCGGGCACGGCCTACGAGGTCCGCTTCGCCTGGGTACCCTCCGAGAGCTGCCCCGGCCCGGGCGCCTCCCCGGACCCGACACCCACGGGCGACGGCGCCAGCGGCGGTACGGAGCAGAGCGGCATGGACCCCCAACTCGGCGCCGAGGAAGGCCCGTCCGACGGCACGGTCTCGGTCACCCACACCGCGGAGCCGGGTGCGCCCAGCGCGGCAACCACCCTCGCGGGCTGCGCCGGCACGATCTACCGAACGGGCGTACTGACGGCTTCTTGAGGTCGGTACGGCTTCTTGAGGTCGGTACGGGATTCCAGCCTCGGCCCGTCTCAGGCCTTGGCCTTCTCCCCGGAGGCGGTCCCGGTGCCGGAGGCAGATCCGGCCTCTGCAGCGCTTTCGTCCGCGCCTACGTCGTCCAGGCCGTGCGCGCCTACGTCGTCGCCCTCGTCTTTCGTTTCGCCCGAGCCTGCGCCTGCGCCTGCGCCTGCGTCCGCGCCCGCGCCTTCCGTTTCGTCCGCGCCTACGTCCGCGCCCTCGCTTCCGTTTCGTCCGCGCCTTCGCTCTTCACTTCGCCCCCGGCCTCACTCCTCACCTCGTCCGTGGACGACGACCCGCTCGTCTCGTCGTCCCTCGGTACGAGGCCCAGCTCGGCGTCCTTCGCGAACTCCACCTCGCGCCGGAACAGCCGGAACCACATGAACAGCACGAACCCCGCGAAGATGAACCATTCCCCGGTGTAACCCAGGTTCTGGAACGCCTTCAGGTCGAGCCCGCTGCCCTGCGGCGCCAGCGGCGGTACGGGCGTCATCCCGTCCGCTGCCCGGTCGACGGTGACCCAGGCGTCGTACACCTCGTACGGCACCAGGTTCACCAGCGACGCGGCGCTGATCATGCCCAGCTGACCCTCGGGCAGGCCGCCCTCCTTGTGCACTCCGTCGGTGCCGGAGTTCTCCGAGGCCTGCAGCGCGCCCGTCACCGTGACCTCGCCGGAAGGCAGCTCCGGCGCCTTCGCCTTGCCGGCCTCACCGGGCATCCACCCGCGCACCACGGGCAGCGCCTTGCCCCCGTCCGTACGCAGCAGCCCCAGGACGTAGTATCCCCGCTTGCCGTCCAACTGCCGCTCCGGAACCAGCAGTTGACGGTCCCAGCGGCCGGTCGCGGTGGCCCGCTCGCCGGAGGTCTCCTTGTCGACGGGCAGCAGCTCGGTCAGCGGCCGCGCCGCCCCTTCGCCCGCCTCGTCGCTGCGCTTCTCGGCCGCCTGATGGCTCTCCACACGGTCCTCGAACCGCCCGAGCTGCCAGGACCCCATGAACACGCAGAAGGGGATGGCCAGCACCAGGAAGAGGTTGATCCCCCACCATCGCGGAGTCAGCAGAAACCGATACACGCCTACCACCGTACGGTGCCCCACTCCGCCCCCGGGCTCAGGGTGCCGGGTAGAACTTCCCGGCTGCCCGGCCGCCCGCCCGTACCCGGGGCCAACCGCCCCGGCAGCCCTCAGCCTCACGCTCTGTAAGGGCTCACCCCCAAGTGCCGGGTGGCGAAGTCCAGCTCCAGGCGGACCTGCTTGATCCGCTCCTCCACGACCAGCGAACCGTGCCCCGCGTCGTAGCGGTACACCTCGTGCACCGCATCCCTCGCCGCCAGCCGGTCCACATAGTTCTCGACCTGGCGGATCGGGCACCGCGGATCGTTCACGCCCGCCGAGATGTACAGCGGCGCACGCACCCGGTCCACGTACGTCAGCGGCGACGAGGCCTCGTAGCGCTCCGGGACCTCCTCCGGCGTACCGCCGAGCAGCGTGCGGTCCATCGACTTC
This sequence comes from Streptomyces luteolus, assembly GCF_029968015.1. Taxonomy (GTDB): domain Bacteria; phylum Actinomycetota; class Actinomycetes; order Streptomycetales; family Streptomycetaceae; genus Streptomyces; species Streptomyces luteolus. The sequence goes on from NZ_JASCIS010000016.1 coordinate 76,782, forward strand.
AGCGCCTCCATCTCGTCGTTGTACGCCGTGACGTAGTCCGCGACGGGCACCGCCGAGAGGCCAAGCGACCAGGACTCGGGCTGGGTGCCGAGCCCGAGGAGCGTCAGATAGCCGCCCCACGACCCCCCGGAGAGCACCAGCTTCGCCGGGTCGGCGAGGCCGGAGGAGACGGCCCACTTCCGGACGGCCTCGATGTCCTCCAGCTCGATGAGCCCGACGCGGTGCTTCAGCGCGTCCGTCCACTCCCTGCCGTATCCCGTGGAGCCGCGGTAGTTGACCCGCACGACCGCGTACCCGTGGTCCACCCAGGCCGCCGGGCCCGCCGCGAACGCGTCATTGTCGTGCCAGGTGGGGCCGCCGTGGACCTCGAAGACCGTCGGGAACGGGCCCTCGCCGACGGGCCGTTGCACGAGCGCGTGCACCCGCCCGCCCGGGCTCTCCACCCACACGTCCTCGACCGGCACCGAACTCGGAGCCTTCATGCCGGGCGGATCGAGGACGACCGCACCCGTCGTCGACCGCACCTGCGGCGGCTCGGCCGCGGAGGACCACAGGTACTCCACCGTGCCGTCCGGCCGCGCCGTCGCCCCCGAGACCGAGCCCTTCGGCGTCTCCACCTCGATCAGCTCACGCTCCGCCAGGTCGAACCGGAACAACTCGCTACGGGCCTCGAAGCTGTGCACGACGAGCAGCGCCGAGCCGTCCGGATACCACTCCGCGCCCACGTCACCCGGCAGCTCCAAGGCCAGGTCGAGCTCCTCGCCGGTGGCGACGTCCCAGATCATCGGCTCCCAGCGCCCGCGCCGCTGATGTCCGACGAGCAGGCGGCTGTCCCCCTCGACCGGCGCGAAGCCGAGCACCTCCAGGCCCAGCTCCTCCGTGCCGCCCTTCGAGTCGTCGAGCTCGGCCACCGTGCCGCCGTCGAGCCGGACCACGCGCAGCGCGGCGTGCATGGCGTCGCCGTGCTCGGTGTGCTCGACGGCGATCAGCGTGCCGTCGTACGACAGGTCGCCGACGCCCGCCGACTCGCGGTGGCGATAGATCTCGACGGGCTTCTCGCCCGCCCGCGCGACGTGGATCGTGGAGCCGTCCTCGTCCGTGGAGCGGCCCACGACCGCGGTTCTGCCGTCCCTGCCGATGGCTAGGCCCGCCGGATAGGAGGCTTCGAGGCCCGGAGCGGCCGGCTCGTCCGCTCCTACGGCATCCGCGCCCCCGTCCTGCTCCCTCTGTGCCGCGCCGCCCGCGAAGGGCTGACGCATCCACACGCCGAACTCGTCCCCGTCCGTGTCCGAGAACCACCAGATCCACTGGCCGTCCGGGCTCAGGGCGCCGTCCGTCGTGCCGTTCGGCCGGTCCGTCACCTGGCGTTGCTCGCCGGTCGCGCGGTCCCAGGCGTACAGCTCGAATGTCCCCGTCGCGTTCGACACGAACAGCGAGCGGTCCGGTGCGTCCTCCGCCCACTCGGGCAACGACACACGTGGCGCCCTGAAGCGCTTCTCCCAGTCCGGCCAGTTCGGCATCTCCGCAGTCATGGCCCCATACTGCCTGGCCCGACCGACATCCTGCCGTCGCGGCCCTCAGCCTGTGGATAACTCCGACGGGACACCTCCGCCGCCTGTGGATAACTCTCCGCGGCCGACCGGGATTGTCAGTGCGGCGATGCAGACTCGCGGCATGACTTCACACACGACCTCATCCACGCCGCCCTCGTACGACATCACGCCCGCCGCGCTCTCGTACGACCTCATGCCCGCCGCGCTCTCGTACGACCTCACGCCCGTGCCTCCGAGCCGTGGCGTGGGCGCGGGGCGCGGGGCGCAGGGCGCAGGGCGCGGGAAAGCCAGGGGCCCGACCCGGGATCCGGGTCAGGCCCCTGACGTGATCGTTCGCGACGACTGTGGTTCGGGGCGGCGGCCTCTCAGCGGTTGCCCTGGCGGCGTGCCTGGCTCTTCTGCTGCATCCCCCGCGTCTTGGCCGAGATCGACTGCACCTCGGGATGCGTGCTCTTCGACCGCGCCTGCTGAGCGGAAATCTTCGAGTGCTGGGGATCCTTCGGACTGTTCTGGCCGTGGACGTTCTTGGGCATGGTCCCCTCTCCTCCTCGCGTCGGAGCGCCATACGCATTCCACTGTCCACCCGACCGTCCCCGTCGGCATCTCGACCTTGCCCGAATCCACTCAGAGACCGCTCTGAACTGCACAAATGCCAAATCGCACCCGAAGATCCAGCCCGGCGACCGACCGCCACAGACCCCAGCACGAAAGACTCGGAGCCGTGACTGACAAACCCTTCCTGTACGTCGTCGTCTGCGCGGCCGGAGTCGCCGCCGACACCGGCATGTTGATCACCGCAGCCCAGGAGCGGCAGTGGGAGGTGGGCGTGATCGCCACCCCGCAGGGCCTCGGCTTCCTCGACGTCGAGGCCGTGGCGGAGCAGACCGGCTACCCGATCCGTTCGGCATGGCGGGCCCCGGGCGACCCCCGGCCGCTCCCCGACCCGGATGCGATCGCGGTAGCCCCGGCCACGTTCAACACCGTCAACAAATGGGCGGCGGGAATAGCCGACACCCTGGCCGTGGCCACCCTGTGCGAGGCGTACGGCAGCGGCGTCCCCACGGCCGTACTGCCCAGTGTGAGCGCGCAGTTGGCGGCGCATCCCGCGTACGGAGCGAGTCTGGAGCGGCTGCGCGACATGGGCGTGGCGATCGCCGACAGCAGACCGTCACCGGGCACGGACGACTTCCCCTGGGAGCGCGTGCTCGATCTCCTGCCGGACGCGGACGGGAGGAGAGGCCGGGGGCGCAAGGACGAGTAACCCCCACGTCCGCGACCGGATCCTGACCCAGCCAGATCCTGGCCAACGGCCGCACCGGACCGAGAGGACCCGCCCGAGAGGACCCGCCCGAGAGGACCCGCCCAACAGGACCCGGCCAAGAGCACCCGGCCAAGAGGGCCCGGCCCGAGCGGGCTCGCTCCTCCGTTCGCCTCCACCAGCCGGGTGGCTTACGGACGGATCGAAAGCACCGTCGGCGTCGCTGTCGCCCGGCCACCGCCCGCGCTGTTGATCATGACCCGGTGAATCTCCGACACCGTTACTCCTCCGGCCGGACCGCCAGGACGTACGCCGCCGTGGCTGTCACCGCCGGCGCGGCCCTCTCGTCACTGCTGCTGCCCCCGACATCCGCGTCGGCCACCGCCGACGCCGCGCCCCCGCCTTCGCCGACCTCTGCCCGCGAGGCCGCGACGGACGCGTACCTGCAAGGCATCAAGGACAAGCCGAGGCTGCTGAACGACTTCTTCCGGAAGCTCCCGAAGGGAGGTGAGCTGCACAACCATCTGTCGGGCGCGGTCTCGACCGAGTACCTGGTCGAGCTGGCCGCGGAGGACGGCCTGTGCGTGGACACCCGGACCATGACGGCCGTCCCGCCGCCCTGCGCCGCGGGCACCCGCCCGGCCAAGGACGCCCGCACCGACCGTGACTTCCATGACGCGCTCGTCCGCGCCTGGTCCATGCAGGACTTCCCGCAGGACGGCAACGGCCACGACCACTTCTTCGACACGTTCGGGAAGTTCGGCGAGGTGACGGGGCGGAACCGCGGAAAGCTGCTCGCCGAAGTGGCGGACGACGCGGCCGAGCAGCGGCAGTTCTACCTGGAGACCATGGTCACGCCGGCCTCGGATGGTGCGAAGCGCCTCGCCGCAGCCGTCGGTTGGGACGCGAACCTCGCCGACCTGCACCGCAAGCTCGTCGCCGGCGGACGCCTCGACCAGCTCGTCACGGAGGCGGGCAAGGAGGCCGACGCCGCCGACACCGAGTTCCGTACGGCTGCCCGCTGTGGCACCCCAAAGGCACGGCCGGGGTGTCGGCTGCCCGTGCGCTGGATCTCGCAGGTCTCGCGAGGCAGCGCACCCGAGCGTGTGTTCACCCAACTCGCCCTCGGCATGCGCCTGGCCGAGCGTGACAGCCGGTTCGTCGCCGTGAACCTGGTCCAGCCCGAGGACGGCGAGCGCGCGCTGCGCGACTACAGCCTGCAGATGCGCATGGTCCAGTACCTTCGCGGTGTCTACCCGCGGGCCCATGTCACCCTGCACGCGGGCGAGTTGTGGCCCGGCCTGGTCAAGCCGGAGGACCTGAAGTTCCACATCAAGGAAGCGGTAGGTGTCGCGAGCGCCGAACGCGTCGGCCACGGCGTCGATCTCGTCCACGAGGACGACTGGCGGCGCACGGCCCGCACCATGGCGCAGCGCGAGGTCGCGGTCGAGGTGCCGTTCACCAGCAACGCGCAGATCCTCGGCGTACGCGGCGCCGACCACCCCTTCGAGACGTACCGCCGCCACGGCGTGCCCGTCGTCCTCGCCACGGACGACCCGGGCATCAGCCGTATCGACATCAGCCATGAGTACAGGTACGCGGCCGAGACGTACGACCTGTCGTATCCGCAGCTCAAGGACCTGGCGCGGGCCTCGCTCGAGTACGCCTTCCTGCCCGGCCGCAGCCTGTGGCGGGGCAACCCGACGCGCGACGGCCACCACTTCACCACCGCCTGCGCCGACAGCGTCCCCGGCCTGGTGCCACCCACCCCGGCCTGCCGAAACCTGCTCGCGACCAGCGCGAAGGCGGAGGTCCAGTGGCGCCAGGAGGCAGCCCTGTACCGCTTCGAACGCGCCTACCGCCCCGGCCGCCCCTGGACGGGCTCACGCGCGTAACCCCACCCCCCTCGCGGCGGATGGCGGCCCGGAAACGGGCGCCATCCGCCGAGTGCGTGGGGCGCCATCCGCCGAGTGCGTGGGGCGCCATCCGCCGAGTCCGTGGACGTCTGCCGACGCAGCTACCTCAGATCGTCGCCGCGTCGATCACGAAGCGGTAGCGCACGTCCGAGTTCAGGACCCGCTCGTACGCCTCGTTGATCTGGCCGGCCTCGATCAGTTCGATCTCCGCGCCGATGCCGCGCTCGGCGCAGAAGTCGAGCATCTCCTGGGTCTCGGCGATGCCGCCGATCATGGAGCCGGCGAGTACCTTGTTGCCGCCGATGAGGGAGAACAGGTTGAGCCCGATCGGCTCCTCCGGGGCGCCGACGTTCACCAGCGCGCCGCCCGTCTTCAGCAGCCCCAGGTACGCACCGAAGTCCAGCGGCGCGGAGACCGTGGAGAGAATCACGTCGAAGCTGCCGCCCAGCTCCTCGAAGGTGGCCGGGTCGCTCGTCGCGTAATAGTGGTCGGCGCCCAGCTTCAGGCCGTCGTCCTTCTTGCGCAGCGACTGCGACAGGACGGTGACCTCCGCGCCGAGCGCGTGCGCGATCTTGACGCCCATGTGGCCGAGGCCGCCGAGCCCGACGATCGCGACCTTCTTGCCGGGGCCCGCGCCCCAGTGCTTCAGCGGGGAGTACGTGGTGATGCCGGCGCAGAGCAGCGGCGCGGCCACGTCGAGCGCGAGGGCGTCGGGGATGCCGACGACGAAGCCCTCGGTGACGACGACCTTCTGCGAGTAGCCGCCGTAGGTGGGCTCGCCGTCCTTGCCGACGCCGTTGTACGTCTGGATGTTCCCCTCGACGCAGTGCTGCTCCTGCCCGGACCGGCAGGGCTCGCACTCGCCGCAGGAGTCGACCATGCAGCCGACGCCGACGCGGTCGCCGACCTTGAACTTGGTGACACCCGCACCGACGGCCTCCACGACACCGGCGATCTCGTGTCCCGGCACCATCGGGAAGATGGCCTCGCCCCAGCCCTCACGGGCCTGGTGGATGTCGGAGTGGCAGATTCCGGCGAACTTGATGTCGATCAGTACGTCGTGCTCGCCGACGGCACGGCGCTCGATGGTGGTGCGCTCCAGCGGTGCCTTGGCGCTGGGAGCGGCGTATGCGGCAACAGTCGTGGTCATGGCCTCAAGACTGCTCCCGCCCCACCCCGTTCACCAAGGAATCCGCAGGTCACCGCTTTGCGTACGTTCAGTGGTCCTACTACTGGCGGGGTCAGGCTCACGGTCGTACGACCGGGAATACTGGATGTCATGGACGCCATGGACGAGAACGATGCGGCCGAGGCACCGGCGGCCGACCACCTGGACCGTTCGGGCAGCCCGGAGCACGTGGACCGGCCGGACCACCTGGACCGGCCGGACCACCTGGACCGGCGGGCCGAGCTCAGTGAGTTCCTGCGCACCCGGCGGGCCCGGCTCAAGCCGGAGGACGTGGGGCTCGCCTCGATGGGGCGGCACCGGCGGGTGCCGGGCCTGCGGCGCGAGGAGCTGGCGCAGCTCGCCGGGGTCTCGGTCGCGTACTACACGCGCCTGGAGCAGGGCAACGGGCGCAATGTGTCGGCGGAGGTGCTCGACGCCATCGCGCGCGCCCTGCGACTCAGCGACACCGAGCACGCGCACCTCGTCCACCTCGCGAGGCCGACCCGCCAGCGCCGCAAGCCGCCCGCGCCGAAGCGGCAGCAGCAGGTACGGCCCGCGCTGCGGCACCTGCTCGACTCCATGGAGGGCGTGCCCGCGTACATCGGCGGGGCGCGCGCCGACATCCTCGCCTGGAACCGGATGGCGGCGGCCCTCTTCGGCGACTGGGGCCGGCTGCCGCGCGCCGAACGGAACTGGGCGCGGCTCACCTTCCTCGACCCGGACTACCGAAAGCTGTTCCTCGACTGGGACACGAAGGCCACCGACATGGTCAGCTACCTGCGGCTGTACGCGGGCCGGAATCCGGAGGACCCGGAACTGTCGGCGCTCGTGGGTGAACTGTCCGTGAAGAGCGAGGAGTTCAGGCGGCTGTGGGCCACGCATGACGTGAAGGAGAAGGGGCACGGGGTGAAGCGGATGCGGCATCCGGTGGTGGGAGAGCTGACGCTCGCATACGAGACGCTGCACCTGCCGGACGACGACGGGCAGTTCCTGTCCGTGTATCACGCGGAACCGGGAACCTCCTCGGCGGAGGCGTTGCGGTTGCTCGCCAGCTGGGGTGTGGGCGACTCGATGCGAGCGAACTCGTAGGCCCTGCCGACCAAGATCTTCGCCCTCCGGGCGCCCCAACGATCACAGGGGAACGAGGAAGGGCCTGATCCGATTTCCGGATCAGGCCCTTCCTTGCTGTTTCAGCTGTCAGGGTGGCGGGATTTTGAACCCACGACCTCTTCGTCCCGAATGAGGTTTCGGCACTGATCTTGCCTGCGTGGACAGCATTCGTGCTGGTCAGAGACATGGCCCTGGGTGGCATCGAGTGGTGTCGAAGGGGTTTGGGGCGCGAGTCGGCTCCCAGATGGCTCCCACATTGCCGCCGTCATTCGAGCGAGGACAGGGTGGTTGCCATCGGGGAGAAGGGATTACTGACGGCCCTCGCGGGCCCTCGGTGTCGGTTGGATGCCGTCCAGTCGAGTAGTTCTACGGCTTGCGTCTCGGTCGGCGCTGGGGCTGTCCGGTCAGGAGACCGTACGCAGCCCCTTTCTGGCGCAGGAGCTATCCGACGGCGGCGACGGCCACCACCAAGTCTTGCCAGGGCATACCCACGCTCTTGAACAGCCGCGGGCGCGAGGGCTCGGTTTCCACGGATCCGTTGACGAGCTCGGCCAGGTTGCCCGCGACTACATCGGCGCCGATCTGGCCATCGCCTAGCGGAATGAGCAGGTCACCCGCCTCGCGCATCGCGGCAGTCCGCGCTTCGACGACCACCGTGGCCCGGCTGACCATTCCGGTATCTACCTCGCGGGCCGTCGCCTCGTGGGCCCCGATGGCGACGACGGTCGTGTGGGGTGCGACCAAAGAGGATGGGAAAAGGGGGGTACGGGACGTAGTGCAGCAGGCCACGATGTCGGCCTGGGAAACGGCATCGGGTGACACCGCCTCCGCGTCGAGATCTGCCGCGCGACAGCGCTCGACCATCGTCACCGCCTGCTCCGGACGGCGCGCTACGACACCGACCGAGGCGAGGGGACGCACCGCTCGGATCGCTTCCACATGAGCCCACGCCTGTGGCCCGGCCCCGAAGACGACGAGTCGTTTGGCCTCCGGAATCGCCAGGTGCTTGACGGCCACGGCGGACACCGCCGGGGTGCGCAGCAACGTCAGGGCCGCGCCGTCGACAAGAGCGACGGGCGATAACGTCGCCCCGCCCAACAGGAGATACGAGGCGACGATGCGGGGCAGCCCCCGGGCGGGATTGCCGGGCACGACTCCCGCGATCTTGACACCGGTGTACGAGGACGTTGTGGAGGGCATCAGGAGCAACTGGCCCGCGTCGATGTCGAGCACGGTCCGGGGAAGGTCTGCCTCGGGGTCGAGCCCCGCGAGCAGGGCCTGCTCGATCGCCTCGATGGCCCGATGCATGGGTACATGGCGCAGCAGCTCGTCTCCATCGATCTGCGGCAGAGTCATGCGGCGAGATCCTTGAGGACGTGTGACGTCTTGTCCAGAGCAGCCGCGAGCACAGCTGGTTCCTGACCGTAGGTGAACCGGAGGTGGTGCTCGGCCCCGAAATGGGTGCCGGCACCGACCAGCACACCGCCACGAGCGTGCAGCGCCTCAGCGACCTCGGTGCTCGGGAGGTCCAGGTCATAGTGGACGAGCGCCAGAGAAGTGGCCTCGGGCGGCACAACAGACAACAGTGGGTGGTGCGATTCGACCCACCGTTGCATGTGGGCCCAGCTCTCCCGGAGGAAGCCGCGGTAGCGGTCAAGCAGCCTGTTGCAGGTGGTGGGTTCGAGAGCCAATTCCGCGAGGGCCATCGCGGGCCCGGCTGCGGACACGGTGGCGTACTCGTGCCGCTGACGAAGCCTGGGGGTCAGCGTCGGCGGCGCGATCAGCCAGCCAAGACGCAGGCCAGGCATGCCGAAAGCCTTGGAGAGGCTGCCGACGCACACGACCTTGTCGTAGCGCCCCCAGAAGGTGGGGCTGGGGTCGTCGGTGTGGAGTTCGGTGCCGCGGTGCACCTCGTCGGAGAGGATCCAGGCACCAGCGCGGTCGGCGATGGCAACGATCTCCCGGATCTCGTCCTCGGTGAGGATCGTGCCCGTCGGGTTGCTGGGCGTCGTCACCGAGATGGCCCGGGTGCCCTTCCGGACGACGCGGGCCAAAGTGTCGAGGTCGGGCCGCCAGCCACGACCGGCGTCCAGCGGGAAGTCCTCAACGACGGCACCTCGGTTGTGAGCAGCGCCCCAGACCTGGCGGTACCCGGGAGACATCGTCACTACGTGGTCGCCGGGCTGGATGAGAGTTTCGACCGCGACGGCGTTGGCCTCCGCCGCCCCGACGGTGACGATGACCTCCGGGGCGTGGTCAGCGCTCCCGGCATGCCACGCGGCGATGCGCTCGCGCAGCTGGTCCGTGCCACACACGGGCGGGTAGCCAAGCTCGCTGTCGAGTAGCCGGTTCAGCGACTCCTGGTTGTCCACGATGTCGCGGAGCCGAACGGGCCGGCAGCCACTGTCGGCCAGGGTGTAGGTGGCCGTGCTACCGAACCGCCCCTGCCACTCCAGCAGTTCGAACGGGGTGAACGTCATGTGTGCCCCAAGGTTGTGAATGGAAAGATGCGAGGTGCCCGCTGCTCTACTCGGCGCCGTCGACCTTGGCCGGGTCGCGCTCGACGACCGGGCCAAGGACGGCATCGATGCGCCGCATCACGTCCTCGTCGAGGCGGACGCCCGCCGCCTTGGCGCTGTCGCGGACCTGCTCGGGCCGGGAGGCCCCCACGATGGCTGCCGCGACATTCGGGTTCTGCAGCGTCCAGGCGAGGGCGAGCTGGGCCTGCGTAAGGCCCAACTCCGCTGCAATAGCGGCGAGTTGCTGCACGCGCTCCAGCACGTCGTCACGGAGAAAGGTCTTCACCCAACCGGAACCCACCTCGTCGGTGGCACGGGATCCCGCGGGCAGGGGCTGCCCCGGCAGGTACTTGCCGGTGAGGACACCCTGGGCGAGCGGCGACCAAACGATCTGGCTCATCCCCTCCCGTTCACAGACGGGTACGACCTCTTCCTCGATGACGCGCCACAGCATCGAGTACTGGGGCTGATTGGAGACGAACCGGTCCAGTCCCATCTCGGCGGCGAGCTTCATGGCACGGGTGATCTGGTCGGCCGTCCACTCCGAGACGCCGATGTAGAGGACCTTGCCCTGCCGGATGAGGTCGTCGAACGTCTTAAGGGTCTCCTCGAGCGGGGTCCGGTGGTCGAAGCGGTGTGCCTGGTACAGATCGACGTAGTCGGTGCCGAGCCGCGACAGTGAGCCGTTAATCCCCTCGGTGATGTGTTTGCGGGCTAGACCGCCGTCGTTGGGGCCGGGGCCCAGGGGAAAGAACACCTTGGTGGAGAGAACGAGGGATTCCCGACGCTGTCCCTTGAGCGCTTTACCGAGCACCGACTCGGCGGCCGTGCCCGCGTAGACGTCGGCCGTGTCGAAGGTGGTGATCCCCTCATCGAGTGCCGCGTGGACACACCGGACGGCGCGGTCGTCGTCGATCTGCGATCCGTGCGTGATCCAGTTGCCGTAGGCGATCTCGCTGATCTGGAGCCCGCTGCGGCCGAGCTGTCGGAACTTCATTGCGCATCCTCGTTGTCGGTGTCGGCGCCCCCGAGGGGCGTGATCTGCACGCGGTTGTCGTGGAAGACCGCTCCGCCGCCCATGTCCGCATCTCGTTCGGCGACGGTGGCGTTCGGGCCGGCATCGTCGGTGTGCTTGGGCCAGTGGCCCTTCGTCGACATCGCGACGCCCGGGCGCACCACGTCGGCCACCTTGGCCAGGGCCTCGAAGGCGCCACGGGCGTTGGACACCCTGACTCGGTCACCGTCCGTGATGCCGTACATCGAGGCGTCCTGGGGGTGTACGACGACTTGCGGAGGGCCGGCTCGCCGGCGCAGCTCCGGTTTGTTCCCGAAGACGGTGTTGAGGAAAAAGTGGGATGCAACGGAGATGAGGACGAAGGGTAACTGCCTTGCTAGTTCGGCGTCTTGGGCCTCCAGAGCGGGAACGTATCCGGCGACGGCGTCGAATCCGTCCGCCTCGGCTGTCTCCGAGACGAACTCGAGCTTGCCCGAGGGTGTGGGGAATCCGTCCGCGAACGGCACGTGGTCCTCCGGATAGGCGAGCCGCGCCCATCCCTTGGCGCGCAGGGAGTCCACGGTGATGTCGGACAGGGACGGATGTTCAGAGTCGAGGAGTTCGCTCGCCAACTGCTCGTCACTGGCATACAGCGCCGGTTCCGTCAGCCTCATGGCCCGAGCCAGGCGCCGGAACGTCTCTGTGGTGGACAGGCACTCGCCGGGCGGGGCGACTGCCGGTTCGTTCCAGGTGACGTACACGTGGCCGTAGCCGTCGTGGACATCGAGGTGCTCAGGCTGCATGGTGGCGGGCAGGACGATGTCGGCGTAGTCGGCGGTGTCGGTCTGGAAGTGGTCCATGACCACGGTGAACAGATCCTCCCGAGCCAGACCCTGGCGGATCCGGTTCTGGTCGGGGGAACTGGCCAGAGGGTTGGCGCCGTAGACGATTAGCGCTTCGACGGGCGGGTCGTCTGTCTCCAGCAGCCCTTCGGCCAGTCGTGTCATGGACAAACTCCTGACGGGACGCTTCAGCAGATCGTCCCGGTAGAGGGCCTCTCGGTTGCCGCCGAAGTAACCGTCCGTCGAATAGAGGAGGCCGCCGCCTGGTCGCCGCCAGTCGCCGGTGACGCCGGGCAGGCAGGCCAGAGCACGCAGCGCGGAACCGCCTCCAGCGTGGCGCTGAATGCCCTGCGACACCCTGATCGCTGTCGGCCTACTGGTGGCGATGCGCTGTCCGAGCCGGACGATCTCCTCCTCGGGCACACCCGCTTCCCGTGCAGCGCGGCCGGGGCTGAACTCCATGACGAGCTTGCGGAATTCGGGCCAGCCCACGGTGTGCGTGTCCAGGTACTCCTGGTCCTCGGCGCCCTCCTGGACCACGACGTGGAGCAGGCCGAGGGCGAGTGCCGCGTCCGAACCCGGCAGAGGCGCGATGTGCTCATCCGCCTGAGCCGCCGAACGGCTGCGGATCGGGTCGATGACGACGACGTGGGCACCGTCGCTCCGCGCGCGCTGGATGACCTTCCAGAGGTGATGGTGGGTCGTCAGGGGGTTGCTTCCCCAAAGGAGGATCAGCCTGGACTGGGCCAGGCTCTCCGGGTCGATGCCCGTGCTGGTGCCGAGGGTGTACGTGAGACCGGCGAGACCGGCGATGGAGCAGATCGTCATGTCGTGGCGGGACGCGCCCAGGACGTTCCAGAGCCGGCTGCCGGCCCTGCCCTGCAGCCCCTGGAGGAAACCCAGAGTGCCTGTGCCCTGGTAGGGCCAGATGGCTTCACCGCCATGCCGCTCGATGGTCTTCGTCAACCGCTGCGCGATCTCGGTCAGGGCGTCGTCCCAAGTGATGCGCTCGAACCGGCCCTCGCCCTTACGGCCGGTGCGCCGCAGCGGGTAGAGGAGCCGGTCCTCAGCGCGTGTGTGTTCCAGGAACTGATTGACCTTCACGCACAGGGTGCCTCTGGTGTAGGGGTGGTCCGGCGTGCCGCGCAGTGCGACGGCTTCGCCGTCCTGGACGGTCACCTGCCAGCTGCAGCCGTCGGGGCAGTCCAGCGGGCAGGCCCCGGGAACGACTCGTGTGCCACTCATGCGTCACTCCTCTTGGCAAGTTCCTTGCGCAGAGACGGTGAGAAGGAGCCGCGCATGACCTCCTGCGCCGTACCGGTCAGGCTGACGCGGCCGTCGAGAGCGATGCTCACGTCGACAGTGCCGCCAGGCATGCGAACGGTGACATCGCGTTCGACGAGCCCGCGTTGGTGGGCCACCGCTGCCGAGGCACACGCGCAGGCCCCGGACGCCGGAACGTAACCGGCGGCTCGCTCCCAGACTTCGGCATCCAGTGTGCGGCGGTTGTGTATGCGCACGAACGACACGTTGGTGCCCTTCGGAGTGCGGGAATGCCAGGCCAGGGCGGGGCCGAGACGTCGGGCCAGGTTCTGGTCGATCCGCTCCCTGAACAGGACAGTGTGCGGGACGCCTAGGTGGACGTCGGTGACGGTGAGGTCGTCGTCTTCATCTTCGGCAAGGGAGACGTGCTCGGTGGCTGATGCGAATCGCGGTAGTCCCATGTCCACCCGCACCCGGCAGTCGACGAAATCCACGATCTCGACGGCCGCGTCACCGCCCCGCGTCCGCACTGCGAACGGTGCACCCGCACGCCATCCCTCGACGTAGTGTTCCGCGAGGTATAGGGCGAACATCCGCAGGCCGTTGCCGCTCATCCCGCACTCGCTGCCGTCGGCGTTGAAGATCCGCAATGGCACCGCGTCACCGGGCCGGGGCGGTGCGAGCGGGCCGAGAAGCAGCCCGTCCGCGCCCACGCCGTAGTGCCGGTCGCACAGCAGCCGGACGGCTGCGGGACCGGGATCCGTGCCGAGCACCATGCCGCCATGCCCCGGGCCGACGACGAGGTAGTCGTTGCCCAGGGCCTGGTACTTGACGAAGTCGTCCACGTGGCCGGTCAGCTCGCCGGGGTGTTGGCTAGGGCTGCGGCGTCGTGGTCGTCGCCGTACCACTTGTCCTTCCAGCGGGAGAAAGCGACGATCACGATGTCCCGGTGACCGGGCCCGCCATCGGCGGACGTCACATCGGTGACGTCGTGCTGCAGCGCCTTGTCATCCAGCAGGACCGCCTGTCCGGGCTTCAGCGTCCCGGTCCAGAACGGCGCGTCGGCTCCCGGCTTCCACAGCCGCGTCTCGCCGCCGCCGGCGTTGTTCCGCCGGAGCACTGCGATCATGACGAACTCATGCCCGTCGTGGTGAACGCCTTCCGGTGTCAGCGGACCCGGACGTCCGCCGTCGGCCCTGGTGCGGTTCTGGTGGACGTTGATCTGCCAGTCTTCACCGCGGTCGAGGCCGATCGCATCCGCGCCCAGCGTGATCATCGGGGTGAAGTCGGTGACGATCGTCTCGTACTTGCGACGGATGCCGCCGCCCACCGAGTTGAACCTCGTGTATGTGGTGTAGTCGCGCTGCGGCAATTTCTCGAAGAGCCATCCGGTGTCCTGCCCGGACTCCGGAGTCAGCCGATACTGGGCGAACCGTTTGAACCGGGTGCCATTACCCATGTAGTCGTCAACCGGCAGTTCGTCGTAGCTATCGAGCATCTCCGGCGCGGCCGGGGGGAGTTCGATGATCGAGAAGCCCTGGGGGCCGAGTGCCATGGCGCTGAGCCTTCCTGTCGGTCTATCGGTGAGAGGCCAGTTCGGGCATGCGCTCGTCGAGGTAGCGCGCCGAGGAGTTGAGCCGCCACAGCGTTCCCCGGGCGATCGCGCGCCGCATGCGTTCCGATTCGGCTGCCGGTACAACAACGTTGTGGAACCAGCCCGCCGCGTGACGGGAATCGACCGTGATATGCAGTTTGTGGTAGACGATGCCGATGTCGGGCAGCCCCAGCCGGTCCCAGGCGTGGACGACCTGCACGAAGCGGTCAGGGGCCAGCCACTCGGTCATGCCGAGGAACCCGACGGCCTCGGCGTACAGGTTCCGGTATCGGCAGAGGAGTACCGCGAGATTTCCGGAGAGAAGGGCGTTCGCGGTGAGTGAACGCTCCAATTCGTCCGGCGAAATATCGAATACCTCATAGATCTGGTTGAAGAGGTGGGTGTGGACCTGCGAGGGGTCCCCGTTTCCCATCTCGTCCCAGAAATTTTCGGCTATCTCCATTTTCGCAGCCCCGCTGGTGCCGACCTGCATCATTGCGAGCAGGTCGTCGAACCGTCCATCTACGACCGATTCCTGGATCACGTAGTGACGCAAATCGTCAGCCGTGGCCTGGTCGCGGATGAATTCCCGGTAGTAGGGGTGCTTGTAGACCCGGTGTTCCTTGGCGAGCTTCTTCAGCCAGGAGAGGAACGCAGTGGGTTCGGCCGGCGCGGCGTCGAGGATTCCGGACTCCAGCATGCCGTCCTCGGCCGCGATGGTGGCCTGCTCCAGCTGGCGGAGCACCTCCTGGACGACGATCGACCCCTCGGCGGTTGGGCCCTCAGGTAATTGCGTGACGAGCCCGTAGATCCGGGAGAGCAAAAGCTGCTGGCCATAGAAGGCCGCCGGGTCACCTGCAGCTGACTTCGCATTCAGTTCGCTGACCCGAGTGCTGAAATCAGCCCGCTCCCCGAGGGATACCGAAGCATCGATCTCATCGGCCGGTCGATTGAGAAGGGAGGACACCTCCTCGACCACCGGATACGGCGCCAAGCCGGCCTGACCCGATACCTCTGCACCCGTTTCCATGTCGCCTCCTGTTATCTGGCCTATGCCAGGGGCACGCTCTAGTGATTTCGATCAACGCTAACTTGGCGCCCATCAGGAGATCTATGCCTGGCGGAAGTTGGGCTGGATCAGGGGTCTTGACAGACCATGGGCCCCGTTAAAGAACTCTCGCGCGCAGGCCCCACTTCTCACCAACGACCAGCAGAAAGACAACAGGGCGGGCGGCAGGGCGAGTGGCCCACCGCCCGCCCTTCGGACGTGATGTCGTCTCAGTCCTTGGTCTGCCTGGCTGAATATGACGGCGCGTCGTCGTGGCAGCCCGCCTCTGCTTCGAGGGGCTTGCGGGCCGGTGCCCGGGCCGGCCGCTCACCAACCACGAGGAGGAGCACGGCGCCCATCAACAGCGCCGTGCCTGTGGCGACGAAGGCGTTCAGCCGCTCACCGAACACGGAGATGCCGATGACCGCGGCGGTGAGGGGCTCGACCAGGGCGACCACGGAGGCCGTTGACGCCCGAACGACGCCGAGCCCGGCGAAGAACAGCGTGTACGCCAGCGCTGTCGGAACCGCCCCCAGGTAGCCGATCAGCGTCACCGTCCATACGGCCTGCTCCATGTCTGGCAGCAGCCCTTCCCACAAGGCCAGCGGCAGCAAGCAGATCGTGCCCACCGCGAAGCCCATGACCGTCGACTCGAATGCGCCGCCGGACTTCTTGCGGCCGGACGCACGCCCCAGCAACGTCACGCCCGCGTACCCGGCGGCGGACAGCAGCGCATAACCGATCCCCAGCAGAGGGGCCGGGCCCGTGCTGCCGTCGGCGCCGCCCATCAACAGCACCAGGCCAACGACACCGCCCGCCACGGCGGCTGCCCCGGCTGCACCGGCATGCTCGCCCAGCAGAAGTCGAGCCCCAACGGTGACGAGCACCGGACCCGAGCCGAGTGTCACCACAGTGGCCACCGTCAGCCCGGCCTGCTGGACCGCAGCGAAATAGGCGGTCTGATACACCGCCAGACCGAAGCCGGTGATCAGGAACCTGCGCTTGTTCGCCAAGAACGTCGCGCGCAGCGAAACGACTGTCTGAGGGCGACGGGCCCGCCGGACCAGGTGAGCCGTCAGAAGCAGGCCGAGCCCCGTCAGGAACCTCCAGAAGGAGACGGAGACGGGGCCGATGTTCCCGACGCCGTACAACTCGGCCGCAACAGCACCGCCGGTGCCCCACGCGGTGGCCGCGATCGCGACATACAGGACACCCTGCCGGTAAGACAGGGGAAAAGAGGAATGCAACGAAGATCTCCTCGCTTGATTGCCATCACGATGTCGTCGTGGGCACTCAACGCAGCCGCCCTGGGGTGCCCAGGGCGGCTGGGAAATGGTGCCCGCCTAAGCGGCGGGCGGCGGAGGAGTCAGAAAGAGCTGCATGTGATCACCCTACCGGTGACCTACGGGCGCCGACAGCAACTTCCGTCACCTCGCTGTCAACCATGGCGTCTGCAGTTCGTGAGGCGTGGAGCGTAAGGACGACAGCTACCGCACCATCGACTCGATGGACTGGCTGTCCGACCTGGTCGCCAACCACGTCGCCCGTACGAAGCCGATGTCCTGTCCCTACCACGGCAGGACGTACGTCTTCCGAGGGCAAGGCACAGCGCGCACCGGCGGCCACCAGGGCGCGAAGCTGGTCGATGTCGCGTGCCAGCGTGCCCGCCGGTCGGGTTGTCGGGTCTGCATTGATGGGGTCTCAAGTGAAGCGGAGGCGTCGGCCCCGACGTGTTGCCGATGACGCAGCTCACCGTTGGGACTGGGCGCCGCGGTGGGTGTGATCCGGGTCCCGGCTGCTATGCGGTGTGTTCGCCGTCTCGCAGGTATCGGGGTAGGCCGCTCGCCAGCGCATCCAGCGCCGCCGAGTAGCGGCGGCCGAGGCGCTCACGGAGTATGTGGTGGGCCTGGGCAGGCGGGGCGAACCGCAGGGCGGCGATCTCTTCGTCGTGGGGGCGGAGAGTGTTGGCCTGGTCGTGGGTGAGAGTGCCGGCGTCGAAGATGAAGGCGATCTGGTCGTCCCAAGGCCCGTGGGGCGTGACCCAGTCGACGACCAGGAGCCGGTGGATGGTGATGTCGAGGCCGAGCTCTTCTTTGAGTTCGCGGCGGGCGGTGTCGTCGGGGGCTTCGTTGGCTTCGGACATGCCGCCTGGCAGGTCCCAGCCGGGCTTGTAGGTGGGGTTGACCAGCAGGATGTGGCCGTCGAGGTTGCGGAGAATGACGTCGGCGGCGACGCGTTTGCGGGCTTGGGTGGCGTTGCCTTCGGCGAGGTAGGCGTTCCAGGCGGCGGGGTCTGCTGGGGTGGGCCTCATGGTGCTGTGCCTTTGTTGGGCGGCTGGATGATGTCGGCGAGCAGGAGCATTCTGGCCCGTCTCGCCTCCTCGAAGCGCGTCAGGAGTTCCCGTACCGGGGGATAGCTGCGGTGTGGCTCCAGCCGGGCGCGTAGGCCGTCGAGCTGGTGGATGACCCGCACGGAGCCGAGCGTGGGGTCCGCGGCGAGGAGTTCGTGGCCGATGCTGACGGCTGCATCCAGGTCTTGGCGCTGGAGGTGGATGCGGGCCAGGGTGATCCGGCTGAGCGCGAGCGAGCGGGCGCGGCTGCCGGAGCGGCGTAGGGCGATGGCGCGTTCGGCGTGGTGCAGGGCCTCGTCGTATCGCTTCATGTCGCCGAGTACGAGGGCCGATTCGCTGGCCAGGGCAGCGCTGTCGAAGGGGCTCAGCCAGGGATGCTGGGCCTC
Source organism: Streptomyces luteolus (assembly GCF_029968015.1). GTDB lineage: Bacteria > Actinomycetota > Actinomycetes > Streptomycetales > Streptomycetaceae > Streptomyces > Streptomyces luteolus. The sequence continues at coordinate 94,783 of NZ_JASCIS010000016.1, forward strand.
GGCGCTGGTGTCGAGGATTTCGTGGGCCTGGTCGAGGGCGCGGGCTGCCGGAGTAGGTGTGGTCGCGGCGAGTGCTCTGGCAGTCATGGTGTGGAGGCGGGCGGTGAGCGCTGGGATGCGGGGGCCTTGGGCGGTGAGGTCGAGCCCGGCGCGGGCCCAGTGGGCTGCGGCTGCCGGGTCACCGGTCTGGAGGGCGAGGTGGCTGTTGCTGGCGGCGATGTTGGCGGCCAGGGACACGTCGCCGGAGGTGCGCGCAAGCGGCAGGGCGCGGTTGAAGTGGCGGGCAGCCAGGTCGTCGCGGCCGGAGTCGTGGGCCATCCAGCCGGCCATCTCGGTCATGGCCGCGGCCGTGGCGAAGATCTGCTGGCTGCTGTCGGCGTCGACGAGGCGTGGGGCGATGTTGTGGCCGAGGTGGCGGACCACGGCGCCGTAGAGGCGGCCGCCGCCGGTCTGCCGGTCGGCGTTGCGGAAGGCGTCCATCGCGGACAAGTCATCGTCGTTCGGGGGTAGTTGCGGTGCGGAGCGCGGCGGAGGCACATGCCCGGCCGGCGCTGGTTCCCAAGGGCGGACGGCGAGGCCGAGGAGTCGGCCGGGGATGTGGAAGGCGTCTGCGATCTGCTCGAAGATGACGAGCTTTTCGACCCGGCTCTTGCCGTTCATGTAGTCGTAGAGCCGCCCTTGGGTGATGTCGACCGCAGCGGCGATACGTCGTGTGCTGATGCCCCGGTGGTTGAGCAGCCGGAACAGTGCTCCCATGTCGCGCTCAGCGCAGGCGGCGGTGAACCGCTCGTCGCTGAGCAGCCCGGCCACGACGTGACGAGGATCTTGCTGTTGACGGCCCATCGGCGTTTCCCCCTGGCGCGGCGTGTATCGAGGCTATGCCCAACGGGCCAGGTGTGACTCCGACTTGGGGTCACCTGACGGAGTCCCGTGGGTGCTTGTCTCGGTCCTTTACTGAATTTCGCCGCCGCGGAGTGAGCATCAGCAGAAGCCTCCGCGGCGGCGTACACAGCGGCTCTGTCTCTACCTCCCCTGGCCGGAGGCAGAGCCGCTCCCCCTCTCCCTTCGGCCGAGGAGTTCTCCTCATGACCACTCGCCACGCCCGGATCACCTTCAGCCCCGACTGCTCCGCTGTCGCGACCGTCCGCAACCGCATCCTCGCGCGCGCTGACGGCTGGGGCGTCCCGCTGGACGCGGACAATCGAGAGTCGCTGCGGCTGGTCGCCTCGGAGCTGATCACCAATGCCGTCGTGCACAGCAGTGGCCACATCACGGTCGGGCTCTCCTACGAGCCCGAGGAGGGGCGTCTTCTGCTGGTTGTGCATGACGGCGGTGCGTCACCGCCCAAGCGGCGCGATGCAACAGCCGACGAGGATTCCGGCCGAGGGCTGGCCTTGGTCGATGCGCTGGCCGCCCGCACGGGGTGGGAGCCGACCGAGCGTGGCAAGAGTGTCTGGGCGGAGTTCGAGGTAACCGCGCTGGTGTGTCGGACCGGAGCCAGCACGCCGTTACGGCTGCGGATGCCGGCTCTGACGCCCCGGCGGGGCGCGAAAAGCGCGCGGCCCCCATTCGCGATGGCGGTCGCGCTGTGAACGCCGAGGTCCGAGCCCCGGCAGCGGGGTCGATCAAGGAACCGGGTTGGCGATTCGTCCTGATGGCTCTCGGGCTCTGGCTCACCCCGCCCTTCGTCATCCTGCACACCCCCGCCGCCGGCGCGCTCGATTCCGCGATGCGTCCGACGACAGCAGCACCGGACACCGATCCGCTGAACGAGGAGCTGACATGACGACATCGACCGAAGAGTTCGAGCGCCTTGCCTCCGTACCAGGCGCGGTGATCATGCAGCCGACGACGCTGTGCCAACCGCTCGACTGCCGTTACTGCTACCTGCCGTTCCGCCACGAGAAGCACCTCATGCCCGTCGAGGTGGCGCAGGCGGTGGCGCAGTCGGTCAACGAGTGGGCCCGTGAAGATCCCCGGTTCGAGATCGTATGGCACGGAGGCGAGCCGCTGTCCGTCGGCAGGCTCCATCTGACCAAGCTGATGGCGCCGTTCGGCCGGGTCAAGCACACCGTGCAGACGAACGCCGTGCTGATCGACGACGCCTGGTGCGAGTTCTTCCTGCAGCACGACATGGGCGTGGGCGTCAGCATCGACGGCCCGCCCGATATGAACCGCAGTCGTGTCACCCGCGTCGGTCACCCCGCCCACCGCGTCATTCTGCGCGGCATCGAACGGCTCAAAGCCCACAGCATCCCGTTCTCCGCCATCGCCGTGGTCACCGATCCCGACCCTGCCCGCGCTGCCGAGTTCTACGACTTCTTCGCCGACCTCGGCTGCCACTCCCTCGGCGTCAACGTCGAGGAACAGGAGGGCGCCAACACCACCACCCGCACCCCCGATCCCGCCCGCGCCACCGAGTTCTGGGCGGCGCTCACGGCGGCCTGGCGGGCAAGGCCCGTCATCCAACTGCGAGAAGTGGCAAGGGTGCTGGACTTCGCGCGTGCAGTCCTGCAGGGCCAAGCCTCCGGCCGACCGGCATCAGCGGCGTGGGACCCGCTGCCGACCATCGCCTACGACGGCGGAGTGGTCCTCCTGTCACCGGAGCTGGCCGGGTTCACCGATCCGCGCTTCGGTGACTTCACCACCGGCAACGTCCTGCACCACAGCCTGGCCGGCCTCCTCTCCGAAGCCGAACAGCGCACCAGCTGGCTGCCGGAGTTCTGGCGCGGCGTGGACGCCTGCCGCCGCACGTGCCCCTACTTCGCCTTCTGCGGTGGCGGTCACGCAGCCAACCGCTATTTCGAGCACGCGGGCCGCATGGACGGCACCCGCACCTCCTACTGCACCACCGCCAAAATCGCTCTCCTCGAAGGAGTCACCCGACATGTCCGAGACGACGAACCCCACACCGACCACCGTCCCCGTCACGGCCGCTGATCTGGTCCGAGCTTCGGCTGACCGCCTGTGTGCCCTGCTGGGCACCTGCCCGCCTGCCTTCGGTGGCAAGTTCGACAACCGGCCTACCTGGTCCAACACGTCACCTGCCTTCGACAACCGCCCGACCTGGGACAACTGGGACAAGAAGTAGCCTCGGTGGCTGGCCCCGACCCCTTCGCAGAGACGGAGCACCGCACCATGGACAGCCGCACCATCGGCCGCATCACGCTGAACCTGCCCGACCTGAGCGGACCGGGCCTGTACCTGTCCAACGTTCAGTCCCTTGAAGGCGGCCGGGGCGTCCTCCAGGACTTCCACTACACGGGTGCCGAGCTGCGCTCACTCGACCTGGCCGACGCCCAGCTCGTCACCGGCCGCATCAGCGGACTGCGGGCCGGCCGCGTCCAGATGGAACAACTCCGACTCCACTCAGTCGAGTTCGACAGCTGCGACCTCGGCTCGGCCACGTGGAGCGAGAGCAAGCTCTCCCGCGTCGCGTTCCGCCAATGCAAGCTCATGGGCGCCACACTGAGCGATCTCACCCTGGACCACGTCCTCTTCGACGGCTGCCGCCTGGACTACGCCACTCTCGAAGCCGTACGCGCCACCGGGCCGGTCGCCTTCTCCAACTGCATCCTCACCGAGGTGTCCCTCACCGGTTGCGACCTCACCGACGCCGTCCTCGACTCCTGCACCCTGCGCCTGACCGAGTTCGGCAAAGGCCGCTACAAGGGCCTCGACCTGCGCGGCAACGACCTCTCCTCCGTACGCGGCGTTGCCCACCTCGCCAAGGTCGTCATCGACCATTCCCAGCAGGCAGACCTCGCACAAGCCCTGATCACCGACCTCGACGTGACCTATGGCGAGGACCTCGACCATCCACGCTGACCCCGAAGGGGGCCTGTCCCACCATGACCCTGCGCATCGCGGTCACCGACCCCACGGCCCTGCGGAAGCGATGTGAAGTCACCACGCTCCGCACGACCTACGGAGAGCCGGCCTACGAAGACGGAGCCGTCATCCCCGCCACCTCATGGGCAGAGATCACCGACGAGACCGCCCACGACCTCACTGCCACCGCAGCCCGTGCCCAAGACACCACCCTGGTCGAACTGGTGAAACCTCCCGAGCCCGCCGACGCCCTCGCCACGCTCACCGACCGGCTCGGCGACCCGGACGCTCTCCACCTCGGTCAGGCCACCGCCCCCGCAGCGGCCCTCACCACCACCCCCAACCACGAGACCGGTGGCCACCGCATCGGCCTGCACGTCGACAACTGGGACCGACTCCCGTACGCCGAGAAACATCAGGGCCGCCGCAGGCTCTGCCTCAACCTCGGCCCCGGCACCCGCTACCTCCTTCTCGGAGATCTCGACATCCGCGCCATCTGCCGAGCCGTACACCACGACTATGCCGACCGCTATCCGCACACCAACGACCTCCGCCGTTATGTCGAGAGCGGCCACCTCGTCCTCTGTTACCGCTTCCGCCTGGAGCCCAGTGAGGGCTACATCGCCCCCACCGAACTCATCCCGCACGACGGCTCCACCCAGGGCCAGCCGGAGCCATCCACCGCCGCGTTCTGGCTCGGGCACTGGCCCCGGGGAGTGCTCCCATCCCTGGCCTGACTGGCGCCCTCCAGCCTCAGCGGCGTCGGCCCGACCGAGGCACCGCTCCGAACGTGGGCAGAGCGGCTGAGCCGTACTCGGTGCCCCGAGAGGTCGGGGACGATACCGGTGTTCGGGGCAGAGCCGTGCTCCGAGATTGCGCCGCACGAGCTTGCGCGCTCGGTGCCGGCCGCGCCGCGAGCCGTTCGACGCGCCAGGTCAGGACTCGCGCGGGTCGGCGGGCATCGTCCAGGGCGCGCTGGTCGGCTGCCTGCTGGAGGAGCTGTTTCGGGTCGTGGCCGGCCTTCTCGGCGTGAGCGAGTACGGCTGCGAGCGCGTCGAAGTTCGAGTCCTCCAGGACCTGTTCCGCGTGATCGGGCACTGTCTGCCGGATGAGGACGATGTGCCGCTCCACCATCTGTTGGGGTGGCCGGCGCTGGGCGAGAACGGTCAGCGGCGCGACGGCCGTCTGTTCGTAGGCGGCCTGGAGGTGGACCAGGGCCTGGTGTGCTGCGGCCACTTGCTGGTCGTGGTGACGTCGCTGGTGCCAGCGGGCGGCGGCGATGACGACGAGGATCGCCGCGTCGAGGAACATCGCCAGCAGCGCGCCGTCCTTGGGCGCGGGCTCGCGGACCATGGCTCGCACGGCGCCGCGCATCGCGCGGGCGTGCTGGTGCTCAGCCTGGACGCGGGAGCGGGTGGCACGCTCGAACGCCTGTGCCGCTTGCTGGAGTTGAAGCCCGACGGCCTGGGGCGCGAGCAGCGGCAGGACGTCGAGGGCCTCGCCGAAGGCAGCCAGGTGAGCCTGAGCGGCCGAGCCGTCCGCCTCCTCAAGGCGTCGGGGGATGCGTTCCGCGGCGGCGGTTGCCTGGTGCCACGGATGCACCCTGCGCGGACCTCGCTGGGGTTCGGTGGCGTCGAGGCGCTTGCGGATCTTGGGGAGGGACAGGTCCGGGGCGAGTTCGGAGCCTGAATACCAGATCGGCTCCTGCTTGCCGTTGACGTCGCCCTGGAGAGCGACGGTGTATCCGCGTACGTCTCCCGAGGGGAAGTGCTTGACGTCGACGAGGATGCCGTCGGTGTGCTCCAGCAGACGGATGAACTCTTCGGTGCTGGTGGCGGCGGCCACGGCGGTACGGATCGTGGTGCGCAGGTGTTCGCGGGCGGTGCGGGCCTGGCCGGCGCGCTTGGCCTTCTCCTGCTCGGCGCGGGTGGGCCGTTTCGCGGCGGTCCGGTCCCCGCGTATGACTTGGAAGAGGCCGTATTCCTTCTCGATAGCGGCGAGTTCGCGGTCGGCAGTGAGGTAGTCGTTCCAGTGGCGGGCGGTGCGCAGGTCCGCGCGGACCTTGGTGGCGGCGATGTGGATGTGGTCGGGTGCGTGTCGTACGGCGACCCAGCGGCAGCCGTCCGGATCACCGTCCGGCGCGATGCCGGTGGCAGTCACGACGCGGCGGGCGACGTCGCCCCACTCCTCGTCGCTGAGGTGACGGTCGGTCTTGGCAGCACGGACTGAGCAGTGCCACACGTGCTGCTCGGGGGCGCGGCCGAGGCGCTCGGCCTGCTTCACGTGCAAGTCGAGGTCGGCGACGAGGCGCCTCTTGGCTGCGTCGAAGTCGTCGGCGCGGCCCGGGTCGGGGGCGAAGCCGTCCCAAGAGGCGACCAGGTGCGGGTCGGTGTGGCCCTTCTTGCGGGTGTTGTACAGGTAGCGGATCAAGTTGGCGGTCTCCTTGCCGCCCGTGATCTTCGCGATCATCGGGCCGCCTTGTGGCTGACGGCCCGGTTCGCGGCTGCCGCGATGTGGCGCACGGCCGTGCTGACGGCATCCAAGGTTTGGTCGGTCTGGGCCAGCAGGGCACTGTCCCCAGGGTGTGGGTGGCCGCCGGAGTTGAGTTTCTTGGCGATCTGATTGACGTTGTGGCCGATCGCGGCGACCTCGCGGCGCAAGGCGTTGAGTTCGTCGATGTAGTCGTCAAGCTGGGTGCGCTGGCCGGGCACGGTGAGATCACCTTCCACGTGAGCCAGGGTGACGGCGGCCACGTAATGGGCGCCGCTGAGGGTCAGTGACGTGGCCTTGGTGCGGATGGCGTCCCTTTCCTCGACGCTGTAGCGGGCATCGACCCGCTCCTTGCGCCGGCCGTTCGGGTCGGGCTTGCGGCGCTGGGCGACGCGGTGCAGGGCGGCGACTTCGGCGGCACGTGGCAGCGGCACGGAAGCAGCGGCGGGATTGGCGACGTCGGCGGGCTGTTCCTCCTCGGGCACCCCCTGGTGCCCGAGTGCCTCCGCCACCCCCGGGGCGGAGGCTTCCCCGTGAGGCCGGCCTGTGGACGGTCCAGCGGGATACCTTGCTGCGCTGTTTTCGCTCGTGATGCTGGTGGTCATCTGCTGGTCTGGGGTGGGGAGTTCGCGGGGTTCGTGGTGCATGGGCTGGTGCTCCGGTGGGGGTGTGGGGCCTGAGGGTGTGGACTCCAGGCCATCCCCGCGTCTGTGGTCACGGGGATGCCCGGAAGGGCTCGGGACAGTTCGTCCGAAGGAGTCAGGCGGCGTCTGCGGCGGCTGGGCTGAGCTCGGGCTGAGGCTCGCTGGTTTTGTCGAGTTCGGTCTGGACGATGCCCTTCAGCAGGTCCGCTTCCTTCCGGCCGATGGTGAGGTCACGGTCGCGGAAGGTGGCTTCGATGTGGCGGCGGGAGGCGCGGCCCTGTCGTCCGAGTGGGGCCGTGCGTGCGATGGAGAGCCTCTCGGCGGAGACCTCATCGGCCATGAGCTCCTCCGACGCACCCGCCCCCTGCTGCCCATCAGCCACTGCGGCCGCGCCCGGAGCCACATCAGCCACGTCCTGGCGGCGCACGACGATGTAGAGGTGTACGGCTCCTGCCAGGGCGAGCGGGGCGATGGCGGACAGGCCGCCGACGGTGATGTCGTCGAGGCGTAGGCCATCGCCGTGGCGAGCTTGCTGGTTGAGGCGTATGGCGTGCAGGGCGTTGGCCCAGATGCTGGTCGCGGTCGCGGCGCCGACGAGCAGCCATACATACGCACGAGAGCCTGTCGGGGCAGTCCGCAGCATGAGTAGGGCACCGACGCCGATGGCGATGAACCCGTCGATGACGAGGGGAAAGGCGTAGGTGAGCAGGCCGCGGATGTGGATGGCGACGGCCATCTGACGCAGAGCGTCGTAGGAGAGAGCGAAGGCGAACCCGGCGAGCAGGGCGATGCCGGCGCGGATCGCACCGGTGCCACGGAGGGCGGCGATCCAGGAGTTCATACGAGAGAACAAGTGGGGGTACTCCAGGTGGGCTTGGGGGCGGCGGCCTCGGCGCAAGGGAGGGCAGGGCGTGGCCGCCGTGAGGTGCTGGGACTCGTACCACTCGTCGCGTGCCTGGTCAGCACAGGTACGAGTGACGTGGTGATGTCGAGACGACTCGTTGCGGGCTGTTCACTCGTCCCCGCGCTGACCTGCGCGGGGACGAGTGATGCGAGTGGAGTCGGGTCAGGCTGCAGGGCCGGGCAGCGGCGCTTCCGCAGGCTGGGCGGGCTCGTCAGCCGACTTCGGCTCGGGGCAGTAGCGCGCCCACGTGTCGAGGAATTGGTTGCGCGCGAAGCCCTTGGCCTGAGTGCCGTCAGGGAAGCGGCGGTTGGCCGAGCCAATCCCGTACGGCTTCAGGAGCAGCTGCAGGCCGCGCGGGGTCAGGCCGTTGGCGCCGTACTCCGCCCACGGTGCTTCCTTGTCCGCGTTGAGGGACTCCAGCAGGTGCTTCGTGCCCAGCACGGCCGGGTCCCCGACGGCGGCGAAGGCACGGCGGATGCCGACCAGGAGGCGGGTGCGCAGACCGCCCTCCTCGTCTTGGCCGGCCTCGTAGTCGGTCATGGTGCGGCAGGCGGTGCGGGCCAGCATCGGCCAGTCGCCTCCGGAGAGGTCGGCGATGATGACCAGCGGTTCCCAGGTGTCTGCCGCGCGGTCCTCGACCGGCATGGGCGGCTCCATCTCCATCGCCCTCTCGTGCAGCGGCTGGAGCCAGGCGTGGAGGCGGTCGCGGATCGCGTTCAGGGCTGGGGTGTCACGGCCGGTGCGGAAAGATGCCACCTTCTCGCCTGCCGCGCGGCGGCGCATCCGGATGACCACGGCCCGGTCCATGATCGTGCCAGGCAGGTCGCCGATCCCGGCGAGAGCGGCCATGGCGAAGGTAGGGAACTCCTGCACCTGGTGCTCGGGCCCGGACACCCGCAGCGTCGGTCGGCCACGCTGGTGCCCGGCGTTGATCAGGCCGCGGACCTCTTCGTTTTTCTCGGCGGCCTTGCTGGTGCTGAACATGGTGTCGGCCTCGTCGACCAGCAGGGTCGGCGAGTCGTCGCCGTCGATCGACCGGAAGATCGCCGCCGCGCTGGCGTTGACCGTGATCAGGCGCTTGTGCACGGTCTCGGTCACCACGTCCAGCAGCCTGGATTTACCGCACCGCTTCTCCGGAGCGACTATCGCCAGTCGCGGGGCGTGCTGCCATGCGCGCTGCAGATGTGTCGCCGCGATCCACAGCGCCACCGCGGTGACGGCTTCCTCGCTCGGCATCGCCACGTACCGCTTGATCTGCGCCCGAAGGTCGTTCAGGATCTGCGCTCCCTCGGTCAGGGGTGCAGCTGCCGGAGCATCGTCGGGGCCCTCGTCGGCAGGAGGCACGGCTGAGTCGGCCGGTTGGCCGGGTACAGCAACCGGAGGCCACGATGTGCTGGCGTCGGCGGGAAAGGATGGCGTATTCGGCTGGGCATCGGTCATACTGGGCATCAGCTCCTCTGCTTGCGGGCCATATGGGACGGCAATCCCGGTCTCCGCAGGTTGATCGCTAGGGATGGCGGTTGAGAGGTTTGCGCTTGGGCCCCCGGCATCGCCGGGGGCTTCTTTCATGTGACGTGCGGGCGTGCGGACTCCTGAGGTCGGTGGGGTGGGATGCCACCACTATGCCACAGGAATTGCAGATCGCAGAAGTGCTTTGCGTCTCGCAGTAGCGATGCTACTGTTTAGGCTGTGCTGCAAACCGCAGTGCATCGCTACGAACGGAAGGGGGTGCCGGTGGCGGAGGAGGAACCGTCCGAGGGCGTCCTGCTCAGCGGTGAGGCGAACGTCGCGACTCGCATCAGGGTGGAGCGCGAGGCGCGCGGCTGGAGCACCAACGCCCTGTCCGACCGGCTCAACGAGGCCGGCTTCGAGATGAACCCGTCCGCGGTCTGGCGGATCGAAAACGGAAAGCGCCGCATCAACCTCGACGACGCCATCGGCTTCGCCGAGGTCCTCGGTATCGACCTGCGCAATCTCGTCGGGCCACCGCAGCTGGCGGCCAAGGCCCGCGCCATGGAGCTCATCGACGAGGTCGTGGACGCGTTCCGCGCGACCCAGAGAGCCAACATGGCCTTCTCGGAGGCGCGCGACTCACTCGACGCCTACCTCGTCGAGCACTCCGACATCCGCGAAGAAGCCGACCTCATGGTCCAGAGCGCCATCGCGGACGAGGCCAACAAGACCATGCTGAAGATGCATGGCCCTCCGCCTGGTGACGGCGACGCCCACCCCATCGACGAGGCATAGCCGCCGAGGAACCCGCCCGACCTGGACCCGCAAACCTCCAGGCCGGGCGGCTCACCCACATCCCTAGCGATCGACTGGCGGGTCAGCGTTGCCGCGCACACGCCCGCCACAACCTGAAGAGGACTCGCTCCTTGCGTCAACCCGCAATACCCTCTGCCTCCGTTCCGACTCCGGGCGCCGAGGTCGCCCTGCCGCGCCTCTACGTCCCCGAGGACGTCGCCGCCGTACTCGGCTGCTCCGCCTGGTGGGTCAAGGACCGAGCCCGCCGTCGTCTCATCCCGTTCACCCGCGTCGGCCGCGCGTACCGCTTCACTGGCGAACACCTCGCGGAGATCATCCGCATGAACGAGGACCGCCCTGCCCTGCCGCAGCAACGAGCAGCGAACGAGGCTCCGGCTGCCAAGTCCCCTGCTCCGCAACATCCCTCGTCACCCGCCGCTCCCACGGCTCGTCTCCGCGCCCGGCCACCACGCCGAGCACGCCAGAGCCAGTACGGGACCGCGGCCTAGCACAACGACGAAGAAGGGGAGGGATACATGGGTTTCGGCGAGAAACGCGGAAACTACTGGCGCGGCCGCTACAAGATCGCGCCCGGCAAGCACCTCACCGTCGTCGGCGAGGACGGAAAGCCGATCAAGTTCGCCAACAAGGGAGAGGCCCAGCGCGCCGCGAGCGAAGCCGAGAACAAGTACCGGCGAGGCGAATGGCGCGACCCGGCGCTTGGCCAGGAAACCTTCGGCGAGTACGCCAGTCGCTGGTACGCCACCCAGGACCTGGCCGCCTCGACGATGCAGAACTACAAGCGCCACATCGAGGAGCATCTGCTCCCCGACTTCGAGGACAAGGCGCTCGCGGGCATCCTGCGCACGGACGTCGAGCTCTGGGAGAAGAAGGAGCGGGCCACGTACGCGGCTTCGAGCGTCAAGACCTGGCGCTCCACGCTCCACCTGATCTTCGAGGACGCGATCGACGAGGGCCTGCTCACGTCCAACCCGGCCATCCGGCGACGCGGACGCGGCAAGCGCGCAGGCCGCTCCCGCGACCGAGGCCCGGAAAAGGTCATCACCGACGCACTCGGCATCCTGCTCACCGCCGAGCGGGCGGCCCTGCTCTCCGGCCGCGACGACGAGTTCGTCGCCACGGTCCTCAAGGGCTACACCGGCAAACGCTGGGGCGAAATCGTCGGCCTGGAAACGGAGTTCGTACGCCCCGACGCTTTCCGTGTCGAGTGGCAGCTGTACGAACTCGATACCGGCGAGATGGTGCGCTGCCCGCCCAAGGACGACAGCTACCGCACCATCGACTCGATGGACTGGCTGTCCGCCCTGGTCGCCAACCACATCGCCCGTACGAAGCCGACCCCCTGCCCCTGCCACGCCAGGACGTACGTCTTCCGAGGTCAGGGCGCGGCGCGGATCGGCGGCCACCAGGGCGCGAAACTCGTCGACGTCGCACGCCGCGCCGAGGTCTCCACCGGGACGGTGTCCAACGTCCTCAACCACCCCGACCGCGTACGAGAGGACACCCACGCACGCGTCGAACTCGCCATCACGGAGCTCGGGTTCGTACGCGGCGGCACCACGTCCGAGTACGCGGCCCACTGGCGTCGAAACGGCTTCGCCACGTGGCTTTTCACCCCGGCGGTCTCCGGCTGGTACCCAAAGAAGGCGCCACAGGAGGCCCGTCCGGTACCGATCCTCGTTGAGCCCTGGCCCGGCATCCCGGCCCGAGGCCGAGGAGCAGCTGCTAGGGCGGACGCCTGCTGGCTCCCGATCGCCAAGGGCCTCACGCCGCACGGCCTGCGCCACACTCACCGCACGATGATGGAGGACCTCGGCACCGAGAAGGTCCTCATGGATGAGCGCATGGGTCATATCGATGGCTCGGTCTCGGCGCGCTACGCCCACGTCACCCGCGGGATGCGCCAGCGGCTCATGGCCGGCCTGACCGAGCAGTGGGATGCGGCGCTCGACGCCCGGCTCGCGATGTCTCCGACGTCACCGGTGCGCGTACTCAATGACCTACTGCGCGCACGCGCCACGGCCCTCAAGTAGCGGCTCCCTGGGAGCCGAATCTCAAGGTCGGCTCCCAAATGGCTCCCAAGTTGGCCCCCTGACGCAAATCAGGCCCGGTACTGATCTCTCAGTACCGGGCCTGACCTGGTGTTTCTCTGTCGGGGTGGCGGGATTTGAACCCACGACCTCTTCGTCCCGAACGAAGCGCGCTGCCAAGCTGCGCCACACCCCGATGTCGCTGCTGTGGGTGACCACGTCGCGGCGACATCGATTACTTTAGCGGACCGTCGCTCGTAGACGAAATCCGGTTTTGGCGGGGCCCCAGGCCGGGGCGGATGTGGCCCCGGCCGAGCCAGTCCCGCGAGGGCGTCCTCAGTCCCGCCGGCCCCGCCGGCCCCGCCGCAGCGTCCTCACTCGTGCCAGTCCCGTCGCGGTGTGAGCGTGAGCAGTGTCGCCTCCGGGGGGCAGGCGAAGCGGACCGGGGTGTAGCGGTTCGTGCCGCAGCCTGCCGAGACGTGCAGGTACGAGTCGTGGCCGCCGGCCGTGTGCCGGGAGAGGCCCTTGACGCGGTCCGTGTCCAGGTCGCAGTTGGTGACCAGGGCGCCGTAGAAGGGGATGCACAGCTGGCCGCCGTGGGTGTGCCCGCCGAGGATCAGCGGGTAGCCGTCGGCCGTGAAGGCGTCCAGGGAGCGGATGTACGGGGCGTGCACCACGCCGATGGAGAAGTCGGCGCTCGACTCCGGGCCGCCGGCCACGCGGGCGTACCGGTCGCGCTTGATGTGCGGGTCGTCCACGCCGGTGAGGCCGATCTCGTACCCGTCGATCTTGAGCGTGCCCCTGGTGTTGGTGAGGCCGACCCAGCCCGCCGCGTCGAAGGCGTCGCGGAGGTCCTCCCACGGGTTGTGGACGACGCCGACCGCGGGAGCGTTGCCGTTCAGGCCGTGCCGCCCCTGCAGCTTCTCGATCAAGTACCGGGCGGGGTTGCGGAGTTTGGGGCCGTAGTAGTCGTTGGAGCCGAAGACGTACGCGCCGGGGAACTCCATCAGCGGGCCGAGCGCGTCCAGGGCCTCGGGGACACCCTCCGGGTCGGAGAGGTTGTCGCCGGTGTTGATGACGAAGTCGGGGCGCAGGCCCGCGAGGGACTGGAGCCAGCGCTGCTTCTTGCGCTGCCCGCTCACCATGTGGATGTCGGAGACCTGAAGCACCCGCAGCGGGCGCATCCCCTCCGGAAGCACCGGCACGGTGACCCGTCGGAGCCGGAAGGAGCGGGCCTCGAACCCGGCCGCGTACACCACACCCGCGGCTGTGGCCGCGGTGATTCCCAGAGGTACTCCGTATCGCGCGCGCATACGCCCATCGTTGCAGAAGCGCCGCCGAAGTCGTACCGCCGGGAAATCGGCGGGCGCCACCGGCCGCGCACCTGCGACACTTGGGCCATGACCACGCTCAAGTCCAAGCTGCAGGAAGACCTCACCGCGGCCATCAGGGAGCGCGACGAGCTGCGCTCCTCCACGCTCCGGCTGACCCTGTCCGCCATCACGAAGGAGGAGGTCTCGGGCAAGTCCGCCCGCGAGCTCTCCGACGACGAGGTGCAAAAGGTGATCACCCGCGAGGCGAAGAAGCGCCGCGAGGCGGCGGAGGCCTTCGCCAACGGCGGGCGTGCCGAGCAGGCCGAGCGCGAGCAGGCCGAGGGCGAGGTGCTCGCGGCCTACCTGCCGAAGCAGCTGAGTGACGAGGAGCTGCAGGAGATCGTCGCGCAGGCCGTGGAGGAGGCGAGGGCCGCCGGTGCCGAGGGGCCGCGCGCGATGGGCCAGGTCATGAAGATCGTGAACCCGAAGGTCGCGGGCCAGGCCGAGGGCGGCCGCGTCGCCGCGGTGGTCAAGCAACTCCTCGCGGGCTGATCCACACCGGCGGAACGGCGGGTACGGCAGTGCGTCGGTAAGGCGGTCCGTACCAGCCCCGTACGGGATACCAGCCCCGTACGGGAAAGAGGGTGCCCCCTGGCTCAGGGGGCACCCTCTCTCACATCAGCCGCCGACGGGGCTCACCGCGGCTGCGGCCAGCGGCCGCCGCCTCCGCCGCCGTTGCCGCCTCCGCCGCCGTTGCCGCCTCCGCCGAGGACGTCCGGCGGGATCCTGAAGTCCGGCCACGGGTTGCCTCCGCCGGGCTTGTTCGGCTTGCCCGGCTTCTGGTCGTCGTCCTCGTGCTCGTCCTCGTCCCGGTCGCCCTTGGGCTTGTCCTTGGGGAGGTCGACGAGGTTGAAGTCCGGCGCGACCTTGCCTTCGAGGGCGCCCGACATCGCCGCCTTCCAGATGGGGCCGGGGACTTCACCGCCGTAGACCTTGTCGTAGTACCTGCCGCCGATGCTGATGTCGGTCATCTGCCGCTTGTGCTGCGGGTCGCCGACCCAGACCGCGCCGGCCATGTTCGGCGTGTAGCCCACGAACCAGGCCGCGTAACGGAAGTCGGTGGTTCCGGTCTTGCCCGCGCTGGGGCGGCTGCCGAGTCCGGCCTGCTTGCCGGTGCCGTCCTCGACCACGCCCTTGAGGAGGGTGTTGACGGTGTCGGCGGTCTTCGGCGACATGGCCCGGTTGCACTTGGTCTTCGGCACCGGCATGGACTTGCCGTCGGCGTCGGTGACCGCCTCGATCGCCACGGGTGTGCAGTACGTGCCCCGGCTGGCGAACGTCGCGTACGCGGCCGCCATCGTGAGCGGCGACATCTCCTGCGTGCCGAGCGCGATCGACGGCGCCTGCGCCATCTGCTGCCCGTCGGCCCGGTTGACGCCCATCTTCTCGGCCATCGAGGTCACCGGGCAGATCCCGATGTCGCTGATCAGCTCCACGAAGTAGGTGTTGACCGACTTGGCGGTCGCCTCCGGCATCCCGTAGGGGCCGACCTCTTCCTCGTTCTCGTTGCTGAGCTTCTCGTTCTGCGTGTTCGTCCACTGCCCGGAGCAGGTGTTCACCGGACTCGGGTACGGCATCTCGTACGGCGAACCGTACTTCTGCGCCGGTGTCTTGCCCTGCTCGATGGCGGCAGCGGCGACGATCGGCTTGAACGTCGACCCCGGCTGGTAGCCCGCGCCGCCGCCCATCCGCTTGTCCACGGAGAGGTTGATCGATGTCTGGTTCGGTCCGTAGCCGTACGGGCGTGACTGGCCCATGCCGAGGACCTTGCCGGTGCCGGGCTCGACGATGGAGACCGCGGTCGCCACCTGGTCGTCCTGGCGGACGTTGTCCTTTATGGCCGTCTGCACCGACTCCTGGGCCTGCGGGTCGAGTGTCGTCCTGATCTTCAGGCCGCCCTTGTCCCAGATCTTCACCCGGTCCTCGCGGGTGTCGCCGAAGGCCGGGTCGTTCAGGAAGGCGTTGCGGACGTAGTCGCAGAAGAAGCCGGCGCCGCGCGTGGCCGTGATGCAGCCTTCCCGGGGGCGGCTGACCTGGAGGCCGAGCGGCTTCTTCTTCGCGGCGTCGGCCTCTTCCTGCGTGATGTCGCGGGTGGCGGCCATGCGCTGCAGTACGACATTGCGCCGCTTCCTGGCCTCCTCCGAGTCGTTGACCGGGTCGTACCGGCTCGGGGACTGGACGATGCCGGCGAGCAGCGCGGCCTCCTCCAGCTCCAACTCCTTCGCGGACTTGGAGAAGTAGCGCTGGGACGCGGCCTCGACGCCGTACGCCTGCTGCCCGAAGAACGTGATGTTGAGGTAGTTCTCCAGGATCTTCTTCTTGCCCAGCTCCTGCTCGACCTGGATGGCGAACTTCAGCTCACGGATCTTGCGGCCGAGGGTCTGCTGGGTGGCCTGGGCGACCTTCGTCGGGTCGTTGCCCGCCTCCTCGACGAAGACGTTCTTCACGTACTGCTGCGTGAGCGTGGACGCGCCCTGCGAGACGGTGCCCGACTGCGCGTTCTCGTTGAGGGCGCGCAGGATGCCCTTCATGTCGACCGCGCCGTGCTCGTAGAACCGGGAGTCCTCGATCGCGACGATCGCCTTCTGCATGTACGGCGAGATGTCCTTGAGGTCCACCAGGGTGCGGTCGCGCGAGAAGACCGTGGCGATCGTGCCGCCCTCGCTGTCCAGGATCGTCGTGCGCTGACTGAGCGGCGGACGCTTCAAGTTGGCCGGGATCTCGTCGAACTCCTCGACCGACCCCTTGGCCGCCAGACCGAGCGCGCCTGCCGCGGGCAGGGCGATACCGGCGAGCACAGCTCCCGCGAGGGCGCTGACGCCGAGGAACTTGGCCGCCTGCTGAGTCGGGGACAGGCCTCCGCCCGAGCGCTTGTTTCCCATGGGGGCAGCCTAATCCGTGGTCAAGGGTGTTCCGACGGAGCGGGTGCTCCTCGGGATGTTCGGGCCACGGCGCATGACACGTACGGCTACAGCGGCTTCACGCACCGGCGTTACACAACAAAGCGCCCGTGCGAAAGCCCTAGTGAGAGGCCTACGTTCCGAATCGCCGGACAGGCGTAACGCCTTGGCCTAAGCTGGTTCTCACTGTCACAGCAGTGCGGTGCCGCATCAAGTGCTCATGCGCGACCACATGCAGAACTTGAGCGGAACCCGACCTGGCTGTTCGGCCCCTTCGCCGTCCCCGAATCCGGCGGAGCGGTGCCCGAATCCGCCGCATGCGTCACCTGGTGTCCGCTGTGACTCAACTGAACTGTCCTGGTTTGCCCGGGATAGTCGCGCATGTCTTCGGCTCACTCCGTCGGGTGATCTGCCGCTTACGCATAGTCCGTTCGGGCCATTCAAGATTGGGCCCGAAGGGGGTGTTGCGCTGTGCCCGCCTTCCGTAACGTCCTCAACTGGCGGCGGTGAATATGCCGCTGCCGCCGTGGGGGAGCCTCGATTCGGGAGAGGACGGCGCCGGTATGGGCTGGGTAACCGACTGGAGTGCGCAGGCGGCCTGCCGCACTACCGATCCGGATGAACTGTTCGTTCAAGGAGCAGCGCAGAACCGGGCCAAGGCGGTGTGCACCGGATGCCCGGTGCGCACGGAGTGCCTGGCCGATGCGCTGGACAATCGCGTCGAATTCGGCGTGTGGGGTGGAATGACGGAGCGGGAGCGCCGCGCACTGTTGCGCAGGCGTCCCACGGTGACCTCCTGGCGCCGGCTCCTTGAGACCGCGCGTACGGAATACGAGCGCAGCGCGGGAATCCTCCCCGTGGACGTCGAAGAGCTCGAAGAGCTCGAAGAGGTCCACGAGCAGGAGCACTACGAGACGTACGCCGCCGTGGGATAACCGGGCCGGGGGAAGGCCTGGGCCCCGGCTCAGGCGGCCCCGGCCGG
The DNA here is from genome assembly GCF_029968015.1 of Streptomyces luteolus. Taxonomy (GTDB): domain Bacteria; phylum Actinomycetota; class Actinomycetes; order Streptomycetales; family Streptomycetaceae; genus Streptomyces; species Streptomyces luteolus. The sequence continues at coordinate 112,205 of NZ_JASCIS010000016.1, forward strand.
GCGGTCGCCGGATGCCAGGCGATCGCCGATGTCACGCAGGCCGGCGAGGTCATGGACGTCGCCGGGCAGAGCGGCCACTTCGGTCACCGGGACTTCCGGGTGCAGCGCGGTGAAGCGATCGCGCGTGCGCTGCTCACGAGCGAGCAGCTGCATGCGTTCCGCGTGCAACCGCAGGAGCCCGGCGGCGAGTTGCTGGGCCTCGGACGGCTGCGTGGAGTTCAGGGGGTCCGTGGAATCCGTGGAATCCGTGGGATCCGTCGTAGGGGTCGAGGGAGCCCTGGAGGAGCTCGAAGGAGCCGTGGGAGAGCTCGAAGGAGCTGTGGAAGGGCTCGAAGGAGCCGTTGAGGAGCTCGAAGTGGCCGTGGATTCGGGGGAGTTACGCAGTTCTTCCTTCCCGTCCTCCTGATCCACAATGCGAGGCTCGTCAAGATTTTCCGCAGCGGCGAGCGCCCGCTCGGCCGACAGCCGGGCGGCGCCGCTGCCGTGCACACGGTTCAGCACCAGCCCCGCCAGCGGCATCTCCTCCGCGGCGAGCCGCTCTACGAAGTACGCGGCCTCCCGCAGCGCGTCCCGCTCCGGCGCCGCCACCACGAGAAACGCCGTGCCCGGAGCCTGCAACAGGCGGTACGTGGCGTCCGCGCGCGTGCGGAACCCGCCGAACATCGTGTCCATCGCGGCCACGAACGTCTGCACGTCCCGCAGGAACTGACCGCCGAGCAGCTTGCCGAGCGTGCCCGTCATCACGGACATGCCGACGTTCAGGAACTTCATCCCGGCCCGCCCGCCGACCTTCGCCGGAGCCATCAGCACGCGGATGAACTTCCCGTCGAGGAACGAGCCCAGGTTCTTCGGCGCGTCCAGGAAGTCCAGCGCCGAACGCGACGGCGGAGTGTCGACGACGATCAGGTCCCACTCGTCCCGGGCCCGCAGCTGGCCCAGCTTCTCCATCGCCATGTACTCCTGCGTGCCCGCGAAGCCCGCCGAAAGCGACTGGTAGAAGGGGTTGCTGAGGATGGCCTCGGCCCGCTCCGGGTCCGCGTGCGCCTCGACGATCTCGTCGAAGGTGCGCTTCATGTCCAGCATCATGGCGTGCAGCTCGCCGGCGCCGTCTCCGTCGAGGTCCTTCACCCGCCGAGGCGTGTTGTCCAGCGAGTCGATGCCCATGGACTGGGCCAGCCTGCGCGCCGGGTCGATGGTGAGCACCACGACCTTCCGGCCGCGCTCCGCCGCCCGCAGGCCGAGGGCCGCCGCCGTCGTGGTCTTGCCGACGCCGCCCGCGCCGCAGCACACGATGATCCGGGTCGTGGGGTCGTCGATCAGCGGATCGACATCGAGCACCGGTACCGGATCCAACGTCATGCGACCCCCTGCTTGCGCAAGTCCGTGGCCAGGCGGTAGAGCCCGGCCAGATCGATGCCCTCGGTGAGCAGCTCCAACTCGTGCACGGGCAGGTCCAGTTCGGTGAGCAGCCCGCGCTGCCCCCGCTCCAGGGCGACCCGCTCCTCGTACTCCGCGGCCTGCGCGAGCAGCGGATCGACCAGCTGCTCCGCGTGCCCGCCCTTGCGCGCCCCGCCGAGCCCGGCGCTCGACAGCGCCTTCGCCAGATCCGTACGACGCACATCCGTCCGGACCGGAACGTCGACCACCGAGGGGCGCACCATGTTGACCAGGATCCGGCCCACCGGAAGCCCCGCGGCCCGCAGTTCGGCGAAGCCGTCGACGGTCTCCTGGACCGGCATCTCCTCAAGGAGCGTCACCAGGTGCACCGCCGTCTCGGGGGACTTGAGGACCCGCATCACGGCCTGTGCCTGATTGTGTATCGGGCCGATCTTGGCGAGGCCCGCCACCTCGTCGTTGACGTTCAGGAAGCGCGTGATGCGGCCCGTCGGGGGCGCGTCCATCACCACGTAGTCGTAGATGTACCGCCCCTTCTTGTCCTTGCGGCGGACCGCCTCGCAGGCCTTGCCGGTCAGCAGGACGTCCCGTACGCCCGGGGCTATGGTCGTCGCGAAGTCGACCGCGCCGAGCTTCTTCAGGGCGCGGCCCGCGCTGCCCAGGCGGTAGAACATCTGGAGGTAGTCGAGCAGGGCCAGCTCGGCGTCGATGGCGAGGGCGAACACCTCGCCGCCGCCCGGCGCTACCGCCATCTTCCGCTCCTCGTACGGGAGCGCCTCCGCCTCGAAGAGCTGCGCGATGCCCTGCCTGCCCTCGACCTCCACCAGGAGAGTCCGCTTGCCCTCGGTAGCGAGCGCGAGCGCGAGAGCGGCGGCCACCGTGGTCTTACCGGTACCGCCCTTGCCACTGACGACCTGGAGCCTGCTCACGTGATCGAGCCTAATTCCTCGACCCGCGCGGCGGAGGCTTCGGGGCGGATCGCCGCCGCGTTCGGGCAGTGAGGTCCGTTACGCCGCCTACGCGGTGCCCGCCCGCGCGGGGCTGTCGGAGGCAGGCATTACAGTCGGCCGTATGACCAAGTGGGAATACGCGACCGTGCCCCTCCTCGTGCACGCGACGAAGCAGATTCTGGACACCTGGGGCGAGGACGGCTGGGAGCTCGTCCAGGTCGTCCCCGGCCCCAACAACCCCGAGCAGCTGGTGGCCTACCTGAAGCGGGAGAAGCAGGCATGAGCGGCGCCGTCGAAGCCAAGCTCGCCGAGCTGGGCATGACCCTCCCGGAGGTCGTCCCTCCGCTCGCCGCGTACCAGCCGGCGGTCCAGTCCGGGGTGTACGTGTACACGGCCGGGCAGCTGCCCATGGTGGAGGGCAAGCTTCCGCAGGTCGGCAAGGTCGGCGGCGAAGTCACCCCCGAGGACGCCAAGGCGCTGGCCCGCACCTGCGCGCTGAACGCCCTCGCGGCCGTCAAGTCGGTCGCCGGTGACCTGGACCGGATCAAGCGGGTCGTGAAGGTCGTCGGCTTCGTCGCCTCGGCCACCGACTTCACCGGCCAGCCCGCCGTGCTCAACGGCGCGAGCGAGCTGCTCGGCGAGGTCCTCGGCGACAAGGGCGTGCACGCGCGCAGCGCGGTCGGCGTCGCGGTCCTGCCGCTCGACGCGCCGGTCGAGGTCGAGCTCCAGGTCGAGCTGGAGGACTGACCGCCGCCGCAGAGCAGGTCGAGGGGCGGTCGTGATCCACGTCCGCCCCTCGAACATCCGCGCCACAGCGGATAGCCTCCGGCCATGGCGAATGGGCAGTGGTATCCCCCCGAGTGGCCGGACCGTATTCGCGCACTCGCGGACGGCACCCTGACGCCGGTGCAGCCGCGCAGGGCGGCCACGGTCATGCTCCTCAAGGACATCGAGGGCGCCGAGGACACCGAGGGCGCCACCGGCGGCATCGCCGTCCACATGCTGCGCAGACGCGCCTCCATGGCTTTCGCCGGAGGCGCGTACGCGTATCCGGGCGGCGGCGTCGACCCGCGCGACCACGAACGGCTTGTCGCCTGGGCGGGGCCGAGCCGCGCCGACTGGGCCGCCCGGCTCGACGTCACCGAGACGGAGGCCCAGGCGATCGTCTGCGCCGCCGTGCGGGAGACGTACGAGGAGGCGGGCGTGCTGCTCGCAGGCCCCACGGAGGGGTCCGTGGTGTCCGACACCACGGGCGCCGACTGGGAGGCCGACCGGGAGGCGCTCGTGCGCCGCGACCTCTCCTTCGCCGCGTTCCTCGACCACCGCGGCCTGGTCCTGCGCAGCGACCTGCTCGGCGCCTGGACCCGCTGGATCACCCCCGAGTTCGAACCCCGTCGCTACGACACCTGGTTCTTCGTCGCCGCGCTCCCCGAGGGCCAGCGCACCCGGAACGTCTCGACGGAGGCCGACCGCACCGTGTGGATCGCCCCCGCCGACGCCACCGCCGGATACGACCGCGGCGAGCTCCTGATGATGCCGCCGACCATCGCGACGCTCCGCCAGCTCGGCGCGTACGACCAGGCAGGCGCCGCGCTCGCCGCCGCGTCCGGCCGCGACCTGACCCCCGTACTGGCCCAGGCCCGCCTGGAGAACGGCGAGTTGGTGCTCGCCTGGCCCGGCCACGACGAGTTCACCCAGCACCTCCCGGCCGCGCACGGCGGCCCGAACGCCCAGGGACCCTCCGCATGACCGAAGCCGCCGCCCTTCCCGGCCAGCCGCGCGGCGGGGTGCTCTCCGGCCCCGCCACCGCCCGCACGATCAACGTCCTCGCCCCGAACCCCTCGGCGATGACCCTCGACGGCACCAACACCTGGATCGTCGCCGAACCGGACTCCGACCTCGCCGTCGTGATCGACCCGGGTCCGCTCGACGACGACCATCTGCGCCAGGTCATCGGCGTCGCCGAGCAGGCGGGCAAACGGGTCGCCCTCACGCTCCTGACGCACGGTCACCCCGACCACGCGGAGGGCGCGTCCCGCTTCGCGCACCTCACCCGTACGAAGGTCAGGGCCCTTGACCCGGCCCTGCGCCTCGGCGACGAGGGCCTCGGCGCGGGCGACGTCGTCAGGACCGGCGGCCTGGAGCTGCGCGTCGTACCGACCCCGGGCCACACCGAGGACTCGCTGAGCTTCCATCTCCCCGCCGACCAGGCGGTGTTGACGGGCGACACGATCCTGGGACGCGGTACGACGGTGGTGGCGCACCCCGACGGCCGCCTCGGCGACTACCTCGACTCGCTGCGCCGGCTGCGCTCCCTGACGGTGGACGACGGCGTGCACACGGTGCTGCCGGGCCACGGTCCGGTCCTGGAGGACGCGCAGGGCGCCGTCGACTTCTACCTCGCGCACCGCGCCCACCGCCTGGCCCAGGTCGAGACGGCCGTGGAGAACGGCTACCGCACCCCGTCGGAGGTGGTCGCCCACGTCTACGCGGACGTCGACCGCTCCCTGTGGCCCGCGGCAGAACTCTCCGTACGGGCACAGCTGGAGTACCTACGGGAGCACGGGCTGATCTGAGGCCGGTCTGGAGGGCGCGCTTGAGGGGGTCCTGACAGGGGCGCGGGGAACTGCGCGAAAGCCCGGCCGCGACGGCGGGTCAGTCGAACGAGGCCTTGATCAGGGGCGCGGGGAACTGCGCGAAAGGCCCGGCCGCGATGGCGGGTCAGTCGAACGAGGGCTTGATCAGGGGCGCGGGGAACTGCGCGAGAGCCCGGCGACGATGGCGGGTCAGTCGAACGAGGGCTTGATCAGGGGCGCGGGGAACTGCGCGAAAGGCCCGGCCACGACGCAGCGTCAGACGAACGAGAACGGGGCCCCACCGGCAACCGGACCGGTGGAACCCCGCAACCTTCGAGCAAGCAACCCCGCGGCTAGCGAGACCGCTTGGCCAACCGCTCCACGTCGAGCAGAATCACCGCACGAGCCTCAAGCCGCAGCCAGCCGCGCCCGGCGAAGTCCGCGAGGGCCTTGTTGACCGTCTCGCGGGAGGCGCCGACGAGCTGGGCCAGCTCTTCCTGCGTGAGGTCGTGCACCACGTGGATGCCCTCCTCGGACTGCACGCCGAAGCGGCGCGACAGGTCGAGCAGCGCGCGGGCCACACGGCCGGGCACGTCCGAGAAGACCAGGTCGGACATCTGGTCGTTGGTCTTGCGCAGGCGCCGGGCGACGGCGCGCAGCAGCGCCGAGGCGACCTCGGGGCGTGCGTTCAGCCAGGGCTGGAGGTCGCCGTGGCCGAGGCCGAGGAGCTTGACCTCGGTGAGGGCTGATGCGGTGGCGGTGCGCGGGCCCGGGTCGAACAGCGACAGCTCGCCGATCAGCTCGCCGGGGCCGAGGACGGCGAGCATGTTCTCGCGCCCGTCGGGTGAGGTGCGGTGCAGCTTCACCTTGCCCTCGGTGACCACGTACAGGCGGTCACCGGGGTCGCCCTCGTGGAACAGCGCTTCGCTGCGTGCGAGGGTCACCTCACTCATGGAGGCGCGCAGCTCCGCCGCCTGCTCGTCATCGAGCGCCGCGAAGAGCGGGGCGCGCCGCAGAACGTCGTCCACGAGTTCTCTCCTATGTCGACCTGCTCAGGGGACCGTGGTCCCCATGATGCCGGACGGTCCAAACAGTGTGATCAGTCACAAGTTTGCCGTACCGGCATGGCGTCCTGTGCGACAGGGGGCCCAATCGGGGTCTGTTCACCGGGGTCAGCGGCGGATGTCAGTGCCTGGCTTTACTCTGGCCGAGTGTCCATTGGGCCGGTGAGAGGGCAGGACAAGGGGGCTGGGACGGTGGCGGAGCGCAGCGATTCCGCTGTGGGCGAACAGCCTTCAGGGAGCGCGAAGAAAGCGGCAAATCGGACAGATGGGGAGGGTGTGGAGAGAGTGTCAGAAGCGCCCATGAAGTCGACGCCATCGCCCAGGAAGGCGACAGCCAAGAAGGCGACGGCGAGCAAGCAAGCGGCGGGCAAGAAGCCGAAGCCCTCAACTGCCAAGAAGGCGACGGCCGCGAAGAAGGCCACGCCCGCGAAGAAGGCCACGCCCGCGAAGAAGGCGACAGCCGCGAAGAAGGCCAAGCCCGCCACGCCCGCCACGCCCGCCAAGTCGGCCAAGCCCGCCACGCCAGCCAAGCCCGCCCTGAAGATCCCTCAGCCCGAGTCCCGCCTCTCCCTCGTCCGCCGCGCCCGCCGCATCAACCGCGAGCTCGCCGAGGTCTATCCGTACGCCCACCCGGAGCTGGACTTCGAGAACCCGTTCGAGCTCCTCGTGGCCACGGTGCTCTCCGCGCAGACCACCGACCTGAGGGTGAACCAGACGACGCCGCGCCTCTTCGCCGCCTACCCGACCCCCGAGGACCTGGCGGCGGCCAACCCGGAGGAGGTTGAGGAGCTGATCCGGCCCACCGGCTTCTTCCGCGCCAAGACCAAGTCGATCATGGGCCTCGCGGCCGCCCTGCGGGACCGGCACGGCGGCGAGGTGCCCGGCCGCCTGGAGGACCTCGTCAAGCTCCCGGGCGTCGGCCGCAAGACGGCGAACGTCGTCCTGGGCAACGCCTTCGGCGTCCCCGGCATCACCGTCGACACCCACTTCGGCCGTCTCGTGCGCCGCTGGAAGTGGACCGACTCCGAGGACCCGGAGAAGATCGAGGCGCTGATCTGCGACATCTTCCCGAAGAGCGACTGGACCATGCTGTCGCACCGGATCATCTTCCACGGCCGCCGCATCTGCCACGCCCGCAAGCCCGCCTGCGGAGCCTGCCCCATAGCCCACCTCTGCCCGGCGTACGGAGAGGGCGAGACGGACCCCGAGAAGGCCCGCAAGCTCCTGAAGTACGAGAAGGGCGGCCTGCCGGGCCAGCGCCTGAAGCCCCCGCCGGACTACCCGGGCGAGGCCGCGCCCCCGCTGGCGGCCGGATGAGCCGTCCTCGCCCGGAGGGGAAAGCGGAGGAGATACGGCGCCGAGCGCCCCGGCCGCGGAACGAACGGGGCGCTCCACGACGTTGTGCAGCCATGGACGGACGGGGGTGCCCATGACGCGTGGGCCACATGCAAGCAAGACGTACGAGACCGCGCTGACGGTGACCGCCGACGGCCTGCCCGAGTGGCTGGAGCCGGTGGCGCACGCCGCCGCCACGGTGCGCCCGACCGAGCTGAGCCGCTTCCTGCCGCCCGAGAACGGCGAGGGCAGGCAGTCCGCCGTGCTGATCCTGTTCGGCGCCGGCACCCCCGAGACGGGGCCCGAGCTGCTGCTGATGGAGCGGTCCAGCGCGCTGCGCTCGCACGCCGGCCAGCCGTCCTTCCCCGGCGGCTCCCTCGACCCGGAGGACGGCGACCCGCAGACCACCGGCCCGCTGCGCGCCGCGCTGCGCGAGGCGGAGGAGGAGACCGGCCTCGACCCGTCCGGCGTGCAGATCTTCGGCGTGCTCCCGAAGCTGTACATCCCGGTGAGCGGATTCGTCGTCACCCCCGTACTCGCCTGGTGGCGGCGGCCGAGCCCGGTCGGCGTCGTCGATCCGGCCGAGACCGCGCGCGTCTTCACGGTCCCGGTGGCCCATCTCACGGACCCGGAGAACCGTGTGACGGCCGTGCACCCGCGGGGACACAAGGGGCCGGCGTTCCTCGTGGGATCCGCTCTGGTCTGGGGTTTCACGGCCGGAATCATCGACCGGCTCATGCATTTCGCCGGCTGGGAGAGACCCTGGGACCGCTCCAACGAGGTCCCTCTCGACTGGCACGCATGACAGGCTTGGCCCCCGTGCCGCGCGGGCGGACCCACTGCGGGACGGACCACAGCGGGCGCACGCGAACCAGGGCACGGAACGGGGACGGACAGATGCGAGGCGAGGACTGAATCGGTGAACGTGCTGGACATACTGCTGCTCGTCGCCGCCGTGTGGTTCGCCATCGTCGGGTACCGCCAGGGCTTCGTCGTCGGCATCCTCTCGGTGATCGGCTTCCTCGGCGGCGGTCTCGTCGCCGTGTACGTACTGCCGGTGATCTGGGACGCCCTCACCGACGAGCAGGAAGTGGGCACGACGGCCGCGGTCGTCGCCGTCGTCGTGGTGATCGTCTGCGCCTCCGTCGGCCAGGCCTTCACGACGCATCTGGGCAACAAGCTCCGCAGATACATCACCTGGTCCCCGGCCCGCGCCCTGGACGCCACCGGCGGCGCCCTCGTCAACGTCGTGGCGATGCTCCTCGTCGCCTGGCTGATCGGCTCCGCCCTGGCCGGTACGACACTGCCCACGCTCGGCAAGGAGGTGCGCAACTCCAAGGTGCTGCAGGGCGTCTCCGCGGCGCTGCCCAGCCAGGCCAGCACCTGGTTCGCGGACTTCTCCTCCGTCCTCGCGCAGAACGGCTTCCCGCAGGTCTTCAGCCCGTTCTCCAACGAGCCGATCACCGAGGTCCGGCCGCCCGACCCGAAGCTGCGCAACAGCCCCGTCGCGGAGCGCGCCAAGGACTCCATCGTCAAGGTGATGGGCACGGCCACGAGCTGCAACAAGGTCCTGGAAGGCACCGGCTTCGTCTTCGACCAGCGCCGCGTGATGACCAACGCGCACGTGGTCGGCGGGGTCGACGAGCCCACGGTCCAGATCGGCGGCGAGGGCAGGCGGTACGACGCGACGGTCGTGCTCTACGACTGGGAGCGCGACATCGCCGTACTGGACGTGCCCGACCTGCGGGCCAGGCCGCTGGAGTTCACCGACGAGGACGCGACGAGCGGCGACGGCGCGATCGTCGCGGGCTTCCCGGAGAACGGCGCGTACGACGTCCGCTCCGCCCGCGTCCGCGGCCGCATCAACGCCAACGGCCCGGACATCTACCACCGCGACACCGTCCGCCGCGACGTCTACTCGCTGTACGCGACGGTCCGTCAGGGCAACTCCGGCGGCCCGCTGCTCACCCCGGACGGCAAGGTCTACGGCGTGGTCTTCGCCAAGTCCCTCGACGACCCCGAGACCGGGTACGCGCTGACCGCCGACGAGGTCCGTACGGACATCAGGCTCGGCCGCACGGCGAACCAGCAGGTCGACACGGAAGGCTGCGCCCTCTGAGGCGCTGAGCGGGTCGCCGCGGGCCGGCCGGACCGGTCAGTCGCGAGTGGTGTGCCGCAGCCGCGCCGAGACCCAGCGGGCCCTGCGGCGGAGGATGCGGGGAATCCCCATGCCCGCTTGCGCGGGGTGCTCGGGCCGGCCCGACGGGCCACCCCTCTGCTGAGAGCTCAGCGCTGCGGCCGAGCGGCGATTGCGTGCTGCGTCACTGTAGTCGTGCGTCCAGCCCATACCGGGACGTCTGCCCGTGGCTCATGGTCGGTAACCGCACCGGCCGCCCCCAATTGGCCTATGCGCCGGGCAAGTGGCCGTTCGAAGAACGGCAGTTCGCTTCCGCGGTGCGGTAGAGCGACCACCCCGAACGGCCGTCCGGCTCCCTACCGGTCCTGCTCCCTACCGGTCCGGCTCCGGGTCCTGCAGCCAGTTCACCAGCTCCGTGGAGAACGCGACAGGGTCCTCCTCGTGCGGAAAGTGCCCGAGCCCGTCGAACAGCCGCCAGCGGTAGGGCGCTTCGACGTACTCACCCGAGCCCGCCGCGCTGCGCGTACGCATCACCGGGTCGAGCGAGCCGTGCAGATGCAGCGTCGGCACCCGCACCGGCCGCTTCATCCGCCGGTTGAACTGGATCCCGTCGGGCCGCGCGAGCGAGCGCACCATCCAGCGGTACGGCTCGATCGAGCAGTGCGCCGTCGACGGAATGCACATCGCCCGCCGGTACGTCTCCACCGCGTCGTCCTCCGGCAGCCGAGGCCCCGACCAGTCCCGCATCAGCCGGCCCACCAAGGCCCCGTCGTCCGCGACCAGTTGACGCTCCGGCAGCCACGGCCGCTGAAAGCCCCACACGTACGAACCGGCGGCGGTCTGCTTGACGTCGGAGAGCATCGCCGAGCGCCAGCGGCGCGGGTGCGGCATCGAGGAGACCGCGAGCCGGCGCACCAGCTTGGGCCGCATCACGGCCGCCGTCCACGCGAGATAGCCGCCGAGGTCATGGCCGACGAGCGCCGCGTCCGGCTCGCCGAGCGAGCGGACCACACCGGTGATGTCGAGTGCGAGGTTCGCCGGGTCGTAGCCGCGCGGGGTGCGGTCGCTGCCGCCCACCCCGCGCAGATCCATCGCGACGGCCCGGAAACCCGCGTCGGCCAGGGCCGTCAGCTGGTGCCGCCACGTCCACCAGAACTGCGGGAAGCCGTGCAGCAGCAGCACGAGTGGCCCGTCGCCGACCTCCGCGATGTGGAAACGCGCGCCGTTGGCCGCCACGTCCCGGTGGATCACCTCCCGGTCGCCGGGGATGTCGATCCGTACGACCGAGGGCGGAGGGGAGGATGCGGCAGGTGTGGCGGGTTCCGTCATGAGGACGAGCGTGCCACAGGCGTCGCGTCCGCAGCTTTGTCCATGCTCAGGCCACTGGTCGCAGCGGGGACGGGACGCGGATGCGGCTTGACGTTCTGCAGGACGGCAGCCGTCTCCTTGGCCGAAGCGACCGTCTTCTGCGGGCCCTTGCCCTTCTTCGCCTTCTTGAACATGACGAGCCCGATCAGCGCGAGCAGCGCCGCGACGAGCACATTGGCGGCGAAGGAGAGCAGGAAGCAGACGGACAGGTGCCAGCCGCTCCACGCCCGGATGCCGTACGCCAGGGCGAAGCTGAGCATCGGCAGCGAGAAGATCAGCACGGCCACGGCCGCGATGAACGCACCGCTGCCCATTCCGGCTCGCTTGACGTCCTGCCGCAGTTGAGCCTTGGCCAGGGCGATCTCGTCGTGCACCAGTGCGGACATCTCGGCGGTCGCCGAGGCGACCAGCTGCCCGAGGCTGCGGTCGGCGCCATCGGCTGCGCTCATCGCTGTCTCCCTCTGCTTTTCTCGACGGTGGCTGTCTGTACCGGCGCCCTGTTGTTGCAGCGGCCTGTGTCAGATCATGCCGGACGGTCGCCCTGCTCGCTTCCCCCGGTGGTCAGTTCGGCGATACGGCGGTGTTCGGCGGCCCTCTTCTCGAGGATCTCGGCCATCCGGAGGTGGTACTCGGGGGAGTCCTGCTCGTAGATGTCGGGGATGCCGGAGTGGTCCTCGTCGCGCTCCTCTTCCTCCCACAGCTTGCGGTACTTGGCGTTGCGCAGCCTGAGCAGGACGGCCGCGAGGAAGGCGGCGATCAGGGAGCCGATGAGGACGGCGGCCTTGATCTCGTCGGTCATCGTCTCGTCGCCCACGAAGGCGAGTTCGCCGATGAGCAGTGAGACGGTGAAGCCGATGCCGGCGAGTGTGGAGATGGCGAAGACGTCCGGCCAGGCCAGTTCGTCGCTGAGCGAGGCGCGGGTGAAGCGGGTGGCGAGCCAGGTGCCGCCGAAGATGCCGAAGGCCTTGCCGAGGACGAGGCCGAGGACCACGCCGAGCGTCTCGGGCTGCGTGAAGACATCGCCGAGCGCGCCGCCGGAGATGCCGACGCCGGCGGAGAACAGGGCGAACAGCGGTACCGCGAGACCGGCGGAGAGCGGTCGCACCAGGTGCTCGATGTGCTCGCCGGGGGAGTGCTCCTCGTCGTCCCGTCGGCTGCAGCGCAGCATCAGGCCCATGGCGACACCGGCGATGGTGGCGTGGACGCCGCTGTTGTACATCAGGCCCCAGATGACCAGGGCGAGCGGGAGGTAGATGTACCAGCCGCGGACGCCCTTGCGGAGCAGCAGCCAGAAGACGACGAGGCCCGCGACGGCGCCGCCGAGCGCGGCGAAGTTCAGGTCGCTGGTGAAGAACACCGCGATGATCATGATCGCGAAGAGGTCGTCGACGACGGCAAGGGTGAGCAGGAACGCCCGCAGTGCCGACGGCAGCGACGTGCCGAGCACCGCGAGGACGGCGAGGGCGAACGCGATGTCGGTGGCGGTCGGCACGGCCCAGCCGTCCATCGACCCGCCCCCGGCCACGTTCGTGAGGACGTACACGAGGGCCGGGACGGCCATACCGCAGATCGCGGCGACGACCGGCAGGATCGCGGCCTTGGGGTCGCGCAGGTCGCCGGCGACCAGTTCTCGCTTGAGTTCGACACCGGCGACGAAGAAGAAGACGGCGAGGAGTCCGTCGGCGGCCCAGTGCTGGACGCTCAGGTCCAGGCCGAGCGCCGAGGGGCCGATGTGGAAGTTCCTGACGGTCTCATAGCTGTCGCTCAGCGGGGTGTTGGCCCAGACCAGGGCGGCGACCGCGGCGACCAGGAGGAGCACGCCGCCGACCGTCTCGGTCCGCAGCGCGTCGGCTATGTAGGTCCGCTCGGGCAGCGAGAGGCGGCCGAAGGCCTTGCGGTTCTGGTTGGGGGAGTCGGTGTGCGCGCCCACTGGTGGGGACCTCCGGTCTCGTTCAGCAACTTGGGTCGTTGAAGCAGTTGCCGACCAGACTTCCCGGCGCACCTTTTGCGTCATTTGCTTTGTCGTGTTCTTGACGCGGCCCCTACTCTAACCCGGCGGCCACGAGACTGCGTCTGGTGATCCTCACCATACGTACGACGAGGGCACCCGGCTCGTCGCCAGGTGCCCTCCGGGGATGTACGCGGTCGGTCTCCGTGCGGGCGGCCGTCCGTACGCGGAATGGTGCTTCGGGCCGTACGCGGAATGGTGCTTCGGGTCAGTCCTCGGAGCCCGCCGAGGGCAGCTTGGTCTGGATCAGGTCCATGACCGAGGAGTCGGTCAGCGTGGTGACGTCTCCCAGCTCGCGGTTCTCCGCGACGTCCCGCAGCAGGCGCCGCATGATCTTCCCGGAGCGGGTCTTGGGCAGCTCGGCCACCGGCAGGATCCGCCTGGGCTTGGCGATCGGGCCGAGGGTGGCGCCGACGTGGTTGCGCAGCTCGCCGATCAGGTCCTCGGACTCGTCCGCTCCGCCGCGCAGGATCACGAACGCGACGATGGCCTGGCCGGTGGTCTCGTCGGCGGCGCCCACCACGGCGGCCTCGGCGACCGAGGGGTGCGACACGAGCGCCGACTCCACCTCGGTGGTCGAGATGTTGTGGCCGGACACCAGCATCACGTCGTCCACCCGGCCGAGCAGCCAGACGTCTCCGTCCTCGTCCTTCTTCGCCCCGTCACCGGCGAAGTACATGCCCTCGAAACGCGACCAGTACGTGTCGAGGAACCGCTGGTCGTCACCCCAGATGGTGCGCAGCATCGACGGCCACGGCTCGGTCAGGACGAGATAGCCACCGCAGCCGTCCGGGACCTCGTTCGCCTCGTCGTCCACGACGGTGGCGGAGATGCCCGGCAGTGCGCGCTGGGCGCTTCCCGGCTTCGTCTCGGTGACACCGGGCAGCGGCGAGATCATCATCGCGCCGGTCTCGGTCTGCCACCAGGTGTCCACGATGGGGCATGTGTCGGCGCCGATGTGCTTGCGGTACCAGATCCACGCCTCGGGGTTGATCGGCTCACCGACCGAGCCCAGGACCCGCAGCGAGGACAGGTCGAACTTGGCGGGGATGTCGTCGCCCCACTTCATGAACGTACGGATCGCGGTGGGCGCGGTGTAGAGGATCGTGACGCCGTACTTCTGGACGATCTCCCAGAAACGGCCCTGGTGCGGGGTGTCCGGGGTGCCCTCGTACATGACCTGCGTCGCGCCGTTGGCCAGCGGTCCGTACACGATGTACGAGTGGCCGGTGACCCAGCCGACGTCGGCCGTGCACCAGTAGACGTCGGACTCCGGCTTGAGGTCGAAGACGGCGTGGTGGGTGTACGCGGCCTGCGTCAGGTAGCCACCGGAGGTGTGCAGGATGCCCTTCGGCTTACCCGTCGTCCCCGAGGTGTAGAGGATGAACAGGGGCTGCTCGGCGTCGAACGCCTCCGGCGTGTGCTCGGCGCTCTGCCGTCCGACCGCATCGTGCCACCAGACGTCGCGGCCCTCGGTCCACTCGACCTCCTGGCCGGTGCGGCGGACGACGAGGACGTGCTCCACGTTCTCCACGCGCGTGAGGGCCTCGTCGACGGCGGGCTTGAGGGCGGCGGGCTTGCCGCGGCGGTAGCCGCCGTCGGAGGTGATGACGACCTTGGCGTCGGCGTCCTCGATGCGCTTGGCGATGGCGTCCGCGGAGAAGCCGCCGAAGACGACGGAGTGCGCGGCGCCGATACGGGCGCAGGCCAGCATGGCGACGGCCGTCTCCGGGATCATCGGCATGTAGACCGCGACCCGGTCGCCCTTCTGAACGCCCAGCTCAAGGAGGGCGTTCGCGGCGCGCGAGACCTCGTCCTTGAGCTCGGCGTAGGTGATCGCGCGGCTGTCGCCGGGCTCGCCCTCGAAGTGGATGGCGACCCGGTCCCCGTTGCCGGCCTCGACGTGCCGGTCCACGCAGTTGTACGCGACATTGAGCCTGCCGTCGGCGAACCACTTCGCGAAGGGCGGGTTCGACCAGTCGAGCGTCTCGGTGGGCTCGGTCGCCCACGTCAGGCGCCGCGCCTGCTCGGCCCAGAAGCCGAGCCGGTCAGCCTTGGCCTGTTCGTACGCCTCCGCCGTGACGTTGGCGTTCGCGGCCAGTTCGGCGGGGGGTGCGAACCTGCGTTCTTCCTTGAGCAGGTTGGCCAAGGATTCGTTGCTCACGACATCTCCCTTACGGTGCTTTGCCAGGGGGCGACCGTTGTGTTCCAGGCCACAGCTCATCAGACGGGCCCACCCGGTGACAAGGGCGAGCCGCAAAGTGGTTTAGACCTGTGTGGGTGCGGCCCCGGCAGAGCGGGTGCCGCACCCCTGGGCGGGCGGGGAAGGGGAGCGGCGTGGGCCGCGCCCGCCCGCGCTCAGACCGGCGATCTTCTCAGGTCGGCCGGTGTCTCCGGTGCCGAACTCCCCGCCGCCACGCGGTCGAAGAGCTGCTCCGTGTCGGTGAGCAGATAGGCCTGCGCCTCGCCGACGTGGAAGTACATCCCGTGCAACGTGAGCCGCCCGTCGGCAACCCCCCGCCGTACCGAATCGTGCTGCCGCAGATGCTCCAGCTGCTGCACCACATTGGTCAGGCACAGCTGCTCCGCCGCGTCCGCGGGCGCCCGCCCCGCGATCCGGGCCCACGCCTGACCCTTGTCGGCCATCCGCTCCAGGCTCGGCCGCCCGTGCCGCAGCCAGCGCCGCAGGGGTGTCTGCCCGCCTTCGGCAGGGGAGCTGAGAAGCGCCTGCATCGCGCCGCACCCGGAGTGCCCGCACACGGTGATCGACTCGACCTTCAGCACCTCCACGGCGTACTCGATCGCCGCCGCCACCGAGTCGTCCCCGTTCTCCGACCCCGGCAGGGGGACGAGATTGCCGACGTTGCGCACCACGAACAGGTCACCCGGGCCGCTGGACGTGATCATCGACGTCACCAGGCGGGAGTCCGCGCAGGTCAGGAAGAGCTGCGAGGGCTGCTGCCCCTCCCGCGCGAGCCGCGCCAGCTCGCTGCGCACCAGCGGCGCGGTGTTGCGCTGGAACGAGCTGATGCCGTCGGCGAGGCTCTGTCCGCTGCGCGCCACCTCCGTCGACTCGTGGCAGCTGTGGTTGCGCCATGCCGTCCAGGGGCGGCAGCAGGAGTGCGCCGCGGACGCGGGCTCCGCGATCCGGCCGCCGGACCGCCCGGTCAGCGTGACCCTTCCGCCGTGCGAGGTGTGCCCGTCCTGCCAGTTCTGCAACGTCTCGTACGCGGCGTGGTCCATGAAGGAACCGTCCAGTTCCACGATGGTGTCGGCCTTGTGGGGGACGTGGTGCAGCGCGCGCGTCAGCCGGGGCACCGCGAGGAAGGTCAACTGGCCCCGCACGTGCACCCGGTGGGTGCCGTCGTGCTCCTCGTGGGTGATCCGCGTACGGGTGAGGCGGTGCAGCGCGACCCCGACGGCGACGGCGATGCCGAGGGCGACTCCCTCCAGGACGCCGAGCAGGACGACGCCGAGCGTGGTGACGCAGTAGACGAGGACTTCCCGGTGACGGGTCACCGTACGGATGTGGTTGATGCTGACCATCCGGATGCCGACAGCCATGACCAGTGCGGCGAGTGACGCGAGCGGGATCAGCTCGATGGCGGCGACCAGCGCGAAGGCGGCCACGGCGATCCATGCGCCGTGCAGCATCGTGGAGTTGCGGCCGACGGCGCCCGCGCTGACGTTGGCCGTGCTGCGCACCGCGACCCCGGCAACCGGCAGGCCGCCGAGCGCCCCGGAGGTCACGTTGGACAGGCCCTGGCCGAACAACTCCCGGTCCAGGTCGGCGCGTCGCGGCGGATTCGTGTCGTCCGAGCGCCCGGCGGTCAGCTTGTCCACGGCGACCGCGCCGAGCAGTGACTGCACGCTGCACACGAGCGTGGTGGTGAGTACGGCGGCGACGAGTGCGAGCACGGGCCCTTCGGGCAGGCCAGCGAGGGCGTGACTCTTCCACGAGGGCAGGTCGACCTTGGGGAGCGTGAGCCCGGCGACCGCCGCGACCGCCGTGGTGCCGGCGACGGCGATCAGCGGCGCGGGAGCCTTGCGGGCGAGCTGCCCGGCCCGCCCGGGAATCCGGGGCCACAGCAGGATGAGCGCGATGGTCAGCACGCTGATCCCGAAGGCCGCGGGGTGTACGCGGGCCAACTGGGCGGGCAGTTCACGGAGGTTGTCCAGGACGGAGCTGTGCGGGGTGCCGCCGAGCATGATGTGCACCTGCGCGACCGCGATGGTGATGCCGATGCCGGCCAGCATGCCGTGCACGATGGCGGGGCTGACGGCCAGCGCCGATCTGGCCACCCGCAGCGCTCCCAGGCCGAGTTGGGCGAGACCGGCGCAGATGGTGATGGCGCACGTGGTGCGCCAGCCGAACTGCTGGATCAGATCGGCGGTGACCACGGTGAGCCCCGCGGCCGGACCGCTCACCTGGAGCGGTGCGCCACCGAAACGGCCGGCCACGAGCCCGCCGACGGCGGCGGCCACGAGGCCGGCCTGAAGCGGCGCCCCGGTGGCGAGGGCGATGCCGAGGGACAGCGGCAGTGCGATCAGGAAGACGGCGATCGACGCGGACAGATCGGCACCGGCGATACGGAAGCGGCGCTTGCCGGGTGGCGGTCCGTGGGGCCGGCGGTCGTCGGCGGGTTCTGCGACGTCGTCGGTGCGGGTGTGGGTGCAGGCAGACATGGTTCCCGTCTCCTCCGGGGCTACGCGGTCGCTGGGACTGCCCCGGTCTATGCCGGGGGCATGTGGGGACGCGGCCGTGGGTCACGGCGTACAGCAGCGGGATTCATCAACTCTCGGTAAATGAATCGTAATAGAGAGTAAAGGCTTTGCCCGGACTTTAGGGGCAAATGGGGCAAGTGTTCACCCCGGAGAGTGATTAGTCATTTAGTACGGCTTGTCGCGCCACCGTGCTCGGGTGGGCGTGCGACTTTGGCGACGCCGTCGCTTTTTAGGGCGGATTTTCCGTTTTTGGCGCTTACGCCTTTCAGCCGGAATTCCCGCTGAAGGCCGCCGCGCCGGGCCCTCGCACGCCGAAGAATCACGACCCGAAGGAAGAGGTGGGCGGATGATGGCCGCCACCAAGAAGCTCGCCGCGGGCGTCGCCGTCGCGGCCTGCGCCGTCACACTCGCCGGTTGTGGAAGCGGTGAATCCGGCTCCAAGGAAGGCGCCCACGGTCCCAAGAAGGCACAAGCCGCCCCCGCCCCCAAGAGCGCGGTCCGGCTCATCGGCGACGGATCCACCTCGTACACCGGAGCGCAGCCCAACCTGCCGAAGCCCAAGCGTCTGAAGCCCGGTCAGAAGCCCCCGCAGTTCGTGGTGTTCTCCTGGGACGGCGCCGGCGAGGACAGTCAGAAGCTGTTCTCGCACTTCCGCAAGGTGGCGAGAGAGAACAACGCCACCATGACGTACTTCCTGAGCGGCGTGTACATGCTCCCCGAGGACAAGAAGGAGCTCTACGACCCGCCGCAGCACGCGTCCGGCAGCTCCGACATCGGCTTCAACGACGCCGAGGGCATCGAGAACACCGTGACCCAGCTGCGCGGCGCCTGGCTCGAGGGCAACGAGATCGGCACCCACTTCAACGGCCACTTCTGCGGCGAGGGACGCGGCGTCGGCGAGTGGTCCGTCGACGAGTGGAAGTCCGAGATCAAGCAGGCCAAGTCGTTCGTGAAGCGCTGGAAGACCAACACCGGCAACACCAAGGCCCCCGCCCTACCCTTCGACTACGACAAGGAACTCATCGGCGCCCGCACGCCCTGCCTCGAAGGGCAGAAGAACTTCACGCGGGCCGCCCGTGAGCTCGGCTTCCGGTACGACACGAGCGGCGTCAACAACCAGGTCTGGCCCAAGAAGAAGGAGGGCCTCTGGGACCTGTCCATGCAGCTCGTCCCCGTGCCCGGCCGCGACTTCGAGACGCTGACCATGGACTACAACTTCATGGTCAACCAGTCCGGCACCACCTCACAGGGCGACCCCTCCAAGCACGAGTACTGGGGCGACCAGATGCGCGACGGCCTGCTGCAGGGCTTCGAGCGCGCCTACAACGGCAACCGCGCCCCGCTGATCATCGGCAACCACTTCGAGTCCTGGAACGGCGGCACCTATATGCGTGCCATCGAGGAGACCATCGAGCGGGTCTGCACCAAGAAGGAGGTCCGCTGCGTCTCCTTCCGTCAGCTCGCCGACTGGCTGGACGCCCAGGACCCGAAGGTCCTGGAGAAGCTCACCACCCTGCCCGTCGGCAAGGCGCCGAAGCAGGGCTGGCCGGCCTTCCTCTCCGACAAGCCCGCTCCGGCGCCCAAGGGCGTACCGGGTGCCCCCGAGGTCAAGCCGGCTGAGGAGCACTCGAAGGACTGACCTGCGCGGTCTCGGCGATCTCGCGCAGTACGAAATCGGGGTCGACCTGGTCCGCCAGGTCGGCCCCGGTCCGTTCGTTCCCCCAACTCGCCGCGTTCTTGCGGTGGAAGTGCACCATCTGCCGCGTGTACCGCTCCCAGTCCCTTCGCTCGTACGACGCGTCCGCGACGTCGAGCATCGTCGCAAGGGCCTCGCGGTTGGCCGACTCCAGGAGTGCGAACCGCGGCGGACGGCCCTTCTCCATCGCCCGCACCCAGTCCGAGTGCCCGACCGTCACCAGCAGGTCCTCACCGACCTCCTGGCGCAGGAAGTCGATGTCGTCCTGGCCCTGGACCTTGTTGCCCACGACGCACAGGGAGACCCCGAAGTCCCGTGCGTACTCCTTGTACTGGCGGTAGACGGAGACACCCTTGCGGGTCGGCTCGGCGACCAGGAACGTCATGTCGAAGCGGGTGAACATGCCGGAGGCGAACGAGTCGGACCCCGCCGTCATGTCGACCACGACGAACTCGTCGCGGCCGTCCACGAGGTGGTTGAGGCACAGCTCCACGGCGCCCACCTTGGAGTGGTAGCAGGCGACGCCGAGATCGGACTCCGTGAAGGGGCCTGTGGCCATCAAACGGACGGCGGAGCCGTCGAGTTCCAGGGGGTGCGCACACGCGTCGTAGACCGGGTTGTCCTCGCGCACGCGGAGCAGGCGCGAACCGCTGCCCGGCGGCGTGGTCTTGATCATCGTCTCGGCGGAGGCGATCCGCGGGTTGGTGCCGCGCAGATACTCCTTGATGAGCGGCAGCTGCGCTCCCATCGCGGGCAGCGCGGCGGCCTCCTCGTCGGCTAGGCCGAGGGCGGCGCCCAGGTGCTGGTTGATATCGGCGTCGACGGCGACGACGGGCGAACCGGTGGCGGCGAGGTGACGGATGAAGAGCGAGGACAGCGTGGTCTTTCCGCTGCCGCCCTTCCCGACGAAAGCGATCTTCATGTTCACGAAGGGTAGTGCCGTGATCGCTGTGCGCGGTCGCACTACGTGAAGAAGACCACTCCATCGTGGGGCGGCCCGCCGCAGTGCGTAGGCTGCCTACTTATGGGTACGTCAGCCGATCCGCTCGCCGTGCTCGGCTCGCTGCCGGGCGTCGCCGAGTCCGTGGAGTCCGTGCGCAAGAGTGTCGACCGGGTCTACGGGCACCGCGTCATGCGCCGCCGCAGCAACGAGATCACCTCTGAGGCGGCACTCCGCGGAGCGCGCGGTTCCGCGGCGCTCTCCGGTGCCGACTGGGCACTCGAAGAGGTGCGCAGGCGCACCGACTTCAGCGGCGACGACGAGTCCCGCGCGGTCGGCGCCGCCCTGCGGCTGACCGCGGAGGCCGGGCAGCTGCTCTCCATCTGGCGTCAGTCGCCGCTGCGCGTGCTCGCGCGTCTGCACCTGGTCGCGGCCGGCGTCCAGGACGACACGGTCGGGCGGCCGCGCCTCGCCGGTGAGCCGGTCGACGAGCCGGTGGTGGAACTTCCGCTTCCGTCCGCGGACGAGGTGGCGGGCCGTCTCGAAGGCCTCTCGCAGTTGATCATCTCGGGCAGCGCCGCTCCCGCCCTGGTGACCGCGTCCGTGGTCCACGGTGAGCTGCTCGCCCTGCGCCCCTTCGGCTCGCACAACGGGCTCGTCGCACGCGCGGCGGCGCGGCTCGTCCTGGTGGGCAGTGGTCTCGACCCGAAGTCGATCTGCCCGGCGGAGGCGGGGCACGCGGAGCTGGGGCGCGCTGCCTATGTGGCGGCGCTCGACGGCTACGCGGCCGGTACGCCGGAAGGTATGGCGGCGTGGATCGCGCACTGTGGCAAGGCGGTTGAGCTCGGGGCGCGCGAGTCGACCGCTGTCTGTGAGGCGCTGCAGCGCGGTGCGGCCTGACGCGAAAACCGGCACCTTATAGAGCCTGATTTCCGGGTGTGCACCGGCGGCTCTCAGAGGTCCTGAACAGGGTTGCGGCGGTACCAGTCCTGGTACCGCCGCTGGCATGTCCGCCCAGTTACCAAGCGTCCTCGAAATATTGCCCATCAGGTCGGGGAACTTTGCCCGTTGCCTGGTGCGGCTGGCCCGTAATCGACGGGTCGACGTCGCGTGGGTGCTTGACGACCATGCTTCGGTCCGTGGGGCCTTCGGTTGCGTTAAAGGTGATCCTCTCGGATGTCCTTGGTCTCGCGGGCCGTTGACTCCTTTGTACTCCTGTCATGGGTGATGCGAAAGTCCTGGGCTGACTTCTTTACTTTTAGGTTCAAATACGGGCGAAACGTCCGCTCTGTGGGGCCTCCGAGCGCCCGAATTCAGGAGGCGAGCGAACGCCGCCTACTCGCGAACCAGACAAGGCCGGCGGTGGCCGCGGCGGCGCCGACCGCGGCCGCGGCGACGAGCGCGGGCCTCGGCGGGGCGGACAGTGACGGCACCCGCTGCTTCAGGCGGACCGGCCGGTGGAAGTCCAGAATCGGCCACTCTCGGGAGACCGCCTCGCGGCGCAGCGCACGGTCCGGGTTGACCGCGTGCGGGTGGCCGACGGACTCCAGCATCGGCAGGTCCGTCGCCGAGTCGCTGTACGCGAAACACCGCTCCAGGTCGTACCCCTCGGACTCGGCCAGCTCCCTGATGGCCTCGGCCTTCGTCGGCCCGTACGCGTAGTACTCCACCTCGCCGGTGAAGCAGCCGTCCTCGCCGACGACCATGCGGGTGGCCACTACTCGGTCCGCGCCCAGGAGTTCACCGATGGGCTCGACGACCTCGGCGCCCGAGGTGGAGACGATCACGACATCACGGCCGGCCGTGTGGTGCTCCTCAATGAGGGAAGCGGCCTCGTCGTAGATGATCGGGTCGATCAGGTCGTGGAGCGTCTCGGCGACGATCTCCTTGACCTGTTGCACGTTCCATCCCCGGCAGAGTGCCGAGAGGTATTCGCGCATACGCTCCATCTGGTCGTGATCCGCACCGCCCGCGAGAAAGACGAACTGGGCGTATGCGGTACGCAGCACGCCTCTGCGGTTGATCAGTCCCCCTTGGTAGAAGGACTTGCTGAACGTGAGCGTGCTCGACTTCGCAATGACCGTCTTGTCCAGGTCAAAGAAGGCGGCTGTGCGGGGCAAGGAGCGGTTTTCCACACGCCCGAGCATAGGGGCCAACCATTCGGCGTAAGGTGTGGCGCGTGGGTTTGCCTGAGAAGGCTCTCGGGTACACCATGGAAGTCACGGATCGTTCGCGACCGTGCTAACCCGGTCTGGCTCCTCCCCCCCCGAGTCGGACCGTGGGGACGACCCCCGCTCTCCCCCCCGGCGGGGGTCGTCGCATGTCCGGGCCCGTTTCGGGCCCTTCTTTCTGCCCGCTTCACGCCGCTCGGTGCCCGCTTGGCGCCCGAGTGCGGCAGACCAAGATCCGTGACTGTGCGTAGTGGTCGGGCTGCTCTGCGGCAGTTTTCGGTCCGTCACCGGTTTGGGTGACGGAGTTATTCACAACCGCCGAGTTATCCACAGTTCTTGACCAAGATCCACACGATTTCCCGCTCCCGCCCATCGTGATTCCAGCCGCGAAGTCCGAGACCCGTTCATGGGCTCGATCGCGGCCTGCGGGATTCACGACGTTCGCCACGTTTCAAGGGAGAGGGGGGCCGAGTCATGACGGGTTCGATCGCGCATGACCGGGGGCCGGCCGAAGGAGAAGAGCGGGCCGGACCGCTGATCGTCACCGAGGACGCGCAGTTGCTCGACGACCTGCTGAGGCTGTGTGCCGCGGCGGGTGCGCGACCCGAGGTGCACCACGCGGTGCCCGAGCGCGGGGGCGGCTGGGACACGGCGCCACTGGTCCTCGTCGGGGACGACGCGGTGCACCGGGTGCGCGGCGCCGCACGCCGACGAGGGGTGTGCCTCGTCGGCCACGACCAGGACGATCCGCGGGTCTGGCAGCGGGCCGTGGAGATCGGCGCCGACCATGTGCTGAGGCTTCCGGACGCCGAGGACTGGCTCGTCGACCGGATCGCCGACGTGGCGGAGGGTGTAGGCCATCCGGCCCTCACCGTCGGCGTGCTCGGCGGCCGGGGCGGCGCCGGAGCGTCGACGCTCGCCTGCGCCCTCGCGCTGTCGGCGGCGCGAGCAGGGCGGCGCACGATGCTCGTCGACGCGGACCCGCTCGGCGGCGGCTTGGACGTCCTGCTCGGCGGCGAGACCGTGAAGGGACTGCGCTGGCCCGCCTTCGCGGAGTCCAAGGGGCGGGTCGGGGCCGGAGCCCTGGAGGAGTCGTTGCCGCGCCTGCACGACCTGAGGGTGCTCAGCTGGGACCGCGGGGACACCGTGGCGATCCCGCCGGGTGCCATGCGGGCCGTCCTCGCGGCGGCACGCCGGAGGGGCGGAGCGGTCGTGGTGGACCTGCCGCGCCGCATGGACGACAGCGTCGTGGAGGCGCTGGCCCAGGTGGACCTCGGGCTTCTCGTGGTGCCCGCCGAGCTGCGCGCGGTGGCGGCAGCGGGCCGGGTCGCGGCAGCGGCGGGAATGGTGCTCCGGGACCTGCGCGCCATCGTCCGCGCCCCGGGCACGGCAGGGCTCGACAGCGACGAGGTGGCCGGACTGCTCGGCCTGCCGCTGGCCGGTGAGCTGCCCGCCGAGCAAGGCCTCGGACGCGCCGGCGGTCCGCCCGGCGCGGACGCGCGCAGTGCACTCGCCCGGTTCTGCTCGGCCTTCTGGGCACGCGTTCCCGCGGAGGGCACGTCATGACGGCCGATCTGCTCGACGGCGTACGGCAGTGGCTCGCCTCCTCCGGCGCCGAGCCGACACCGGCCGGGGTGGCGCGGGCCCTGCGCGAACAGGGCAGGGTCCTCGGGGACGCCGAACTGCTCGGAGTGGTGCGGGACTTGAGGTCCGAGCTGGTCGGCGCAGGTCCGCTGGAGCCCTTGCTGGCCGATCCCGAAGTGTCCGACGTGCTGGTGACGGCGCCCGACCAGGTCTGGGTCGACCGGGGCCGGGGGCTGGAGCTCACCCGGGTCTCTTTCGCGGACGCGGGCGCCGTGCGACGCCTTGCCCAACGCCTCGCCGCGGCCGCCGGGCGCAGGCTGGACGACGCCCGGCCGTGGGTGGACGCGCGACTGCCGGACGGCACGCGGCTGCATGCGGTGCTGCCGCCCGTCGCCGTCGGGTCGACATGCCTGTCCCTGCGGGTGGTGCGGCCCAAGGCCTTCTCCCTGGACGAGCTGGTCGCGGCGGGAACAGTGCCGCCCGGAGGCGACCGGATCCTGCGTGCTCTGGTCGACGCCAGGCTCTCCTTCCTGATCAGCGGCGGCACGGGCTCGGGCAAGACGACGCTGCTGTCCGCCCTCCTAGGCCTGGTCGAGCCCACCGAGCGGATCGTCCTCGCCGAGGACTCCGCCGAGCTGCGCCCCGACCACCCGCACGTGGTCCGCCTGGAGGCCCGGCCCGCCAATCAGGAGGGCGCCGGCCTGGTGAGCCTGCGGGACCTGGTCCGCCAGGCGCTGCGGATGCGGCCCGACCGGCTGGTCGTGGGCGAGGTGCGCGGTGCGGAGGTCGTGCACCTCCTCGCGGCTCTCAACACGGGCCACGAGGGCGGCTCGGGCACGCTCCACGCCAATGCCGCCACCGATGTGCCGGCCCGCCTGGAGGCACTGGGCACGGCGGCGGGACTCGACCGGGCGGCGCTGCACAGCCAGTTGGCGGCCGCCGTCTCGGTGGTCCTCCATCTCGTACGGGACCGTGCGGGCCGGCGCCGCATCGCCGAGGTGTGCGTCCTGGAGCGGAACGACGCGGGCCTGGTGGTCGCGGAGCCCGCCCTGCGGTGGGACGCCGAGGCGTTCGCGTACGAGCGGGGCTGGCCGCGGCTGCAGCGGCTGTTGGGCGGTGCCACATGAGTGGGGACGCGATGGTCGCGGCGAGTGGGCAGGCGGCGCCGGTGTACGCGGCGGCGGTGTGCGCGGGTGCGGCCGCCTGGCTGTGCGTCGGGCAGGACCGGGGGCTGCGGCGGGCCCGGATGCTGCTCGCGGGAGCGGCGCTGCGCGAACCGGTGGCCGTGCCTCCCTGGGAGCGCCTGTCGGCGCGGGTGCGGGGACGAGTCGGGCATGAATGGTGGTGCCTGGCGGCCGGGCTGGTGGTGGCGGTTGCCGGGCAGTCGGTGCTGCCGCTGGTCCTCGGGGCGATCGGGGTGCCGTTGCTGAAGCGGGTGTTGCGCGGCCGGGAACGGCGCAAGGAGCGACAGGCCCGGGCCGATGCGGTGATCGCCCTGTGCGGTGCGCTGGCCGCCGAGGTCCGCGCGGGACGGCAGCCGGGGGAAGCGATGCTCGCCGGCGTCCGATCGGCGGATGCCCACGCCGGGTCCGGCCTCGGCGCGGCGGAAGGGGTGGTGCTCGCGGCGGCCCGGTTCGGCGGCGATGTGCCGCAGGTGCTGCGCGACGCCTCGGTGGAGCCGGGGGCCGAAGGGCTGCTCGGACTCGCCGCGTGCTGGCGGGTGGCGGTCGACCGGGGCGGCGGACTCGCGGCCGGCCTCGCCCGGCTTGAGGGCGCGCTGCGGGCCGAGCGGGACCAACGTGCCGATCTGCGCGTGCGGTTGTCCACAGCCCGGTCCACGGCGGCGCTGCTCGCGGCCCTGCCGGTGGTCGGCCTCCTCATGGGGACGGCCCTGGGTGCCGACCCGCTGCGCGTACTGCTGCACACCCCCGCCGGCATCGGCTGCCTGCTGGTCGGCGGCGCTCTTGAAGGTGCGGGGATCTGGTGGGCGGTGCGCATCGTGCGCCGCGCGGAGGGGCGATGACTCGAGGTGGACATGGCGGGGGCGGGGGAGCGGTTCGTGTCGATGAGCGTGAACGGAGTCGCGGCGGATGCCTCCCACAGGCTGGGGGTGACGGTGCTGATCGCGGTGGCGGTGTTCGTCGTCCTAGGGACGGCCCTGGCGGAGTGGAGCGAACGCCGAGCGCGGCGGCGGGCCCGCGCGCTGCTGGGGCAGGGGGAGGCGCCGCGACGCTCCCGGAAGCGGCTGCCCAGACCCGAACTGGGCCGATGGATACCGGTGTTGGGCTCGGCATGCGGCGGCTTCGTGCTGGTGGGCGGCGTCCTGGGCGCGGGCCTCGGTGGCCTGGCCGGATACGCCGTGCGGCAGTGGCTGCGGCGGCGCGAGCGATCCTTGGGCGGCGGGGGCGGGGAAGGCACCGGCGGAGCCGCGGCGGCCGCGGAACGCGCCGGGGCGGAGCGTCAACTTCCGCTGGCGGCAGACCTGATGGCGGCTTGCGTGACGGCGGGCGCGGGTCCCGTGGTCGCCGCGGAGGCTGTGGGCGAGTCGCTGGGTGGGCCGGTGGGCGAACGGCTGGCGCTGGCGGCCGTGGAGTTGCGGCTCGGCGGTGAAACGGCCGAGGTATGGGGGCGGTTGGGCGCGATGCCGGGCGCCCGCTCCCTGGCCCGCTGCCTCGCGCGGGCCTGCGAGGCGGGTGCGCCTGCCGCCGAGGAGCTGGCCCTGATCGCCGCGGACTGCCGAGCGGCGTGGACCCGTACGGCCGCGGCGCGGGCGCACAAGGCGGGCGTCCTGATCGCGGCACCGGTGGGGCTGTGTCTGCTGCCCGCGTTCCTCGCGGTGGGAGTGGTGCCGGTGGTCATCGGGCTGGCCGGCGGGGTTCTGAACATCAACTGACCTGAGAGATAAGGGGGTTCACCACACATGCGATACGTGAGGAAGCGGGGCGACGGCCTCGGGGGTGGTTGCCGTGCGGCGCTGCGGACGGTGCGCGGCCGGGTGCGGTCGGCGGGCGACGCGGGGATGACGACATCGGAGTACGCGTTGGGCACGACCTTTATCTAGTGCTGTCAAGTGCCTGAGCAGGTCAACGCGTTGAAGAGACATAAGGCAAGTTAGGCACATCCCGCCAGGGCCTTGCCGGTGCGGTCTTTCACGCGATCCCGTTGAGGTGGCCCTTCGGTCGCCCAATCGTCTCAGGCCCGAGGATGCGGGCAGCGACTGCTGGACGAACTCCCACTCTTCAACGGACAGTTCATGGCCACACCCCACATCTCAACTCGCATCCCCACTAGCGTCAGGCGCAGGCACTGCCTGAGATTCTTCGGAAGTGATCTCGGCCCATCTGAACATCGCAGGTATGGCGAGCAGGCAGCCAGCCATGATCCAGGGGAGTGCGACGCTTACCGAGATGGCAATACCGCCAAGAGCCGGCCCAACTATGAGTCCAGCTTTGCCCGCGAAGACATGGAGCGCGAGAATCCGCGACCTTTCGGCTTCTGAGACCGCGTCACGCAATTGAGGGACAAGGCAAGCGGTATGCAGACACTCCGCCATAGAGAAGAGCACCACCGCGGACCACACGAGGGCAAGGCTTTGCCAGCGGGCACCTGCCTGTGAAGCTAAAGCCACGAGTGCCCAGGAAAATGCTGCACCAGCGAACAGCAGACGAACGGCTGCGGGGCGCCTGATATGCCGTACGAGTCGAGTCACAGTGAGCTGGCAACAGATAATGATCAGTGTGTTGGCAGCAAGGAGGGCGGCTGCCTGACGCATCGAGAGCATGTGCGCCTGGCTCGCGAGGAGCGGCAGTAGAAGAAGGAAGCCTATCCCGAACGTGAAGAAGATCATGTCGCCGACAACAAGCTGGCGCGCAGGGCGCTGCGTCAGCAAGCTGAGGTAGGAGCCACTGGGCTGCTGTTGCGTGCGGGATCGCGAGGGTGATCCTCCAGGAAGCGTAAACCTTGCAATCAGCGCGAAGACAGCAAAGCTGAACGCGTTTAGAAGGAATACGGGTTGCATTTTCGCGACGAGATCACCGGATACCAGATAGCCGCCCCCAAGAATGCCGATTCCCTGGCCGACATTGAACACGACTTGCAGATGGGACCACACGCGGTCTTCACCGCCCGCGGTGAACTTGAGGGTTCCCAGTGCCGTCGCCTGCGCGGCTGAGGCGATTCCCTGCGACAGTCCCAGGGTGAAGAGAGCGGCAGCCGCGAGAGCTAGGCCGCGCGCCTCCGTGAGGAGGGCCGCGGATGCGGCAGAGAAGGACAGTCCGACAACGAGGACCGTTCGGGGCGGGCGCACGGTGAGTATTCGCCCGGCGTACAGGGTGGCAAAGAGCTGTCCCGCTCCTGTTGCGCCGAACAGGATTCCTGCCACGCGTACGGATCCATGAGGAAGCGCCGCCAGCCAGCTCATCACGTAGGGCGACATCAGCCCGTTCCCGAAGGCATTGACGGTGATGCCGGCCAGCGTTGCTCGGTACCTGGCTTTCGGGAAGTAGGGCGGAACTGCGCCTCCTTCCTTCACGGCGCTCTGCCGTCTGAGAGTGTCCTTTTCACGGCCTACGGTTGGCGGCGAGCCCAACGAGGGCGAAGGGGCGTTCGATGGAGTTCTGGCATTCAGCCTCGACGTAGGTGCGGACCGCTTCCTTCAGGGCGATCCGAGCGTCTTCATTCATGCGCCGGAAAGCGCCATACGACTCCAAGGCCGCAACGAATCTGTCCGCATCGTAGTGGCGAAGCTGCAGTTCCAGCTGCACCTTTACTGGATCGAACATTTCCGACACGGGCACATTGGCAGCCTCCAAAGGTTTTCCGAATTCCACGAACTCTAGAGCCTGGCCGATCGACTCCGCATACCCCTTCAGGCCGGTGGAAATTTCCGCGGCGGTTCGAGTTCCGAAACGTGGGCCTTTATGGTGTGGAGCGTGGGCGGTGAACATCTTCCTGATATCCGCACAGCGCTGTTCCCACACGTCGTCTCCGACCAGCTCGGAATAGGTCACAAAGGCCATTTTCCCGCCCGGCTTCAAGAGGTTTTTGGCCAAAGAGTAGGAGCGAGTGGGGTCGGTCCAGTGAAAGGCTGAGGCAGAGAAAACACAGTCGTACGGACCGGGGCCTTCCCAATTCTCGAAGTAGGACTGATGCACATCTACGTTGGATCGGTCGGACAGGCGTTGCTCAGTCTGTTGGGCCAGGTTGTATCCCGGCTCGATGGCTGTCACTCGGCTGAACAGTTCCGCCAAGCGGACTGTGGCCTGTCCGGTCCCGGCGCCCACCTCAAGGACATGTGTGTCTGGCAGAGCCGTGACGGGGCGGATCAGGGACTCAATGAACTCTTTCGGATAGGAAGGCCGGCCAGCCGAGTAGACGTGCGAAAGGGTTTCGAAGGAGTCTCCGCGCTCGCGCCGGTCCAAGCCAAGTTCGATAGGGGGGGCTGGCTGGCTTTCTACGTTGGTCATTGTCGCTTCCTGGTGATCTCGTTGATGCGTTGACGCTTGCTGGTCAGGTGAACGGGTCTGCGGGAACCTCCCCTACCCTGCTCCGGAGGGTGCCGGGTGTCGGTAGGCGGCCCGAGACCGCGCGGACCAGGCATACGTCCTCCCAGTCGATGAGCCGGTAGAACACCATGTCGTCGTCGGCCACATCCAGCGGGTAGCTGACAGAGCCCCGGCCTCCCGTGAGCCTGGTTTCCAGGTGCTCTGCGCGAGCAGTGTGAAGGTCTCCCCGTAGGGAGGCATATCGATCGCGCGATGTGTGAGTGGAATAGCGTGGGGTCCTGCCCTGCCACACGCCGTCGAACACCATCACTGCCTCGCCCGCCGCATGTTCTATTGCTTCGTCCAGGCTGTCGCGGACCGCAGATCCGGCGACGAGGATCTGGCTGCGTGGGTCGTGCCATGCCGCAAGAGAGAAGTAGCCCAGGTGACACGGGAAGCTGTACGTCCGAAGGCGGCCTGTGGTGACGAAATTGTGGTCGGCGGCCTCGCTACGGATGGGTGTGGTGCCGTACCAGAGGGCGGCGAGAAGTGCTCTTTCCGTCAGCTCACGTTCGGCGGCGCGTTCAGCAGCCACGCCGGTGGTGTGGATGGCGAGGCCGGTGGCGTCCTGGCCCTCGCGGTAGGTGTCGTGCCAGGGCCGGGGGACGATGTGCTGAAAGGGTCGGCTGTCGGCTTGGGTGCCGCCTTTGCTGCGGCCCTCGACGGGGCGGCCAAGGCTTCCGGAGAGCTCAGCAACCATGAGTAGACGTTCGTAGGTCTCCCACAGGGCCGAGCTGTTTGCCTTCTCCTCTTGGCGTGAGCATCCGAAGCCGAGGGCACTGAACTGCTCATCGCTGATGGAGAATTGCAGACCGGCGGAAACGCTGAGGAACTCCGGCGCACAGACTGGGGCGTGTTCGTGCCGCCGGACTGGGAGCCTGTCGAGGTCCTCAGCGCTGCGCAGCAACGAGCTCCTTGCATGATTCGGCAACAGCACGGCCTGCCGGGGTGAGTTCGGCGTGATTCATGACGGTGTCGTACCCGTGCAAGAAGCGTTTCAGGGCGAGATCTCGTGCTGCTCGGGCTGTGGATGTGGCGCCGCTGTCCGCATAACGGGACAGCACCCGGTACACGCGGCTGAGCACGAACATGGCGTGGTAGACGCCGTACAGCGGACGGCGGTCGTTTCGGATGGGCGCCTGGTGTCGGGTCTTGAAGCCGTTGGTCAGGAGAGCGTCCCGGCCCATGATGCCGTGCAGCAGGATGTGTGAGGACTCGTGGACCAGGTGTTCAAGGAGGAAGGCTGTCCAGTCGCCCCTCTCGCCCGGGTCGGGGTACCGCAGATACATCTGTCCCCAGTACCGCAGACTGGAGATGCCGGTGGTTGTTGAGCCGGTTATGGTCCCACGGTTGAACAGGCGCACTGTGGCGACCAGTTCGTCAAATTCCGCGTGCATGGCAGGGTCGATGACGCGTAGAACCGAGAGGGCGTCGTCAATGCGTAAACGCCCCTCACTGAGCTCCTCCGCTGAGACCTTGGCGATCTCGACCACCTCTCCACGCTTGGAGCGGGGACCATCCTTGCTCAGAAGAAACGCGGAGGCTTCGACGTCAATGAGGTCCCAGGCCACCGTGTCGATCGCCAAGGTCTGGCGGTAACAGTCCCCTCTGTCCCGCATATGAGCGAGCTGTCCCAGAGCCAGCAGGACGCCGCCTGGCTGCTGAGTGCGCAGAGCGCCGCCCAACAGCCAGTGGAGCGTGAACAACTGCGGGTTGACCCGGTGACCGAGGACGACCTGACGGACAGTGCGGGATGCGGCCGCCGAAGTCCGAGGCAGCAAGGAGGAAGCCGCAGCGATGTATTGGCCAAGGTCACGGACCAGCGTCTCATTCACGTGGTACCGCAATGCCTGTACCCGTGTGGCCTCAGGCCGCGCTTGGAACAGCAAGTCCGCATTGTGTTGGACGATGCTCACGCCAGACCTCCAAAGAGCTCGATGCTCGGCTGCCGAAGGGGACTTGGGCCTTACAGCTCTGCCTCGACGATCTCCTGACAGGAGGCGAGGACTGCCTCGCCGGCGTCGGTGAGCTCAGCGTGCTCACGAATCGTGGCGTATCCCTTGCGGAATCGCGCCACCGCCTCATCCCGCACCGCCTTCGTCACAGCGCGTGGGTCCGCTTTGGCGTGCCGGGAAAGAACCCGAGAAATGCGACTGAGTACGAAAGTCGCATGGTAAATCCCGTACAAGGGGCGGGCGTCCTTGCGGATGGGGGCCGAGTGGCGGGCTTCGAACGGATTCTGCAGCAGCGGGTCCGCGCTCATGATGGCGTGCAGCATCAAGTGCGAGGATTCGTGGACCAAGTGGTCCAGAAAGTAGTTCATCGGTTCGGCGGATTCAGGCCCGGAGCCCGGGAAGCGCAGGAAGTTCATGCCCCAGCAGCGCGAACTAGTTGCTCCCCGAATCACGCTGCCGTGCACGAGACGCAGGCGAGCGACCAGCTCGTGGAGCTCGTCGTGCAGGTCTGGGTCCAACTCGTGCAGTGTGGTCAGTGCTTGGACTACCCATGCACGGCCGGTCTCCAGCTCGTCGGCGCTGACGGGAGCGACTTCGACGAGTTCGCCCCGGTCGGACCGCGGCCCGTCCGCCCCCGTGAAGAAGTTCGCAGCTTCCGCGTCGACTATGTCCCAGCTCATGGTCTCGACCTGGAAACGGTCGCCATAGCAGTCATCCTCGCGCCCAGCCTGGGCCAGGCGCCCGAGGGCGGCGGAGACGGTGCCGGGTTGCTGGCCCAGGAGCCCGCTGTTCAGCTGCCAGTGGAGTGTGAACAGCAGAGGGTTGAGCTTGCGCGCGACATCCAACTGGTCGATCACCCGGGAGGCGGCGGCAGCGCTGTGGGGCAGTTGTTGAGAGGCAGCCGCCACGTAGATACGAAGGTCGCTCACGAGGACTTCGTTGATGCTCTGACGCAGGCGTGCTGCTCGAACGCGGTCAGGCTGTGCCCGGAATAGTGCCTCGGCGCCGAGGGGAGCTACCAGAGTGCTCATAGATCCTCCAAAAGGGGATGGATGGCCCGGCAGTGCTGGGTGGCGCGAGACGCACTCGCGCCACCCAGCCTGATTCCGCTGCTCAGTCGGCCTGCATCAGCTGCGACGAGTGAGACAGGTAGCTCTCCGGGATCTCGCCGAACGTGATCTCCGCCTGCTCAACGGCCTCGACCTGCTCGGCCTGGATCTCGTTGTTCTCCATTTGGGGTTCACCTCCCTCGACCATTCGTTTTAGCGAACGAGGGAAGTGAAACAGCATGCAAGGGTGAATGGCATATTCCGACAGTAAATGAAACGTAAAATTAAAAGCCTCAATTCTGGATTATTTGCGCACGGCGACTGCAGCCCCAGGTCAGGTGACCTGGAGCTTGAAAACATAACTTCCCATGTTTGACTGAAATCCTTCAATCGTTGGCTCGAATATTCATTCAGGTCGGCCCGCAGTTGCAACGTGTTCGCCCCTGCGGCAGGCGACGGGGACGTCATCGTCCATGCCGGAGGCCTGAACGCACTCGTGACGACGCTGGATAGCGCCCGCTGAATCCCGCCAGGAGCTCACCGGGCCGTCACTGGCGCGAGTGCAGTTGCGCCCGGACTCGATCTCGGAGCGTCGCAGTTCAAGAGGTGTGGGCGTCAACTCGGCGCCCCCAAAGGCATTTTAAGGATCATGTGGAGCGCGTTCGCTTGCTTACGCTGTGCGCTCGTCCTATCGGTTCAGTAAGGAATCCGTATGAGCTACACAGATCAGGACGTGCGCGAGGGTCGGCGGCTGATGGACGACGGCCGTGAGAACCGGCTGGTGATCGGGGACAAGTTGCTGGCCGTCTCGCCGGCGAACCCCGACGGTGCCTTCGATCGGTTTTGCGACGAGATCAGCCTGAATCCGCGCACAGCCCGTCACTACCGGCATACCGCCCGGTTGTGCACCGCGCCTGTGCGGCGGCTCGTGGCCGACAGCGGCGTACACGTCAGCTACAGCGCGCTGCGGGAGGGCGCCCGCCTGGCGCCCTCCGGCAAGCCGTACGACGAGGGTTACAGCACCCTGCGCTCTCTGCTTGCCGAAGCGAGCGAGGCCGGTATCGGCCGTATCAGCGCTCCTCAGTACCGCCGTGCCCTGGGGATCGGCCCCGGGTTGCAGGACCTGCTCGACCCCGCCAGCGACGTATCCGTGGCCCAGTACCTCGGGGCTCTGCCGCCCGCCGAACGAGACAAGGTGCTGCGGGAGTTGGTGGAGGAGGACGACGCCTTCCGCGACGCGGTGAAGCGGGCCATCGACGACAAGCGCCGCCGTGACCGTGAAGACCGCACTGGCCGCGGAGGGGAGAAGCCGAGCAAGGCCCAGTCCCTGGCCCGTGACCTGGTGCGGCTGAACGACCAGATCACCGGCCTCATGCACCGGTACCCGCCGTCCACCGCCCTGGACTTCACGGAAGAACAGTCGACCGCCTGTGCCGAAGCGCTCGGGACCGTGGAAGTCCTCGCGACGTGGATCAGGTTCCGGGTCAAGAACGATGAATCTGTCACTGCCCATGGGCGGGTCGCCACACCGGATCTGGTGGCCGTGTGATGCAGCCACCCCGGGACGACGGTGAAGACCATCTCAACGCTGACATCGACGAGTTCACCACCCACGACCGCAAGGGCGGCTGGGCCCGTGCACTCCTGATCGCCCGCCGCGTCGAGCCCGACGAAGGCCACGGCGCATCGTTCGAGCAGCAGTCCAAACGTTTCGGTCGAAACGTTTACCGGCGGATCAGCGCACGGGAGTTCGCCCGCCGGTCCGGGGCCGCCGCCAAACGCATTCTCGCCTTCTACCGGGCGTGGGAGCGGGCCGCCGCGGACGGGATCGTCCCTCCGGCCCACGAACTCGCCCCCGGCGTCCACGTTGATCTGCCGGATGAAGCTGACGTTCCCTTCTTCGGTGAGCACGGCTATTACCGCAGCTACGACGCCCGCTTGAACATGAAAGAGGAACGGCGGCAGGCGATCGAGGCCGAGGCCGATCGGGTCGGGGTCAAGCCGAGCAGTCCGCTGTTCATCGCCGAACACCCCGGCGCGCTGACCGCGGCGGTGGTGGCCGATGCCTCGGCCCGCAGCGCAGCACGGAAGGGCATCGAAGAGTTCGAGCGGCGCCAGGAGGCGGTGGACGCCGAGGACCGGGCAGCAGCCGGCCGGGCCGCCGAGGAACCGTTCGGCCCGGACCAGGCGGCGCCGGACGCGTCGGCGGGCGGCACCGGAGCCGTTGATGTCGAGCAGGCGGTGCGGGCCGTCTCCCGCCACCGGCCGGAGACGGACGTGGCCCTGCAGGTTTTCACCGAGCTGTCCGAGGTCCGCCTTGCCACGCTGCGGGCGCTGTCGCTGCTGCAGCGTCACCAGGTGCAGTTCACCGGCGACCGCAGCCAGGCCATCACCGACCTGTGCACCGCGTCGGAGGCGGCCATCGCCTTCATCCGCGACCTGGCCGCCGGTCCCTACACGGCGTTGAACGACCACGCCCTGCAAGCGTTCCTGGACGAGAGTGAGAGGAAGCTTCGGTGAGCCCCAATCGCGACAGTGACACCCCCTCCCGGCTGGAGCGGGACGCCATCGACGTGCTGCTGTGGCTTGACCACAACGCTGGCCGCGAGCTGTCCTACACGGACATCGCGCGCGGCACCGGCATCCCCGACTCCAGCCGCCTGCGGCGGGCCGTTCCACGGGCCCGTGCCGCCGCCCACGTGCTCGGCCACCGCCTGGAGCAGTTCATGCCCTCCCGCGACCCGCTCAAGCGCGGGGCCAGGGTGACCCGCTTCCACAAGAACGGGCAAGGCGACGAGTTCGGCGCCCGCGACGCGTTGCTGGCCTGCCGCAAGACCGTGGCCTACATGGGCGACATGCACCGGGCCTGCACGTTTGAGGCCAACAATCCCAACAGCATCGACGCCGAGGCGTTCGGGCAGATGGCCGATGCCGCCGAAGGCGGTATGAGGACCATCAGCGGGGTGGAGAGGCTGGGCAGCAGGGCAGTCCAGAACCAGGGGACGATGCGGCGCCAGGCGGAGCGGATCGCCGATCTGGAGGCCCAGATCGCTGAGCTGACGGCGCAACAATCTGCCGCCTCGGCCTGAGGCTGCCGCTGCACGGCCCGGCGCCGTAAGGCGCCGGGCCGTTTCATGTCCTGCCGTCTCAGGCCCGGTTGATCCGCTTGAACATCTCCTTGCCCGCGGCCCGCGCGGCGGCCAGGTCGTCCTCGACCTCGGCGATTCTGCGCCGAAGGGTGTCGCGCTCGGCACGTATCTCGTCGCGCTCCAGAGTGATCCGTTCCACGGCCCCCAGAAGCTCGTTGACCCGCGCGGTCAGTTCCTTGTTCCCGGCCTGGTCGAGTTGGGCGCCCAGCGAGCGCTGGACGGCCTTCTTGAGGCGGTCACGGTCGTCGCGCAGAGCCTTGTTCTCCTCGCGGACCAGGGCCAGATCGGTGGCCAGGCTCGCCGCGGAGGCGTCCCGGCCAACCTGCTTCGTTCGGCGGTCGGACTTGGTCTGGCTCTTCATGGCGGCCTCGATGTGCTCACGGACGCCTTCGGCGTAGACAAGCCACCTGGACACGCCGGCCGCGCGGGCGACGGCAAGGAAGGTGACCGTCTCGCCCCTGGCCTTCATCGCGTCCACCGTGGCCAGCACCTTGGCCCGCTTGGCCTGGCTGTCCTTCTTGCGGGTCTCGCGCAGGACGTCGCCGGGGGTCCGTTTGACGCTCATGCCGTGCTCCCCCCACGCTGGCCGGGGAAACCGGGCATGGGCAGCGACACGGAGCCGTTCCCCTGGACGGCCCGCACCTTGCGCAGGACGGCCGACGCCTGCTCGACCTCGTCCCGCTCGTCCTGTCCCATGGTTTCCATCAGCTTCCGCAGTGTCTCTACGGTCCCCTTGAAGGCCGTGATCTGGTCGTCCAGGTTCCTCACCACGAACTCGTCCGCCTCTATCATGACTGCCATCTCCTTGTCGGCCTTCAGCGAGCGGATGTGGTCCTCGATGACGGGCAGATAGGACGGGTCCGGCCGGTAGAAGGGGCAGGCGGCGCACTGGAACCGAATCGGACATGCCTTTCCTCCCGCCTTGACGTTGGAGGGTTCGGTACAGTTGCCGAACGGCACCGCCACCGAGCGGGCCTCGTACGCGGTCGCCGACGCCATCGGCGCGGACTTGCCCCTGCGGTCCACGGTGTGCAGGCGCATCACGTTGACCGCCTCCCGCTTCCGCTTGTGACTGATCTTGTAGTACCGCTGGGTGGTTTGCATGGATTTGTGATCCATGAGCTCCCGCAGCACCTCGATGCGTACCCCGGCGTCCGCGTACCGCTGGCAGAACGAGTGGCGGAAGGCGTACGGGTAGATCAGCGAGCGTTCGAACGGCACCCGGTCACCGTTCCTGTCGAACTCCTCGGACAGCAGGACGGGGACGCTGTCGGCCCACTTGCGGATCATCGAGGAGATCTGCTCGGGTACCAGATGACGGATGATGCCGTTCTCACCGGCCGGCGGGAACAGGAACCCCTCGCTGCCCGTGGGCAGGTCGAGCGTGTCGCGCACAGCCCGCCACGTACGGATGGTCTCCACGGTGTCGTGCTCAAGCTCCAAGCGCCGGTTCAGGCGCCGTCCCTTGCGGTTGTCCCAGATCAACAGCCATTCACCGTCGGCATGTTCGAGGCACTTCGTCCGCAGCTCGGCGATCTCGTACGGCCGCCGACCGGTGTCCCGCAGCAGCTCGTAGACCGCGCGGGCCATCGCTTGGACCTGCTCGGGCGTCATCTTCCCGTGCGTCATGCCCTGACCCATCAGGTCCACGTAGTCGTCGAGCTGGGCGATGACGGACTCCGGCAGGGCCTTGCCTGCCTCGTCCTCATCGACCTCTTCGGCCTTGATGACGTGGCTGGAGTGCCTCGCGAAGCTCGCGGACATGCCGTCCAGGTGGCCCGCGGCCCGGTTGTAGTCGAGGATCTTGAAGAAGAACGACAGCAGGGCCCCGCGCTGCTTGCTGGACATGGCCCCGCCGTCCAGCTTGGGCAGCACTCGGAAGGTGTCGACCACGGCGTTCATGTCGGCGAATACCAGCTTGGCCGGGTTCATGCCGCCCCCGACCCGCGCGTCCAGGGCCCGGGAGGCCGCCTCGCACACCCGCAGACCCCGTCTGGCCTCGGTGGTGTTCGGCTTCGTCTCAAAGATCCAGGTGACCAAGATCTGCCGCAGCCACGGCTGGCGGATGTCCCTCACGTCCAGGCCGAGCGGCCGCTGGGTGGTGCCCCCGCGCAGGCTCTTGACGCCGAGTTCGGACAGGTCCAGCACGTCCCTGCTGGTTGGGTCGACGCCCTCGAAGCGGTCGAACGCTGAGCGCAGGATGCGGTGCGTCTCCCGAAGGAGCGCGTCCACGTTCGCCTGTGTCCCGCTCGGCAACCGCTCGGCCTCGGCGATGGCGACGGAGTCGACCCGGTCCGCGAGGTGCGAGACGGCCTGGCGCACGGCCACGGGGTCGATCTTCTGGCTGCGTCCGTCGCGCTGCTGCAGCGCGTACAGCATCTCCAGGCGGGCCACCGGATGCAGCGGGGCCAGGGAGAACTGGTGGACGTTCAGGAACGGCGCCTGGCGGTCCAACCACGCCGGCGTCGGCGCGGACCGACGCCCCCGGGAGGCGGCCGTGGCCTTCTTCCAGCGGCTCTGGTGTATGCCGCACAGACCCCAGGTGGCCCGAGCGTCGTAGCGGCAGCCCGTCACCCGGCAGGCGGGCGACGGCCCGTAGGGCGTCTGCCGCTCGATCCACGCCTCCAGTTCGGAGTCGGGGTCGCGCTGCAGATCTTTGTGCCGCAGCGAGCCGTGCGCGTTGCACAGGCCCCACAGGACCGAGTCCCGTGGGCACCCCGTCACGCGGCAGTCGTCCCGCTCACCGGAGATCACCCGGTTGCGGTCCGGCACGTAGGTGGCCTTGAACTCCTTCAGCCCCAGGCTGCCGGCGCGGTGGGTCTTCTCGCAGGTGGCGCACATGCCCCGTCGGGTGCGGGTGAGCGCGTCACAGGCGGCCACATCGCACTGGTAGACGGCCGTGCCCGCGTGGTCGACGTCACCGCTGAACAGGAGGGCGTCGCGGTCCCATTCGCTGGGCCGCCAGACTGGTTCGATCCGCTCACGCAGCCACGCGGTCCACTCGGTGAGGACCTTCGGCGGCAGACCGTGAGCCGCCTGGTCAGCGTCCCGCCGGGGCTGGTGGAGCGGGACGACGTTGCCGGACACCGTCACTGACGGGCTTCCTTCCTCTTGGCGGCCACCAGCTTGACGGCGTCGCGTTTGTCCTGGTCGGTTGCGTGGGTGTAGGGGTCCATCGACTGAGGCGACTGGTGTCCGGCCATGTTCTGGGCCACATCGCGGTCCACCCCGGAGCGGAGCCACCGGGTGATCGCCGAGTGCCGCAGCATGTGCGGCCGGGCACGGAACCCAGCCCGGGTAGCGAGCCGCTTGAACAGCTCATACGTGCTGGGGTACTTCATCGGCTCGCCGAGCGGGGCCCGGAACAGGTTCACGAACACCATGTCGCAGCCCTCGGCCTCCGGTACCGCGTCGCGCTCGTAGCGGTAGGCGGCGTACAGCTCCACGGTCTCGGCCTCCACCGGAATCCACCGCGGATAGTGCGACTTGGCGTACGCGTTGTTGCTGTTCAGACGGCGCCGCACATGTACGTGCGGTCCCTCGACCCGGCAGCCCAGCGAGGTGGAGTCGGGCAGGAAATGCATGTCCTCGCGCCGCAGCCCCAGGCCCTCGCCAATACGCATACCGGTGACCGCCAACAAGGCCACCAGGAACCTGTCGCGGGCGTGCGTCGTGGAGTCCAGGACCTTCTCGATCTGGTCGTCAGACAGCCACTCGTAACCCGGCACCGCGACGCGGTACTTGATCCTTCGGGCCTGGATCGTGAGGTGCTGGCCGTCCTCGCCCGGATCGAACCCGGGCGGGGCGTAGTGCAGGAACTTCGGCTGCACGAGCTGGCTGACCACACTCGGCGGGACCCAGCCCTGAAGCGCGGACCACGTCAGGAACTCCCCGACCGTGCCCATGATCTTGTTCGCCGTGCCCTTGTCCCGGAAACGCGGCTCAGGGTTCGGGCGGCGGCCCTTCGGCGGCAGCGGCTCATCGATCAACCACCGCATCATCGCCATGAGTTGCGCCAAGGAGGGACGGCTCCAGTCGACCGCGTTCTCGGTGCAGTGCGAGAGGTACAGGGCGATCCGGCCGGCGTACGTGCGTTGGGTGTTGTAGGCCCGGTCCTTGCGCCCTGCCAGCCAGGCGCACGCCTCGATGTGCAGCTCGAAGGCTTCGTTGACGACGACCCAGTACGTAGACCCGTCCCCCGATATGGCCCGCTCAGCTCGGTAGTGCCGGTGCAGAACAGCAGACGTAGCCAACGTGCCTAACACCCCTTGGATACCGTTAAGGCAAGTACAGAACTACCCTACTTGCCTTACATGCCTGACGTCATTCAGGTACCCAAGATAACGGTCGCGGCGTGCGGCTTCGCGGCGTTGCTCTACAAGGTCGTGACGTCCGACGCCGTGCGGGCGGCCTTGGAATCGATCGTCGGGAAGGCGCTCGGTGTCCAGGTCTGAGGCCGGGGCTGAGGCCAGGTCTGAGGCCGGAGCTGAAGCCAGGTCTGAGGCCGGCTCTGAGTTCGGGGCAGCCGAGTCCGGGGCCGAGTCCACGCCTGAGCCCAGGTCTGAGTCCAGGTCTGGGTGGGGCGCCCACGGGGCCCGTGGGGCGAGGGACGGCGGGTATGTGACCGCCGAGGCGGCCACGGTGATTCCCGCGCTCGTTCTGCTCGGTGTGGCGCTGCTGTGGGCGTTGATGGCGGCCGTCGCGCAGATCCAGTGCGTGGACGCGGCTCGGGCCGGGGCCCGTGCGGCGGCCAGGCAGGAACCGGAGCACGCGGCCGTCGCCGCGGCGAAGCAGGCCGCGCCGGAGGGAGCGCGGGTGGAGGTGAGCAGAGAGGGCGACCTGGTCCGGGTGTCCGTCGCCGCCCATGCGCCCGGCCCGCGTGCGCTCACGTTGGAGCTGGAGTCGCAGGCGGTCGCCCTGGCCGAGGAGGCGGTGGGGCGGTCATGGCCGCGGGCGCGAGGGGCGGAGGAAGAGCGGGGGCCGGAAGAGTGAGGGCCGACGGAAGGAGTGCGTGGGCGGACCGTCGTACGCGGCGATCGCCCTGGAGCGGGCCGGGCGGCGAGCGGGGCTCGGCGACGGTCTGGGCCGTGATGGTGGTCGCCGCGCTGTGTGCGGTCTTCGGCGGCGTACTGCTGCTGACACAGGCCGTGTTGGCCCGGCACCGGGCGGGTGGGGGCGCCGACCTGGCGGCCCTCGCCGCGGCGGACCGTGCGCTGCGCGGCAGGCAGGAGGCGTGTGCCGGGGCCGAGCGGGTGGCGGCGGA
This sequence comes from Streptomyces luteolus, assembly GCF_029968015.1. Classification (GTDB taxonomy): domain Bacteria; phylum Actinomycetota; class Actinomycetes; order Streptomycetales; family Streptomycetaceae; genus Streptomyces; species Streptomyces luteolus. The sequence continues at coordinate 153,113 of NZ_JASCIS010000016.1, forward strand.
GCAAGGGGCGGAGGTGGTGCGGTGCGCTGTGCGCGGGGAGATCGCCGATGTGACGGTGCGGGCGCGAGCCGGGAGCTTCCGGGCGCAGCTGCGGGCACGTGCCGGGCCGCCCTGGGCGGGGCCGCCCGGGGCGGGGGCGTCCGCGGACCCGGGCCCCACGTCGCCTGATCGGGCTAAGCCTGCCCGGCGCCCCACGTCGCCTGATCGGGCTGAGCCCGCCCGGGCAACACATGGCGGGGCGGCGCCCGGCCGCCCGTCGCCCCGCCGGGAGCGCGGCGGCGCCCCTAAGGAGCCGGTGCCGCAGGTGCCCCCTTGAGCAGCTCCGTGAGGAGGCGTACGGCTCCGCGTTTGTGCAGCGGGTCGTTGCCGTTGCCGCACTTGGGGGACTGGACGCAGGACGGGCAGCCGGCCTCGCACTCGCAGGAGGCGATGGCCTGCCGGGTCGCGGCCAGCCACTCGCGCGCGGTGTGGAAGGCGCGCTCGGCGAAGCCCGCGCCGCCCGGGTGGCCGTCGTAGACGAAGACGGTCGGCAGCAGGGTGTCGGGGTGCAGGGGCACGGACACGCCGCCGATGTCCCAGCGGTCGCAGGTGGCGAAGAGCGGCAGCATGCCGATGGACGCGTGCTCCGCGGCGTGCAGGGCCCCGCCGAGGATCTCCGGGTTGATCCGGGCCGCGTCCAGCTGGTCCTCGGTGACCGTCCACCACACGGCGCGGGTGCGCAGCGTACGAGGAGGAAGGTCGAGCTTGGACTCGCCCAGGACCTCGCCGGTGATCAGGCGGCGGCGGAGGAAGGAGACGACCTGGTTGGTGACTTCGACGGAGCCGTAGCAGAGCCGGCCGTCACCCCACGGGATCTCCACGTCCGTCTCCAGGACGGAGATGGCGGTGGTGTCGCGCGCGGTGGTCGAGTAGGGCGGGCTGGCCTGCTCGACGAGGGCGACCGACTCCTCCAGGTCGAGTTCGCGCACCAGGTAGGTGCGGCCCTGGTGGAGGTGGACGGCCCCGGTGTGCACCGCGGTGTGGGCGGCGGAGGCGTCGACGGTGCCGAGCAGGGTGCCCGTGCCGGCCTCCACGACCTGGACGGGGGTACCGCCCTCGCCGCGGATATCGGTCAGGTCGGCGGCGCGTTCGCGGCGGGTCCAGTGCCAGGCGTTGGTCCTCCGGCGCAGCAGCTTCGCGGCCTCCAGCTGCGGAAGCAGCTCCTCGGTGGTCGGGCCGAACAGCTTCGAGTCGTCGTCGGTGAGCGGAATCTCGGCCGCGGCGGCACAGAGGTGGGGCGCGAGGACGTACGGGTTGTCGGGGTCGAGGACGGTGGACTCGACCGGCTGCCGGAACAGCGCCTCCGGGTGGTGGACGAGATACGTGTCCAGCGGGTCGTCGCGGGCGACCAGGACCGCGAGCGCCCCCTGGCCCGAGCGCCCGGCGCGGCCCGCCTGCTGCCACAGGGAGGCGCGGGTGCCGGGGTAGCCGGCGATGACGACCGCGTCCAGGCCGGAGATGTCGACGCCGAGTTCGAGGGCGGTGGTGGCGGCGAGCCCGAGGAGCTCGCCGGAGTGCAGGGCACGCTCCAGGGCGCGCCGCTCGTGGGGCAGATATCCGCCCCGGTACGCGGCGACGCGCCGGACCAGCGAGCGGTCGACCTCGGCCAACCGCTCCTGGGCGATGACGGAGATCAGCTCGGCGCCGCGCCGGGACCGTACGAAGGCGACCGAGCGCACGCCCTGGACGGTGAGGTCGGTGAGCAGGTCGGCGGTCTCGGCGGTGGCGGTACGGCGGACGGGGGCGCCCTTCTCGCCGTGGACTTCGGTGAGCGGCGGCTCCCACAGGGCGAAGACGACTTCGCCGCGGGGCGAGGCGTCGTCGGCGACCTCCTTCACGGGCAGGCCGGTGAGCCGGCCCGCGGCTATGGACGGGTCGGCGGCGGTGGCGGAGGCGAGCAGGAAGACCGGATCGGAGCCGTAGCGGGCGCAGAGGCGGCGCAGCCGGCGCACGACCTGGGCGACGTGCGAGCCGAAGACGCCCCGGTACGTGTGGCACTCGTCGATGACGACGAAGCGCAGGGCACGCAGGAAGGAGGACCAGCGGGGGTGGGAGGGCAGCATGCCGCGGTGCAGCATGTCCGGGTTGGTGAGGACGTAGTTGGCGTACTGGCGCACCCATTCGCGTTCCTCCACCGGGGTGTCGCCGTCGTAGACCGCGGGCCGGATCGCGTTGCCGAGCGGGGCGGCCAGCTCCTTCACGGCCCGGCACTGGTCGGCCGCGAGGGCCTTGGTGGGGGCGAGGTAGAGGGCGGTCGCGCCCCGCCCGTTGGGCGCCTCGGAGCCGTCGAGGAGCGCCGAGAGGGTGGGCGTCAGGTAGGCGAGGGACTTGCCGGAGGCGGTGCCGGTGGCGACGACCACGGACTGGCCGTCGAGGGCGTGCTCCGCGGCCTCTGCCTGGTGGGCCCAGGGATGCTCGATGCCCGCTCGCTGAACGGCCGAGATCACTTCTGTCCGGATGCGATCGGGCCAGACGGCATGGCTGCCCTCTCTCGGGGGCAAGTGCTCCACATGAGTGATGCGCGAAGCCCGGCTTCCCCCGGCGGCCAGGCGGTCGAGGACCGTGCGCGGCGAGGGTCGTTCGGGTCCGCCCGCAGAGGGGCGATCGGGTCGGTGATTCTTGGCCATCGGCACCGAGTGTGTCACTGGCGTGACGGACAATGGTCCGAAGGCGTCGTGCACGCCCGCCGGTAAGTGATTGAATGCCATCGCGGCTGGCGACCGTCCCAGGCCTGACATCAGGTGTCCGAGGGGCGAGCGCTCGATAGCAAGGTGCTGGAGGATCCGTGGACCTGTCCCTGTCGACCCGTACCGTCGGCGATCGTACGGTCGTCGAGGTCGGTGGCGAAATCGATGTATATACCGCGCCCAAGCTGCGCGAGCAGCTAGTCGAGCTGGTGAACGACGGCAGTTTTCACCTTGTCGTCGACATGGAGGGCGTGGACTTCCTCGACTCCACCGGACTCGGCGTGTTGGTTGGCGGTCTCAAGCGAGTGCGGGCCCATGAGGGTTCGTTGCGACTGGTGTGCAACCAGGAGCGCATTCTGAAGATCTTCCGCATCACCGGTCTGACCAAGGTGTTCCCCATCCACACCTCGGTCGATGAAGCGGTGGCGGCCACCGACTGAGGGCCGGTGCCCCCGGGCCGGTGGCCCGGGGTGTCAGGAGCAGGGGGCGCCGGGCCGATCGGCCCGGCCCCTTGAAAGCACGCTCACATGTCCGAGGGGGATGCATGGCCACCGTTGAGCTCCGCTTCAGCGCGCTGCCCGAGCACGTCCGGACCGCCAGACTCGTGGCGGCCGCAGTGGCGCGCAGGGCCGGAGTGGACGAGGCCGTACTCGACGAGGTGCGGCTCGCCGTGGGCGAGGCATGTTCGCGCGCCGTCGGGCTGCATCAGAGTGCCGGCGTCACCGCGCCGGTGCGAGTGGCCCTCATCGAGGAGGAGAAGCAGTTCTCCATCGAGGTGGGTGACGAGGTGGCGCATGCCGACACCTCGTCCGGCGACGGATCGGCCCCGGGCTCGCCCGGGGCGGACGCCCCGGACGCCGACGGCGAGGACGACATGGGCCTCGCCGTCATCAGCGGCCTGGTCGACGACGTCGAGGTGTCGGCGGGGCCGGAGGGCGGGCTCATCAAGATGAGCTGGCCGACGGCCACGGCGACACTGCTTCCCTGAGCGAACCACGGCCGCGCGTGCGCGGCTGATCGAACGGCGCCGTCCCCGCGGGGGCGGCGCCGTTCTCGTGTCTCCGCTGTGCCTCCGTGTCTCCGCTGTGCCTCCGTCGCCCCCGCTGGGTCTCCGTCACCTCCGCAGGGCCCTGCGTTGCCTCCGCAGGGCCCTGCGTTGCCTCCACGGGGCCTCCGTCGCCTCCACGGGGCCTCCGTCGCCTCCACGGGGCCGCCGTCGCCTTCGCGGCGCCTCCGTCGCCTCCGCGAGGCCTCCGTTTTTCTCAAGTACCCGCCAGTCAGGGCCATTTCGCGTTCCGGGCCGGGCTGTGATGTTTATTGATCACTGCCGCGTATCCGTCGAGCGTCTCACCCCGTCAATGCCTTTGAAGCATTACCACTTTCGAGGGCAATCGTAGGACGCGATCATTTGCTGATGAGCAAGTGCGGGCCAATTCCGTTTGTCGCGCACTGTTTTGATCAGGTTCCGCTCCCTACAATCCGTCCACATCTTGAGCTCAGCCCAAGCGTCAAGGAGGACGAATGGCGGGGCTTTCTACCCCTCATCAGTTTGACCACCCCTCAACCCTCGCGGCAGCGGTACTCACCTCCGACAACCGAATGATCGTCATGGTCATCGGAGTCGTCGCGCTCGCCGCGCTCGCGGTCGCCGGAGTCCTGGTGCGCCAAGTGCTCGCTGCGGGCGAGGGCACCGACCGCATGAAGGAGATCGCCGGAGCGGTCCAGGAAGGCGCAAATGCCTATCTGGCACGCCAGTTGCGCACCCTCGGCGTTTTCGCCGTAGTGGTGTTCTTCCTGCTCATGCTGCTGCCCGCGGACGACTGGAATCAGCGCGCCGGGCGTTCGATCTTCTTCTTGATCGGCGCGCTCTTCTCCGCGGCCACCGGCTATATCGGCATGTGGCTCGCGGTCCGCAGCAATGTGCGGGTGGCGGCAGCCGCTCGTGAAGCCACACCTGCGGAAGGAGAACCGGCAAAGGATCTTACGGCCGTTTCCCACAAGGCCATGAAGATCGCTTTCCGCACGGGCGGCGTCGTCGGCATGTTCACGGTGGGGCTCGGGCTCTTCGGTGCTGCCTGCGTGGTTCTCGTGTACGCCGCCGACGCACCGAAGGTGCTCGAAGGGTTCGGCCTCGGTGCCGCGCTGATCGCGATGTTCATGCGTGTCGGCGGCGGCATCTTCACCAAGGCCGCCGACGTCGGCGCCGACCTGGTCGGCAAGGTCGAGCAGGGCATTCCGGAGGACGATCCGCGTAATGCCGCGACCATCGCCGACAACGTGGGCGACAACGTCGGCGACTGCGCCGGAATGGCCGCCGACCTCTTCGAGTCGTACGCCGTCACGCTGGTCGCCGCGCTGATCCTCGGCAAGGCCGCCTTCGGCGACGCCGGACTCGCGTTCCCGCTGATCGTGCCCGCGATCGGCGTGCTCACCGCGATGATCGGCATCTTCGCCGTGGCGCCACGGCGCTCCGACCGCAGCGGAATGAGCGCCATCAACCGCGGCTTCTTCATCTCCGCGGTGATCTCGCTCGCCCTGGTCGCGGCGGCGGTCTGGGTCTATCTGCCATCCACGTACGCCGAGTTGAAAGGCGTCACCGACGCCGCGATCCAGGCCAAGAGCGGGGACCCGCGGGTGCTCGCCGTCGTGGCCGTGGCCATCGGCATCGTGCTCGCCGCACTGATCCAGCAGCTCACCGGCTACTTCACCGAGACCAACCGGCGCCCGGTGAAGGACATCGGCAAGACCTCGCTGACCGGACCGGCCACCGTGGTCCTCGCCGGCATCTCCATCGGCCTCGAATCGGCCGTCTACACCGCCCTGTTGATCGGCCTCGGCGTGTACGGGGCGTTCCTGCTCGGCGGTACGTCGATCATGCTGGCGCTGTTCGCGGTGGCCCTGGCCGGTACCGGTCTGCTCACCACGGTCGGCGTGATCGTCGCGATGGACACCTTCGGGCCGGTCTCCGACAACGCCCAGGGCATCGCCGAGATGTCCGGCGACGTCGAGGGCGCGGGCGCGCAGGTGCTCACCGACCTGGACGCCGTCGGCAACACCACCAAGGCCATCACCAAGGGCATCGCCATCGCCACCGCGGTCCTCGCGGCCTCGGCGCTCTTCGGCTCGTACCGGGACGCCATCGCGGGTGCGGCCAGGGACGTCGGCGAGAAGCTCGGCGACGGTGCGCCGATGAACCTCGTGATGGACATCTCGCAGCCCAACAACCTGGTGGGCCTGATCCTCGGTGCCGCGGTCGTCTTCCTCTTCTCCGGGCTGGCGATCAACGCGGTCTCGCGCTCCGCGGGTTCGGTGGTCTTCGAGGTGCGGCGGCAGTTCCGCGAGCACCCCGGGATCATGGACTACACGGAGAAGCCGGAGTACGGACGCGTCGTCGACATCTGCACCAAGGACGCGCTCCGCGAGCTGGCCACCCCCGGTCTGCTCGCCGTGCTCACACCGATCGCCGTCGGCTTCACGCTCGGCGTCGGCGCGCTCGGCTCGTTCCTCGCGGGCGCCATCGGCACCGGCACGCTGATGGCGGTCTTCCTCGCCAACTCCGGCGGCGCGTGGGACAACGCCAAGAAGCTCGTCGAGGACGGCCACCACGGCGGCAAGGGCTCGGAGGCGCATGCCGCGACGGTCATCGGCGACACCGTGGGCGACCCGTTCAAGGACACCGCGGGCCCGGCGATCAACCCGCTGCTCAAGGTGATGAACCTCGTCGCGCTGCTCATCGCGCCCGCGGTCATCCAGTTCAGCTACGGCGACGACGCGAGCGTCGGCGTACGGGTGGCCATCGCGCTGCTCGCGATCCTCGTGATCGTCATCGCCGTCTACATCTCCAAGCGGCGCGGGATCGCCGTGGGTGAGGAGAGCGACGGCGACCGGGTCGCGAAGGCCACGGACCCGGCGGTGGTCTCCTGACGGAAGGTCACACCGGCTCAACAGGCGGGCGGGCGACGCGCTTTGACGCGTCGTCCGCCCGCCTTGTTGCGCCATGCGCCGACATTTTGTTTCAGTGACTCTCCTCTCCCTTGGTGCAAATGGCTGCAATGAGTGTCTAATCGGACGCCCGCCCCGCGGTTGTCGCCCGCTTGGCGTGTATGTTCCGGGGCCGAGAGCCATGGAAGGGACCAATCCGGTGAACAAGAAGCTCGCAGCCGCACTGTCCGGCGGTGCGGTACTGGTACTGGCCTTGTCGGGATGCGGTGACAGCGACGAAGAGAAGCTCGACAACTGGGCCAAGTCGCTGTGCGGCCAGATCCAGCCGCAGCTCGAGAAGAGCGTGAAGGCGCAGCAGAAGATCGTCTCCACGGCCGCCGACGGGAAGCCGGAGGAGATCCAGAAGGCCGACTCGGAGGCCTTCAAGGCCATCGCCGACGCCGACAAGGCGATCGCCGGAGCCCTGGAGAAGGCGGGCCCGCCGCCCGTCGACAATGGCGAGAAGATCCAGCAGGACGCCATCAAGGACCTCAACGAGGCGTCGAAGGCGTACGAGAAGCTGAAGAAGGACGTCGACGGACTGGACGCCAAGGACCAGTCGCCCGAGGGCCTGAAGGCGTTCTCGCAGGGCCTGCAGAAGGTCGCCGACGACCTGGGCAAGATCCAGCGGCAGGGCGACGGAGCACTCAACACGCTGCTCGAGGGCGACGTCGGCACGGCCATCAAGAAGCAGGAGGGGTGCAAGGCCGGCCCTTCCGCGGCCCCCAGCGCGTAACCCCTCCGCGTAACCCCTCCGCGCGCCCCCTCCGCGCAACCCCTCTCCGGGATGACGTCTCCCGGTCGCCCTCCCTGAGGCGCGGTTCTGAAAACGCCCTGCACGCACGCGTGCAGGGCGTTTTTGCTGCCTCCGCGCCGGGCCGGTCGGCGTAGGCGCGCGCGAAGCAACGGGCCGGGGAGAGGACAATGGACGGGTGAGTACGACAACGCTGCCCACGACCGACCGCCCCGAAGTCGCCGACCGCCTCAGGAAGGCCCTTCTCGACGCCGACTTCACCGCCGACGGACTGCTCGAACTCCTCGGCGCCCCGGCGTACGCCGCGCTCGCCAGAAGCGAGACGGTGCCCGCGCTGCGCGCCACGCGGGAGGACGGACCGCTGGCCGCGCTCGTCCGTCTCTTCCTGCTGCAGCAGGGCGTCCCGCACGCGCGCGTGGCGACGGTTCTGCCCGTCGACGACTGCCTGGCCGACGGCTGGCTGACCCAGGACGGCGACCAGCTGCGGGCCACGGTGGATGTACGGCCGTACGGCGGGCCCGACGGCGAGGACTGGTTCATCGTCTCGGACCTCGGGTGCGCGGTCGGCGGTGCCGGTGGCATCGGCGGCGGGGACCGCCGGACGGACACAGGGGTGGTGCTCGGCGTCGGCGGGGCCTCCACGACGCTCGCCGGGATCACCGTGCGTACGCCGGTCTCCGCCGCACTAGACCTCGGCGCGGGCTCCGGCATCCAGGCCCTGCACGCCGCCCAGCACGCGACGCGGGTCACCGCGACCGACCTCAACCCCCGCGCGCTGAACTTCACCGGCCTCACCCTCGCGCTCTCCGGCGCGGCTCCCGCGGAGCTCAAGGAGGGCTCGCTCTTCGAACCGGTCGAGCACGAGACGTACGACCTGATCGTCTCCAACCCGCCGTTCGTCATCTCCCCCGGCGCGCGCCTCACTTACCGGGACGGCGGGATGAGCGGGGACGATCTGTGCCGCTCGCTCGTTCAGGAGGCGGGAGAGCGACTGAACGAAGGGGGGTACGCGCAGTTCCTCGCCAACTGGCAGCACGTGGAGGGGGAGGACTGGCAGGACCGCCTCCGCTCGTGGGTGCCGCGCGGCTGCGACGCCTGGATCGTGCAGCGCGAGGTGCAGGACATCACGCAGTACGCGGAGCTGTGGCTGCGCGACGCGGGCGACCACCGCGGGGACCCGGAGGAGTACGACGCGCGGTACGAGGCGTGGCTGGACGAGTTCGAGTCCTCCAGGACCAGGGCCGTCGGCTTCGGCTGGATCACGCTCAGGAAGACGGGCGCGGAGAACCCCTCGGTGACCGTGGAGGAGTGGCCGCACCCGGTCGAGCAGCCGCTCGGGGACGAGGTGCGGGCGCACTTCGAGCGCCAGGACTATCTCCGGGACACCGACGACGCCGCGCTGCTCGCCGGGCACTTCAAGCTGGCCGCGGGAGTCGTGCAGGAGCAGGTCGGCCTGCCCGGCGCCGAGGACCCGGAGCACGTGGTGCTGCGCAGCCACCGAGGGATGCGCCGGGCCACTCAGGTGGACACGGTCGGCGCCGGTTTCGCCGGGGTGTGCGACGGCTCGCTCAGCGCGGGCCGGATCCTGGACGCCATCGCGCAGCTGGTGGGCGAGGACCCGGTGCTGCTGCGTGACCGTACGCCGCAGCAGATCCGTCTCCTTGTGGAGCAGGGTTTCCTGGACCCGGTGCCGCAGCCGACATAGCAGCCGGCATAGGCGCCCAGACCCGCCGCCTCCCGCCGCCTCCCGCCTCCTCCCGCCGCCTCTCGTTCTTCACGCCGGGTTCGCGCCCGGGACGCCCAGACGTGTTCACGGCGTGTTCCGGCCGTGTCAGCGTCCGAGCCCTGGGCATCCGGGGCGGGAGGATACGGGCATGGAGAGCGGACCGGCGATCTTCGCGGGAGCGGTGTTCACACTGTTCGGAGCCGCGCTGCTGATGTGGACCGGGGTGCGGGTGCGGCACCGCGCGCCAGTGGCGCAGGGTGTGAGCCCGGTCGCATCGGTGGCGCTCACGACCACGGTCGGCGTGGCGGCCCTGGCGCTCGGGGTGTGGTGCTTCTCGCGCCTGTGACCGGCGCTGGAACGCGGACAGGGCCTGACCTCGGGGTGGCGCTCCGGTGACCCGAGGGTGGATTCTGAGAGGCACGATTCCGGATATTGCCGAAAGGGCAGGTGGACACTCCGGGCGGCAGGAATGGCGGTAGTCGGGTTACCGTTCGAGTGGCCGTTGCGGACTTTTCCCGTTTGACACGGGGGCGGGCTGTACCGTCACACTCCGCAGCGTCACCGTATGAACGCATACGGCGTCACTGTATGAACACATACGGCGCCACCGTATGAAGGTGTACGAGCCCCCGTGCGAGGCCCGTGCAGACCGCAAGAGCGCCACCGCGGAGCCCCCGCAGAGCCACCGAGCGTCGACCGGAGAGAAGAGCCACGTTGTCCCCGACCAGCGAGACCGCACACGGCGGCCGCCGACTCGTCATCGTCGAGTCGCCTGCCAAGGCGAAGACGATCAAGGGCTATCTCGGCCCTGGTTATGTCGTCGAAGCGAGCGTCGGGCACATCCGTGACCTTCCGAACGGCGCCGCGGAGGTGCCCGACAAGTACACCGGCGAGGTGCGCCGCCTCGGCGTGGACGTCGAGCACGACTTCCAGCCGATCTACGTCGTCAACGCCGACAAGAAGGCGCAGGTCAAGAAGCTCAAGGACCTCTTGAAGGAGTCCGACGAACTCTTCCTCGCGACCGATGAGGACCGCGAGGGCGAAGCCATCGCGTGGCACCTGCTCGAAGTGCTCAAGCCCAAGGTCCCGGTCAAGCGCATGGTGTTCCACGAGATCACCAAGGCCGCGATCCAGGAGGCCGTGGCCAGCCCCCGCGACCTCAACAAGCGCATGGTCGACGCCCAGGAGACCCGCCGCATCCTCGACCGCCTCTACGGCTACGAGGTCTCGCCGGTGCTGTGGAAGAAGGTCATGCCGCGGCTCTCGGCGGGCCGTGTGCAGTCCGTCGCCACCCGCCTCGTCGTCGAGCGCGAGCGCGAGCGCATCGCCTTCCGCTCCGCCGAGTACTGGGACCTGACCGGAACCTTCGGCACCGGCCGCGCCGGGGACAAGAGCGACCCCTCGCAGCTGGTCGCCAAGCTGACCACCGTCGACGGCAAGCGCGTCGCGCAGGGCCGCGACTTCAACTCCGTCGGGCAGCTCAAGTCCGACACCCTGCACCTGGACGAGGCGAACGCCCGCGCGCTCGCCGCCGCCCTGGAGGACGCGCGGTTCGCGGTCCGCTCGGTCGAGTCCAAGCCGTACCGCCGCTCGCCGTACGCCCCGTTCCGTACGACGACGATGCAGCAGGAGGCCTCGCGCAAGCTCGGTTTCGGCGCGAAGGCCACGATGCAGATCGCGCAGAAGCTGTACGAGAACGGCTTCATCACCTATATGCGTACGGACTCCACGACGCTGTCGGACACCGCCGTGTCCGCGGCCCGTGCGCAGGTCACGCAGCTCTACGGCAGCAGCTACCTGCCGGACAAGCCGCGCACGTACGCGGGCAAGGTCAAGAACGCGCAGGAGGCGCACGAGGCGATCCGCCCCTCCGGCGACCGCTTCCGCACGCCCGCCGAGACCGGTCTGACCGGCGACCAGTTCCGCCTCTACGAGCTGATCTGGAAGCGGACCGTCGCCTCCCAGATGAAGGACGCGGTCGGCAACTCGGTCACGGTCAAGATCGGCGGCACCGCCTCCGACGGCCGCGACGCCGAGTTCAGCGCGTCCGGCAAGACCATCACCTTCCACGGCTTCCTCAAGGCCTACGTCGAGGGCGCCGACGACCCGAACGCCGAGCTGGACGACCGCGAGCGCCGGCTGCCGCAGGTCGGCGAGGGCGACGCGCTGTCCGCCGACGACATGTCCGTCGACGGCCACGCCACCAAGCCCCCGGCCCGCTACACCGAGGCCAGCCTGGTCAAGGAGCTCGAAGAGCGGGAGATCGGCCGCCCGTCGACGTACGCGTCGATCATCGGCACGATCCTCGACCGCGGCTATGTCTTCAAGAAGGGCACGGCGCTCGTCCCGTCCTTCCTGTCCTTCGCCGTGGTCAACCTCCTGGAGAAGCACTTCGGGCGGCTCGTCGACTACGACTTCACCGCCAAGATGGAGGACGACCTCGACCGCATCGCGCGCGGTGAGGCCCAGGCCGTGCCGTGGCTGAAGCGGTTCTACTTCGGCGAGGGCGACGACGAGGCCACCGCGGGCTCCGCCTCGGACGCCGGGAACGGCGACGGGGACCATCTCGGCGGCCTCAAGGAACTCGTCACCGACCTCGGCGCGATCGACGCCCGCGAGATCTCCTCCTTCCCCGTAGGGGAGGGCATTCTGCTCCGCGTCGGGCGGTACGGCCCGTACATCGAGCGCGGCGAGAAGGGCGAGGAGAACCACCAGCGCGCGGACGTTCCGGACGACCTCGCTCCGGACGAGCTGACGGTGGACTACGCCGAGGAGCTGCTCGCCAAGCCCAGCGGCGACTTCGCGCTCGGCAAGGACCCGCACAGCGGCAACGAGATCGTCGCCAAGGACGGCCGGTACGGCCCGTACGTCACGGAGGTGCTCCCCGAGGGCACCCCGAAGACCGGCAAGAACGCCGTCAAGCCGCGCACGGCCTCGCTGTTCAAGTCGATGTCCCTGGACACGGTGACCCTCGAAGAGGCGCTGCGGCTGATGTCGCTGCCGCGCGTGGTGGGCACGGACGCCGAGGGCGTCGAGATCACCGCGCAGAACGGCCGGTACGGCCCGTATCTGAAGAAGGGCACCGACTCCCGCTCCCTGGAGGCCGAGGAGCAGCTCTTCTCCATCACGCTCGAAGAGGCCCTGGAGATCTACTCCAAGCCGAAGCAGCGCGGCCGCGCCGCCGCCAAGCCGCCGCTGAAGGAGCTGGGCGAGGACCCGGTCAGCGGGAAGCCGGTGGTCGTGAAGGACGGCCGCTTCGGCGCGTACGTCACGGACGGCGAGACCAACGCGACGCTGCGCGCGGCCGACTCCGTCGAGGAGATCACCGCCGAGCGCGGCTTCGAGCTGCTCGCCGAGAAGCGCGCCAAGGGGCCGGCGAAGAAGAAGACCGCCAAGAAGGCCCCGGCCAAGAAGACCGCGGCGAAGAAGACGGCGGCCAAGAAGACCACGACCGCCAAGAAGACCGCGACCGCCAAGACGGCCGCCAAGAAGACGACGACGGCGAAGAAGGCCACGGCCAAGACCGCCGCGGCGAAGAAGGCCCCGGCCAAGAAGACGGCCTCCGCGACGGTGCCCTCCGAGGACTGACGCGACCGTACGACCCCTGCGGGGCGGACCGACTCGTTCGGTCCGCCCCGTTGTCGTACCGCTGCCCTGGCCCCCGGGCCTGGCCGCCCTGGCCGCCCCGGCCGCCCTGGCCCTGTGGCCTTGGTCGCATGCGGGCGTATGTTCGGCCGGGCCCCCGGGATGTCAGTCGTTCCCGATAGGCTGACGAAATGACGCGTGCCGAGCAGCCAACGGTCGTGAGCCACGACCCCGACGACGCCCTGGTCGCCGACTCCCGAGAACGCGCGGTACGCGCACTGCTGCGGTTCCCGCCGCTCAAGCGGCTGTGGAGCGCACACCTCGTGGGCAGTGTCGGCGACGCACTCGCGCTTCTCGTCCTCGTCGTCCTGGCCCTGCAGGCGGCGGTCGCGGAAGGCGCGTTCGGGAGCGGTTACCGCGGGGCGGCCTTCGCCGTCGCGGCGGTCTTCGGCGTGCGCGTCCTCGCCACGCTGCTCTTCGGCGCGGTCCTGCTCGGGCCGCTCACCTCGCTGACCTCAGGATCCGGGGGGAGAGCGGCGACTTCGAACAGGAGAGCAGCGACTTCGAACAAGGGTGGTGGCAGGCGACGGGCGGGCGGGCCGCTGGACCGGCGCTGGACGATGATCGGGGCGGACGGCCTGCGCGCCGCGCTGCTGATCATCGCGCCGCTGTGGATCGACTGGACGCCGGACAACGCCCTGGCCGCGCTGCTCGTCAGCGGCTTCGTCATCGGCGTCGCCGAGCGCTTCTGGGCCGTGTCCCGGGAGAGCGCCGCCCCGGCCCTGCTGCCCGCGCCGCCGCCCGAGGGCGCCACGGTGCGGCCGCTGCCGGACCACATGGAGGCGCTGCGCCGCCTCTCGCTGCGCACCGGGTTCGTCGCGGTGCCGCTCGCCGCGCTCGCCCTGATCGCCGTCACGCTGATCGGCAACCTGCTGGGCGCCGGGATCGACTGGTTCGCGCTGCACCAGGTCGCGCTCGCCTCGTACGTCGCGGCCGGCCTCTTCGCCGCCTCGCTCTCCGTCGTGTACTTCCTGGAGCTGCCCGACGCGCAGACGCCGCGGGCCCGTTCGCCGCTGGAGGGGCTGCGCCGTCCGAAGACCGCATCCGGTGTGGACAAGGGCCGCACCAACGCCGCCCCGCTGCTGGTCCTGGCCTGCGCCTCCGTCGCCGGTGCGATCTCCGCCGCCGTCGCCGTGGCCGTGCTGCACGCCGTGGATCTGGACGGCGGGCCGGTGCTCTTCGGCCTGCTCGTGGTCGGCCTGACCGGCGGCACCGTCGTCGGCATCCGCACGGCGCCTTCGGTGCTGCCCGGGTTGTCGCGCCGCAGGCTGCTCGCGCTCGCCGTCGCGGTCACGGGCATCGGCCTGCTCGCGGCCGGCCTGGTCCCCGACACCACCACGGTCCTGCTGCTCGCCACGCTCTCCGGGTACGCGGCCGGGGTCGCCGCCCACATCGGGCACGCCCTGCTCGACCTGGAGGTCGAGGACCACCGCCGCGTCCGGACCACCGAACATCTGCAGGCGGTCGTGCGCGTCCTGGTCGCGCTCGGCGCGCTCGCGGCGCCTCTGCTCGCCGCGGCGATCGGGCCGCACCGCCTTGAGAGCGGCAAGTTCGTGTTCGCGCACGGCGGTGCCGCGTTCACGATGATGCTGGCCGGCGCGCTGTTGCTGCCCGTCGCGGCGCTCGTCCTCGCCAAGACGGACGACCGCTCGGGGGTGCCGCTGCGGCGCGACCTCGGCGAGGCCCTGCGCGGGGCGGAGCCGGAGCAGGCGCCCGCCGCCACCGGCTTCTTCATCGCACTCGAAGGGGGCGACGGCGCGGGCAAGTCCACGCAGGCCGAGGCGCTCGCCGAGTGGATCAGGACCAAGGGCCACGAGGTCGTCCTGACCCGCGAACCCGGCGCGACCCCGGTCGGAAAGCGGCTCCGCTCGATCCTGCTCGACGTCTCGTCGGCCGGGCTCTCGCACCGCGCGGAGGCCCTGCTCTACGCCGCGGACCGCGCGGAGCACGTCGACACGGTCGTGCGCCCCGCCCTGGAGCGCGGCGCCGTCGTCATCACCGACCGGTACATCGACTCGTCGGTCGCGTACCAGGGCGCCGGGCGCGACCTGTCGCCGACCGAGATCGCCCGGATCTCGCGCTGGGCCACGGACGGACTCGTACCGCATCTGACGGTGCTGCTCGACGTCTCCCCTCAGACCGCGCGGGAGCGGTTCACCGAGGCGCCCGACCGCCTGGAGTCGGAGCCCGCCGAGTTCCACGCGCGCGTGCGCTCGGGTTTCCTCACGCTCGCCGCCGCCGATCCCGGCCGCTACCTGGTGGTGGACGCCGGCCAGGAACCGGAGGCGGTGACCACGGTCGTACGCCACCGTCTGGACCAGATGCTGCCCCTCTCCGACGCCGAGGTGAAGGCGCAGGAGGAGGCCCGCAAGGCCGCCGAGGAGGAGGCCAGGCGCAAGGCGGAGGAAGAGGCCGCGCGCAAGGCCGAGGAAGAGCGCCTGGAGCGTGAACGGCAGGAGCAGCTGGCCAAGTTGCGCGCCGAGGAGGAGGAGCGCAAGCGCCGCGAGCTGGAGGAGGCCCGCCGCCGCGAGGCCGAGCGCCAGGCCGAGGAGGCCAGGCAGCGCGCGGAGGAGGCCCGTCGCCTCGCCGAGGAGGAGCGCAAGCGCCGCGAGGCCGAGGAGAAGGTGCGGGCCGCCGAGCAGGAGCGGCTGCGCCAGCAGGCCGAGGAGGAGGCACGGCTGCGCGCCGAGGCCGAGGAGCGCCGCCTGGAGAAGCAGCGCAAGGCCGAGGAGGCGCTGCTCCGCGCGGAGGAGGCCCGCAGGGCGACGGCGTCCGGCCCGGCCCCGGCGGGACAGGCACCGCAGGAGCCGAGGCGCTCCGGCACGGGTGCTGGCGCTGGCATGGGTTCCGGCGCTGGCGCTGGCACGGGTTCCGGCACCGGCACTGGCGCTGGCACCGGCTCGGGCTCCGGCACTGGCTCCGACAGCGACTCCGGCACCGGCACCGGCACCGGCACCGGCACCGGCTCCGACAACGAGACGACGCTGCAGACGCCGATGGTCCGGCCGCAGTCGTCCGGCGGGTCTGGCGCGGACGCGGATTCCGACGCGACCACGGTCCTCCCGGTGGCGGGCGGCCCCGACTCCGAGGAGACCGCCGTCCTGCCGCAGCCGCCCGCCCCGCAGAGCGCGGCCGACGAGACGGCGGTGCTGCCTCCGGTTCGGGACGCCGGCCCCGCCGGCCCCACCGGCCCCGCTCAGGCACCGACCGACCGTGTGCCGCACGGCATCTTCCGCGACGAGCGGCCGGGCCCGTCCGCCGGCTCGGACAACGAGCGGACCGCCGAGCTCCCGCAGGTCGACCCGAACGCGCTCCCGCCGCGCGCATCCCGCCCCCGCCCGGACTGGGCGGAGGAGACCCCGCTGGACGACCTGCCGACCCTCGCGGACGAATTGCTCGGACCGCGGGAGGACGACGGAGAGGACCGCGGCGGTAAGCGCCGCGGGCGGCGGTAGCGGCTGCAAGTCCTGTGAGGGGGCGGTGGGTGCGGAGGTACGCATCCGCCGCCCCCTCGGCCTTGGGCGTGGGTGCGGGGGTACGCATCCGCCGCCCCCTCGTCCTTGGGGCCGACTGTCAGACCCCTGCCTCACAATGGACATCGCAGCGCAGGCACGTACGGAGAGGTAGGGGGGCGCCATGCCCGTATGGGACGACCTGGTCGGACAGGAGCGCGTCGCGGCGCAGCTCGACGCCGCCGCCCGGGACGCCGACGCCCTGGTGACCGCCACGGCCGCGGGCGAGCCGGTGGCCGACGCCTCCAAGATGACGCACGCCTGGCTGTTCACCGGCCCGCCCGGCTCGGGCCGCGCCACCGCGGCGCGCGCCTTCGCCGCTGCCCTCCAGTGCGTCAGCCCGGACCGCGCCCTCGGCGGCGCGCCGGGCTGCGGCTTCTGCGACGGCTGCCACACATCGCTGGTCGGTACGCACGCGGACGTGGAGGTCGTGCGGACGGACATGCTCAGCATCGGCGTGAAGGAGACCCGCGAGCTGGTCCGCCGGGCGCAGCTCTCGCCCGCGGGCGGCCGCTGGCAGGTCATCGTCCTGGAGGACGCCGACCGCCTCACCGAGGGCGCGGGCAACGTCCTCCTGAAGGCCGTCGAGGAACCCGCCCCGCGCACGGTCTGGCTGCTCTGCGCGCCCTCGCTGGAAGACGTGCTGCCCACGATCCGTTCGCGCTGCCGCCACCTGACGCTCCGTACGCCCTCGGTGCAGGCCGTCGCCGACCTGCTGATCCGCAGGGACGGCATCGAGCCGGAGGTCGCGCGGACCGCGGCCCGCGCGACCCAGGGCCACATCGACCGGGCCCGGCGCCTGGCCACGGACGAGCGGGCCCGCGCGCGCAGAGCGGCCGTCCTGAAGCTGCCGATGCGCGTCGAGGAGATCGGCGGCTGCCTGCGAGCCGCGCAGGAGCTGATCGACGCGGCGGCGGAGGACGCCAAGCAGGTCGCGGAGGAGATCGACACCAAGGAGACCGAGGAGCTGAAGGCGGCGCTCGGCGCGGCGCAGGGCGGCCGCATGCCGCGCGGCACCGCGGGCGTGATGAAGGAGCTGGAGGACAAGCAGAAGCGCCGCAGAACGCGCACGCAGCGGGACAGCCTCGACCTCGCCCTGGTCGACCTCACGGCCTTCTACCGCGATGTCCTCGCGCTCCAGCTGGGCTCGCAGGTCGCCCTCGCCAACACCGAGGTGCGCGACGCCCTCGACCGCATCGCGCTCGGCACCTCCCCCGAGACGACGCTGCGTCGCATCGAGTCGATCGCCGCCTGTCGTACGGCACTTGACCGGAACGTGGCCCCGCTGCTCGCGGTGGAGGCGATGGCGGTGTCACTGAGACGCGCCCGCTGAGACGCGGCGGCTGAGACGCGCCCGCTGAGCCGCGCCCGCTGAGCCGCGGCGCCTGCCTCAGCCCCCGAGAGCAGCAGCCCTCCCGCCACGAGCCCCCTTGACCACGGAATGTGCGCGCCCCGCCACCCTCCGGATACGCTCCTCGGATGGGAACCAGGCTCCGCAACATCCGCACCGGCGGCTCGCTCCTCGTCGCCGCCGCGCTGCTGGTCTCGGGCTGCTCGTCCGGGAGTTCGCCGTCCGACGACGACACGGAGTACGCGCTCCCGACGCAGACCCCGAAAGAGCTCCAGCCGTACTACGACCAGAAGTTGAGCTGGCGCGACTGCGGTGTGCCCGGCTTCCAGTGCGCGTCGATGAAGGCCCCGCTCGACTACGAGAAGCCGCAGGAGGGGGACATCAAGCTCGCCGTCGCCCGCAAGAAGGCCACGGGCCCCGGCAAGCGGCTCGGCTCGCTGTTGGTCAACCCGGGCGGCCCGGGCGGCTCGGCCATCGAGTACCTCCAGTCGTACGCCGCGATCGGATACCCGGAGCCGGTCCGCGCGCAGTACGACATGGTGGCCGTCGACCCGCGCGGCGTGGCCCGCAGCGAGCCCGTCGAATGCCTCGACGGCAAGGCGATGGACGCGTACACCGAGACGGACACCACGCCCGACGACCAGGCGGAGACCGACCTGCTCGTCGCCGCGTACAAGAAGTTCTCGCGGGGCTGCGAGCAGAAGTCCGGCAAGGTGCTCCCGCATGTCTCCACGGTCGCCGCGGCCCGCGACATGGATGTGCTGCGCGAGGTGCTCGGCGACCAGAAGCTCCAGTACGTGGGCGCCTCGTACGGCACGTTCCTGGGCGCGACGTACGCGAGCCTCTACCCGTCGCGGACCGGTCGGCTCGTGCTCGACGGCGCGATGGACCCGTCGCTGCCCGCGCGGCAGATGAACCTGGAGCAGACGGAGGGCTTCGAGACGGCGTTCCAGTCCTTCGCCGAGGACTGCGTGCGCCGCAAGGACTGCCCGCTCGGCACCGGCACCCCCGAAGAGGCCGGCAAGCGGCTGAAGGCGTTCTTCCGCTCCCTGGACAAGCAGCCGATCCCGACCGGCATGGACCGCGAGCTCGGCGAATCCCTCGCCACGACCGGCGTGATCGCCGCGATGTACGACGAGGCGGCCTGGCCCCAGCTGCGCGACGGCCTCGCCACGGCCATCGAGGACAAGGACGGCGCGGGCCTGCTCTTCCTCGCGGACAGCTACTACGAACGGGACGGCGACGGGAAGTACGCGAACCTGATGTTCGCCAACGCCGCCGTGAACTGCCTCGACCTGCCGCCCGCCTTCACGTCCCCGGACGAGGTGAAGAAGGCGCTGCCGGAGTTCGAGAAGGCCTCCCCGGTCTTCGGCGAGGGCCTCGCCTGGGCGTCCCTGAACTGCGCGTACTGGCCCGTCCGCGCGACCGGCGAGCCGCACGCCATCCACGCCGAGGGCGCCGCCCCGATGGTCGTGGTCGGCACGACGCGCGACCCGGCCACCCCGTACAAGTGGGCCGAGGCCCTCGCCGAGCAGCTGGAGACCGGCAGCCTCCTCACCTACAACGGCGACGGCCACACCGCGTACGGCCGAGGCAGCGACTGCGTGGACTCCGCGATCAACCGCTACCTCCTCCAGGGGAAGGCACCGGCGGACGCGAAGAAGTGCTGACCAGCGCCGAGGACCACCCCTGCTCGGGCCTCTGTCAGGGGTGGTCAGGGGCACCCCTTTTAACCCTGTAGACTTGGCGCCGCTGCTGATGCGAACCTCTTCCCGCAGGGGAGGAGACCTCATCCCCGCAGCTTGCCGCCTTAGCTCAGATGGCCAGAGCAACGCACTCGTAATGCGTAGGTCTCGGGTTCGAATCCCGAAGGCGGCTCAGTAAAGGCCCAGGACAGATAGCCTCTGACCTGGGCCTTTGTGCTTTTCATGATCCATTCCTCTGGGTAACGCGTCCCGCTTGGGGCCTCATGATCGCCCCCGGTGGACAACCGGTGGACAATCGGTGGACAAACCGGTGGACAGGCGTGCAGCGCGCGTGCAGCCCGGTGGACAAGCGGGGGCGATCGACCGGGGACGGGAGGGGCAATTTCAGGAGCACATCCGTGGTCCAGGGGCCGTGGTCCGTCGCGAGCGGTCTTGGAAGGTTCCTATAAACAGGCGGTGTCACGGCGCCGCCTGGTAGAGAATCGGTCGGCCGGAAGATCACGGTGGAGGGGCCGGTCGTGAACGTGATGCGCTTCGACGCGGAGGCCGGCGAATTCGTCCTCGGCGTCCGGGAGGAGAGCGTGCAGCTCCTGCGGGGCATGGGCACGATCTGTCTCCAGGTGGGGCTGGATGTGAAAGCGCCTAGCGCGACGAAGGCCGGCAGGGTCCTGGCGCTGCAGACCGACCTGTACGGGATCGCGAACCCCTACCAGCGGACGCTCGTCGGACGGGGCACGGAAGTCCTCGCATTCACGCCTGAGACCGGAGTCGAGCGCCCGGTCCTCAAGTTCCTCCTTACCTCGGCCCAGCTCCACGCCATCAACGAGGCCCGAGACGGCGACCTCCGAATGGAACTGGAGGTCGCCGGCACGCTTCCCCAAGCCCTCGGCTTCCCCGGCAGCACGACGGAGATCTTGCACTTCAGCGTGGCAAAGAGCCGCTGGATCGAACAGGTCACCGCCCTCGGGTCCGCGGTCGCGTTCGAGATGCAGGTCCCGTTCCCGCTAGAGGACGACCCCCGCGCGATGCCCGCCCGGTTCCTGCGCGCCGCCCAGCGACGACTTCTGGACGACGACATCGACGGTGCGATCCTGGAGGCCCGTCGCGCGCTGGAATGGATCAAGGGCCATAGCGGCTGGAAGTGGCCCGGCGGCAAGGGCAGGTTGCAGCGCACGCAGGACGAACGCTGGGCCTGGATCCGCTTTGCGGTCGAGGACCAGACGAGCGCAGCGGTGCACAAGGACGCGGTGACGTCGGCGTTAACCTACAGCCGGGATGAGGCGAAAGCGCTGATTGCCATCGCCGCAGCGCTGTTGACGGTCGTGGATGACCCTCTCTGAGCAGCCCAGCGGGGCCGTGAAACGGCTTCGTACACAAGCAGGAGACCCCGGTCAACTTCCCTCTGACCGGGGCTCCTTTTCCGTCCGCCGTCAGGCGGAACGATTCTGCTGTGCTGCGTCGTCCTTGCGCGGCGGCACCATCCTCGGCAGGCGAGACGAGGGGTCTGCCTGCGGCACGACGTCGGGAACAGCCGCCAGCGCCTTACGCGCATGGGGTACGAGCTGCACGACCTTCTCGGCGGCGTCGCGTGCCAGGTCGTCGAGGACGGACTGGTAGATGTCCCGCGTGATCCGCGTGTCCGAGTGGCCGAGGGTCTCCGAGACGACCTTGATGTCGACGCCCGCCGCGAGCATCAGTGTCGCTGCGACGTGCCGGAGGTCATGAAGGCGGATCGGCGGAAGGCCAGCCGCCTCCGTGAGACGCTCGAACAGGTCGCTGACCTTGCCCGGGTGGAGGAGGGAGCCGTCCTCCTGGGTGAAGATGCGACCGGTGTCCTGCCAGCCCTCGCCCCATGCCTCGCGCTTCCTCTGCTGGCGACCCTTGTGCGTGAGGAAGCCCTCGTTGGTCTCGCCGTCCAGGGCAATCAGCCGGAGGCCGCTGTCCGTTTTAGGCGCGCCCTCGTGGACTTCCCAGCCGTCTTGCACGAGCTGCGTGGCGATGGCCAGCGAGCAGTGCTTCGCGGAGTAGTCCTCCCAGCGGACACCGCAGGCTTCTCCTCGGCGGGTGCCTCGAAAGGCGATGAGCCGCCAGAGCAGGTATAGCCGTCTCCCGCGACGAAGCCGAGGAAGACGGCGGTCTGCTCCGGGGTCCAGACCATGACCGGCGACGGCTTCTTGCCGGTTTCCTGCCAGCGGGCGATGCGCTCCTCGGTCCAGAGCAGGGCCTTCGGCTTTGTTCCCGGGAGCAACTCGACGTGAGCGGCCGGGTTGAAGGCAGGCATGACCTGCTGGGCGATGGCGACGTTCAGGGCGGCCCGGAGCGTGTCGCGAATGTGGGGCTGGGTGTTCAGGCCGGTGACGCGACGATACGGGGGCATCGCGTCGAGCTGGGCGCGGAACCACTTCCGGCGTGCTCGATTCTCTGCTCCCTTGTTCGGGGTGGCCTTCAGCTCGTTGGCGACCGCACGGCGTTGGGCGTTCTGCTCCTGGATCTCGATGTTCCGCTCGTTGATGGCGTCGAACATCTTGTCGATGTGGTGGACTCGGAGCTTGTCGAGGCGAAGGTGCCCGAGGTGCGGCTTGAGGTGGACGCGGATGTCGCACTCGTAGCGCGACGCGCCGCCACGGCGCAGACGTTTCCGCCCGGCCAGCCAGGTGTCGAGCCACTCCCCGACGGTGGTCTTCGAGTTGAGCGACTGACCCGTCTGGAACCGGCGACGGGTCTCGTCGTAGTCCGGCAGAGGGGTCTTCTCTTTGACGCAGTCCTCCAGCAGGTCGCTGATCTGCGTCCTGCCCCAGGCGTCGTCCTCTTCGGGAATCGCCATGAGGGCCCGGACCTTGCCCAGCTCCTCCTGGGCC
>NZ_JASCIS010000017.1 GCF_029968015.1 Streptomyces luteolus
CGCCTGATGGCCAAACGACGCGCCAATGGCGAAGGCACCATCACGAAGCGCAAGGACGGACGCTTCTCAGCCGCCGCCTACGTCTACCGTCCGGATGGAACACGAATGCGAAAGTTCGTCTACGGCAAGACCCGCGAGGAAGTGGCCGACAAGCTCACGGAGTTGCTGGCGAAGACCCGTCAGGGCATCCCCGCCGCGTCCTCCGCGATGGCCTTCGGCGACTACCTGACGTACTGGCTCGCCACCGTCGCCCCCGAGCGCCTCAAGCCCGCGACCCTGAACAGCTACGAGGGCCTGACCCGCCTCTACATCCGGCCGGCACTCGGCAAGAAACGGCTCAACCGGCTGTCCCCGGCGGACATTCGGCGCTTCCTCACCGAGTTCAAGAACGCTTGCCTGTGCTGCCTGCGCGGCGCCGACCACGAACGACCCGAGGGCAAGCGCAATTGCTGCGCCGTGGGCAAGTGCTGCAAGCGCTCCGCGTCCGCCCGGACCGTGCAGTACGTGCACGCCGTACTGCGGTCTGCCCTACAGCAGGCGATGCGCGAGGAACTGATCGCGCGGAACGTCGCGCGCATCGTGGAAACGCCCACCGTCACGGCCAAGGAGGTGCGCCCCTTGGACGCTGCGGAAGTACGGCTGCTCCTCAAGACCGCCCGCCCGCACCGGCTGTACGCCCTGTGGCTTCTCCTCGTATCCACCGGCCTGCGCCGGGGTGAGGCTCTGGGGCTCACGTGGTCCGACATCGACCTCACGAATGGACAGCTCCGGGTGCGCCGGAACGTGCAGCGCATCCGCCGGGAACTGCTCTTCGGGACGCCCAAGACCACACGGTCCATCCGCACGGTGCCACTGCCCCGACACCTCGTGCGGGCACTCACCCAACACCGCGAGCAGCAGGAGAGGGAACGCAAGGTCGCAGGTGACAAGTGGAAGCCTGCCCCCGGCCAGCCGGACGGCCTGGTCTTCACGACGGCCAAAGGCAGGGTCACCGACCCCCGGAGCCTGAACCGGATGCTCACCATCCTGTGTCGGGACGCGAAGGTGCGGCGCGTGCGCGTCCACGACCTCCGCCACACCTGCGCCTCACTCCTGCTCGCCCAGGGCGTCGACGCCCGCACGATCATGGAGACGCTCGGCCACAGCACGATCACGATGACGCTCGACACCTACGCGCACGTGATGGACACGACGCTGCGGGCGGCGGCGGAGCACATGGATGACGCGCTCAACCTGGATGACTCCGAGGAGGAGTCGGAAGGGGAAGCCTCGGGCGACTGACGGCAGGTTTCCAGCGGCACTGATGTCACCCGCTGATGTCAAAGGCCCCGCCGGACGAACCGACGGGGCCTTTGACCTGTGTGCACTCGGCAGGATTCGAACCTGCAACCTTCTGATCCGTAGTCAGATGCTCTATCCGTTAAGCTACGAGTGCTTGTTCTGTTTTCGTCTTCGCTTCCCGGCCTTTCGGCCCGCTCGCGGCGACAGGAAGAACATTACATGACTGCCGTCGTCATGTGAAATCCGTTTAGCTCACCCCTTGTGACCTGCGAAAACGCTCCTGAGAGTGATCCTGGCGTGGCCCTTGGGCGCGCTCGGGTCCCGGACGCGCCGAAGCCCCGGTCCTTCAGGACCGGGGCTTCGGATCTTGCTGCGGAGGCGGAGGGATTTGAACCCTCGATGGGCTTTAAGACCCAAACCGCATTAGCAGTGCGGCGCCATAGACCGGACTAGGCGACGCCTCCAGCACACCGCGCTTGCGCGTGGTGCGTTGCAGATGATGACACAGCCCAGCGGGATGTCACCAATCGCCACCCACGGTACTAGGCGGGCGGGCGGCAGGGCAAAGCGTTACGACGGGCGCGGCCTGCGGCGATGCGAGCGGGGGCGCGAGGGGCGCAACGTCGGGGCGCGACGGGCGTTAGTAGCGGTGAGGCGTTTCCTCTCGGGTCGCCCCGGGTCGCCCCCTCCGGTCACCCTCACCACTCGCCACCTCACCCTCCCTGGAGTCCCCGTGCTGCTGCGCCGTATCGCCTGCACCGCCGTCGCGTCCCTCGCCGCGCTGTCCGCCGCCCCCGCCGTCGCGCAGGAGGCCTCGCCCGCGCCGCGGTTACCGCTGACCGAGCAGGACCAGCTGACCGTGACCGTCTCGGGCACCGGCACCGCCGAGGACGGCACGTACCAGCTGGAGTGCGGAAGCGACGGGAGCTACGGCGGTACGCACCGGCACGCCGCGGAGGCGTGCGACCGGCTCGGGCAGCTCGCGCAGGAGGGCGCGGACCCGTTCGCGCCCGTGCCCGCGGACTCGTTCTGCACGATGCAGCACGGCGGCCCGGGCACCGCCCATGTCGTCGGTGTCTGGCAGGGCCGGCCGGTGAACGCGACGTACGACCGCAGTGGCGGGTGCGAGATCGGGCGGTGGAACACGATGGTGCCGGTGCTGCCCGAGGTCACGGGCGGCGGAGCGGGCGCTCCGGTCGGCTTGCGCTGAGACCGGCGCAGGCCTGCGCAGGCCGCCGCTGCCACATCGGTCGGCCACATCGGTCGGGCACACCGGTCGGGCCCCGGTCGGGCGCGCTGGTGAAGGCGTCGCCGGAAGCTCGTCGCGCTCAACCCGCCGACGCGGCACCTCCGTTGTGTGCGCCTCGTGTGCGGCGTGCGGCGGGAGGCACGCGCTCCCGTCACAGCGTGCGCGCGAGGCGCACACACCTCCTCCGTGCGACCTCCCTCTCATCCGGCATCGCGTGCGCAACGGGTGCCCGTAGACTCCTTCCCGTGACACGCCAAGGGCCGAGGGACCGGGGGTCCCAGAGGTCGGCAAAAGGGCAGTAACAGGGAGGATCCGTCGTCGTGAGCAGCAGGCCATCCCGAGGCGCTGCTCGCCTCGCAGCCATACTCGACGCCCTTCCGGACGCGCTGTTGCTCGTCAACGCCAACGGCACGGTCGTCAACGCCAACAGCATCGCGCTGGAGACCTTCGAGACCTCCGGCTGGTCGCTGGTCGGACGCGGTCTGCTCGATCTGCTGCCGGAGTTCGACTCCCGGCTGATCCCCGGCTCCATGCGGCGCCCCGACACGGTGGACGCGGACAGCCACGGGCGCACCAAGCCGCGGCGGATGACAGCACGGCGCACGGACGGAAGCGAGTTCCCGGTCGAAGTCACCAGTGCGAATCTGGAGGACTCCCGGGACGCGTACGAGTCGCACGGCACCTACGGATATTCCGGCGACGAGCTGCTGATGCTCGTCGTACGGGATCTTTCGGGCACCGTGGACACCGAGGCGGAGCTGGCGCGTTCGCAGCGGCAGACCGAGATGATCCTGCGAGCCGCCGCCGAGGGCGTCGTGGGTACCGACACCGAGGGCCGCGTCGTCCTCGTGAACCCGGCCGCCGCGCAGCTCCTCGGCTACCGCGCGAGCGATCTCGGCGGCAAGGAGCTGCACCCGCTGGTGCAGCACTCGCGGCCGGACGGCGAGCCGTTCCCGTACGAGGAGAGCCCGCTCGCGGACACGCTGCGCTCCGGGCGCAAGCACCGGGTGCGCGGGCAGGTGCTGTGGGCGAAGGACGGCAGCCAGGTCAAGGTCGACTTGACGACCGCGCCGGTGCGGGACGGGGACCAGCTGGTCGGCGCCGTCCTGGCGTTCACCGACCGCCGGGCGTACGACGAACTCGTGGAGCAGCACGCGCAGGAGACCGCCCAGGCCGAGCAGAAGTACGCGGAACTGGCCGAGGGCGAACAGCAGCGGTACGCGGAGCTCGAAGCGCGGGAGCAGGAGCGGTACGCGGAGCTGGAGTCCCGGGAGCAGGAGCGGTACGCGGCGCTCGCCGAGCGCGAGAAGGACCGGTACGAAGCCCTGGTCGAGCGGGAGAACGAGCGGTACGAGGCGCTTTCCGCGCGGCACGCCCAGCTGATCGCCGTGCTCGGTGAGTCGCTGCGCGGGCCGCTCGAGGAGCTCCGCCGCGAGCTGGGCACGCTCGCCGCGGACCCGGCGGGCCAGCTGTGGCCCGAGGCGAACCAGGTGCTGCACCACCTCTCCGCCGGGTACGCGCGCATGACGACGCTCGTCGACAACGTCCTGGCGTACCAGCACCTCGACACCAACGCCGCCGAGCTGCACAAGCAGCGCGTCCTGGTCGACGGCGTGGTGGCCGCGGGCGTCGAGGGTGCCGTCGAGCTGATCGGGCCTGGCCGGGCGCAGTTCGCGGTGCACGCGCCGCCGTTGGAGGCCGAGGTGGACGGGCCGCGCCTCGCCACCGCGCTCGCGCATCTGATCGCGGACGTCGCCGGCATCGACGCGACCGGCAATACGCGCGTATCCGCGGGTCCGGCCGCTGCCGGCCAGGTGGACTCGACGATCGTGGTCGCGGCCGCTCAGCGCGGCGAGGTCGTCCGCATCGAGGTGCGCGGTCCGTACGCGGGCGGCGATCCGGTGCACGGACCGATCGTGCGCGGCATCGTGCGGGCGCACGGCGGTGTCCTGCAGACGCACGAGGTGCCCGGGATGAGCGGCAGCGCGTACGTCCTTGAGGTGCCGTTGGGCGCTCAGGCCCCCGGTGCCGATGCCAGTGCCGGTCCCGGTGCCGGTCCCGGTCCCGGTGCCGGTGCCGGTGCCGGTGCCGTGGCTGCGGCTGGTACGGGGGCGGGTTCGGCTCCGGTGGTCGGTTCGGCCCTCGAATTGGCCTCCGCTGCGGGGCGGGGCGGTTCCGGTTCCGGTTCCGTTTCCGCCTCCGGTGAGGCCGTGCCCGTACCCGCTCAGGACCAGACCGAGGGCCGTGGGCGCCGGCGGGCCAGGCGTGGCCCTTCGGTGGACGCGTTCCTCGACGACAGCTCTGCCGGGGGCAACGAGGCCGAGTCCGGGGAGAGTTCGTCCGGGGAGAGTTCGTCCGGCGTGGCGGAGCCGCGCGGCCGGCGTCGGCGGCGGGCCGCTGCTCCGGCCGCGGAGTCGGTGCAGGGTGCCGAGCTCGTGCCCGCGCAGAGCGCCGAGCAGCCGTCGACGGACGGTGCGGGGACCACGACGCCCCCCGCCTCCGCGGGTACGGGTCGCAGGCGCCGTCGTCCGGCGGCCGCCGAGGGCCAGGGTCAGCCGGCCCAGGGGTCCGTGGTGACCGCCGCCGAGCATGCCGCGGGCGGTTCCGGTTCGCGTTCCGGTTCGGGCCAGCGACTCGGTGACACGGTGCCGCCGCAGGGCGTGCCCGTACCGGCCGAGTCCGCCGGGGTCGCGCCGGCCGGGCGCAGGGCGCCGCAGGCACTGGCCGCGCTGCCCGCCGCGGCTGCGGAGCCGACGACTCCGGAGCCCGGTTCGGAACCGGCTGCGGAGGGTGCCGAGGTCGAGGTGCGGCCCAGGGGGCGGCGGGCGCGACGTGCGCTGGCCGCCGCGCAGGAACGTGCCGCTGCCGCCGAGCGCGGTCCGCGTACCGCCTTCGCGCTGCCACCCGCCGAGGCCGACCGCACGCCGGAGGCGCCGGGTACGTCTGGCGTACCTGGCACGCCGGTCGCGCCGGTCGCGCCCGAGACCGTAGCCGCGCCCGCCCCCGCGCAGGTGACCGCACCCGCCGAAGTGGCTGAAGTCCCGGATGCCGACGTTGAGTTGGCGTCCCCGGCGGATGTCGATGGCGACCACGGCTACAACGCGCCCGACGGGCCGTCGGCCGACCACACCCCGCCGCAGCCGCACCCCGTTCCGGCACCCACCGGACGCCGCCGCGCCCGCCCGGCGCCCGAGCCCGCACCCGAGCCCGCACCGGAGCCCGCGCCTGCGCCCGAGCCCGCGCCCGGCGTGCCCGCCGCACTCCCGCCCGAGCAGGCACCCGTGGCACCCACGGCGCCCGCGGCGCCCTCCGCCGCAGCTCCGCAGGAGAGCGAGCCCGCGCCGGAAGAGGCAGCAGCAGCCGCACCGGAGACCCCGGAGGCGGAGGCCGACGAGGCGGACAAGGCGCTGCCGCAGCCTCAGTCGCAGCCGGAAGCACAGTCGCAGCCCGAGACCACGCCGCAGCGCAGTCGGCTCGCGCAGCCCCTGCCTGCGGAGGAGGACGCTCCGGCAGGCGGGTCGAGCACCTCGACGCAGGGCCGGGCGATCAGCGTGCGCACGCTCGGCCAGGGCGTCCCGTTCGCCCAGCACATCGCCGAGCAGCAGCGCCCCGCACCGCTTCCGGCCCGGGCGCCGGGGCAGCCGTCGAACTCGACCAAGTCCCAGACGGGCAGCCTGAACACGGCCGGCGGTCAGTCGACCGGCGGTTCAGGTCGCCGCCGCAAGCTGGGCACCCCGCAGGAGAAGAAGGCGGAGACGGCGGAGAAGGCGGCGACGGCGGAGAGGGCGCCGACTGCGGAGAAGGGGGCCGAGAACGCGGCTGCCGGGACTCAGGCTCCCCAGGCCCAGGCCGCTCAGAAGCCCTCGCCGAACCCGACGCCCCCGCAGGCAGGTCCAGGACCGCTGCCCCCGGCCGGTTCCCTGCCCGGCACGGGCCCCCTCCCCGGCTCCGGGTCACTTCCCGGATCTGGTTCGCTTCCCGGCTCCGGTCCCCTCCCCGGCTCCGGTTCGCTCCCCGGCTCCGGTCCCCTCCCCGGTTCCGGTTCGCTCGCCGGGAGTGGGCCGCTGCCCGGCGGTGAGGGGCAGCGCACCGAGGGCCGGTCCTACGCGATCGGTGCCCCGGACGAGGGTGCCGAGGGGCCCGAACCGCTCGACGGTCCCGGTGGCGCGGTCGAGGTCGCGAACAGTCCGCAGCCCCAGCCGATGGACGACGAGCTGCCGCCCGAGCCGCTCGACAACCCACGCCGACTGCTCGTCTGGCCCGCGCCCGACGTCTCCACGCAGCAGGCGCTGAGCGACCGCGGCTACCGCCCGGTGATCGTGAACTCCCGCGACGAGGTGGACGCCCAGATCGCGGCGTTCCCGGCC
Organism: Streptomyces luteolus; assembly: GCF_029968015.1. Classification (GTDB taxonomy): domain Bacteria; phylum Actinomycetota; class Actinomycetes; order Streptomycetales; family Streptomycetaceae; genus Streptomyces; species Streptomyces luteolus. The sequence goes on from NZ_JASCIS010000017.1 coordinate 6,898, forward strand.
GCGCTCTTCGTGGACCCGCTGACCGGGCCGATCACGCGGACCGCGCTGCAGTCGCTGCGGCAGGCGGCGGTCGCGGCCGAGGTGCCCGTCCTGGTGACCGCCGGCCTGGGCCAGGCCTCGCGCGAGGCGGCCTACGGCGCCGACCCCGCCGTACTCCTGAAGGCGCTCGCGCCGCGGGACAGCGAGCAGCACCCGTCGCGCGTCCTGCTCATCGAGGAGCACGACGAGATCGCGCGGGCGCTCACCGCCACCCTGGAGCGGCGCGGTATGCAGGTCGCGCGGGCCACCGCCGACACGGACGCGGTGACGCTCGCGACGCAGATGCGGCCGAACCTGGTCGTGATGGATCTGCTGCAGGTACGCCGCCGGCGCGCCGGAATCGTCGACTGGCTGCGTGCCAACGGGCAGTTGAACCGCACCCCGCTGGTCGTCTACACGGCGGCCGCCGAACAGTCGGACCTGCCGAAGCTGGCCTCCGGCGAGACCGTGCTGTTCCTCGCGGAGCGGTCCACGAGCCCCGAGGTGCAGGGCCGGATCGTCGACCTCCTCGCGAAGATCGGCACCAACTGACCGTCCCTCAAGGGCCGTTGCGCACGCGGATGAGGGGCGCTGTTTCACGTGAAACAGCGCCCCTCATCCCGTGTCCCAGGACCTCAGAACTTCTTGATGTCCAACTCCCCGTCCGCGTACTGCTTGCGGATCACCTTCTTGTCGAACTTGCCGACGCTGGTCTTCGGGACCGCCGGGATGATCGACCAGCGCTCGGGCAGCTGCCAGCGGGCGATGTGCTCGCCGAGGAAGGCGCGGAGCGTCTCGAAGTCGGCGGTCGCGCCCTCCTTCAACACCACGGTGGCGAGCGGGCGTTCGCCCCACTTCTCATCCGGTACGGCGACGACCGCGGCCTCGGCGACCTCCGGGTGCGCCATCAGCGCGTTCTCCAGCTCGACCGAGGAGATCCACTCGCCGCCGGACTTGATGACGTCCTTGGCGCGGTCGGTCAGGGTCAGATAGCCGTCGGGGCTGATGATGCCGACGTCCCCGGTCTTGAGCCAGCCGTCCTCGCTGAACTTGTCGGCGGGCCGGAACGGGTCGCCGCCGGCGCCGCCGTAGTACGCGCCCGCGATCCAGGGGCCGCGGACCTCCAGCTCACCGGCTGAGGTGCCGTCCCAGGGCAGCTGCTCGCCGCCGGGGCCGGTGAGCCGGGCCTCGACGCCGGCCGGGAAGCGGCCCTGGGTGAGGCGGTAGCCCATCTCGTCGGCCTCGCTCACGCCCGCGGGCGGTCGGGCGACCGTGCCGAGCGGGGAGGTCTCGGTCATGCCCCAGGCGTGGCAGACGCGGACGCCGAGCTTGTCGTACGCCTCCATCAGCGAGGGCGGGCAGGCGGCGCCGCCGATGGTGACCTGGTCGAGGGTCTCGATGTTCCGCGGGTTGGCGGTGAGCTCGGCGAGCAGGCCCTGCCAGATGGTGGGCACGGCGGCGGCGTACGTGGGGCGCTCGCGCTCGATCATCTCGGCGAGCGGGGCGGGCTGCAGGAAGCGGTCCGGCATCAGCAGGTTGACGCCGGTCATGAAGACGGCGTGCGGCAGGCCCCAGGCGTTCACATGGAACTGCGGGACCACGATGAGGCCGGTGTCCTGGTCGGTGAGGCCCATCGACTGGGTCATGTTGACCTGCATCGAGTGCAGATAGATGGAGCGGTGCGAGTAGACGACGCCCTTGGGGTCGCCGGTGGTGCCGGAGGTGTAGCACATGGCCGCGGCCCGGCGTTCGTCGAGCTCGGGCCAGTCGTACGCGGTGGGCTTACCGGCGAGGAGCTCCTCGTACTCGTGCACCTGAACGTTCGTGTCGGCGAGCAGCGAGCGGTCGCCGGGGCCGGAGACGACGACGTGCTCGACCGGGGTGAGCTGCGGCAGGAGCGGTGCGAGCAGCGGGAGCAGCGAGCCGTTGACGATGATGACGCGGTCGGCGGCGTGCTGGACGATCCACACCAACTGCTCGGCGGGCAGCCGCAGGTTGAGGGTGTGGAGGACGGCACCCATGGCGGGGACCGCGAAGTACGCCTCGACATGCTCGGCGTTGTTCCACATGAGCGTGGCGACCCGCTGGTCGCCCTCGACGCCCAGGTCCTCGCGCAGGGCGTGCGCCAGCTGGGCCGAACGCTCACCGATCTCGGCGAAGGAGCGGCGGTGCGGCTCGTCCTCCCCGGTCCACGTGGTGATCTGCGATGTGCCGTGGACGGTCGACCCGTGCTGAAGGAGTCGGGTCACGGTCAGCGGTACGTCCTGCATGGTGCTCAGCACGGCGTCCTCCCGGTGGGCGCTACGGAGCAGTAGGGTTCCGCCGATTCTCACCACATACCACGTGGTATGTCACTACTGCGGCGCGGATGGATGCCGAACGGACGCGTGATCCAGCCCACCGTCGGAGCGGCCCGCTCAGCGCACCGGCGTCAGCTCCGGGTCCTGGCGCAGCTTGCCGAGCGCCCGGGAGACGGCGCTCTTCACGGTGCCGATGGAGACTCCGAGCACCTCGGCGGTCTGGGCCTCGCTCAGGTCCTCGTAGTAGCGCAGGACGACCATCGCGCGCTGGCGGGCGGGCAGTTTCATGATCGCGCGCCACATGGCGTCCTTGAGCACCTGCTGCTCGGCCGGGTCCGCGAGCGGTATCGGGTCCGGCTCGGGAAGCTCCTCGCAGGCGAACTCGTCGATCTTGCGCTTGCGCCACTGCGAGGTCCGGGTGTTGAGCAGGGCCCGGCGCACATAGCCGTCCAGGGCCCGGTGGTCCTCGATCCGCTCCCAGGCGACGTACGTCTTGGTGAGCGCGGTCTGCAGCAGGTCCTCCGCGTCGTTGGGGTTGGCGGTCAGCGAGCGCGCGGTGCGCAGCAGCACGGGTCGGCGGGCGCGCATGTACGAGGAGAAGGACGGGTACCGGGAGTGCGCGGTCATGGTCATGGTCGTGGTGGTGGCCGTCGTGGCCGCGGTGGCCGCCCCCGTAGCGGCCTTCGACGCAACACTGCGGACGGGCCCCTCAATAACGGTCATGGCTCCACGCTAGGAGCGGCCCCAGCTCAGCGGATCGGCCCCAGGTCCCGAACCCTCGTCCCCCTCAGGTTGTACGCGCGGCGCCCGTCCCACCTCCTGAGGGTGGAGGGGCCCGGGCCCGCCCCCGAGGGGTGAACCCGGGCCCGCCGCAAGGAGAAGGAGTCTCCGTACGGAGAAGGAGTCGCCGCCCTCAGCCGATCCGGGCCACCGGCGCGTCCACCAGGTTCCGGTCGACGTGCAGGGTGTGGCCGCCGTACCGCTCCTTCGAGTTGCCCTTGTACTGGTGGATGCGCTTGTGCGGGTACCAGGCGCCCGGCAGGAAGACCGGCTCGCGGTTGAGGTTCGGCTTGCCGCTCCAGCGCGCGAACCAGATCACCTCGGGCAGGTCCTTCACGCCCTTCCTGCGCTCGGCCTCCATGTGCTTCACCCCGGAGTCGGCGCTGCTGTAGAAGCCGGTGACGTACCCCTCGCCCCGCACCTCGCGGTTCCAGGCGCGGACGAAGGACAACGTCGTGTCCAGGCACTTCTTGTCGCCCAGGTCGTACGCCTCGACGTCGAGGTAGAGCGGGCTGCCCTCGTCGAGTCCGTACGCGCGGGCCCGGCGGACCGCGTCCCGGCCCTCCGAACGGCCCTGGGCGACCGGGTCGCCGCCGATGCGCACGTCCTGCTTGTTCTCGGCGAGCACGCACGGCGACTGCGATCCGACATAGAGGGGCAAAACCCCCCAGCCCAGGTCATGGACGTCGCGCAGCCAGGCGCGGTCGAGATGCGGCTGGCTCTGGCAGTGTCGGCCGCGGCCGCCGAAGTAGACGCCGACGGCGCGGTAGTCGGAGTGGCGGCGCCAGGCGGTCATGGTGGCGAGGGACGGGGCTCTGCAGGTGTCGAAGGCCCGACCCTTGAACACCTCGGGCTTCGGCCGGGCCGACGTGGCCGCCGTCCCGGGGGCGGCGGCCGATGGCACGGCGAGCGGGAGCAGGCAGAGCACGGCGAGAACAAGTCCAACGATCGGCTTTTTAAGGCCCAAACGGTCGATATGGTCCATACGGTGAGTCAAGGTGCCCTGCTGCCGCACACGCCCGGGACACGCGCACGGCGGGCCGGACTTCAGCCGTCCGCTGCGAGCACGAGCCCCGAAGTGGGCACGCCCGTACCGGCCGTGACGAGGACGCGGGAGGCGCCCGCGACCTGGTTGACGGCGGTGCCGCGCACCTGTCGTACGCCCTCCGCGATGCCGTTCATGCCGTGCAGGTACGCCTCGCCGAGCTGACCGCCGTGGGTGTTCAGCGGAAGCGCCTCCTCGGCCACGAACCCGGCGGCCTCGCCCGGCTTGCAGAAGCCGAACTCCTCCAGCTGCATGAGGACGAACGGGGTGAAGTGGTCGTAGAGGATGCCGACGTCGATCTCGGCCGGGGTCAGTCCCGAGCCGCGCCACAACTGCCGTGCCACGACGGAGGTTTCGGGCAGTCCGGTGAGGTCGTCGCGGTAGAAGCTGGTCATCTGCTCCTGCGCCCGGCCCGCGCCCTGCGCCGCCGCCGCGACGAGCACCGGGGCCTGCCGCAGGTGCCGGGCCCGCTCGGGGCTCGTCACCACGATCGCCTGGCCGCCGTCGGTCTCCTGGCAGCAGTCGAGCAGCCGCAGCGGCTCCACGATCCAGCGCGACGCGGCGTGGTCGGCGAGCGTGATCGGCTTGCCGTGGAAGTACGCCGCCGGGTTCGTCGCCGCGTACTTCCGGTCGGTGACCGCGACCTGGCCGAAGGCCTCGGGGCCGAGCCCGTACGTGTGCAGGTAGCGCTGGGCGGCCATCGCGACCCAGGACGCCGGGGTGAGAAGGCCGAACGGCAGGGCCCAGCCGAGCGCCGCGCCCTCGGCGGAGGGCTCGCGCTCCTTGACGCCGGAGCCGAAGCGGCGGCCCGAGCGCTCGTTGAACGCCCGGTAGCAGACGACGACTTCGGCGACTCCGCTCGCCACCGCGAGGGCCGCCTGCTGGACGGTCGCGCAGGCCGCGCCGCCGCCGTAGTGGATGCGCGAGAAGAACGACAGCTCACCGATCCCGGCCGCCTGGGCGACGGTGATCTCCGGGCTGGTGTCCATGGTGAACGTGACCATGCCGTCCACGTCGGCGGGGGAGAGGCCCGCGTCGTCGAGGGCGGCGTGCACCGCCTCGACGGCGAGCGCCAGTTCGCTGCGCCCCGAGTCCTTGGAGAACTCGGTGGCGCCGATGCCCGCGACGGCGGCCTTTCCGCCGAGGGTGTCCCGGTTCCGTACGCTCATGCGTCCTCCCCCTCGGGAAGGCTCAGGTCTCCCTCGGGAAGGCTCAGGTCTCCCTCGGAGAGCTCTACGGTCACTGTACCCGTGACGTGCTTGCCGATGCCGTTCGCGCCGACCACGTCCACGCGGGCCGTCGCGCCGTCCACCTCCGCGACCGTTCCCCTCAACACCATCGTGTCTCCCGGGTAGTTGGGCGCGCCGAGCCGGATCGCCACCTTCCGCAGTACGGCGGCGTGGCCGAAGCAGTCGGTGACGTACCGCCCCACCAGGCCGTTCGTCGTCAGGATGTTCATGAAGATGTCGGGGGAGCCCTTCTCTTTCGCGAGCTCCGTGTCGTGGTGCACGTCCTGGTAGTCGCGCGAGGCGAGCGCCCCGGCGACGATCAGGGTGCGGGTCACCGGGATCTCCAGGGGCGGCAGTTCCTCCCCGACCCGAAGGCCGCGTATGTGGCTCACGAGCGCTCCCCCTCCTCGATCGCGTCGTCCCCGTGCGCGAGCAACTCCCCGAGATCCGCGAGGACTTCGGCCCCGCCGCCCAGATACGCGTCCAGCTGCCGCCCCCACAGGAAGTGCCGGTGCACCGGGTGGTCCAGGTCCGCGCCCGCGCCGCCGTGCAGATGCTGGCCCGCGTGCACGACCCGGCGCCCGCCCTCCGAGGCCCACCAGGCGGTGGTCAGGGACGCGGCCCGGTGGTCGAGCCCTTCGTCCCTGCGCCAGGCCGCCTCGTACGCGGTGACCCGGATCGCCTCGATGTCCATGTACGCGTCGGCCGCCCGCAACAGCACCGCCTGCTTGGCGGCCAGCGGCTTGCCGAACTGCTCGCGCGTCGAAGTGTGTTCGACGGCACGGGCGAGCGAACCGGCGCACACCCCGGCCTGCAACCCGGCGAACGCGGTGCGCGCCGTCGCGAGCACGTCGTCGTACGCCCCCGCGCCGCCGAGCCGCTCGCCCGGGGTCCCGTCGAGGACGAGGTGCCCCGCGGACCAGGGCGCGGTCAGCTCGACCGGCCGCACCTCGGCGTCCTCGGTGCGCACCAGCCACAGCCCGTGGTCGGCCGCGGCCACCAGGACGTACGTGGCGTCGCGCAGCCAGGGCACCCAGGCGACGGTGCCGGTGAGCCGGCCGTCCGCGTCGGCGCGCGCGCCCGGCCGCGCGGGGAGCGCTCGTACGCCCGGCTGCGCGGGCAGCGCTCGTACGCCCGGCTGCGCCGGGAACGCGCCCGTCGCCACCTCCGTACCGTCCTCCAGGGCGGGAAGGAGCCGCTCGCGCTGGGCCGCGGTGCCGTGCGAGGCGACGGCGAGCAGGCCGTACGCGCCGGACGCGGCGAACGGCACCTGGGCCGTTCGCCGGCCCTGCTCCTCCAGGAGGAGGACGAGGCCGAGCAGCCCCGTCTCGCGCACGGCGCCGCCGAGGCCCGCCGCGCACAGCTCCTTCCACAGCTCCCGGTCGCTGTCCGTGCCGAGGGCGCCGAGCCGCTCCGGCGTCGACAGGTCCGTGAAGATCCGCGCCGCCAGGTCCAGGGCGGCGGACTGCTCCTCGGTGGGCGTGAAGTCCATCAGTCGGCGCTCCCCGGGACGGCCCGGAACACCGGGAGGACCAGGTCCTTCTCCACCTGCCGGAACTCGACCCGGACCGGCATCCCGATCCGCACCTCGTCCGCCGGCACCCCGACGACATTGCTGATCATCCGTACCCCTTCGGCGAGTTCGACGAGTCCGACGGCGTAGGGCGGATTGAAGGCCGGGAAGGGCGGATGGTGCATGACCACGTACGAGTAGACCGTGCCCTCGCCGCTCGCCTCCACCGTGTCCCAGCGCGGGGAGCCGCAGCCGTTGCACCCCGGCAGCCAGGGGAAGCGCAGCGCCGCGCAGTCCGTGCAGCGCTGGACGAGGAGTTGCTGGCGCTCGACTCCCGCCCAGAAGCCGGAGTTGTCCCGATTGATCACTGGGCGCGGCCGTGCCGGGGGCTGTTTGCCGCGCGGTTTGCTGTGCGGTTCGGCGCGCGGTTTGCTGTGCGCCGGGGCGTACTTGAGGATCCGGAACCGGTGCGTCCCGGCCGGTTCGCCGTTCGCTTGGACGTCCATCCGCGTCGTCACGAAGTGCCCCGTACCCAGTTTGGTCGTCTTCTGCGCCGAGACGGACTCGATCACCGCGTCAAAGGTGATCACGTCCCCCGGCCGCAGCGGCCGCAGGTACTCCTGCTCGCAGTCGGTGGCCACGACCGAGGTGAACCCGGCACCGTCGAGCAGCCCGAACAGCGCGTCGTACGCCGCCGAGCGTCCCGCGTCGCCCTTGTGCCCATTCAGCCCTCCCATCGTCCAGGCCTGCAGCATCGTCGGCGGAGCGACCGCGTCCGGTCCTGCGTACGCCGGGTTCTCGTCGCCCATCGCCTCGCACCAGTGCCGGATCATCGGCTCGTTCACCGGGTCCTTGCCCACCCCGGCCTCGGCGGCGGGCCTGCCCTCGTACGTCTTCAACTCCCGGAGGAAGGCGGCGAGTTCCGCGCCGTCGGTGGGTTCCGTGGCATGGGTGCTTCCGGGGGCGCCCGCCGAGCCCCGCACGCCGCCCTCCTGCCTCGCGCGCGTCCCGCTCACCGCCGCACCTTCCTCATGCCGAGCCGCATCGTCGCGACGATCTCCCGCTGCACCTCGCTCACCCCGCCGCCGAAGGTGTTGATCTGCGCCGCCCGGTTCATCCGCTCCAGCTCGCCGTCGCCGTCGCGCCCGATCCCGTACGCACCGGGTGATCCGGCCCGTACGAGACCGGCGTCCCCGACGATCTCCTGGCACAGGCGGTACACCTCGACCGCCGACTCGGTCCCGGCGAACTTCACCCCGCTCGCGTCCCCCGGCGCGAGCCGCCCGGCGCCGACGTCACCGACCAGGCGCCAGTTGAGGAGGCGGGTCGCGGCGAGCCGCGCGTGCACCTCGGCGAGGCGGGAGCGCACCCAGGGCACGTCCGCCGGGCGCCGGCCGGTGACGGGGTCGGAGGTGCGGGCGAAGGCGAGGGCGCTCGCGTAGCAGTCCTCGGCCTGCATGCCGATGGCGGCGAGGGCGACGCGCTCGTGGTTGAGCTGGTTGGTGATCAGGCCCCAGCCGCCGTTCTCCTCGCCGACCAGGTTCGAGCCCGGCACCCGGATCGCGTCGTAGTACGTGGCGGTCGTCGTCAGCCCGCCCACCGTCTCGATCGGCGTCCAGGAGAACCCGGGCGCGTCCGTCGGCACCAGGATGATCGAGATCCCCCGGTGCTTGGGCGCCTCGGGGTCGGTACGGCAGGCCAGCCAGATCCAGTCCGCCTGCTGGGCGTTGGACGTGAAGATCTTCTGCCCGTCGATCACCCAGTCCCCGCCGTCCCGCACGGCCCGGGTGCGCAGGGCCGCGAGGTCCGTACCGGCGGACGGCTCGCTGTAGCCGATCGCGAAGACCAGCTCGCCGCTGAGGATGCGCGGCAGAAAGTAGTCCTTCTGCTCCCGCGTCCCGTACTTCATCAGGGTCGGCCCGACGGTATTCAGGGTCACCATCGAGACCGGCGCACCCGCGCGGTACGCCTCGTCGAAGAACACGAACTGCTCGTCCGCGCCCCGCCCCTGGCCGCCGTACTCGACAGGCCAGCCGAGCCCGAGCTTCCCGTCGGACCCGATCCGGCGCAGGACCGCGCGCTGGTCCTCCTCGTCCGGCTCGTCGTCTCCGGGCCCGCGGGCGTCGCGGGCGTCGCGGGAGGCCGCCAACTGCCGGAAGTAGGCGCGCAGTTCGGCGCGCAGCTGCTCCTGGCGCTCGGTGGGGGCGAGATGCACGGCGTCCCTCCTGGGAGCTCGTACGAACCTTGGGGATCAGGCTTCTTGAGTTTCCGGACCGTCGATTTCTGACTGTCGAGTTTCTGACTGGTCGAGTTTCTGACTGTCCGTCAGAAACGAGCCCGCTGTCAAGGTCTCGCCGCCGAGATCACGGACACTCCCGGGTCGCCCCCGACGCACCGGCGCGGCGGCACAGTTCGTGCCGCCGCGCGGTGCGAGTACCCCCGCCGCGCGAGCCCCGCCCTCCCCCCTCAGGAGGGCGCGGCCCGACGCGGTCCGGTGGCTTACCAGAGCTCGGTGAAGTTGACGGCGTACGTCTCGTTCGACTGGTCGACGGCCGTGAAGGCGGAGCCGTTCACCTGGGCGTTGTTGTTCTGGTTGGAGGCGCCGGAACCGGTCGCCACCTGCTGGTTGGTGGCGGAGTTGCCCTCGTTCTCGCCGCCGACGCCGCTGCCCGTGACGGTCGCGACGCTCGCGTTCGATCCGTCGCTCGCGAACCCTCCGTTGTCGGCCTGGGCCACACCCGTGAAGAGTGCCGCGGCGAGCGGCAGTGCGGCGGCGGCGGCGAGGACGCGAGCGTTCCGGATACGTGCCATGTGATTCCTCCAAAGAGCCCGGCCGAGCTGTTCGGGCCGGTAAGTGCGCCTGGTGCGGGGGCAGTTGGCCGACCACCCCTGCGATGTTCACGACGTCGCGAGAGCAGAGGTGCCCACGGCACCCCCGCCGAACCACCCCCACCCCGACCTTCCCCCGCAAGCGTGATGACAAGTAGATAAACCCCCCGCGCGCCCTCGATCCCCGCCCAGCCCCGCCGACCGGCCTCGCACCCCCCACACAGCGGCCGCCCCTCTGTGCGATTCACCCGTACGAGAAGGGCGCGCAGCCGAAATCCCCCTTCCCTTCTTCGAACGTACGTACGAAAATGAAGTCATGGCCACCACCGACCGGCACGCCACCACCCTGGCCCTCGCCCACGCCCTGTCCGCCGCGGAGCGTGGGCTCTCCGTCATCCCGCTCTCCCGCACCAAGCTCCCGGCCCTGCGCTCCCCGCACCGCGCCGAGCCACACCCGTCCACCCCCTGCCACGGCGAATGCGGCCGCCCGGGCCACGGGGTCTACGACGCTACGACCGACCCGGCCCGCATCCGCGAGCTGTTCGCGGCCGCCCCCTGGGCCACGGGGTACGGCATCGCGTGCGGCCTGCCCCCGCACCACCTCATCGGCATCGACCTGGACGACAAGCCGGGGCCCGACGGCCCGGACTGCTCGGCGACGCTGCGCGAGCTGGCCCTGCGGCACCTCTTCACGATCCCGGACACGGTGGTCGTCCTCACCCCGAGCGGCGGCCGCCACCTCTGGCTCTCCGGACCGCCCGACGTCGTCGTCCCCAACTCCGCGAGCCGGCTCGCCCCCGGAATCGACGTCCGGGGTGCGGGCGGCTATCTCGTCGGCCCCGGCTCCCGCACCGAACACGGGGTGTACGCCACGGCTCCCGGCACAGCCCACCTCGCGCCCGCCCCCTGCCCCCGCTCCCTCCTCCGCCTCCTCACGCCGCCACCGCGCCCCCGCACGCGTTCCGCTTCCGCGACGGGTGGCCCGGCGGGCGCCGCGCAGGGCGAGGGCCTGATCCAGTTCGTCCTCGGCGCGCGCACGGGCCAGCGCAACACCCGCCTCTTCTGGGCCGCCTGCCGCGCGTACGAATCCGGCATCGGCGAAGCCCTGGCCCCCCGCCTCACCACGGCGGCCACCCAAACAGGCCTGGCACCCCACGAAGCACGAGCGACGATCGCTTCGGCGGCTCGGGTGGTGGGCGAGCGGGGGTTCGGGTGAGGGGGCGTGCCCTTCGGGTGGGCGGGGGTTCGGGTGAGTGGGGGTGGGGGCCCTTCGGGTGGGGCTGGGGGTGAGCGGGGGTGGAGTAGGCGTTTCGGGTCAGGCCGGATCTGGTCGGCGGTTGTTGGGTCGGGGTGGCGGTTGCCGGGGCGGGGTGGCGGTTGCCGGGGCGGGGGCTCGATTGCCGGGTTCGTCGGCGGTCGCCGGATCCCGTTGCCGGGGCGGGGCCTCGGTTGCCGGGTTCGTCGGCGGTCGCCGGATCCCGTTGCCGGGGCGGGGCCTCGATCGCCGGGATTCGTCGACGGTCGCAGGATCGGGCGGCGGTTGCCGGGTTCGTCGGCGGGCAGCTGGGTGGCGCGTTCCGGTGGTCTGCGGTCGCCGGTTTCGGTCGGCGGTCACCGGATCCGTCGGCGGTCAGCTGCCCCGGGCGGCTCGGTGGTCGGCGGTCACCGGGTTCGGTCGGCGGTCAGCTGGAGGGCGCGTCCGGTGGTCGGCGGTCACCGGGTTCGGTCGGCGATCAGCTGACCGGTGCCGTCCGGTGCTTGCGGTCGGCGGTCACCTGCCCGGCGCGACCGGTGGTTGCGGTCACCGGAACTCGTCGGCGCGCACGGTACGGGCCCGGCGGTCTACGGTCACCGGAACCCCTCGGCGCCCGCCCACCCCGTACGGCCCGGCCTCAACTGACCCCCACCGCCCTCCGGTTGCTGCTCGAAGAAGCTCGAAGCGGGCCCGCCATGTCAGACTCCCGCCCATGAAACTCGACCAGGCGCTCGTGGACGCGGCCATGGAGCTCATGGACCGGCGCTGGCCTTCGGACGAACCCGGCGGCGCGGCCGCCGTACGGCTCGCCGACGGGGGCATCCTGACCAGCGTCGGCCTCGACAACATGCACGGCTCGGTCACGCTCTGCCAGGAGGCCGGCGCGTTCATCCAGGCCTACACGCAGAACCGCGCCGTCACCGCCTCCGTCTGCGTCTGCCGCGACCCGGAGCGGGACAGGGTGCTGATCCTGCCGCCCTGCGGCATCTGCCAGGAGCGTCTCGCCCTGTGGGGCCCGTCCGTCGAGGTCGGCGTCCCACAGGAGGGCGATCCCACCCGGTGGGAGGCGCGGACGCTCGCGGAAGTGAACCCGTACTACTGGGGCCCGCAGTTCGCCGACGGGCAGTGGCCCTCCCAGGCACAGCACTCCGAGTGACGCCCGCCCGCCCCACGTGACAGCCACGGCTGACCTTCGGCCATGACGAGGGCCCTGACCGATCCTGCCGGTCAGGGCCCTCAACACCCGCGGTGGGTGTGGGATTTGAACCCACGGTGACTTGCGCCACGACGGTTTTCAAGACCGTTCCCTTAGGCCGCTCGGGCAACCCACCCTCGCCCCGCCTCACCTGCTGCGGAGCGGGCTACAGCCTACCGGCCTCCGGGGCTGCCGTGGGCGTTCGGCCCGGAGCCGGATCGCGTGATCCGGAAACCGGGCCCACGGCCGCGCGTTCGCTCAGTCCTCGCCCTTGCTGCCGAGGACGACGTCCACGGTGCGCTCCTCGCCGCCGCGCTTGAACGTCAACTCCACCGTGTCGCCCGGCTTGTGGGTCCAGATCTCGCTGATCAGCGTGGGGCCGCTGTCGATCGGGCGGTCGTCGAGCCGGGTGATCACGTCGCCCGCCCTGAGCCCCGCCTTGTCCGCGGGCCCGCCCTTGGTGACCGGAGCCGAACCGCCCACGCCCTCGTCGGAGATCCGCGCACCGTCACCCGTCGACTGGTCCAGGGAGACCGAGGCGCCGATCATCGGGTACACCGCCTTGCCGGTCTTGATCAGCTGGTCGGCGACGTTCTTCGCCTGGTTGATCGGGATGGCGAAACCGAGGCCGATCGAACCGCCCTGACCGCCGCCGAGCCCGCCACCGGTCTCCGCGGGCTTGATCGCGGAGTTGATGCCGATCACCGCACCGCGCGCGTCGAGCAGCGGTCCACCCGAGTTGCCCGGGTTGATCGACGCGTCCGTCTGCAACGCGCTCATGTACGAGTTCTTCGCACCCGTGCCGTCGCCGGAGGCCACCGGGCGGTTCTTGGCGCTGACGATGCCCGTCGTCACGGTGTTGGACAGGCCGAAGGGCGCGCCGATCGCGATGGTCGAGTCGCCCACGGCCACGCCCTCGGAGTTGCCGAGGGGCAGCGGCTTGAGCCCCGAGGCGTTCTTGAGCTTCAGAACCGCCACGTCGTACCCCTGCGCCAGGCCGACGACCTGCGCCTCGTACTTCTTGCCGTCCGAGAACGTGACCTGGATCCGGCCGCCGTCCGCGGCGGACGCCACCACGTGGTTGTTGGTGAGGATGTGGCCCTGCTTGTCGTACACGAAGCCGGTGCCCGTGCCGCCCTCGCCCTGCGCGCCGCCGCCCTGTGCGTCGATGGTGACGACGCTGGGGAGCGCCTTCGCCGCGATGTTCGCGACGGTGCCCGGATCACGCTTCAGGTCGGCGGGGGTGTCCGAGGCGGAGACCGTGGTCGAGTCCACGGCCGAGTCGTTGCGCTCCGCCGCCCAGTACCCGACCCCGCCGCCGATGCCACCGGCGAGCAGCGCGGCGGCCAGAACTCCGGCGACGAGCCCACCCTTGCGACGGCCGGGCACAGGCGGGGGCGGCTGATAGCTCGCGCCCCACCCGTTGCCACCGCCCCCGTACGCGTACGCGGGCACGGCGGGCGGAGTGGGCGGCGTGGGCCCACCGGCGCCTGCACCTGCACCCGCACCGGCACCGACACCTGCACCTGCACCTGCACCCGCACCCGCTGCACCTGCACCCTCGGCGTGCGGCCCCGGGGCGGGCCCCGGGGCGGGCCCCGGCGGAGTCGGCGGCACGGGCGGGAGCGGCGCGGTGTGCTGCTGATCCGGGTTCCCGGGTTCGGCCGAAACCGGTCGCTGCTGGTCCGCCGAGACCGTCCGCTGCTGCTCGGTCGGTGCCGACTCCGTGCCGGACGTCGCGTCGGGAGCGGCCGCCGGAGGCACAGGCACGGAAGGTGCGGACGGGGCGGGGTTGACCTCGTTGCCCTCGTTCTCGGTGCTCACAGCTCTCTCTCCTCGATCCACGGCGCCGGGTCGTCCTGACCCGGCTGTGCGGTTGTCCCGTTGCAGTTCAGCTTTTCCCACTGTGTGGTTTCAGCTTTTCCCATGGGACGTCAGGGGACCATAAGCCGCACCTGTGCGTCCTGCCCTCAACCTTTATGTCGGACCAAACGGGCGCACCCGCCCCCCGAGGGGCCGCACGGGGGACGCTCCACGAGTGACACCATGACGCGGTGACTTCCGCACCACAGACACCTCCCGCGGGCCCGATCCGACCCTCCGCCGGGGTCCCTCAGGTCGTCGCGCACAGGGGCGCTTCGGACGAGGCCCCTGAACACACCCTCGCCGCCTACAAGAAGGCCATCGATGACGGCGCCGACGCCCTCGAATGCGACGTCCGCCTCACCGCCGACGGCCACCTCGTGTGCGTGCACGACCGTCGCGTCAACCGTACGTCAAACGGTCGCGGCGCGGTCTCGACGCTGGAGCTCGCCGATCTGGCCGCCCTCGACTTCGGCTCCTGGAAGCTCCGCGCCGACGCCGAGGAGCCCGCCGAGTCACCGGACTGGACCGAGCACCCCGACCGCGCCGACACCTCCGTCCTGACCCTGGAACGGCTCCTGGAGCTGGTCGCCGACGCGGGCCGCCCGGTCGAGCTCGCCATCGAGACCAAGCACCCCACGCGCTGGGCCGGCCAGGTCGAGGAGCGGCTACTGCTCCTCCTGAAGCGCTTCGGCCTGGACGCGCCGCCGCCCGAAGGCCCTTCGCCGGTACGGGTCATGAGCTTCTCGGCGCGTTCGCTGCACCGCGTGCGCGCCGCGGCCCCGGCCGTCCCGACCGTCTACCTCATGCAGTTCGTCTCGCCCCGGCACCGCGACGGACGGCTCCCGCGCGGTGTCGGCATCGCCGGCCCCGGCATCCGCATCGTCCGCAACAACCCGGCGTACATCGAGAGGCTCAAGCGCGCCGGAAACCGTGTGCATGTGTGGACGGTGAACGAACCCGAGGACGTCGAACTCTGCGTGAGCCTGGGCGTCGACGCCATCATCACCAACCGCCCGCGCGCTGTGCTCAGCCAACTCGGCCGCACCTGAGGCCCCGTACGCCGCATCCCTCACTACGCGCGCGTGCCGCATCCCGCGCCCCGGAAGGCCGGTCGGGCAACGCTCAGGCGCCTCTCCCGTCACTCACGCAGAGTGCACCGGCGCGTTCAGTCGGTACGCGATCGTCACGAGTGCGTCACCGGAGGTGGATTGGCCGGTTTCCGGTTCAGTCCAGTGGGGCATTCACACCGTGGCGTGGGGCAAAGGAGGTCTCGGGGGTGGCGTTGGTGGTGGCACAGGAGGTGCCCGCGTCGTCAAGCATGGCCGTACCCCATGGCCCTGCGGGCGTGGGCGAGGCACGACACCGGATGCGGGATCAGCTGCGCATCAGCGGGGTGTCGGATTCGGTCATTGACGATGCCGTCCTGATCCTGTCGGAGTTGCTCAGCAACGCGTGCCGGCACGGCCGGCCGCTGGGCCGGGGTTCGATGGTCGGAGACGGAGACGTGCGGGCCGCGTGGCGGGTGGAACCCGCGGGGCGTCTGACGGTGGAAGTGACGGACGGCGGTGGTCCCACCCGACCGGTTCCGGCCACGCCCTCGGTCACCGCTCATGGCGGCCGCGGGCTGAACATCATCACGTCGCTGGCGGAGGACTGGGGCGTCAGGGACGGCGCGACGGGCGAAGTCACCGTGTGGGTCGTCCTGAAGGACGTCACGTGCCGTACGGATTTCGCTACGCGCGTCGCTGCCCCGGCGGCCGTCGCCGGGCTCGAATTCGCGGACCCCTTCGAGGACTTGGCCTGAGCACCCGGCCATCGCCCGGCCGTCGCCCCGTCGTAGCCCGGCCATCGCCCGGCCGTCGCCCGGTCGTAGCCCGGCCCTCGCTCGGCGGTCCCGGCGGGGTGAGCGCGGCCCGGCTCGTTCCCCGGCCGGGTTATCCACAGGCAACCCGGTCTCCGCGTACGAACGGCTAGGCTCGCGCCGTACGCAGGAAGACGTCACCGGGAGACACCCACGATGGCCAAGAAGCGCCCCCAGACCAAGGGCCAGCCCAAGGGCAAGAAGGCACAGCTCACCGATGGAGAGATCCCGGTCGTCGGTGCCCGTGAGCCCTGCCCCTGCGGTTCCGGCCGCCGGTACAAGGCCTGTCACGGCCGCGCCGCCGCGCACGCCGTGACCGAGCTGGTGCACCGCCCCTTCGAGGGCCTGTCCGGCGAGGGGGACTGGGTGGCGCTGCGCGAGCTCGTGCCCGCCGCGACCGCCGAGCTCACCCTCAAGGACGGGCTGCCGGAGGGCGTCCCGTCGGTCACGCTCGCCACGGTGCTTCCGATGGCCTGGCCGGGCCTGCGCCGCGAGGACGGCTCGGTGCTGATCGGCCTGCAGAACGACATGGCCTCCGGCGACCTCAGCCGTGACCTGGCCGACACCCTGCTGCAGGCCCTGGAGACGGAGCCGGGCAAGCCGGTGAGCGGCCGCCGCGCCCCCGCCGACGGCCCGCGTCTGCAGGACCTTCTCGACCCGGCCGCGCCCTTCGAGCCGGTGGTGCACACGGGCTTCGAGTTCTGGATCCCGGACTCGGAGAACGCCACGCCGGACGTCACCGCCTCCCTGGAGCGCGCCAACGCCGCGGCGATCCCCACCGTCAAGCTGGCCGGTGTGGACGCGGCGTACTGGTGCGAGACCCCGGAGAAGAACCACCTGCGCTGGGTCATGCAGCACCCCGAGGAGAAGCTGCTCGACGCCCTGGCCCGGCTGCACGCCGCGGGCACCTCCGGCCTCGGCGAGGGCACGCGCCTGGTCGGCTCCTTCCGTGCGCACGGCCTGATGGTGCCGGTCTGGGACCTGCCGAGCACGGTGCAGGCGGCTGACGTGGAGAAGCCCGCCGCCGAGTTCGCCGAGCGCCTCGCGGCCGCGCTCGCCACGGACGCCCCGCTGACCACCGAGGAGCGCCGGGCCCGCGGCGGCCTCACCAACCGCCAGGTCACCTTGAACTGACCCGTCGGACACGTCCGGAACGGCCCTGAAGCAGCCGGGAACATATGACTCGCGTCACAACTCCCGGTAAGCACAGGTAAATCCGTGTCCGAATAGCAGAGATCGAATTTGCGAACCGCCGATCTCTTGTTACCGTTCAGGTAGCCCGGTTGCTGGTGCATCCCCCGTCGCCAGCAACCGGGCGCTTGTCTTCTCCGCGGAATCCCGCGTTCAGCTCCCCGCCAGGCCCGGCGCCTGCTCCCGGCTCAACTCCTGGGCGTGTGGGGCGAGTTGCTCCCGGAGCGCAACAGCAGCGGCCGCTCCGCGACCTCCCGCTCAGCCCGCTCATCCCCCTCAGCCCTCTCCGGGGCCGCGAACTCCGCGATCGCCGTATAGGCCGAGGGCTCCCCCTGCCCGGGCTCGCGCGGGGTCTCACAGACACCGGGCTCGTCGTCGGCCCCGACGGCACAGTGCATCTGCACGTTCCGCCCGCCGGGCCCCATCAGCGTCAGCACGGTGCGCAGCTGCTCACCGGTCGCATTGCGGTAGTACGTCCGCGCCCAGATGTCGCCACTCTGCGCCAGCACACAGGTCTGGGCCTCCACACCCTCGGGGGAGACAAGTTCGGGTCCGCACTGCGCGGCGCTGGTGAGGCCGAGCCCGGAGAGCAGCCCGTCGCCGGGCGCCTCCGCACCCTTCGGCCCACGGTTCTTGCCCTGCTGCGCGCCGCCCTCGACCTGCGCGCCTTCCTCCGCCTGCCCGCCGGCCCGGCTCGGCTCGGCGGCCCCGCTCGGCTCGGCGGCCTCCCGCCGCACACCTGCTTCGTTCCGTGCGCCTGATCCCTGTCGTACGCCTGCTTCCCGCCGTACGCCTGCTTCCCGCCGTACGTCCGTTTCCTGCCGTACGGCCTCGGAGGTGGCGTTGCTCACCGGTCCGGCGAGGGCCCCGGCCAAAGGAAGAGAGGCGGTGAGTGCCACGGCGGCGACGAGCACCGCCAAGCGAGCGCGCTGCATGGGACCCACCTGCTCGACTGCTACGGGGGAAGGGATGGGCCCGAAGATATCGGCGGAGCACAGGGCGGCGGAGCGACCCGCGCCCGTTTCCGCTACATCTCGGGCGCGCTCACACCCGTACGAGTGAGGGTCTCGACGAGGACGTCCACGACCGCCTCGACGTCGGGCACCCAGGGCCGGGCCGAGCCGGGCAGCGGGGCGCGCTCCCAGCGGACCTGGCCGCGGCCGGTCTCGGACGGCGGCAGCACCACATAGCCGCCCTCGCCGTGGAAGCGGAGCGAGCCGGGCACCTCGTCCTTGGCGTAGAGCAACTCGCCGAGCCGGGCGAGGGAGTAGGGCGCGACGAGCAGATACCAGCGCTCGGGGGTGGCGACGACCGGGCCGAGGCGGAGGTCGGCGCGGTCGAGCTCGCCGAGGGCGCGGGCCGCCGCGAGGGCGGGCAGGCTGACCGCGCAGGGGCCGGGGGCGCCGGTGGCCAGGACGATCGGAGCGGTGGGGCGGTTGGTCCACCACCAGCGGACCAGGCGTTCATCGGTGGACGCGGCGAGGAGGCCGGGGTCGAAGGGGTGCGCACCGGGCTGGGCGCAGTCGGCGTCCGGGCAGGCGCAGCCGGGCGAGCCGGTCTGCTTGGGTCCGACTCCGGGAAGCACCGGCCACTGCCACGCCGTGGCAAAGGTCAGTGCCGCGCTGATCTGCTCAGGCCTGCCCTTGGTCCGCTTCGACAGGTTCGACAGGTTCGACAGGAGCTTGCGTCGCCTTCCGAGGATCTCGCGCATGAGCGCTCGTTCCTTTCCGTTGAACGCCGAGGGCCACATCACACCATGCGTGCATCTGTTCACCGTGCGTACAAGTCGGCGCTTCACACCCCAGCTCAAGCATGGGGAACCCCAATTGGGTCGAGCGTTGGCTGTGCTCCATTAAAGCCTGGCGGAGGGTGGCGCGTGCATGGCGTTTGTGTGCCGTTGCGTATGCCGTGTGCGTTTGCTCGCTGTGCTCGCAGTCCCGCCGTTTCCACCCTCGAACGAGTGGGGAGCGGCCGCCGCCGGTTAAGACGCGGAGGTCCGGTGCCAGGTTCCGGGACGGCCCAACTGCCCCTGCCCTACACCGATTACGTACCCATCACGACCGCTGTGACGCCGTGTTGAACGAGGCCAGTCGACCGCAATATGCCCTTACTGCTGTCAGTTTTCAGCCAACTTGTATTTCGCTTCACAAGCAGCCTCACACACTCCGCCAGACCTCTGAAACCCCATGGACACCAGCATTCCCATCCGGACAATGCTGGACATCCCATCACCGGGCCGTGTACATGTGGAGGCACTGCTGACGGCGCAGAATGACAGGGGGTTTGCGATGCTATTGAGCAATACGCACCGGCCCGAAAGCCGGACGCCATGAACGCCCCGCACCTTCCGAATGTGGCTGGAATCGACTCAACGGTTCCTTCTCCTGCGCAGACTGCCGCGTCCGTCCAGAATTCTCCCGGCTCCACCTCGGCGAGTCCGCCCCCGCCGCCCGCCGGTGCCGTGCTCCAGGACCGTCTCGCCGGCTGGGTCTCGGACCTCACCACGCTGCACGAGCTCACCGAGCGGCTGACCCGCACCGCCTCCCTCGACGAAGCGCTCCAGGAACTGCTGCGCGCGGGCTCGGCCCTGGTCGGCGCCCGCCGCGGCCTCGTCGTCCTCGAACCCGCCGACGGGCAGGGCCCCGACACCACGATCGGTCTCGGCCTCGCCCACGCGGACCTCGGGCACATCGAGACCGTGCCGCGCAGCGCCACCTCGTACGGCCGCATTCTCGACGGGCTGCCGGAGGGCGAGACCGAGATCGCCAGCCCCGATCTGCTCTCCGATGACGGCCTCGACCCCCGCCACCGCGAGGTCGCCGCCCGCCTCGGCTACGCCGCGAGCTACGCCGTCCCCCTCGCCACCGATGCCGCGGGCAGGCTCGGCGCCGCAGTCTGGCTGTACGACGAGCCCGCCGAACCGGTCGAGCACCAGCGCCATCTGGTCGGCCTCTACACGCGGTACGCGACCGAGCACCTGGCCCGCCTGCTCGAACTGGAGCGGGCGCGGACCACCCTTGCGACCGTCGCCGAGGAGCTGCTGCCCAGCCGGCTGCCGCGGGTCGCCGGGGTCCAGCTCGCCGCCCGGCACCGCACGGGACCGCGCGGCGGCGGCGACTGGTACGACGCGCTGCCGCTGCCCGAGGGCGCGCTCGGTCTCGCGGTCGGCTCGGTCACCGGATCGGGGCCGAGCGCGGTGGCGGCGATGGGGCGGCTGCGCGCCTCGCTGCGCGCGTACGCCGTGATGGAGGGCGAGGACCCGGTCGCGGTCCTGTCCGATCTGGAACTTCTCCTTCGGCTGACCGAACCGGCGCGCAGCGCGACCGCTCTCTTCGCCTACTGCGAGCCGCACCAGCGCAAGATCGTCCTCGCGGGCGCCGGACACACGCCTCCACTGATCGTCGGCGAGCGGCGCACCGCGTTCGTGGAGACCTCGCTCTCCGCTCCGCTCGGGATGCTGGCCTGCTGGGAGGCGCCGAGCGTCGACCTGTCCCCCGCACCTGGCGAAACCGTTCTCTTCTATACGGACGGCCTGCTGCACCGCACCGGCGACGCCATGGACCGCGCCTTCGCCCGGCTCCACTCGGCGGCGGCCGGAGTACCCCGCTCGATCCGGCACGACCCGGGTGCGATCGTCGACCATGTGCTGCGCACGGTACTGCCGGACGGCCTCGACGCGGCGGACAGCCGTGAGGACGTGGTGATGCTGGCGGCCCGCTTCGAGTGACGGGTCTGCTGGACGCCTCTTAGAGAGACGGTTTTCGAATCGTGCGCCCTAGGTGACGTTGGCCATAGGTCTAAAGGCTCTGGGACGTCTTCCGTACGGACATACGATGGAGAGCGGTCCAGTGTCGTACTGAGGAGGCAGACCGTGGCCGAACAGCTCACCCCGGAGACCCCGGACGAGTCTGAAGAGCAGCCGATCAAGCAGCGCAAGAACGGCCTGTACCCGGGCGTGTCCGACGAGCTGGCCGCGAACATGCAGTCCGGCTGGGCCGACACCGAGCTGCACGACCTGCAGCCCGTCCCCCAGGCCGAGCACACCGCCCGCCGCCGCGCGGCGCTGTCCGCGCACTTCCCCGGCGAGCGCCTGGTGATCCCCGCGGGCAACCTGCGGACCCGCTCCAACGACACCGAGTACAGCTTCCGCGCGTCCACCGAGTACGCGTACCTCACCGGCAACCAGACGGAGGACGGCGTCCTCGTCCTGGAGCCGAAGGACGACGGCCACGAGGCGACGATCTACCTGCTGCCGCGCTCCAACCGTGAGAACGGCGAGTTCTGGCTGGACGGCCAGGGCGAGCTCTGGGTCGGCCGCCGCAACTCCCTCACCGAGGCCGAGAAGCTCTACGGCATCCCCGCCTCCGACGTGCGCGAGCTGCCCGCCGCGCTCGCCGAGTCGACCGGCCCGACGCGTGTCGTACGCGGTCACGACGCCGGCATCGAGAAGGCCCTGACCGACAAGGTCACCGCCGAGCGCGACGAGGAGCTGCGGGTCTTCCTCTCCGAGGCGCGCCTGGTGAAGGACGCCTTCGAGGTCGCCCAGCTCGAGCAGGCCTGCACGTCCACGGCCCGCGGCTTCGAGGACGTCGTACGCGTCCTGGACAAGGCCGAGGCCACCAGCGAGCGTTACATCGAGGGCACGTTCTTCCTGCGCGCCCGTGTGGAGGGCAACGACGTCGGCTACGGCTCGATCTGCGCCGCCGGCCCGCACGCCACCACCCTGCACTGGGTCCGCAACAACGGCCAGGTCCGCTCCGGCGACCTGCTGCTCCTGGACGCGGGCGTGGAGACGAACGAGCTCTACACCGCCGATGTGACCCGCACCCTGCCGATCAACGGCCGCTACACCGAGCTGCAGAGGAAGATCTACGACGCGGTGTACGAGGCCCAGGAGGCCGGCATCGCGGCGGTCAAGCCGGGCGCCAAGTTCCGCGACTTCCACGACGCCGCGCAGCGCGTGCTCGCCGAGAAGCTGGTCGAGTGGGGGCTCGTCGAGGGCCCCGTGGAGCGGGTCCTTGAGCTGGGTCTGCAGCGCCGCTGGACCCTGCACGGCACGGGTCACATGCTCGGCATGGACGTCCACGACTGCGCGGTCGCCCGCACCGAGGCGTACGTCGCGGGCACGCTGGAGCCCGGCATGTGCCTGACGGTCGAGCCGGGTCTGTACTTCCAGGCGGACGACATGACGGTGCCGGAGGAGTACCGCGGCATCGGCGTCCGCATCGAGGACGACATCCTCGTCACCGAGGACGGCAACAGGAACCTCTCGGCCGCGCTGCCGCGCCGGTCGGAGGATGTGGAGCAGTGGATGGCCGAGCTGAAGGGCTGAGCCGACCCTTCCGACTCATGGCCGGTCGCCCCCGTCGGGGGCGACCGGCCTTTGTCGTTCGCCGAGCGGGATTTTCCGTAGCGGGAGTTTTTCCCTAGTGGTCGATACAGAAAGCGTGCTACGGTCTTTCTGTAGGGGTCGATACGGAATGCGAACGCCGAACGAGGGGGAGCCCTATGTCCACGCCCATGGCCACGCACATGCCCAAGCCCATGGCCGCACCCACGCCTGCGCGGGTTCCTGCGCCCAGCGCCGCCCCGTACGCCCGGACCGTGCGGGGCTCCGGTCCCGGGTTGCTGCTCGCGCACGGCGCGGGAGGCGGCGTCGAGGCCAACTTCGGCCCGCTGCTCGACGGCCTGGCCGCGCATCGCACCGTCGTCGGCGTGGACTATCCGGGCACGGGGGCCACGCCGCGCACCGAACACCCGCTCTCCCTCGACGAGTTGGCGGACGAGCTGGTCGGTGCCGCGGACGCGGAAGGGCTCGAACGGTTCGCGATCGCGGGGTACTCACTGGGCGGCGCCGTGGCCGTGCGTGCCGCTGCCCGGCATCCGGGGCGGGTGACGGGGCTCGTCCTGACGGCGGCGTTCGCCCGGCCGGACGCCCGGTTGCGGCTCGACGCCGAGCTCTGGCGGGACCTGTACGCGGCGGGGCAGCACGAGTCGCTGGCGAAGTTCATGCTCCCGAAGGCCCTCAGCCCGGCGGCCCTCGCGGCCCTCACCCCTGAGGAACTGGCGGCGGCGCTCACGGGGGCGCGCGAGACCCTGCCCGCCGGGACCGCCGAGCACACGGACCTGATCACGCGCGTGGATGTACGGGACGACCTCGGCACGGTGGCCCGGCGAGGCATCCCCTCCCTGGTCGTCTCGACCACGGCCGACCTGCTGGTCCGGCCCGAGCACCATCGCGAGGTGGCGGCGCTGCTGCCGGGTGCGGGCTTCGCCGAACTCGACTCGGGCCATCTGCCCTTCGCGGAACGCCCCGGGGACTGGCTCGGCCTCATATCCGGATTCCTCATGTCCGGATTCCCCATGTCCGGATTCCTCATGTCCGGGCCCCTCGGGGAGGTCCGGGAAGAGACCCTCTGAGGGCGGTCAGACGCTCACCAGCGGAGCGTTCGCACGCCACTTGAGGATCTTGTCGAAGCGGACCACGGCGCCGCTGCGGCCCGGCTTGTTGTCGAACGAGGCGTGGTCGGCGATCTCCCGGATCAGAAAGAGGCCGCGGCCGTGCTCCGCGTCCGCGCCGGGCGTCCTGACCGGGCGGCCGCCGTGGCCGGCGGGCGGGAAGCCGGGGCCGGAGTCGACCACCTCGATGCGGCACATGTCGCCGTCGAGATAGGCCGTGACCCTGAAACCGCCGGGGGAGCCGACGTGCGGGGCCGTGCCGTCGGACATCCGGTCGTCGCGGCCGCCGTGCTCGACGGCGTTGGCGCAGGCCTCACTGAGGGCGACCGAGAGGTCGTAGGAAATGTCCGGATCGACGCCGGCCGTCTCCATCGTGCCGAGCAGATGGCGCCGGGCGAGCGGAACGCTCGCAGCCTCGCGCCGCAAGTGGAGGGACCACCAGATGCTCATGCTGAAGCCTCCTGGCTGCGGCTCGACATACCGATACCTATTGCCGCGACCAACCGCATATAAGCGCAGAGTTGACGTGATGCCGCCCATACGGCGGATGCGCGGAGGCGCGACGCGAGGTACGGGAGCGATCATCCCTCCCACAGGACCGGAGCCGACCTTTCGGACCTTGCGGACCTGCCGTATGGAGCGACCGGGGCCAGTGCGATGATGACCCGGTCATGGCTGCCCCCCTTCCGCGCACCCTGCGCGCGGCGCGTGAGACGCGCGAGACCCGCCCCGGAGTGAGCCTTCGGGCGCTTCGGGCCGCGGTGTTCGCCACGGTCTGCGTCGCGCTGTCCGCGGGCGGCCACGCTCTCGCCTCCTGTGCCACGGTCCCGCTGTGGTCGCTCGGCATCGGGTTCCTGCTCGTGCTCGCGGTGGCGCTGCCGCTCGCCGGACGTCCGCGTTCGACGCCCGGCATCGCCGTCTCGCTGACGCTGGGGCAGCTCGGGCTGCACGCGCTGTTCGGGATCGGGCAGCAGGGCTCGCACGTCGCCCAGAGTTCGGCGGACAGTGCGCTGATCGCGCAGGCCGCCCGGCTGGTGTGCGGTGCGGGTGCCGCCGCGATCAGCCCCACGGAGGCCCGCCGGATCCTGAGCACCTCGGGCATCGACCCGGACTCCGCGGTCGCCGCGCACCAGCACGGCGAGGCCGCGGCCACGCAGGGGGCGGCGTCCGGTATGGGTGCGGGGCTCGCGCCCGATGTGCCCATGCTGCTCGGGCACCTGCTCGCCGGGATCGCCGCGGGCTGGTTGCTGCGCCGCGGCGACCTCGCCCTGGTGCGGCTCTTCGAGCTGTCCGCGTACGCGGCGTACGGGATCGAGGAGGGCGCGCTCGTGCGTCCGCTGCGGGCGGCGCTCGCGCTGGCGCTGCTGCTGCGGGCCGGGCTGCGGACGCTGCTCGGCTGCCTGCCGTGCGCGGTGCGTACGGCACGCCAGGTGCCGTGGCAGCCGCGTACGGCGGTTCTCGATGACACGGTGATCAGGCGCGGCCCGCCCGCAGAGGCGTTCACGCTCGCTGCCTGACGCGGCCCTTCGGTAGTACGGAGGAAGCCGCGCCACGCGCGCGTGGCCCCGTGTCCCCTGGGCGCCAGCCGCGTGCTTCCGCGTCGTGTGCCCGTGCCCCGCCGGCCGGCGGGTGGGCCGCGCGCCCTTCACCGTTCCCACTGCCGAAAGTGGAGTTTGTCTGCCATGTCTGTCATGAACCGTCAGCTCAAGCGTGTGGCCGCCGCCGGTGCCGTCGCCGCCTCCGCCGTACTCGTCCTGTCCGCCCCCGCCTTCGCGCACGTCAGCGTGCAGCCGCAGGGTGAGGCCGCGAAGGGCGGCTACGCCACGGTCAACTTCAAGGTGCCGAACGAGCGGGACAACGCCTCGACGACCAAGCTCGAGGTGAGCTTCCCGACCGACCACCCGCTCGCCTCCGTCATGCCCCAGCCGGTGGACGGCTGGGACGTGAAGGTCACCAAGTCCAAGCTGGACAAGCCGATCGAGATGCACGGCGAGAAGATCGACGAGGCCGTCTCCAAGGTGACCTGGACCGCGGACGACAAGGGCATCGAGCCCGGCACGTTCCAGCAGTTCCCGGTCTCGGTCGGCGCGCTGCCCGAGGACGCCGACCAGGTGGTCTTCAAGGCCCTGCAGACGTACTCCAACAAGGAGGTCGTCCGCTGGATCGAGGAGCCGCAGGAGGGCGCGCCGGAGCCCGAGTCGCCCGCGCCCGTCCTGAAGCTCACCGAGGCGGCCGACGGTCACGGCCACGACGCCGCGGCCGACAAGGCCGACAAGGCCTCGGACGACGCCAAGTCCGGTGAGGGCGCCACCGAGCAGGCCGCGAGCGACAGCAGCGACGGCCTGGCCCGCGGCCTCGGCGTCGCCGGCATCCTCGTCGGCGCCGCCGGTGTGGCCTTCGGCGTCCTGGCCGGGCGCCGCCGCGGCGAGTCCGCGAGCTGAGACAGCCGGTGCCGCGCGGGGGCGCATCCGTACGCCCCCGCCGTTCACCGGGCCATCACGAGACACCCATGGGAACACCCGTATGCGCAAGAAGACCGCTCTCGCCGTCACCGCCCTGTTCGCCGCCGCCACGCTGACGCTGTCGGCGTGCGGCACCGGTGGCGCGGACTCCGACCAGCCCGTCGCGGACGTGTCCGCGCAGGCGCAGGACAAGGCCGCGACCGTGCTCGACCGGCCCTTCGAGAAGCCGGACCTGGTCCTGAAGGACACCAAGGGCAAGGAGTTCGACCTGCGCGAGCGGACCAAGGGGAAGCCGGTGCTGATGTACTTCGGGTACACGCACTGCCCGGACGTCTGCCCGCTCACCATGAGCAACATCGCGGACGCCAAGCGGCGCCTCGCGCGGAAGCTCCCCAAGGACGAACTGGCCGCCCTCCAGGTCGTCTTCGTCACCACCGACCCGGAGCGGGACACTCCGGCGGAGCTCGGCAAGTGGCTGAAGGCGCAGGACCCTTCGTTCATCGGTCTGACGGGTGACTTCCCGACCATCCAGGCGAGCGCCCGGACCCTCGGCATCAGCATCGATGCGCCGAAGAAGGAGAAGGACGGCTCGATCACGTCCATGCACGGCAAGCAGGTCATCGCGTTCTCCCCGAAGAGCGACGCGGGCTACGTCCTCTACAACGGCGACGAAGCGACCGCCGACGACTACGTGAAGGACCTGCCGAAGATCATCAAGGGAGAGAACCCGTGACACCCCGCACCACCCCCGCCACCCCCCGCACCACACGCGGCACCCGCACCACCCGCACCACCCGCACCACCCTCGTCGCCGCCATAGCCGTCGCCTCGGCTCTGGCGCTGGCGGGCTGCGGTTCCTCCGGCGGCTCCGAGAAGGCCGGTTCGTCGAAGGAGCAGGTCGCGGCGGACGCGAAGCCCCGACTCGACGTGACCGGCGGCTACATGCCCGAGCCCGTCACGAAGGACATGGCCGGCGGCTTCCTCACCGTCACCAACAAGGGCGGCGCCGACAAGCTCACGTCGGTCACCAGTGACGTGTCGAAGTCGGCGGAGATCCACGAAACCGTCGGCCAGAAGATGAAGAAGGCGAAGTCCTTCGACATCCCCGCGAACGGCACGCTGAAGCTGGAGCGCGGCGGCAACCACATCATGTTCCTCGAGCTGAAGAAGATGCCGAAGAAGGGCGACAAGATCGCCGTCGAGCTGCACTTCGAGAAGTCCGCGCCGGTCAAGGCCGAGCTCGAGGTGATGGATCCGACCCACAACCCGAACAGCCACTGAGGGAAGACGAGTTGATGCTGTCCACCGCTCCCCGCCTCGGCCGCGCCGGTCCGCTGCTGCACCTCGTGCTGCTGCTCGCGGCCACCGTCGGCGTCCTGCTCGCGGGTGCCGCACCCGCGTCCGCGCACGCCGCGCTGACCGGGAGCGACCCGAAGCAGGGCGCGGTGGTGCAGCAGGCTCCGAAAGAGGTGACCCTGCAGTTCTCCGAGCAGGTCGCCATGTCGGACGACTCGATCCGGGTGCTCGACCCGAAGGGCAAGCGGGTCGACACCGGCGAACTGCAGGACCTGTGCAGCGGAAGCGTCGTCAAGTACGGCGTCCCGCTGCACAGCGGGCTGCCCGAGGGCACGTTCACGGTCGCCTGGAAGGCGGTCTCCGCGGACAGCCACCCCGTCTCCGGCGCGTTCAGCTTCTCCATCGGCGCCCCGTCGAAGACGAGCGTGGCGCTGCCGGAGCAGGCGGCGGGCGGCGGTCCGGTCGGCATGCTGTACAACATCGCGCGCTATGTCTCGTACGCCGGTTTCACTCTGCTCGTCGGTGCCGCCGCGTTCCTGCTCGCCTGCTGGCGGCAGGGCGTGGGCGTACGGGCGATGCAGCGGCTGGTCGCGTACAGCTGGGTCGGACTGACCGGGGGGACGCTGGCGCTGCTTGTGCTGCGCGGGCCGTACACCGACTCGGGGAAGCTCGCGGACGTCCTCAACCTCGGTGGGCTCGGCGCGGTGCTCGAGACCAAGACCGGTGCCGCGCTGGTCTCCCGGCTGCTGCTGCTCGGCGCGGCCGCGCTGTTCGTCGTGGTGCTGTTCGGGGCGTACGCGAGACGCGAGGACCCGGCCGAGAAGCGGGACCTGACGTTCGGCCTCGCCGTCGGCGGCGGGGTGGTGGCGGCAGGGCTCGCCTCGACGTGGGCGCTGGCCGAGCATGCCTCGACGGGGATCCAGACGGCGATCGCCATGCCCGTCGATGTGGTCCATCTGCTGGCCGTGGCCGCCTGGCTCGGCGGTCTGACGGCGCTGCTCGCCGCCCTCTACCGCGCCCCGGCGGATCAACCGGTGGGGCGGGGCGCGGTGCTGCGGTTCTCCCGGATCGCGTTCGGCTCCGTGCTCGTCCTGGTGGCGACGGGCCTCTACCAGTCGTGGCGCCAGGTCGGTTCGTGGAACGCGCTGGTGTCCACGGCGTACGGGCAGTTGCTGCTCGTGAAGGTCGGGCTCGTGGTGCTGCTCGTCGGGGTCGCGTCGATCTCGCGGCGCTGGACGGCACGGATCGTGCGGGGCGCTGAGCCGGAGGCGGCGGAGGGCGTCCCGGAAGGCACGGAGGTCGCGGAAGGCGCGGAAGGCGCGGAAGGCGGCACGGAACGCGAGGCAGGCCTGGCAGGCCAGGCGGCACGCGTCGTCGAGCAGCGGGCGGGGCGGCATGCGGACGAGCCCGTGTCCGTACGCACGTCTCCGGCCACCGGCACCGCACCCGAGGCCGAAACGGACGGCGACGCTGACGCCGCCCCGGCCGCCGCCCCCGAGCCCGACTCCGGACCCGAACCCGAACGCGACTCCGGACCCGAGCGCGGCTCCGGACCCGAACCCGAGCGCGGCTCCCGACCCGAACCCGAGCCCGACTCCCGACCCGAACCCGAGCCCGACTCCCAACCCAAGCCCGAGCGCGACTCCGGACCCGAGCGCGGCTCCGGACCCGGCCCCGAACCCGAACCCGGCCCCGAACCCGACCCTGACCCCGCACCCGACCCGGACCACGACCCCGACCCCGACCCCGACCCCGAGCGTGCCGCTCAACTCGCCCGGCAGCGCGCCGCCGTGGACACCGCGCGCAAGAAGCGGATCAGGGACGCCGACCCCGACCGTGCGGGCCTCAGGCGTTCGGTGCTCGCGGAGGCGGCCGTCGCCGTCGTCCTGCTCGCCGTCACCACGGCCCTGACCACCACCGAGCCGGGCCGCACCCAGGAGCAGGTGGACCGGGCGAGCGCGGCCACCGGCAGCGCCGTGCCGAACCGCCCCGTGAACATCACGCTGCCCTTCGACACCGGCGGCCAGGACGGCAGGGGTACCGTCCGCATCGACCTCGACCCGGGCCGTACGGGCAGCAACACACTGCATGTCTACGCCGAGCGCCCGAACGGCAAGGCCTTCGACGTACCCGAGCTGAAGGTCGCCCTCACCCTGAAGGCCAAGGACATCGGGCCGCTCCCGGTCGAGCCGGACCGGATCTCCACCGGCCACTGGAGCTCGGCGGGCGTGCAGGTGCCGATGCCGGGCAACTGGCAGCTCTCGGTGACCGTGCGCACCTCGGACATCGACCAAGTGACCGTCCACAAGAACGTGAAGATCGGCTGACGCCATGACTGTTGACGACCGCGAAGAGACTCCCTCCCGTACCGCCCCTGAGCAGTCGGACCGGGGGTCCACCGTCGAGCTGTCCCGGCGGCGGCTGCTCGGAACCGTGGGCGCGGCCGGGGTCGGCGGGATCGCGCTCGGCGCGGTCGGCGGTGTGGCCGGGCACGCGGCGGCGCAGTCCGAGCCCGCGGCGGACCTGGACTCGGTGGGCCGGACGTCGGTGCCGTTCAACGGGACGCACCAGCCGGGCATCACCACGCCGATGCAGGCCCGCGGCCACCTGGTCGCCTTCGACCTGGCGCCGGGCGCGGGCCGCAAGGAGGCCGCCGCGCTGCTGCGCCGCTGGTCGTCGACGGCCCGCAGGCTGATGGCGGGGCGCACGGCGGCGGACGACTCCGCGGTCGCGTTCGACGCGGGACCGTCCTCGCTGACGGTGACGTTCGGCTTCGGGCGCAGCTTCTTCGGCCGTACGGGCCTGGAGAAGCAGCGGCCGTTCGCGCTCGACCCGCTGCCCGCGTTCTCGTCGGACCAGTTGGACGCCAAGCGCGGCGAGGGCGACCTGTGGGTGCAGATCGGCGCCGACGACGCCCTGGTCGCCTTCGACGCGCTGCGCACCCTGCAGCGGGAGGCGGGCGACGCGGCGCGGGTGCGCTGGCAGATGAACGGCTTCAACCGCACGCCCGGGGCGACGGCGAAGCCCATGACGACGCGCAATCTGATGGGCCAGGTCGACGGCACCAACAACCCGAAGGAGTCGGACCCCGACTTCCAGAAGCGAATCTTCGTGCCCGCGAGTCCCGCCGACGGCTCGGCCGACCCGGCCTGGATGGCGGGCGGCTCCTACGCGGTCGTACGCCGGATCCGGATGCTCCTCGACGACTGGGAGAAGCTCTCGCTGCGCGACCAGGAGCAGGTGATCGGGCGCAAGAAGTCCGACGGCGCCCCGCTGACCGGCGGCTCGGAGACGACGGAGCCCGCCCTTGACAAGACCGGCCCCGACGGCAAGCCGCTGATCGCCGCGGACGCGCACGCCCGGATCTCCCGCCCGGACCAGAACGGCGGCGCCGCGATGCTGCGCCGACCGTTCTCCTTCCACGACGGGTACGACGAGGACGGTGTGCCGGACGCGGGCCTGCTGTTCATCTGCTGGCAGGCCGACCCGATGCGTGGCTTCGTACCGGTGCAGCGCAAACTCGACCGGGGCGATGCGCTGTCTGCGTTCATCCGGCACGAGTCGAGCGGCCTGTTCGCGGTGCCCGGAGGTGCACGTTCCGGTGAATACGTGGGGCAGCGGCTGCTCGAGTCCTGACGCCGACCCCCGAGCCACGGCGCCGCCGTCTCATCCGGCGCATTAAGGTGACGGTATGTCGGCCACGCGCTACACGTATCTCGGACCCGAGGGCACCTTCACCGAAGCCGCCCTGCGCACCCTGCCGGAAGCGGCGACCCGTGAGCTCGTGCCCATGGTGTCCGTGCCCGCCGCGCTCGACGCCGTGCGCGGCGGCGAGGCGGCGGCGGCGCTGGTGCCGATCGAGAACTCCGTGGAGGGCGGCGTCACCGCGACCCTCGACGAGCTCGCCACCGGTGAGCCGCTGATGATCTACCGCGAGGTGCTGCTCCCGATCGCCTTCGCGCTCCTGGCCAGGCCCGGCACGAAGCTGTCCGACATCAAGACGGTCACCGGCCACCCGGTCGCCCAGCCGCAGGTCCGCAACTGGCTCGCGGCCCATCTGCCGGACGCGCTGTGGGAGTCCGCGGCCTCGAACGCGGACGGTGCGCGCCTGGTGCAGGAGGGGCGCTACGACGCCGCGTTCGCGGGTGAGTTCGCGGCCGCGACGTACGGGCTCGAACCGCTGGTCACCGAGATCCACGACGCGGAGAACGCCGAGACCCGCTTCGTGCTCGTGGGCCGCCCGGCCCGGCCCGCGGCGCCGACCGGTGCCGACAAGACCTCCGTCGTCATCTGGCTCGACGACGACCACCCCGGCGCGCTGCTCGAATTCCTCCAGGAGTTCTCGGTGCGCGGGGTCAACCTGATGCTGATCCAGTCCCGGCCCACGGGCGCGGGCATCGGCAACTACTGCTTCTGCGTGGACGCCGAGGGGCATATCGCGGAGCGCCGGGTCGGCGAGGCCCTGATGGGCCTGAAGCGGATCGCGCCGAAGGTGCGCTTCCTCGGCTCGTACCCGCGGGCCGGTGTGACGCCCGCCGAGGTGCGGACGCTGCGCGCGGGCACGACGGACGCCGAGTTCACGTCGGCGGCGGACTGGCTGGCCCGGGTCCAGGACGGCCGGGCGTAAGCCGTCCCGTTCCCCTGCGTAAGCCGTCCCGTTCCCCTGCGTACGTCGTACCGCGGCGTGGTTTCGCGGGCTCAGCCACGCCATGACACCTTGTCCTACCTGCGGATTTTCTCTGTCCACAGGGTTATCCACAGGTTGGCTTCTCGACCTGGGGACAAGTCGACATCAATCCGCAACAGGGTCGACAAATCGCCCCTCGCACCTCACGACCGTCCACAGCTGGGCACGTCACCCCTCGTCCACTCAATTCCTGCGATCAACTCTTTGGAGCGAGCCAATACCACTCGAAAGTGGGCGCGCGAGGGGTTTATGCCGAGAATCCTTCGGTCCGCGGTGCGCTTGGGAAATGATCACTTCCGGTATCCACAGACCTTTCGCACAGCCTGTGGATAACTCTTCCCGGGCCCCGATTCCTGTGGACAAGCGGGCCCAAGGGCCGCTCCGCACAAGGAGTTGTGGTCAAGACGCGACGCACCAACTGCCCCGATACAGGGATTCTCCGGTTATTCATTGACTTCTGGGAGGGGAATACCGGTCGAGGGCCCGAAGCCCGCACCGGTAGCCTGGGGCGCGTGATTGACCTTCGCCTGCTCCGTGAGGACCCCGACCGTGTCCGCGCTTCCCAGCGCGCCCGTGGAGAGGACGTCACGCTCGTCGACTCTCTGCTCTCCGCCGACGAGCGCCGCAGGTCGTCCGGCGTCCGCTTCGACGAGCTGCGCGCCGAGCAGAAGCAGCTCGGCAAGCTGATCCCCAAGGCCTCGCCGGAAGAGCGGGCCGAGCTCCTGGGACGCGCCGAGCAGCTGAAGAGCGACGTCAAGGCGGCCGACGCCGAGCAGGACGAGGCGAAGGCCGAGACCGACCGCCTCCTGCTGCAGCTGGGCAACCTCGTACACCCGGACGTCCCGGTCGGCGGCGAGGAGGACTTCGTCGAGCTGGAGACGCACGGCACGATCCGCGACTTCGGGGCCGAGGGCTTCGAGCCCAAGGACCACCTGGAGCTGGGCACGCTGCTCGGCGCGATCGACGTCGAGCGCGGCGCCAAAGTCTCCGGCTCGCGCTTCTACTTCCTCACCGGCGTCGGCGCCCTGCTCGAACTCGCCCTGGTGAACGCCGCGTTGGCGCAGGCCACGGCCGCCGGGTTCACGCCGATGCTCACCCCGGCCCTGGTCCGCCCGCAGTCGATGGCCGGCACGGGCTTCCTCGGCCAGGCCGCCGCCGACGTCTACCACCTGGACAAGGACGACCTGTACCTGGTCGGCACGTCCGAGGTCCCGCTCGCGGCGTACCACATGGACGAGATCATCGACGCGGACAAGCTGCCGCTGCGCTACGCCGGGTTCTCGCCCTGCTTCCGCCGCGAGGCCGGCTCGCACGGCAAGGACACCCGGGGCATCTTCCGGGTCCACCAGTTCGACAAGGTCGAGATGTTCTCGTACGTCGACCCGGCGGACTCCGAGGCCGAGCACAAGCGGCTCCTGGAGTGGGAGAAGCAGTGGCTGACCTCCCTTGAGCTGCCGTTCCGCGTGATCGACGTCGCCACCGGTGACCTCGGCTCCTCGGCCGCCCGCAAGTACGACTGCGAGGCCTGGATCCCCACGCAGGGCAAGTTCCGCGAGCTGACCTCGACGTCCGACTGCACCGAGTTCCAGTCGCGCCGCCTCTCCATCCGGATGCGCGACGAGAAGAAGATCCGCCCGCTCGCGACGCTGAACGGCACGCTGTGCGCGGTGCCGCGCACGATCGTGGCGATCCTGGAGAACCACCAGCAGGCCGACGGTTCGGTGCGCGTGCCCGAGGTGCTGCGCCCCTACCTCGGCGGGCGTGAGGTACTGGAGCCGGTCGCCAAGTGAGTGCACTTCCTGGTCCGGAGGGCTCGGTGGGTCCGGCGGGTGCGGCGGGTCCCGTGGGTCCCGTGGGTCCGGCGGGTCCGGCGGGTGCGGCGGCCACCTCGTGGGACGCGGCCACCGCGAGGGACGCGGACACCGCGCGCGTCGTCACCGTCGGCTCGATGAAGGCCGGCGCCGCCGCGCAGGCCGCCGCCCAGCGGGACGCCCTGGCGGCCGCGGCCGAGCCGGGCACCTTCCCGTACAAGCTGATCGCGACGGATCTCGACGGCACGCTGCTGCGGTCCGACGAGACGATCTCGCCGCGTACGCGCGCCGCGCTCGAAACCGCCTGCGGGCTCGGCGCGGCGCACATCGTGGTCACCGGCCGTGCCGTGCCCTGGACCCGGCACATCCTCGACGACCTCGGGTACGAGGGCATCGCGGTGTGCGGCCAGGGCGCGCAGGTCTACCACGCGGGCGAGCACCGGCTGCTCACCTCCGTGACCCTCGACCGCCAGCTCGCCGGGCTCGCCCTGGCGAAGCTGGAGGCCGAGATCGGGCCGCTCGCGCTCGCCGCGAGCCGGGACGGCGTGGACGGCGAGGTGCTCGTCGGCCCCGGCTACCGAGTGCAGGAAGGCCCGCTTCCGGTCGTGGAGTTCACGGACTCGGCGGACCTGTGGTCGGCCCCGCTGAACAAGCTGTACGTCCAGCACCCCGGCCTCTCCGACGACGCGCTCGCCGAGGTGGCGCGGCGGATCGCCGGTGATCTGGTCGGCGTGACCATGGCGGGCCCCGGCATAGTGGAACTGCTGCCGCTCGGCCTCTCCAAGGCGACCGGTCTGTCGCTCGCCGCGCGGCGCCTTGGCGCGAAGGCCAAGGACACGATCGCGTTCGGCGACATGCCCAACGACGTCCCGATGTTCGGCTGGGCCGCGCACAGCGTGGCGATGGCCAACGCACACGATGAACTCAAGGCCGTGGCGGACGAGGTGACGGCGTCCAACGAGGACGACGGGATCGCGCTCGTCCTGGAACGGCTGCTCGCCGACCGGGGATCTTTCGGAGGACCTGGATCATGACCGCTGCGCGTACCGTCCGACTCCGCCGGGTCTACGAGACACCGAAGGACGAGGACGGTACGCGCGTCCTCGTCGACCGCCTCTGGCCGCGCGGCCTGAGCAAGGCGGACGCGCGGATCGACGTCTGGCCGAAGGACCTCACTCCGTCGACGGAGCTGCGCCGGTGGTTCCACGGGCCCGGACAGGGCGAGTTCGAGGAGTTCCGTTCCCGCTACGAGGCGGAGCTTGACGGGGATGCGGCGCGGGCGGCGCTCGCCGAGGTTCGGGGGCTGGCGGCGAAGGGCACGGTCACGTTGCTGTCGGCGGTCAAGGATCTTGAGCGGAGCCATGTGGGGGTGCTGGCGGAGCGGCTGAGGTAGGCCTTCGGGGGCTCCGCCCCCGGACCCCCGCTCCTCAATCGCCGGAGGGGCTGGTTTTCAGGGGCGCGGGGAACTGCGCGACCAGCCACGACGGCGCGGCAGCCGAACGACAGCACCCGCTGCACCCCAGCGCTAGTTGTAGGATGACTGGGCAACAGGGCAACCTCCAGGAGGAGCACCATGGCGCTGCAGACCGCAGGACGGCAGTCCCTCGTGGACACGGTCGTCGACCAGCTCCGCACGCAGCTCACCAGCGGCGCGTGGCCCGTCGGCGACCGCATCCCGACCGAGCACACCCTCGCCGAGCAGCTCGGCGTCGGCCGCAACACGGTCCGGGAGGCCGTCCGCGTCCTGGTGCACGCGGGGCTGCTCGAGTCGCGCCAGGGCAACGGCACGTTCGTACGCTCCGCCGCCGACCCCTCCGCCGTACTGCGCGGAATGCGGCACGCTGGCGCCCTGGAGGTCACCGAGGTCCGTGTCGCCCTGGAGGCGGAGGCCGCCCGGCTCGCCGCCGAGCGCCGTGACACCCACGACCTGCTGCGGCTGCGCGCCGCGCTCGCCACGCTGCACGAGGAGGGCGACCGGGACGCGGACGCCGACATGGCCTTCCACCTGGCGGTCGTCGAGGCCACGCACAACACCGCGTTCATCGAGGTCTACCGCTTCTTCTCGGTACGGGTGCACGAGGTGCTCGTGCACGCCCTCGGCGACCGGGACATGCCGCCCGTGGACATCGCCGAGCACGAAGCCCTCGTCGACGCCGTCGAGGCCGGGGACCCGGCCG
This sequence comes from Streptomyces luteolus, assembly GCF_029968015.1. GTDB lineage: Bacteria > Actinomycetota > Actinomycetes > Streptomycetales > Streptomycetaceae > Streptomyces > Streptomyces luteolus. The sequence goes on from NZ_JASCIS010000017.1 coordinate 42,872, forward strand.
CGGCCGACGCCGCCGTGCGCACGCTCCTGAAGGTGCCCATCGACGCGCTCCGGCAGCTCGGCGCGCGCTGACCCGCGCGCGCCGCTCCACGCGACCCCCACACATGTACGGGCCGTACAGCCGTACGCCCGAGAAAGGTGCCCTCTTTTGTCACGCCCCGATACCGCGCCCGCCGACGCCGAACCGTTCCTCCTGGACGCCGAGGCCGACGTCCGCCCCTCGCCCCGAGGGCTCGCCGCGCGGCGGGAGTTGCTGGCGCACCCCGTGGTGCTGCTCATCGGGATCGTGCTCGCCTCGCTCAACATGCGGGCCGCGCTCGCGAGCGTCTCGCCGCTGGTGGGCGAGATCAGCGAGGCCTTCGGGCTCTCCTCGACGGCGACCAGCCTCGTGACCTCGGTGCCGGTGCTCTTCCTCGGCGTCGGCGCGCTCGTGGCGCCCTGGCTCGCCCGCCGCTTCGGCACCGAAGTGGTGCTGTTCTGCGCCCTGTTGCTGCTCGGCGTGGGGATTCTCGTACGGGTCGTGCCCGCCGTGGGCGCGCTGTACGGCGGCGGTGTCCTGGTCGGCACCGCGATAGCCCTGCTCAACGTGTTGATGCCGGGCCTGATCAAGCGGGACTTCCCGGACCGCGCCGCGTCCATGACGTCCGTCTACACCGGCGCGATGATCGCCGGAGCCACGGTCGTGGCCGCCGCTTCCGTGCCCCTGGAGAAGGCCTTTGGCGACAGCTGGGAGGCCTCGCTCGCGTTCTGGTCGCTGCTCGCCGCGGTCGCCGCCGTCGCGTGGCTGCCGCAGGTCCTGATCGCGCGCGGCCGCACCGGGCACGAGGTGCGCACCTCCCCCGCCGCGCGGCCCGCGCGCAGCGTGTGGCGCTCCCCGCTCGCCTGGCAGGTCACGCTCTTCATGGGCCTGCAGTCGCTCTGGTCGTACGTCCTGATCGCCTGGATGCCGACGATCTTCACGGACCACGGGATGAGCCGCGCCACGGCCGGCGTGATCTTCGCGTTCAACAACCTCGTCCAGGTCGCGGGCGCGTTCGGCGTTCCGCTGCTCGCCGGCCGGATGCGCAGCCAGCGGCCGCTGGTCGCCCTGGTGACGGCGCTGGTCGCGGCCGGGTACGCCGGGCTGATGGTCGCGCCGGTGTCGGGTGCCTGGCTGTGGTCGGCCGTGCTGGGTGTCGGGCAGGGCGGTGCGGTGGGGCTCGCCCTGACGCTGATCGTGCTCCGCTCCGGCGACGCGATGACGGCGGCCCGGCTCTCCGGGATGGCGCAGACGGTGGGCTATCTCCTCGCCGCGGCGGGCCCGTTGGCGGCCGGTGCCGTGCACCAGGCGACGGGCGGCTGGACCGTGCCGATCTGCCTCGTCCTCGGGGTGTGCGCGGCGGCGCTGGCCGTCGGACTGCTCGCGGCTCGGGACCGTACGGTCTGACGTCCCTCCGTAACGGCGAAAACGGCCACTACGCGCGCGTGGTGGCCGTTTTCGTGCGTACCGAAAACAGGTACTGCGGTGGCGGGCCGAAAACCCGCACTACAAAGGGAGTTACTCCTCCCCGGCCAGCGTGAGCGAGCGCAGCTTCTGGCCCGCGTACCAGGTCGCGAGGACCGTCACACCGGTCAGCAGGACGACGGCGACCGGCAGTCCGACATCGGAGCTGACCAGGTCGCCGCGCGCGACGCGTTCCGCCACGGCGAGGGACCACTGCTGCACGCTGAGCGTCCGCGCGCCCGCGACCAGGGAGCCGAACAGCGTCTCCCAGACCAGGGCGTAGACCAGGCCGAACACCACGGCGTGCTTGCTGACCGTGCCGAGCAGCAGGAACAGCGCCGCGTACGCGACGGAGGCGACGAGGGCCGCGATGGTGTACGCGATCGCCACCTGCTGGCCGTTGCCGTTCAGGATCAGCCCCGCGACGAACGTGGGGATCGCCGAGAACGCCATGGTCACGGCGATGGCCACGATCAGCTTGGTGACGATGATCGTGGGGCGCTTGATGGGCTTGGAGAGCAGATAGACGACCGAGCCGTCGTCGATCTCCGGGCCGATGGCGCCGGTGCCCGCGATGACACCGATCAGCGGGACCATCGTGGCGAGCGCGAAGCCGCCGAGGACGTCCGCGGCGACCTGGTCGTCGACGCCGGTGAAACCACGTACCAGAGAGGCGATGACGATCAGCAGGACCGGAAGTGAGAAGAGGATGAGAGCGCGGCGGCGGCCGAGCAGGGCCCGGTAGGTGAGCCGGGCGACGGTGGGGTCATACATGTCGGGGGCTCCCTTCAGGCCGCGACGAGGTACGAGAAGACCGACTCGAGAGACTCGTCCGAGGGCGAGACCGTCAGGAGGCGGATGCCGTGCTCCTTGGCGACCTTCGGCAGGAGCTGCGTGAACCGCCCGAAGTCGACGGCCTGGATCAGCAACGCGCCCTCCGCGCGGTCGACTTCGATGCCCGCCGTCGACGGGTCGGCGATCAGCGCGGCGGCGAGCGCCCGGTCGTCGTCGGAGCGCACCAGATAGCGGTGCGGGCGGTCCGTCATCAGGCGGCGGATGCGCCGGAAGTCACCGCTCGCGGCGTGCCGGCCGGCGACGATCACCTCGATGTGCGAGGCGAGCTGCTCGACCTCCTCCAGGATGTGCGAGGAGAACAGCACGGTCCTGCCGTCCGCGCCCATGCGCCGCAGCAGGTCCATGAGGTGCATGCGCTGGCGCGGGTCCATGCCGTTGAAGGGCTCGTCGAGCAGCAGCACCGACGGATCGTGCACAAGAGCGGAGGCCATTTTCACGCGCTGGCGCATGCCCTTGGAGTACGTGGAGATCTTGCGGTCCTGCGCGTACTCCATCTCGACCGTGGCGAGGGCCCGCCCTGCCGCCTTGTCGCCGAGGCCGTGCAACTCGGCGTTGGCGACGACGAATTCCTTGCCCGTGAGGAAGTCGTACATCGCCTCCCGCTCGGGGACGATGCCGATCTCCTTGTAGATCCCCTCGTTGCGCCAGATCGGCCGGTCGTCGAGGGTGACGGTGCCCGTGGAGGGGGCGAGGAAGCCGCCCATCATGTTGATGAGAGTGGACTTTCCGGCACCGTTGGGGCCGAGCAGGCCGGTCACGCCGGGGCCGATGCTCATGGTGATGTCGTTGACCGCGACGACGTTCCCGAACCACCTGGACACGTGGTCGATGTTGATGACTGTCACAGCCCGACCTTTCGGTAGCGGCGCATCAGGGCTGCGTACGAGCCCGCGATCAGCGCGAGGACGACCAGGAGATAGATAGCGCCGGTACCTGTACCGGGACCGTGGCCGCCGGGGAACGCGGAGGTCGCCCCGAGGAACGCCGTCTGCACGCCGTCGATCAGTGTGATCGGCGAGAACAGTCCGAGCCACGGGACCGCGCCCGTCGAGCCCTGCACGTCGGCGATGGCCTGCACGGTGGAGACCGCCCCGTACGAGATGGTCAGTACGGCGATGACGGCGGCGACACCGAAGCCGCGGCGCGGCGTCAACGCGGCCATGACCAGGCCGAGTCCGGCGAAGAGCAGCGAGAGCAGTGCCACGGAGACCAACCCCTGTGCGAACCCGGCGGTCTGGTCCGCGAAGTCCATCTTGGCGAGCAGGGAGCCGAGGTAGAGCACGACCAGCGGTGACGCGGTGAGGATGAACAGGGCCGAGGCCATCGCCGCGTACTTCGCCGTCACGTAGTCGCCGCGCTCGATCGGGCGCGAGAAGTACAGCGGCACGGTCCGGAAGCGCAGGTCGCGGGAGACCGACTGCGGGGCCTGGGCCGCGAGGAACAGGCCGATGACGGCCTGGGTGGTGATCGCGTACCGCGTGTAGTCGAGCGGCAGGTCGGTCATCTTCGTCTGGACGGCGACGGCCACGACGATCGCCGCCGGCACGCACATCACGGCGAACAGGATCATCGGCAGCACCTTGGACTTGGCGCTGCGGCCGAGACCGTATGTGCCGCGCAGGGACTGCGAGTAGAGGCTGCGGCGGGCGTAGGCGCGGCCGAGCCGGGAGCCGTCGTACGACCGGTATCCGATGTTGTGGATCCGGGTCTGCGCCCCGTCCGGGCGCCGGGTGTCAGCTGCCGTCACGGCTGCCGCCTCCTCGCTGTGCCGCAGACGCAAACGGGGCCTGGGCGTCCACCTGTTGGGGTACGGGTCGCTGCTGGTCGTCGGCGCGGAACACCTCGGCGATGTGGTGCCTGCGCTGTTCCATCCGGACCAGGCCGAGGCCGAGTTCGGCGACGGTGTCACGCACGATGTCGTACGTCTCCTCGCCGGTCGCCTCTACGAGGAGCACGTGTCCCGCGCCCGGCAGGCCCTCCTCCACGCGCGCGTGCAGCTTGATTCCGCGTTCGGTGAGTCGGGTGCGCAGGACGGCGGTGCCGTCGGGGTGCTCGTCGCTGTCGGTGACCTCGACGGCGAGCGTCGCCATGGTCTGGGTGAAGTCGCTGGTGGAGCTGGAGCGGAGCAGCTGCCCGCCGTCGATGACGACGACGTGGTCGCAGGTGCGCTCCAGCTCGCCGAGCAGGTGCGAGGTCACCAGGACGGAGATGCCGAAGTCGGTGTGGACGCGCCGGATCAGGCCGAGCATCTCGTCCCGGCCGACCGGGTCAAGGCCGTTGGTCGGCTCGTCCAGGAAGACCAACTGCGGGTCGTGGACGAGGGCTTGGGCCAGTTTGACCCGCTGCTTCATGCCGGTCGAGTAGCCGCCGATGGGCCGGTAGCGCTCCTCGTAGAGCCCTACGTGGCGCAGGGTGTCGGCGGTGCGCTCGCGGGCGGCGGTGGGCGGCAGGCCGGACATCCGGGCCATGTGCACCACGAACTCGGTGGCGGACACGTCGGGCGGCAGGCAGTCGTGCTCCGGCATGTATCCGACCCGCTCGCGGATGTCGCCGCCGTGGGTGGCGACGTCGAGGCCGAGCACCTGGGCGCGGCCCTCGGTGGCGGGGGAGAGTCCGAGCAGGATCTTGATCAGGGTGGACTTGCCGGCTCCGTTGGCCCCCACGAGCCCGGTCACACCCGGGCCGATGTCCACGGAGAGCCGGTCGAGAGCGGTCACCCGGGGGAACCGCTTGCTGAGGCTTTCGGTCGCGATCACAGTCACGCTTCGACGGTAGTGGCGCGCACCACAGCGGGCGTCAGCCCAGACGACTGGATAACTGTCCGACTCCAGGCGTACGGACCCGTAGGGGCTATAGGGCTGAGGTACATCCCGAAGGCCTTGCGCGGCGTTGTCCACAGGGTCTGTGCACACCTATTGACGTAGCCGTCAGTCATTGTCACATTCATCAGTGTCACGTTACGAACGCGTAGCGCAGCAAGGCGGGGAACCGGCGGGACTTCAGGGACTTCAAGGACTTCAAGGACTTCAGAGACTTAACGAACTGCACGGACTTCACGGGACGGACGGTGGCATGACCTCAGCGGTGGACACGGAACTCGGCGCGGAACTCCAGGGGTTCAGGGAAGTGCAGTCCCTGGCGTACGCCTGCGCGGAAGCGGTCGCGGCGCGGCTCGTGCCGGGCGTGACCGAGCGCGAGGCGGCGCGGATGCAGCGGGAGTGGCTGCGCGAGCGCGGGGTGCGTGACTGGTTCCATCTGCCCTTCGCCTGGTTCGGGGACCGCACGGCGTTCGCCGGCTTCAAGATCCCGCTGCAGTTCTTCCCGACCAACCGGAGGCTGGAGCCGGGGATGCCCTTCATCCTCGACATGGCCCCGGTGTTCAACGGCTTCACGGCGGACATCGGGTACTCGGGCAGCCTCGGCCCGAACCCGGTGCAGGACCGGCTGATGGCCGATCTGGAGGAGCACCGCGAGCTGATCCTGCGCGAGGTGCGCGAGCGCCGTTCGCTGCGCGAGATCTACGAGGACGTGGAGCGCCTCATGAACCGCCAGGGGTACGCCAACCGCCACCGCGCCTATCCCTTCGGCGTGATCGCGCACAAGGTCGACCGGGTGAAGCAGCGCCGCTTCTCGCCCAACGTCTTCGGCTTCGGCACGCAGTCGCTCAAGGGCCTGGCGAGCGACGCGCTGCACGGCCACCGGGACGGCTGGTCCCCGCTGTGGAGTCCGTACAAGTTCTCCGACCACCCGCCACAGCCCGGCCTGTGGGCGGTCGAGCCGCACCTCGGGTTCCGGGGGACGGGCGCGAAGTTCGAGGAGATCCTGGTGGTCACGGACTCCAAGGACCCGCGGGAGAGCGCGTTCTGGCTGGACGACGACCTTCCGCACGTACGGCGCTGGGCGGAGGCGAGGTCACTGTGACCGGCCGGGACGAGCCGGAGGTCCACGAGGACCGGCTGGGCAAGGGCGGGCAGCACATGGGCACGGATCACGGCACAGGCACGGATCACTGCATGAGTACGGATCAGGTCACGGGCACGGATCACGACATGAGTACGGATCAGGGCATGGCCACGGATCACGGCGAGCGGGACCGAAAGGGCGAACTCCGAATGAGTGGTGGACTGTTGAAGGACGCGCGCGAGCGCTGGGTCCGTACGGGAGGGGTGGAGCTCTGCGTGGCCGAGCTCGGCGACGCCACGCAGCCGACGGTCCTGCTGGTGCACGGATACCCGGACTCCAAGGAGGTGTGGTCCGAGGTCGCGACCCGCCTCGCGGACCGCTTCCACGTGGTCCTGTACGACGTCCGGGGCCACGGCCGTTCGACGGCCCCGGTGCCGCTGCGCGGCGGCTTCACCCTGGAGAAGCTGACGGACGATTTCCTGGCGGTGGTCGACGCGGTCAGCCCGGACCACCCGGTGCACGTCGTCGGGCACGACTGGGGCTCGGTGCAGTCCTGGGAGTTCGTGACGGTCAAGCGCACCGAAGGGCGGATCGCCTCCTTCACCTCGATGTCGGGCCCGTCCCTCGACCACTTCGGCCACTGGATCAAGAAGCGCATGGCCCGCCCGACCCCGCGCCGGGTCGGCCAGCTCCTCGGCCAGGGCGCCAAGTCCTGGTACGTGTACATGCTGCACACCCCCGTCCTTCCCGAGCTCGCCTGGCGCGGTCCGCTCGGCGCCCGCTGGCCGAAGATCCTGCAGCGCATGGAGAACGTCCCGCAGGACGGGTACCCGACGTCGTCGCTGCCCTCGGACGCGGCCCACGGCGCCTGGCTCTACCGCGACAACGTCCGCGCCCGCCTCAGCAGGCCGCGCGCGGACGCGTACGCCCACGCGCCCGTCCAGCTGATCACGCCGCAGGGCGACATGTTCCTCTCCCCGCGCCTCTACGACGAACTGGAGCTGTGGGCCCCGCGGTTGACCCGTCGTACGCTGCCCGCCAAGCACTGGGTGCCGCGAACCCGGCCGGACCAACTGGCCGCCTGGATCACGGACTTCGTGACCACCACCGAGGATCTCGGGGAGCGGGGTGCGCAGGGGGCCGCCGTCGCGCCCCGCGGCACGACCGCGTCCGGCCGGTACGCGGACCGGTTCGCCGGACAGCTCGTCCTGGTCACCGGCGCGGCCAGCGGCATCGGCCGCGCCACCGCCTTCGCCTTCGCGGAGGCCGGGGCCCGCGTCGTCGCCGTGGACCGGGACGCGGAGGGCGTGGCGCGCACGGCCGAGCTGGCGGGCCTGATCGGTGCCCCGGCGGCCTGGGGCGAGACCGTCGACGTCTCGGACGAGCAGTCCATGGAGAAGCTCGCCGAGAAGGTTGCCAGGGAGTACGGCGTGGTGGACGTCCTGGTGAACAACGCCGGGATAGGCCTCTCCGGCTCGTTCTTCGACACGACGGTGGACGACTGGAAGAAGGTTCTCGACGTCAATCTGTGGGGCGTGATCCACGGCTGCCGGATCTTCGGCAAGCAGATGGCCGACCGCGGCCAGGGCGGCCACATCGTCAACACCGCGTCGGCCGCGGCCTTCCAGCCCTCCAAGGCACTGCCCGCGTACAGCACGTCGAAGGCCGCGGTGCTCATGCTCAGCGAGTGCCTGCGCGCCGAACTGGCCGGGCAGGGGATCGGGGTCTCGGCGATCTGCCCCGGCCTGGTCAACACCAACATCACGGCCACGGCGCGGTTCGCCGGCGTCGACGCGGAGGAGGAGAAGCGCCGCCAGAAGCGCAGCTCGCGGCTGTACGGCCTGCGGAACTACCCGCCGGAGAAGGTCGCGGGCGCGGTGCTCGACGCGGTGGTCAGAAATCAGGCGGTCGTCCCGGTGACCCCGGAGGCACGCGGCGCCCACGCCCTGTCGCGCTTCGCGCCGAAGGCCCTGCGGGCGATAGCCCGGTTGCAGCCCCCGGTGTGAGCGGGGAGCCGAGGAGAGCGGCGTACGCACGAGAAGCCGAGGTGACAGGGAAGGTGGCAGGGAAGGTGGCCGGGACAGTGCGGCCTGCAGTCGAGTACCGGATCGAGGACCTGGCGCACCACAGCGGAGCCACGGTGCGCACGATCCGCGCGTACCAGGACCGTGGCCTGCTGCCCCGCCCGGAGCGGCGCGGCCGCGCCAATGTGTACACCGACGCACACCTGGCCCGGCTGCGCCAGATCGCCGACCTCCTGGAGCGGGGCTTCACCCTGGCCTCGATAAAGGAACTCCTGGAGGCCTGGGACGCGGGCCGTGGGCTCGGCGGTGTCCTGGGCCTCGTGGCGGAGGTCGACGGCCCGTGGACGGACGAGAAGGTCGGCCGCGTCACGCGCGCCGAGCTCGACGAACGCTTCGGCGGCGCCCCCGACGACGCGGCGGTGGAGGACGCCGTGGAGCTCGGCGTACTGGAGCGAATCCCGGGCAGGGACGACGAGTTCCTGGTTCCGAGCCCTCAAGAGCTCGCTGTCGCCGTGGAGTTGCACGCGGCGGGCGTGCCGCTGATCGCGATCTCCGGTCATCTGAGGGAATTGCGCATCCACGTCGAGTACATCGCGTCCAGATTCCTCGACTTCACGACCGAGCATGTCTTCGCGCGCTACATCGGCGGGCACCTGCCGCCGACGGACGACGAAGCGGCGGCAGCAGCCGATCTCGTACGGCGCCTGCGGCCGCTCGCGCAGCAGACGGTGGACGCCGAACTGGCCCGCGCCATGCGCATGTTCGCCACGCGCCACCTCAGAGAACACCTCGGCGGCACGCCTTCGCCCACCTCCCTCGCCGAGGAGTCCCCGGTCGCACTGCCCGCCACGACAATTCAGGCCGTACAACAGCTTGTTGGTACGGAGAACGTCGCCGCGTTCGTGTCGGCGGCGGCCGAACGAGAGGTGCATACACGCAAGTTGGATGAACTGGCCACAACCCAGACTTATGGCACGGAATTTGACGAACTGCCTTAGTTGCACAGCCCGTTGTCCACAGAAGCAGCAACTACCCTGTGGATAACTGGGGTTGGCTGTGGATCATGCATTCCGACGGTAAAGAGTTGGAGAACTTATCCGGGTCCCAGGCACCCTTGCCACATGAATGACCGACGCCTCCTGAAGGTCTCGAAGTATCTCTCCAGACACCTCCGTCACGAGCCTGAGCGGATCGGGCTGACGCTCGACGCGGCCGGCTGGACGGAGATCGGCGCGCTCCTCGAAGCCGCCGCCGCACACGGCTTCCCGATCGGCCGCGACGAGCTGGACAAGGTCGTCACCACCAACGACAAGCAGCGGTTCGCGATCGACGGCGAGCGGATCCGCGCCAACCAGGGCCACTCGGTGGCCGTGGACCTGGCCCTTCCCACGGCCACGCCGCCCGCGTACCTCTTCCACGGCACCGTCGCCGCGCACCTGGCGGCGATCCGTCGCGAGGGCCTGCGGCCCATGAACCGGCACGACGTCCATCTCTCGCCCGACCGCGAGACCGCGACCCGCGTCGGCGCCCGCCGAGGCCGCCCGATCGTGCTCAGCGTGGACGCGGGGGCGATGCACGCGGACGGCCACACCTTCCGCCGCAGCGCCAACGGCGTCTGGCTCACCCGGGCGGTGCCGCCGCGCTACCTGCGGCTGGCGAACTGACCCCCGCGGCCGCACTGGGAACTCAGAGGCGGCCCAGTGCCTCGGTGGCGATCCGCTCGAAGAGCTGCTCGTCCGCCGCGAAGTCCGAGTCCGGGATCGGCCAGTGCACGACGATCTCCGTGAAGCCGAGCTCCGCGTGCCGCCCCGCGAAGTCCACGAACGCGTCGAACGAGTCGATCGGCCGCCGACCGCGCCGGTGCACCGGGTGGAAGTCCGGCGTGAACCCGGTGAGCAGGACCTTGTCGAGCTCCGCCACGTCCCGGCCCGAGTCCGCGCACGCCTTGGAGAGCGCGTCGAGCTGCCCGCGCAGGGCCGCGTACGACTCCTCGGGGGTGCCCTCCTCGTACAGCTTCGGGTTGCCCGTCGTCACCCAGGCCTGGCCGTGGCGGGCGGCGAGGCGCAGTCCGCGCGGGCCGGTCGCGGCGACGGCGAACGGGAGCCGCCCCCGCTGCACACAGCCCGGCAGGTTGCGGGCCTCGGTCGCGGCGTAGAAGTCACCGGCGAACGTCACGTCGGCGGGCTCGCGCAGGAGGCGGTCGAGCAGCGTGACGAACTCGCCGAAGCGGTCGGCCCGCTCCCGCGGGGTCCACGGCTCGGCGTCCGGGGTGCGCAGGGTGGTGGCGTCGAACCCGGTGCCGCCTGCGCCGATGCCGAGGGTGATCCGGCCCTGGGAGACGTCGTCGAGGGTGATCAGCTCCTTGGCGAGGGTCACCGGGTGGCGGAAGTTCGGCGAGGTCACGAGCGTGCCGAGGCGCAGCCGCGACGTGGCGGTCGCGGCGGCGGTCAGCGTGGGCACGGCCCCGAACCACGGCCCGTCACGGAAGCTCCGCCAGGCCAGGTGGTCGTACGTGTACGCCGCGTGCAGCCCCAGCTCCTCGGCCCGCTGCCAGCGCGCTCTGCCGCCGTCGTGCCAGCGGTGGATGGGCAGGATCACGGTGCTCAGGCGCAGCGGAGAGGTCATGCGGCCAGCGTACGGTGCAGGTCCACGGCGTTTCTTCTCTTCCGGAGGACCCGGCACCCGCACTCCGCGTTTGCGCTGCCCCGTACTCAGATGTGCACCCAACCGCCCGGCCGTGCGGCATATGCGGAAGAATGCGGGAGTGACCTCGACGCGACCGGACGACCTCGGCCCTGACCCCGCCCCTGCCTCCGCCTCCGCGCCCGCGCCCGCTCAGCGCACCCGGCTGATCGCCACGGACCTGGACGGCACCCTGCTCCGCGACGACAAGTCGGTGTCGGCGCGGACCGTCGCCGCGCTCGGGGCCGCCGAGGAAGCCGGGATCGAGGTCTTCTTCGTCACCGGCCGCCCGGCCCGCTGGATGGACGTCGTCAGCGACCACGTACACGGCCACGGCCTCGCGATCTGCGGAAACGGCGCCGCCGTCGTCGACCTGCACGGCGGCGCGGGCACGCACAGCTTCGTCAAGATCCGCGCCATCGAGCGGACCAACGCCCTCGAGGTCGTCGCCCTGCTGCGCGCGGCCGCGCCCGGCACCTCGTTCGCCGTGGAACGCACCGGCGGCATCGGCCACGAGCTGGCCTACCCACCACTGCACCTCGACCCGGCGGTCACCATCGCCCCCGTCGAGAAGCTGCTCGCCGAGGACTCCGGCCAGGCCGACCAGCCGGTCCTGAAGATCCTCGCCCACCACGGCGAGCTGTCCCCCGACGCGTTCCTCGCCCTGGCCCGTACGGCCGTCGGCGACACCGCCAACGTCACCCGCTCCAGCCCCACCGCACTCCTGGAGATCAGCGCGGCCGGCGTCTCCAAGGCCAGCACCCTCGCCCTGTGCTGCGCCGAGCGCGGCATCGCCCCGCACGAGGTCGTGGCCTTCGGTGACATGCCGAACGACGTCGAGATGCTGTCCTGGGCGGGCACGTCATACGCGATGGGGAACGCCCACCCGGACGTCATCACCGCCGCATCCGGCCGTACCGTCGCCAACAACGAGGACGGCGTCGCCGTGATCATCGAGCGGATCCTGGCGCAGCGCACCGGGGCGTGAAGCCTTCGGAGAGCAGTGCTCACGGTTGCCTGCGCGCGCGGGAGAGCGCTGCTCTCGTGCGCGGGAGAGCGCTGCTCTTGTCTGTGGGCACTGCTCCACCTGGTGAGCACCGCTCACTGTGACTGGCACGCGCACCCGAGAGCACTGCTCACCCGAGCCGGGCCGCGCCGAGAGCGCTGCTCACCGCAGCGCCCGCGCGGGGGCCCTCGGCAGCTGGCCCTGGGCGTCGCGTTCGTCGCGGGGCGGGCAGCGCACCCGGGTTGCCTTCCGCGGCCACGGCGCAAGCCGGGCCGCGCCGAGAGCGCTGCTCTCGCTCGCGAACACCGCTCCATCCGGTGAGCACCGCTCCGCCCTGTGAGCACTGTCCTCGCTCACGAGCACTGCCCTCGCTCGCGAGCACTACTCACACCAGCGAACACCACTCCATCAAGTGAGCACTGCTCCGACCCGTGAGCACCGCTCCACCCCGTGAGCACCGCTCCCACCCATGAGCACCGCTCACAACTCGACCCCCCGCTCGGCCAGCCACCTCCGCGGGTTCACGCCGGAGCCGAAGTGGGGAGTGAGCCGCACCTCGAAGTGCAGATGGGGGCCGGTGGAGTTGCCAGTCGTGCCCGCCTGCCCGAGCCACTGGCCCGTACGGACCCGCTCGCCCTGGTCGACGGTGACGGACGCGAGATGCGCGTACTGCGTGTAGTAGCCGCCCTTGTGCCGCACCACGACCTCGATGCCGAAGCCCTGACCGCATGTGACCCGCACGACCTCACCCGCGCCGGCCGCCCGCACTGGCGCACCGATGCCGACGGCGAAGTCCTGCCCTGTGTGCCGGCTCGCCCAGCGTTCGCCGGAACCCCCGAATCCGGCGGAGAGTTCGTACTCCTCCACCGGCGCCACCCACGGCCGCTCCGTGTCCGGCTCCCGCTCGTCCAGGCGTACGGCGCCCCGGCAGCGGCCCGCTGTGACTTGTTCGTCGGCCTCGTTCTGCAGCGTCCACTGCGCCTGCTCCAACTTCCGCTCGATGCCGCGTTTCAGCTTCGCCAGCTCCGCCTTGCGCGCGTCGAGCCCGCGCCAGGCGGCCTGCGCCCGCTGCTCCCCACTGTCCAGGGCGCGGGCGGTCCGCTGGGTCTTGCTGATCGCGTTGTTCATCGCCAGATCCGCCTGCCACGAGGCCCGCTGACCCCGCATCAGCGCGTCCGGGTCTTCGGCGAGAAGGAGCTGCGCGGTGTACGAGATGTCGCCACCCGTGCGGTACTGCTTCCGCGCGATTCGCCCCAAGTCCTCCCTCAGCAGCTGGAGATGACGCCGTTCGCGGTCCACGAGCCGCTCCAGCCTTCTGGCCTCGGCGCGTTGTTCATCGGCTGCCCGGCGGCCCGCCTCGTAGCGTTCGGTGGCCTTCGCGGCCTCCTCGAAGAGCCGCGCCACGTCCGCACCGGCGCTCGGCCCGTCCGAGGCGGTGGCGGCCGGGGTGCCCGCCATCAGGAGCGCGAGGATCGCGAGAAGCCCGAGGATCGCGGACAGCGCCACCGGCAGGCGGAACCCCGGCAGGCGCAACCCCGGCACGTGCGGCGTTCGGCGTGAACAAGAGCGCATGCCCGGATCGTCACCCGTCACCACCCTTGACGCGCGGGTGAGGGGTGCGCACGGGTCGGCCTGTGCCCCGTACAGGCCAAGCGGACTCTGCCGGACGGGGCACAGGCCCCCCACCCGCCCGCGCCCCGCTCGTTCTCGTTACCCGCGTGCGTCAGTGCGGCGCCTGCCACACCACCGTCGTGCCGCCCCGGACCCGCTTCCCGCCCGCCGGTCCGCCACCACCGTCGACACCCGGCGCGCCGCCACCATCGACACCGGACCCACCACCACCGTCGACACCGGACCCACCGCCACCGTCGGCACCGGGCGCGCCGCCACGTTCCGCACCCGGCGCGCCGCCCCCGTACCCATCGGCCCCGAACGCATCGTCGGCCCCGAACGCATCCTCGTACGCATCCGTCCCGAGCCCCGGCCCGTACCAGCTGTCGCCGCCCAGGGACTCCGCGCGGCGCTTGAGGTTCTTGAGGCCGCTGCGGCGGCCGCCCTCGGGGATGCCGACGCCGTCGTCGGCCACCGTGAGCCGTACGCCCGGAGTGCCGTCCGGAAGCGTCACCTCCGCGTCGACCACGACCTCGATCCGGGAGGCCCGCGCATGCCGGAAGGCGTTGGACAGCGCCTCGCGCAGGGCCGCGATGAGGTTCTTGCCGGTGAGCTCGCCGACCACCGAGTCGACCGGGCCGACGAAACGGTGCGCGGGCTTGAAGCCGAGCGGCACGGCGGCCATGTTGATCTCCCGGAGGACCCGGGTGCGCAGGCCGGAGGGCGCCTCCGTCGGACCCTGCTGGAGTGCGAAGATCGCCGTCCGGATCTCCTGGATCGTCACGTCCAGCTCGTCGACGGCCCTGCCCACGCCGACCTGTACCTCGGGCACCACCGAGCGGCGCTGTGCGCTCTCCAGCATCATGCCCGTCGCGAACAGCCGCTGGATCACGAGATCGTGCAGGTCACGGGCGATCCGGTCGCGGTCCTCGAAGACCGCGAGCCGCTCCCGGTCGCGCTGCGCCTCGGCCATCATCAGGGCGAGCGCGGCCTGTGCGGCGAACTGCCCGGCGAGGACCTTCTCGGCCTCTGTGAACGGTGCCGCGCCGGGCGAGCGCGGCGTGGCCAGGGCGCCGAGCACCCGGCCGCCGCTGTGCAGCGGCAGCAGCATGCTGGGCCCGTACGCCTTGGCCAGGTCGGTGATCATGCGCGGGTCGGCGGCCGCGTCGTCTATGAACACCGGCTCCCCGGCGAGCAGATGGTCCACCGCGGGCGACTCCGGCGGGATCACCACGCCGAGGGGGCGCAGCGGCCGGTCGGTGGAGACGGCGACGATCTCCAGGCCGCCCTCGGCGGCGGGCAGCAGGACGAGCCCCGCCTCCGAGTCGGCGAGCTTGCGGGCCTGTTCGGCGACCACGGTGAGTGCCTCGTCCGCGTCCGCCCCGGAGAGCAGGGCTGTGGTGACGGCCACCGAGCCGTCGATCCAGCGCTCGCGCTGCCGGGTCGCCTCGTAGAGCCGGGCGTTGCCGATCTGGATGCCGGCCTCGGTCGCGAGGACCTTCACCATGTGCAGGTCATAGACGCTGAACGTGCCGTCGCCGCCCTGTTTCTCGGTCAGGTAGAGGTTGCCGAACACCTCGTCGCCGACCCGGATCGGGACGCCGAGGAACGTCCGCATCGGCGGATGGTTCGGCGGGAAGCCGACCGAGCGCGGGTCGGCGGTGAGATCGTCGAGGCGCAGCGAGACCGGGTCCTGGATCAGGGCGCCGAGGACGCCGCTGCGCCCGTCCGGCAGCTCCCCGATCAGCTCGCGCTCCTCCTGCGTGACGCCGTACGTGACGAAGTCGGCGAGCCCGTCGCCCTGGTCGTTGATCACGCCGATCGCCGCGTATCTGGCGCCGGTGAGGCTCGCGGCGGTCTCCGCGATCCGGTCGAGCGTGGAGTGCAGCCGCAGCCCGCTGCCCACCGACACCATCGCCTCGAGCAGCTGCGGCAACCGCGCCGCCAGCTCCTCGGGCAGCGCCTGCAGGCTCCGCGCCGCCAGCTCGGCGGCCACCGAACCGGTGTCCGCCCGCTCGGGGAAGGGAGGCGGGTCTTCGGGTACTGCGGGGGCTGACATGCCCTTGAGAGTAGTAAGTCCTATTTGCCGAGGAAAGTCGGGTACGGGTCGGGCCCCGTAAGGGGCGCGGGGCTGTGACATCAGCGGCTCCGCCGCGGGGCGCGAGCAACCACGACGGCGCCGCAGCCGAACGACGAAGCGGGGTCCGGGGCGAAGCCCCGAGGACGGAGCCCGGGGCGAAGCCCCGTGTCGGCAACCCCGACGCCGGTTCACGTGAGCAACAAGCCCGCTTCCCGCTCCCGCTCCAACATCCGCGCCAGCGGACCCGCGCGCCCCGCGAGCTCCGCGTACGTGCCGCGCTGCACGACCCGGCCCTCGTCCAGAACGATCACCTCGTCCACCGCGTCGAGCCCGGCGAGCCGGTGCGTGATGAGCAACGTCGTCCGCCCCTCGGTCGCGTCGAGGAGGTCAGCGGTGAGGGCGTCCGCGGTCTCCAGGTCGAGATGCTCGGCGGGCTCGTCCAGTACGAGGACGGGGAAGTCGGCGAGCAGCGCCCGCGCCAGGGCGAGCCGCTGCCGCTGGCCACCGGAGAGCCGGGCGCCGTGCTCGCCGACCAGCGTGTCCAGGCCCTGCGGCAGGGAGTCGGCCCATTCCAGGAGCCGCGCCTCGGCCAGCGCTCCGCGCAGCGCGTCCTCGTCGGCGTCGGTCCTGGCCAGCTTGAGGTTCTCGCGGATCGAGCTGTCGAAGAGGTGGGCGTCCTGCGCGCACAGCCCGACGACCCGGCGCACCGCGTCCCCGTCGAGCGCCTCCGCGTCCGTCCCGCCGAGGCGGTACGTCCCCGATTCGGCGTCCAGGAAGCGCAGCAGCACCTGCGCGAGCGTCGTCTTGCCCGAGCCCGAGGGCCCGACGACGGCGACGCGGCGGCCCCGTCGCAGGGTCAGATCCACGTCGACGAGCGCCTCCCGAGCCTGACCCGGGTGGCGGGCACGCAGCCCGGTCACCTGAAGGGGGAAGGGGGCGGCGGGCACCTCCGCGCCGGTCGTCGTCCGCTCCCGCACCGGCTCCGGCGCGTCGAGAACCTCGTAGACCCGCTCCGCGCTCTTCTTCACGCGCTGCCGGAACTGCACGGCGAGCGGCAGCCCGGTCACCGCCTCGAACGCGGCGAGCGGGGTGAGGACGACGACCGCGAGGGCGACCCCGTCGAGCCGCCCGTCGCGGACGCCGCCGAGGCCGACGAGCGCGGTGGCCGCGACGGTCAGTCCGCAGGCCAGCGCCGAGAGTCCGGCACCGAGCGCGGTGGCGGTGGCCCCCCGGGAGGCGATGCCGGTCAGCTCCTTGTCGGCGTCCCGCGCCACTGCCGTACGGGCACCCAGCGCACCGGCGACGGTCAACTCCGCGGTACCGGTGAGCAGATCGGCCACACGCGTGGCGAGCACTCCGCGCGCCGGGGCGAGCCGGCGCTCCGCCCGGCGGGCCAGCGCGCCACTCAGCAGCGGCACCCCCGCCCCGGCGACGAGCAGTCCGACGGCGAGCAGCGCGCCCGCCTCCGGGAGCAGCCAAGCGGTGAAGCCGACCGCGCCCGCGGAGACGACGACGGCCGTGCCGACGGGCAGCAGCCACCGCAGCCAGTAGTCCTGCAGCGCGTCCACGTCGCCGACGAGTCGGGCGAGGAGATCGCCGCGCCGGGACTGCCGGAGCCCTGCGGGCGCGAGCCGCTCCAGGCGGCGGTAGACGGCGACGCGGGTGTCGGCCAGCATCCGCAGCACGGCGTCGTGCGTGACCAGGCGCTCCGCGTACCGGAAGACCGCCCGGCCGAGGCCGAAGGCGCGCGTCGCGGTGACGGCCACCATCAGATAGAGCACCGGCGGCTGTTCGGAGGCGCGCGAGATCAGCCACCCGGAGGTCGCCATCAGGCCGACGGCACTGCCGAGCGCGAGGCTGCCGAGGAACAGTCCGAGCAGCAGCCGCCCATGCCGTTCGTGCGCCATCGCCCGTACGCGCGCGAGCACCCGGCCCCCGGGGCGCGACGCTCCGATGCCGAAGGCGTGGGCGGCGGGCGCGTACTCGTCGCCCGGCGCCGAGCCGACGACCACATCAGCGTCGGCCGCGTCGGATCCCGTGGCGGCCGGCTGCGGCGACGGCGACGCGGCCGGCTGCGGCGACGTCGACGCGGCCGAGGTGCCCGAAGCAACCGGCTCCGGCTCCTCGACCCGCACCACCCGGTCCGCGACGGCCAGCAAGGCCGGCCGGTGCACCACGAGCAGCACGGTCCGGCCGCCGGCGAGGCGGCGCACCGCGTCCACCACGTCCGCCTCGGTCTCGCCGTCGAGCGCCGCGGTGGGCTCGTCGAGAAGCAGTACGGGCCGGTCGGCGAGGAACGCCCGTGCCAGCGCGAGCCGTTGCCGCTGGCCAGCCGAGAGCCCGGCCCCGTCCTCACCCAGCTCGGTCCGCACCCCCGCGGGCAGGGCGTCCACGAAACCCAGGGCCCCCGCGTCCCGCAGCGCCTCCCGCACCGCCTCGTCGCTCGCCTCCGGCCGGGCGAGCCGTACGTTCTCCGCGATCGTGCCGGCGTAGAGGTGCGGGTGCTGCGGGACCCAGGCGATGCGCTCGCGCCAGGCGTCGAGGGAGACGGTGGCGAGGTCGGTGCCGTCGACGGTGACCCGCCCCTCGTCGGGTCGTACGAAGCCCAACAGCACATGCAGAAGCGTGGACTTGCCGGCCCCGCTGGGGCCGACGAGCGCGACGGTCTCGCCTGGTTCCACGTGAAACATCGCACCCTCGACGGCGGCACCAGCCCGCCCGGGGTACCGGACCGTGACCCCCTCGAAGCGCACCGCTCCGCTCGGCGCGGGCCCGTCACCCGAGGCCGGAACCTCGGTCTCCAGCACGTCGAAGATCTCCTCCGCCGCGGCGAGCCCCTCGGCGGCGGCGTGGTACTGCGCGCCGACCTGCCGCAGCGGGAGATACGCCTCGGGCGCGAGGACGAGCACCACGAGCCCGATGTACAGATCCATGTCGCCGTGCACGAGCCGCATGCCGATCGTCACGGCGACCAGCGCCACCGAGAGCGTGGCGAGCAGCTCCAGGGCGAACGAGGAGAGGAAGGCGATCCGCAGCGTGCGCATCGTCGCCTGCCGGTACTCGCCGGTGATCCGCCGGATCGACTCGGCCTGCGCCTTGGCACGGCCGAAGACCTTCAGCGTCGGCAGCCCGGCGACTACATCGAGGAAGTGCCCGGAGAGCCGGGAGAGCAGCCGCCACTGACGGTCCATCCGCGCCTGGGTGGCCCAGCCGATCAGGATCATGAAGATCGGGATGAGGGGCAGCGTCACCACGATGATCGCGGCCGAGACCCAGTCCTCGGTGACGATCCGCGCGAGCACCGCCACCGGCACGACGACCGCGAGGCCCAACTGCGGGAGGTAGCGCGCGAAGTAGTCGTCGAGCGCGTCCACCCCGCGCGTCGCGAGCGCGACGAGGGAGCCGGTCCGCTGCCCGCTCAGCCAGCCCGGCCCGAGCGCCCCGGCCCGTTCGAGGAGCCGCCCGCGCAGCTCCGACTTCACCGCCGCGCTCGCCCGGTGCGCGGCCAGTTCGGTGAGCCAGCCGACGAGGCCCCGGCCGAGCGCGACGGCCACGAGCAGCAGCAGCGGGGTACGCAACGCGCCTGCGTCGAGCCCCTGTTGGAATCCCCCCACCACCACTTCGGCGATGAGCATCGCCTGGGCGACGACCAGGCCCGCCCCGGCGAGCCCGAGGACCACCACCGCGATCAGGAAAAAGCGAGTGGCCCGGGCGTACCGGAGCAGGCGCGGGTCGATCGGTTTCACGTGAAACAACCCCTAGTACCGACTAGTACCGACTAGTTCCGACTACTACCGGCTAGTGCGCATCGGCGATGTGCTGCGTACCGATCCGCTTGCGGAACACCCAGTAGGTCCAGCCCTGGTAGAGCAGCACCAAGGGAGTGGCGATGCCCGCGAGCCAGGTCATGATCTTCAGGGTGTACGGACTCGACGAGGCGTTGGAGACCGTGAGGCTCCAGGACGGGTCGAGCGTCGACGGCATGACGTTCGGGAAGAGCGTCAGGAACAGCATCGCAACCGCCGCGGCGATCGTGACCCCGGAGAGCGCGAAGGACCAGCCCTCGCGCCCCGCCTTCACGGCCCCGACGGCCCCGACGAGCGCGAGCACCGCCACGAGCATCGCGACGAGGCTCGTGCCGTCGCCCTTGGCGACCTGGGTCCAGATCAGGAAGCCGAGCGCGAGGGCCGCCGTGACGAGACCGAGCCCGAGCGCCAGCTTCCGCGCCCGCGTCCGGATCTCACCCACGGTCTTGAGCGCCGTGAACACCGTGCCGTGGAACGTGAACAGCGAGAGCGTGACCAGGCCGCCCAGGATCGCGTACGGGTTGAGGAGATCCCAGAACGTCCCCACGTACTCCATCTCGCGGTCGATCTTCACGCCGCGCGCGATGTTGGCGAAGGCCACACCCCACAGGAACGCCGGCAGCAGCGAGGTCCAGAAGATCGCGTGCTCCCAGTTGGTCTGCCATCGGTCCTCGGACCGCTTGTGGCGGTACTCGAAGGCCACGCCGCGGATGATCAGGCAGATCAGGATCAGCAGCAGTGGCAGATAGAAGCCGGAGAACAGCGTCGCGTACCACTCCGGGAAGGCCGCGAAGGTGGCGCCGCCCGCGGTGAGCAGCCACACCTCGTTGCCGTCCCAGACGGGACCGATGGTGTTGATGAGAACCCGCCGCTCCTTGCGGTCGCGCGCGAGCAGTTTGGTCAGGATCCCGACCCCGAAGTCGAAGCCCTCCAGGAAGAAGTAGCCGATCCACAGGACCGCGATCAGTACGAACCAGACGTCGTGAAGTTCCATGCCTCAGCAGCTCCTCAGGCTCAGTACGAGAAGGCCATGGGCCGGTCGGCGTCACGGTCGTCGCCGCCGATCCTGGTGGGCGGGTTGAGGTCGGCCTCCGTGAGCTCGGGCGGGCCGGCCTTGGCGTACTTGACCATCAGCTTGACCTCGATGACGGCGAGTGCCGCGTAGAGCAGCGTGTAGACGGCGAGCGAGGTGATGACCTCGGCCTGGGACACGTTGGGCGAGACGGCGGCGGAGGTCTTGAGGACGCCGAAGACCACCCATGGCTGACGGCCCATCTCGGTGAAGATCCAGCCCCAGGAGTTGGCGATCAGCGGGAAGAGCATCGTCCACAGGGCCACGACCCAGTACCACCGGGTGAACTTCGGGCTCAACGCCTTCTTGAAGAGCACCAGATGCGGCACTTCGTCCTCACCCACCCGCATCGACTGCGGCAGCATGAACTTCTTCCGCGTCAGCCAGAGCCCGAGCACACCGAGGCCGAGCGAGGCCATGCCGAAGCCGATCATCCAGCGGAAGCCCCAGTAGGCGACCGGGATGTTCGGGCGGTAGTCACCGGGCCCGTACTTCTCCTGCATCTCCTTGTTGAGGTCGTTGATGCCGGGGACGTGCTCGTCGAAGTTGTTGTGCGCCAGGAACGACAGCAGACCGGGGATCTCGACGGCGACCTTGTTGTGGCCCTGCGCGACATCGCCGTACGCGAAGATCGAGAACGGTGCGGAGTCCTCGCCGTCCCACAGCGCCTCGGCGGCTGCCATCTTCATCGGCTGCTGCTCGAACATGATCTTGCCGAGCACATCGCCGCTGACCGCGGTGAGCAGCCCGCTGATGGTGATCGTGACGAGCCCGAGCCGCAGCGAGGACTTCATCACCGGCACATGCTTCTTGCGCGCCAGGTGGTACGCGGCGATGCCGGCCATGAACGCGCCGCCGACCAGGAAGGCCGCGGTGAGCGTGTGGAACATCTGCGCCAGGGCGGTGTTCTGCGTCAACACGGCCCAGAAGTCGGTCAGTTCGGCCCGGCCGCGCTCCTCGTTGATGCGGTAGCCCACCGGGTGCTGCATCCAGGAGTTGGCCGCCAGGATGAAGTACGCGGAGAGGATCGTGCCGATCGAGACCATCCAGATGGTCGCCAGATGCAGCCGCTTCGGGAGCTTGTCCCAGCCGAAGATCCACAGACCGATGAAGGTCGACTCGAAGAAGAAGGCGATGAGCGCTTCGAAGGCGAGCGGGGCCCCGAAGATGTCACCGACGAACCGCGAGTAGTCGGACCAGTTCATGCCGAACTGGAACTCCTGCAGGATGCCGGTCACGACACCCATCGCGATGTTGATCAGGAAGAGCTTGCCCCAGAACTTGGTGGCCCTGAGGTACTTCTCCTTCTCGGTCCGCACCCAGGCGGTCTGCAGGCCGGCGACGAGCGCGGCCAGCGAGATCGTGAGCGGAACGAAGAGAAAGTGGTAGACGGTGGTGATACCGAACTGCCATCGCGCCATGGTTTCCGGCGCCAAAGCCAGGTCCACGTCGTCACTCTCCTTACGTCGCCGTGGTGACAGCGGCAGTCTGCCCCTTTCAAACCCGTCCATCACGGGATCAACAGGGCGGGCTTGTGAACGCGTTCACATTCACAAGCATTATGTCGTACTGGTTTCGGCACCTTCCCCGGGGGGTCCCTTAGCGGCGGTCGCGGCCCGCCGCACCGCCGGACGCGAGGAGCCGGGCCACGGGACCCCTTCCCAAGAACTTCAACATATTGTTGAATCCGCGGCATGCAGATCCGAATCTCCTGGCCCGCCGGGCACCTGACCGCGACGCTCGAGGACACCCCGACCACCCAGGCGCTCCACAAGGCCCTGCCGCTCTCCGCCACCGCCAACACCTGGGGTGAGGAGGTCTACTTCGACACCGGGATCAGCGTCGATCGCGAGCCCGACGCCCAGCAGGTCGTCGAGCCCGGCACCGTCGCCTTCTGGACCGACGGCGACGCGCTCGCCCTGCCGTACGGCCCGACCCCGATATCCCGCGGCGACGAGTGCCGCCTCGCCAGCCCCTGCAATCTGCTCGGCACGCTCGACGACGACCCGCGCAAGCTCGCCACCGTCCGCAGCGGCGACCCGATCCGGGTGGAACTGGTCGCCGACTGACGGAGCGGCTGACGAAACCGGCCCGGCAGGCATCGAACCACGGGGGCGCGAGACGGCGCCCCCGTGGGCCCGCAGGGCCGAGGGGTCATGGGGTCGAGGGGCCGTGGCGTTGCGAGCCCGCAGGGCCGAGGGGCCACGAGCCCGCACGCCCGAGGGGCCGCGAGCCCGCCGGGCCGCTACAGCTCCTTGTGGAAGGCCTCCGCCGTGTGCAGGAAGATGTCATTCGCCTCGGGCTCGCCGATCGTGGCCCGCATTCCCTCGCCCGCGAACGGCCGCACGACCACACCGGCCTTCTCGCAGGCCGCCGCGAAGTCGCCCGTACGGTCCCCCAGGCGCAGCCAGACGAAGTTGGCCTGGGTCTCGGGGACCGTCCAGCCCTGCTTCCGCAGCCCCTCGACCACGCGCGTGCGCTCACCGATCAACGAGCCCACGCGGCCCAGGAGTTCGTCCTCCGCGCGCAGCGAGGCGACGGCGGCGTCCTGCGCGAGCTGGCTCACGCCGAACGGCACCGCCGTCTTGCGCAGCGCGGCCGCCACCGGCTCATGGGCGACCGCGAAGCCCACGCGCAGCCCCGCAAGCCCGTACGCCTTGGAGAAGGTACGCAGCACGCAGACATTGGGGCGGTCGCGGTAGAGCTCGATGCCGTCCGGGACCTCCGCATCGCGGATGAACTCGCGGTACGCCTCGTCGAGCACCACCAGCACATCGCTCGGCACCCGGTCCAGGAACCGCTCGAGCTCGGCCCTGCGCACCACCGTGCCCGTCGGGTTGTTGGGGTTGCAGACGAAGATCAGGCGCGTGCGGTCCGTGATCGCGTCCGCCATCGCGTCGAGGTCGTGCACCTCCCCCGGCGTCAGCGGTACACGCACCGAGGTGGCCCCGCTGATCTGCGTGATGATCGGGTACGCCTCGAAAGAGCGCCAGGCGTAGATCACCTCGTCACCGGGGCCGCTCGTGGCCTGCAGCAGCTGCTGCGCGACGCCGACCGAGCCCGTGCCCGTGGCCAGATGCGCGAGCGGGACGCCGAAGCGGTCCGCCAGCTCGTTCATCAGGCCCGTGCACCCCATGTCCGGGTACCGGTTGAAGCTGTCGGCGGCGGCCGTCACCTGCTCCATCACTCCGGGGAGCGGCGGGTAGGGGTTCTCGTTCGAGGACAGCTTGTACGCCACCGGGCCGCCGGCCGAGGCGGGCTTGCCCGGCTTGTACGTCGGGATGCCGTCCAGCTCGGCACGCAGCCTCGGGGTCTTCTCGCTCACTGCAGCTCCTCCTCGTACCGCCCTGGTTCGAATACTGCTCACCCTATGAGGATTCGGCCGCTGTGCGAATGCCCTGTGGACAACCGCGGCGACGGACCGCCGTGCCTGTGGACAACCGCGCCGCGGACGACCGGAGCGGCCCACCGCACTCGGCGTGCCAGGAGGGGGGCGCGCCCCCTGCCCAGCCGTGCGCCGGTGGCTCGCGCCGTGGCGCGCATCCCCCGTGAAGGTGAGTTGAGACCTCTTCGAGACCTCCGCCCCACGCCAGGCATGCGGGCGCCGACACGCCACGGGCTAGCCTGAACTCCCTCAACTCCCTTGCATTCAAAGGGTTTTGAGGGAGTTTCACCATGCAGAAACGTGCCTGTCAACGCGTGAATATGCACTCCCGACGACCACCCTCATGAGCCCTACTATCGGCTCGCCATGACAGCAGCAGGGAAGCACCAGGTGAGCCGGGCACAGACTCGGGGCAACCGGCAGGGCCGGGCGGGCATCCGGGACGTGGCCGCCGCTGCCGGCGTCTCCATCACGACCGTCTCCGACGCGCTCAACGGCAAGGGCCGGCTCCCCGACGCCACCCGCCAACACGTCCGCGAGGTCGCCGACCGGCTGGGCTACCGCCCGTCCGCCGCGGCCCGAACCCTCCGTACCGGCAAGTCGGGACTCATCGGCCTGACCGTGACGACGTACGGGGATGAACCTTTCACCTTCACCGAGTTCGCGTACTTCGCGGAGATGGCCAGAGCCGCCACGTCCGCCGCACTCGACCGGGGATACGCCCTGGTCATCCTGCCCGCGACCTCCCGCCACGACGTCTGGTCGAACGTCGCGCTCGACGGCACCGTCGTCATCGACCCCTCCGACAAGGATCCGGTCGTCAGCGAACTCGTCCGGCAGGGCGTGCCCGTGGTCTCCGACGGACGCCCGGCCGGTTCGCTGCCGGTCACCGCCTGGGTGGACAACGACCACGAGGCCGCCGTGCTCGGCATCCTCGACCACCTCGCAGCCGCTGGTGCCCGCCGCATCGGTCTGCTCACCGGCACCACCACGGACACGTACACCCGACTCTCCACCACCGCCTATCTGCGCTGGTGCCGCCGCATCGGCCAGGACCCGGTCTACGAGGCCTATCCCGCGCACGACCCCTGCGCGGGGGCGATCGCCGCCGACCGGCTGCTCGCCCGCCCGGACCGCCCCGACGCCGTCTACGGACTCTTCGACCCCAACGGCACCGATCTGCTCGCCGCCGCCCGCCGGTACGGACTGCGCGTACCGGACGATCTGCTGCTCGTCTGCTGCAGCGAATCCACGGTCTACGCCTCCACCGAACCGCCCATCACCACGCTCTCGCTCAAACCGAGGCGGATCGGCACGGCCGTCGTCCACCTGCTCATCGACGCCATCGAGAGCGTCGATACGACCGGACCCATCGAGCAGGTGATACCGACGGAGCTGATCGTGCGGACCTCGTCGCAGCGGCGGCCACCCCGTACGACGGTCAGCCCACCGCGCCCCTCTGGGCAGGGGTAGCGCTCCCTCGGGGGCGGGGACAGCGCTCCCTTCGGGGGGGGCGCGCGCCTTTCGGGGGAGGGAAGCGCGCCTTCCGGAACGCCCCCCGGCGCGCCTTCCGGAAACCCGCCGACCCGCTTTCGGGGACGCCTGCGGGCGCGCGTTCGGGACGCCCGCGGGCGGTCGCGGTTCACGGCCGCCGGGCAGAGTTACCCCCAATTCGGGAGAAATCGCCGGTCAACCCTGGGTTCCGGCCACATTGAACACCCCTGGTGCATCACACAGTGCGAGCCGCATTCCTATGATGGGCGCACGACACCGCGGACCGCTGCGACCAGGCCGTCCGAACCCGGTGGAGAAAAGCGGCGCGACGGTGGTGGAGGGGTCGATGACTCAGGGGGCCGGTCAGGTACCCGCGGTGCGTACGGACACGGTGCGCGACTTCCGCGTACCCGCTTATGTGCACCAGGCCGGCCAGGAGCCCGCTGCGGACCCCGGCCAGGACGCCGCGCAGGGCGAGCTGCCCGAGGGGTACACACCGACGCAGCGCGATCTGCCGGTCATCAACCGCGGTGACACGGTTCAGGTGCACGTCACGCCCGCGGGTGAGCCCACCGGCACGGCGAACGGCCTCGGCCCGCTCTATGTCGTGGGCGACGTGCACGGCTACCTCGACGAGCTGATCGCCGCGCTGCTCGAGAAGGGCCTGATCGACGAGGAGGGGGACTGGGCCGCGGGCAACGCCCGGCTCTGGTTCCTCGGCGACTTCACGGACCGCGGTCCCGACGGCATCGGCGTGATCGACCTGGTGATGCGGCTCTCCGCACAGGCCGCGGCGGCGGGCGGGTACTGCAAGGCGCTGATGGGCAACCACGAGCTGCTGCTGCTCGGCGCCAAGCGCTTCGGCGACACCCCGGTCAACTCCGGCGCGGGCACCGCCACGTTCCAGGCGGCGTGGCTGCTCAACGGCGGCCAGAAGTCGGACATGGACCGGCTGCAGGACGTGCATCTGCAGTGGATGTCCCGGCTCGACGCGATCGAGCTGGAGGACGACCACCTTCTTGTGCACTCGGACGCGCTCACGTATCTGGAGTACGGCGACTCCATCGAGGCCGTCAACGACACCATCCGCGAGGCGCTCACCCGTAACGACGCCGACGAGTGCTGGGACCTGTTCCGCAAGTTCACCAAGCGCTTCGCCTTCCGCGACGACGGCTCGCAGGCCGTCCAGCAGCTCCTGGGCACCTACGGCGGCCGGCGCATCGTGCACGGCCACAGCCCGATCCCGTATCTCCTCGGCGAAGTCGGGTCCGAGGACGGCGAGGACAGCGCGCCGCAGGTCGAGGGACCGCATGTGTACGCGGAGGGCCTGGCCATCGCCATGGACGGCGGCGTGACCATGGCCGGAAAACTCCTTGTGTGCCAACTCCCCCTGGATAAATGACGGTTGGCCGGGAAGGCGCAGATCGCGGGGGACGGCCCTGACCAGGGGCCGAATTCTTCAAACCCCCTGTCACGGCCCGCCGTAACCGCTCTACCATCTGCTTATCCGTAGCAGGCTCTCCTCCGTTTCCGCCCAACCGCCCGTGAGCACACGGGTGTCCGGGCCCTACGGAGCATCGGGGGATGCACATGAACAGCGCTCCGCACCTGCTGAATGAGGACCGCAAGGACTACGAGCGGATCCTCGATGAGGCGCTGCGCACCGCACCACACCGTCCGGAACTCGCCGCTGTGGGCCAGCGGCTGAATCCCGAGCAACTGCGCACGATGGCGTTGAACGCCACCGCCCTGATCACCGCCGCCGCGGCGACGGAGTACCAGCACTACGTCAAGGTCCGCGAGGAACTGCGCGACCCCGCCCGGTCCACCGCGTCCGTACGGGAGACCGGTGAGCCGAACACCGACGAACCCACCGGCGGTTCCGTCGGCCTGGCCACCACCATGGGTGAGGTCACCGAGACCGCGGGCGCGGGTCTGGTGGCCGTGCTCGCCGTCCTCGCCCCGGTGCTCGCGGGCACGGCGGCGGCGATCTTCCTGCTCGTCGGGTACATCCTGAAGATGGTCAGCCCCGAACCCGCCCTCGCGGACACGCTGTTGACCGCCGGCTGGATCTTCGGCGCGCTCACGGCGGCCGGCATTCTCGTCGCTGCGGCGGGCCTGCTCCTCACGGCGCTGCGCAACGGCTCCACGGCTCAGGCGGCGGGCCCACCCGAAGAGTTCAACGAGGAGGTGTCGCGTGCCCGGGAGGTCTGGCGGGACGCGCTCCTGGAGCGTGGCGTGGTGCCGTTCCTGCGCGAGGCCCTGGCCCAGCCGCGCGGCACCACCGACCACGGACCGGCCCCGTCCGGTACGAGAATGCCCTCGCTCGGCTACAACAGGCCGGGGTTCAGCAGCCCCGAGGGCAGTACGGAGACGGGACCGTCGAGCGCCCCGGACACATCGAGCTCGCGGCCCCGCTATTCCAGCCCGGACTTCTCCAGCCCGGACTTCGGTGGGCCGGATCATCGGCCGGACTAGTGGGTCGGGGCGGCGGAAGGGCTCGGCGGCGGGGCCCGGCGGCGCGCTCGGCGGCGGGGCCCGGCGGAGAGGCTCGGCGGCGGGGCGGTTTCACGTGAAACATGGAGACGTCGTACGAGCCGCCGCTCCTCTATTCGCCTTGTTGCTGCTCACCGCCTGCGGCACGGACGAGCGCATCTGCACCCTGCGGGGCTCGCTCTCCGGCATCCGGGTGGCGGTGGCCCCGAAGCTGGCGGACAAGGTCGCCGACGCGGGCCTCACCGCCTGCTGGGACGGCAGATGCCGCGAGGGCGACCTGCGCTTGCGGGAGGAGGGAGACCACGGCTCGTCGGGGCCGCGTTCTCCCTGGCCCGGCTTCGCCGTCGTACCCGATCTGCCGAAGGACGGGAAGACAGCGGTGCGCGTGACGGTCGTTCTCAAGGACGCGGCCGGAGCGACGGTGGTCGACGAGCGGATCGCCGTGGTCCCGAAGCCCACGTATCCCAACGGCCGCGGATGTGCGCCGGGTGATCCGCAGGGGCGCGTGCACATCGCGGTGGACGGGACACTCTCCGCGCGCTGATCGACATGCGCCGCACAGACCTCCCGTACGGCTGGCCGCGTGGGCCCCGGCCACTGGAATTCGCCCTGGAACTGAAGACTCGCCGGGGCCCACGCTCAACGATCAGTCGGCGAGCGGCAGATAGACCCTGTTGCCCGCAGCCGCGAACTCCCTCGACTTCTCGAGCATGCCCGCTTCGATCTCCTCCTGGGACGCGCCCTCCTCACCGCCGAACTGCTCGGTGATGCTCCTGCTGATCTTCATCGAGCAGAACTTGGGGCCGCACATGGAGCAGAAGTGCGCCGTCTTGGCGGGCTCCGCCGGCAGCGTCTCGTCGTGGAACTCCCGCGCCGTGTCCGGGTCGAGGGCCAGGTTGAACTGGTCCTCCCAGCGGAACTCGAAACGGGCGTCCGAGAGCGCGTCGTCCCAGTCCTGGGCGCCCGGGTGGCCCTTCGCCAGGTCCGCCGCATGCGCCGCGATCTTGTACGTGATCACGCCGGTCTTCACGTCGTCCTTGTTCGGCAGGCCCAGGTGCTCCTTGGGCGTGACGTAGCAGAGCATCGCCGTGCCCCACCAGCCGATCATCGCGGCGCCGATGCCCGACGTGATGTGGTCGTAGGCGGGAGCGATGTCGGTGGTCAGCGGGCCGAGCGTGTAGAACGGCGCCTCCTCGCAGATCTCCTGCTGAAGGTCGATGTTCTCCTTGATCTTGTGCATCGGGACATGGCCCGGGCCCTCGATCATGGTCTGCACGTCATGCGCCTTGGCGATCTTGTTCAGCTCGCCCAGGGTCTCCAACTCCGCGAACTGCGCACGGTCGTTGGCGTCCGCGATCGAACCGGGGCGCAGCCCGTCGCCGAGCGAGTACGTCACGTCGTACGCGGCGAGGATCTCGCAGAGCTCCGCGAAGTTCTCGTACAGGAAGCTCTCCTTGTGGTGCGCGAGGCACCACGCGGCCATGATCGAGCCGCCGCGCGAGACGATGCCGGTCTTGCGGTTGGCGGTCAGCGGCACGAACGGGAGCCGGACGCCGGCGTGGACCGTCATGTAGTCCACGCCCTGCTCGGCCTGCTCGATGACCGTGTCCTTGTAGATCTCCCAGGTCAGCTCCTCGGCCTTGCCGTCGACCTTCTCCAGGGCCTGGTAGAGCGGCACGGTGCCGATCGGCACGGGGGAGTTGCGAAGCACCCACTCGCGGGTGGTGTGGATGTTGCGGCCGGTGGAGAGGTCCATGACCGTGTCGGCGCCCCACTTGGTGGCCCAGGTCATCTTGTCCACCTCCTCCTCGATGGAGGAGGTGACCGCGGAGTTCCCGATGTTGGCGTTGACCTTCACCAGGAACCGCTTGCCGATGATCATCGGCTCGATCTCGGGGTGGTTGACGTTGGCCGGGATCACCGCGCGGCCCGCGGCGACCTCTTCCCGTACGACCTCGGGATCGAGGTTCTCGCGGATCCCGATGAACTCCATCTCGGGCGTGATCTCTCCGCGACGGGCGTACGCGAGCTGCGTCACCGCCTGTCCGTCCCGGCCGCGGCGCGGCTGCCGGGGGCGGCCGGGGAAGACCGCGTCGAGGTTCTTCAGTCCCCCGCGCGGCGACGTGTGCTTGATTCCGTCGTCCTCGGGGCGGGGCGGACGGCCCACGTACTCCTCGGTGTCGCCGCGGGCGACGATCCAGTTCTCCCGCAGCGGCGCGAGGCCGCGGCGGACGTCGGTATCGGCTGTCGGATCGGTGTACGGACCTGAGGTGTCGTACAGGGTCACGGCCTTGCCGTTGGTGAGGTGCACCTGGCGGACCGGCACGCGCAGGTCGGGGCGCGAACCCTCGACATACGCCTTGTGCCAGCCGATGGACTTCCCGGCCTCCGTGCCCTCGGGCGGGCTGGAGGCAGGCGTGCGTGCGTCCGATGTGGTCATGAGACCTACTCCCTACGCCGGCATTACCCGGTAACAGGTTCGGCGGTCGACGCAGCGGCTTCCATACATCCCGTACGGAGGTAAGCGCCCTCTCAGCCCGGTGCTCCGAGCTCCCGCGATTGCAAAGGTGCCCCCTACGCTAGCGCCCGTACGGCCACGCTGAACAGAGGGCCCCTGCCGTTCTTGCGATGATCGGTCGGTGACCACCTCGCAGCAGCCACCTCAGCCGCCCTCCGGACCGCCCCACGATCACGGGCACAGTGGTGGCGGGCAAGGCCACGCTCACGGCCACTCGCACAGCCACGGTCCGGCCGAACCGGTCTCGAAGCATCTGCGCAAGGTCATCGCCGCGATCCTGATCCCCTTCGCCACCGCGGTGCTCGTCGGCCTCGCGGTGCTCTGGCCGGGCGGCGCCCCGCCGCACGAGCGCAGCGGCGTCGGCTTCGACCGCGAGACGCAGTCGGCCCGCGTGGTCCAGGTCGACCGGGTCGACTGCAAGGACGTCAACGCCTCGCAGGTCCCGCCCACCGGCGACCCCTCGACGCCGGAGGGCCAGGAGGCGCAGCGCTCCCAGACCGGCATGTGCGCCAAGGCCACGGTCGAGGTGACCAGCGGCAAGGACAAGGGCCGCACCTTCGTCGAAGTCGTCCAGCCGGACGCGCCGCGGCAGTTGACGCAGGGCCAGGAGGTGGTCGTGGCGTACGCGCCCGGTGCGCCGAAGGAACTGCAGTACTCGGTGACCGATGTGGACCGCAGCGTTCCGATGTGGATCCTCGCGGCGGTCTTCGCGCTCGCCGTGGTCGCGGTGGGGCGGATGCGCGGCTTCATGGCCCTGGTCGCGCTCACCGTGAGCTTCGCGCTGCTGACCCTGTTCATCCTGCCGGCGATCCTGCAGGGCTCGAATCCGCTGGTCGTCGCGGTGGTCGGGGCGAGCGCCATCATGCTGATCGCGCTGTACATGTGCCACGGCCTCACCGCGAGAACCTCGGTGGCGGCCCTGGGCACGCTGATCTCGCTGCTGCTCATCGGGCTGCTCGGCTCGCTCTTCATCGGCTGGGCGCACCTGACCGGCAACACCGACGACAACACCGGCCTGATCCACGGCCTCTACCCGGACATCGACATGAGCGGCCTGCTGCTCGCGGGCGTCATCATCGGTTCCCTCGGTGTGCTCGACGACGTGACGGTGACGCAGACCTCGGCCGTCTGGGAGCTGCACCACGCCGACCCGACGATGACCGCCCGGCAGCTGTACCGCGCGGGTATCCGGATCGGCCGCGACCACATCGCCTCGGTGGTCAACACCTTGGTGCTCGCGTACGCCGGTGCCGCGCTGCCGCTGCTGCTCCTGTTCTCGATCGCGCAGAGCAGCGTGGGCACGGTGGCCAACAGTGAGCTGGTGGCCGAGGAGATCGTGCGCACGCTGATCGGTTCGATCGGCCTGGTCGCCTCGGTCCCGGTGACGACGGCGCTCGCGGCCCTGCTGGTCTCGGCCGACAAGCCGGGGGTGGCGCAGCCGAGTTCGTCCGCGGCGGGGCGCGGCGGGGTACGTGGCGGTCGCGGCCGGCGCCGCAAGCGCTGAGCCCGTACGACAGCGGCAACCGGCCGCGCCGAAGCGTTTCAGCGCGGCCGGTCGGAGTCGGGGAGGGGCTCAGCCCGTGCTGGGCTCCTCCGCCAGGATCCGGCCGAGTGCCTCGTCGAGGTTGGCCTCGAGGTCGGCGAGCGTCCGCTCCTGGCCGAGCGGAACCAGCTTGTCCGTACGGTCGAGAAAAGCGATCAGGGGTGCGATGCCCGCGCGGAACAGCGCCTGGTCACCGCCGACCTGAAGGCGGATCAGGGCGTCGGTGAGCGGCTCGGGTCCCTCGGGTGCGATGTGGACGTCGCCGTCACCGCACGGGCCACCCACTCCGTCGACCAGGAGTTCACGGCTGAAGGCCCAGGTCACCGGAGCGTCGCCGGGCAAGTGGAAGGTCAGCCGCACGGCGAAGGGGTCGCGTGTCTCGTATCGCAACTCCACCGGGATACGGAACGAGAGCTCCTCGGACACGAGAAAGCTCATCATGACCTCTGCCTGGACGGACTCGCGCATCGCCTACCCCGTTGCTGTGCCGTTGAGTTGGGTCGTCCTCATCTTCTCGACCCTGATGGCATCTTGCTCAACGTACTGAACAGACCACAAGGAGTGAGTTTTCAGATACTGATAGAGAACGCCAGCGTGGCGAGCTTCCGGCCGACCTCACTCTGCAGCTCACGCACCGCCGGAAGGAGTCGGCCGCGCTGGTGCAGCGGCAGCGAGATGGCGAGCGTCGCCGCCGTGGTGCCGACGGTGATCGGCACGGCGGCGCAGACCGTCCCCAGTGCGTACTCCTGCTGCTCCACGACGGGTTGCATCCGCCCGGTCCGCTCCAGGCGCCGCATCAGCGTCCCGCTGTCCCGGACCGTGTACGGCGTGATCGACTGGGCGGGGTGGCGGTCGAGGTGCTCGCGCCGGTCCTCCTCGTCCAGCTGGGAGAGCAGGCACTGGCCGATCGCGTGCGCGTGCGCGGTCTGCCGGAAGTCCGCCCACTCCTCGACCGCGGGGTTTCCCGGTTTGTCGGCGATGTCCACGACTTCGACCTCGCCGTCGCGGTACACCGCGAAGTACACCGGCACTCCGATCGCGTCGCGCCAGTGCGCGAGCACATCGCCGATCTTGCTGCGACGATTCTGCTCCGCCCCGCTGCTGGTCAACCGCTCGGCGGCGGGCCCGAAGACGAACACGCCCCGGTCCCGGCGGAGATAGCCCTCGTGCGTGAGGGTGCGCAGCAAGTGGTACGCGGTGGGCAGGGGCAGTCCGGCCTCTCTGGCCAGCTGCTTGGCGGGCGCTCCGTCCGCATGGGCGGCGACGGCCTCGAGGAGGCGCATCGCCCGCTGCACGGAGCCGATGAGGGTAGGTGCGGGGCTGCTGACTGCCGTGGCCAAGGTCCACTCCCGAGGCGCGTGGGGGGAGTCCCCGAGGGGGGGAAGCAGGGTTGCCCGGAGCGGACGCACCCCGCATCGCTGTTCCGGACTCTAACGCCGACTGCGCCTCGGCGGCCCTGATGGCCGAAAGATTCCCCCTGCCGAGCGAAACTGCGCCATGCGCGCCCGGACCGGGGCCCCTGTGCTGTGGCCGGACTACCAGTCGCTGCGTGCTGTGGCCGGACTACCAGTCGCTGCGCGAGGACGACGAGGACATGAACTTCCGTACGACATAGATAAGTCCGCCGACGAGCGCGGCGAAGAGCAGCACCTTGAAGAGGATGCCTATGACGAAACCGAGCACCGAGAGGATCAGCCCGCCGAACACGACCAGGGCGATGGCCGGCACCGCGACCCACTTCACCCACCAGGGCAGTCCCTCGAAAATCTCCCGCACGGCCATCTCCTTCTCCTTCCGGTTCCCCCGAGTTGCTGTCTTCGCGCTGCTGCTGAGTTCGCACTGCTGAGTTCGCGAGCTGAGTTCGCGTAGCAGTCTGCGCTCTGCTGCATTCAATGCTAGGCGGGGGATCAGGCCACCGGGGCCCGCTGACCCCTTGTCCTTCCCTGAGCTGTCCCCTAGGGGTCTCAGCCCTCGGGCGGGGAGAAGACGACGAGGACACGCAGGTCCTCGCTGATGTGATGGAAGCGGTGCGGGACTCCGGCGGGCACATAGACGACACTGCCCCGGCTGACGGTCGTGGTCTCCGTCCCCACCGTGATCGCGGCCCGGCCACTGGCAACGAAGTAGACCTCGTCCTGGTGGTGCGGCTGCTGCGGGTCGGTCTCCCCCGCGTCCAGCGCGTACAGGCCGACGGACATGTTCCGCTCCCGCAGAAACTGCAGGTAGGCCCCCTGATTCTCGGCCCGCTCGACCTCGAGCTCATCCAACCGGAATGCCTTCATCACGCTGCCCGCCCTCACTACCGCCGCACGCCGGTGTCCGGCGCCGATCACGTCTGCCACGATCAGACACATGAAGAATTTCGTAGTCAAGACGGTCGCCAACACGGCGGCCCTCGCCGTCGCCATCTGGCTTCTGGACAAGATCACGCTCACCGGGCACAGCACTCCCAAAAAGGTGATCACGCTGGTCCTCGTCGCCCTGGTCTTCGGCGTCGTGAACGTGCTGGTCAAGCCGCTCGTGAAGCTGCTGACCTTCCCGCTGTTCGTGCTGACGCTCGGCCTGATCACCCTCGTGGTCAACGCCTTGATGCTTCTTCTCACCTCGTGGCTCGCCGAGCAGCTCTCCCTGAGCTTCCGCGTCGACGGCTTCTGGACGGCCGTACTCGGCGGCTTGATCATCAGCGTCGTCTCCTGGGCGATGAACGTGGTCCTGCCCGACAACAAGGACTGACGAAGGACCGACGAAGGACCGACGAAGGACTGACGAAGGACTGAACGCACGACCATGAACGACCCCTTCCGCATCTGCTTCGTCTGCACCGGCAACATCTGCCGGTCCCCCATGGCCGAGGCCGTGTTCCGCGCACGCGTCGACGAGGCCGGCCTTGACGGCCTCGTCGAGGTGGACAGCGCCGGCACCGGCGGCTGGCACGTGGGCGACGGAGCGGACCCGCGCACGGTCTCCGTGCTGCTCACGAACGGCTACGAAAGCACCCATGCGGCACGGCAGTTCAGCGCCGACTGGTTCGCCCGGCTCGACCTGGTGATCGCCCTCGACGACGGACACCTGCGCGAACTGCGCCGCCTGGCACCCACTCCGGCCGACGCAACCAAGGTGCGGCTGCTGCGCTCGTACGATCCCGCCGCCGTGGATCTCGACGTTCCGGATCCTTATTACGGCGGCACGGACGGTTTTGAAGAGTGCCTCGAACTGGTCGAGGCCGCGTCCCCCGGACTGCTCGCCGCGGTTCAGGAGGCGCTCATGGAGAGGGGTGCGGCATGACGGAACAGACGGAACACTCGATTCAGGGCTCGGGGCCCGGCTCGGGGCCCGGCTCGGCTCAAGGCTCGGCTGCGGGCTCGGCGGGGGACGGCACCCGGGCCGTGCGGGCCGGGCTCCCGGAGCCGGTGAAGCACGAACCGACGCTTCCGGGACCGGTGTTCGCCGCCCACTTCCACCTGTCCGGCGAGCCGACCGGGCCCTATACGTACGGCCGCGACGAGAACCCGACCTGGACGCTCCTGGAGCGTGCCATCGGCGAACTCGAAGCACCCGGCACCGAGGTGGAGACGCTCGCCTTCGCCTCCGGGATGGCCGCGATCTCCGCCGTGCTCTTCTCGCAGCTGCGCGCCGGCGACATCGTGGTCATGCCCGACGACGGCTACCAGGCACTGCCGCTCGTGCATGAGCAACTGCGGGCGTACGGCGTGGAGGTGCGCACCGCGCCCACGGGCGATGACGCCCAGCTCGACGTCCTGGAGGGCGCGAAGCTGCTGTGGATCGAGACGCCGTCCAACCCGGGGCTCGACGTCTGCGACCTTCGCCGCCTGGTGGCCGCCGCACATGAGCAGGGCGCCAAGGTGGCTGTCGACAACACCCTGGCCACTCCGCTCGGGCAGCGTCCGCTGGAGCTGGGCGCAGACTTCTCGGTGGCCAGCGGCACCAAGGGCCTCACCGGCCACGGCGATGTCCTCCTCGGATACGTCACCGGCCGGGACGCCGAGGCGATGGCCGGGGTGCGCCGCTGGCGGAAGATCGTCGGCGCGATCCCGGGCCCGATGGAGGCCTGGCTCGCCCACCGTTCCCTGGCGACGCTGCAGTTGCGTATCGACCGTCAGGTGGAGAACGCCCTTGCCGTCGCGGAGGCGCTGCGCAGCCGCGACGAGGTGAGCGGGCTGCGCTACCCGGGGCTGCCGGACGATCCCTCGCACAAGATCGCCGCCCAGCAGATGCGGCGGTTCGGCAGCGTCGTCTCCTTCACGCTGCCCTCGCGCGAGCGCGCCGAGCGCTTCCTGGCCGCGCTCCATCTCGTCGAGGACGCCACGAGTTTCGGTGGCGTACGGTCCACCGCTGAGCGGCGGGCACGCTGGGGCGGGGACGCCGTACCGGAGGGCTTCATCCGCTTCTCCGCGGGCGCCGAGGATCCGGAGGATCTGGTGGCCGATGTGCTGCGGGCCCTGGACGAGACCGCTGACGACACCGCTGACCAGTCCGCTGACACGTCCGCTGACACGTCCGCGGGCTAGGCACTGAAACGTGTAACAGACGGTCCGAGCCTCCCCCCTCGTGGCTCGGACCGTCTCGGTTCCGTATGCGAAGAACCGTCCGTACAAGGCTAGTTGACTCTGTGTCAGTGTCCAATCACGGTAGCGACAGAGACCTATCGACTTATTTATAGTTGGGTGCCTGCGGGGGCTTGAGGGGAGTGGGCATCGCATGGACCTGGCCTTGTTGCGCACGTTCGTGACGGTGCACCGGGCCGGCTCCTTCACCCGAGCCGCCGCGCTCCTCGGCCTCTCCCAACCGGCCGTCACCTCCCAGATACGCACGCTGGAACGGCAGTTGGGCCGCCCCCTCTTCCTCCGCCAGGCGCGCGGTGTGACCCCCACGACGATCGGCGACGAGCTCGCGCACAAGGCCGCTCCGCATCTGGACGCCCTGGTGGAGATCGCGGAGAGCGGGCCGGACGAGGAGTCACCGGCCCGCACCCTGCACCTCGCGGGCCCACCCGAGTTCACCGCGGAACGCGCCCTGCCCGCGCTCACCGCCCTCACCGGCGAGGACGGCCAGGGCTACGCGCTGCGCGCCTCGTTCGGCACGGCCGAGGAAGTGCTCGAAGGGCTCGCCGCCGGTCATCACGATCTGGCCATCTCGACCGCCCGTCCGCGTGGCTCCCTCCTCACCGCGACTGCGCTCTGCGACGAGGAGCACGTCCTGGTCGCCTCCCCGGAGCTGGCCAAGCGGCTCGGTCCGGCGGAGCTCGGCTCCTGGGGCGCGCCCGCTCTCGGGGCCCTGCCGGTGGTCGAGGTGCACGAGTCGCTGCCGCTCGTCACGCGGTACTGGGCCGCGGTACTCGACTCCCGGCCCGCCGCGTCCGGCGCGGTCGTCGCACCTGATCTGCGAGCCGCCCTCGCCTGTGTCACGGCCGGCGCGGGGCTCGCCGTACTGCCGCGCTATCTCTGCGGTGAGGCTCTGGAGCGTGGGGACGTGGTGGCGCTGCTCGACCCCGACGTGCCTCCGCTGCGCACGTATTTCCTGGTGGTACGCACCGGCACGCTGGCCATGCCACACATCGCGCGAGCGCACGAGTGGCTGCTGCGCGCGGCCGCGGATTGGTGCTGACACTCGGACCGGGCCGACGGGCGCGCAGCCCGAGGCGCTGGTCGATGTTTCACGTGGAACAGACGGGACCGTGCCTACGTGGAACAGACCGGACCGTGCCTTCGAGGAACAGGCGGACCGTGCTCAGGTGCAGCAGGCGCGGACCGTGCTCACGTGCAGCAGGCGCGGACCGTGCTCACGTGCAGCAGGCGCGGACCGTGCTCACGTGGAACCGGATCGCACCGTGCTCACGTGGAACCGGATCGCACCGGATTCCCGGGGAACCTGCCCCCGCCGTGTTTCACGTGGAACATGACGGGCCACATTTCTTCCATGACCGTCCGACCCGTGGTCAAGCGCACTGCCCGAGCCGTCCTCCTCGACGGCCACGACCTGATCCTCATCAAGCGCACCAAGCCGGGAGTGGATCCGTACTGGGTCACGCCCGGCGGGGGAGTCGAGCCCGAGGACACCACCGTGGTCGACGCCCTGCACCGCGAGGTGCACGAGGAGCTCGGCGCGAAGATCACCGATGTGGTGCCCTGCTTCGTCGACACCGTGGAGCACATCGGCGCGGACGGCGGCGCCACCGGCGTGAAGGTGCAGCACTTCTTCGTCTGCCGCCTGGAGTCCATGGACGCCTCGCAGCGGCACGGCCCCGAGGTCGAGGACCCCGCGGGCGAGTACGAGATCGTACGGATCCCGTTCACGCGCGTCGGCATCGCCTCGGTCCACCTGGTCCCGCTGTCGCTGCGCCACTACCTCGACGGCAACATCGAGGGCGTACGCGCGATGCACGCGCCGGACCTCGGCTAGCGCCTGTCGGTTCCGTCGCGCCCGGTCGCTTTCTCAGCCGCCTGCTGCGACGAGTTCCTCGAGCGAGTCGTGCCGGATGCGGTTCGCCGGAATGCCCGCGCCTCTCAGGACCTGCACGCCGTTGCGGATCATTCCGGGCGGGCCCGAGAGGTAGGCGTCGTACGCGTCCCACGGGCCGAACTCCCGTACCGCGTCCGGGAGCTGGCCGTGCTGGTCGAGTCGGTCGATCACGGGGCGGACCGAGAGCCACGGATGCGTCTGCTGGAGCTGCAGCATCGTGTCGATGTCGTACAGATCGTGGTCGCTGCGGGCGCCGTAGAAGACCTCGACCGGGCGGCGGTGGCCGTGCTCCGCGACATCCTCGACGAGTGCCTTGATCGGCGCGATGCCGGTACCGCCGCCCAGACACAGCAGGCCGCTGTCCCTGCCGTGGTCGACGGTCATGTTGCCGGCGGGCGGGCCGAGGCGGACGGTGTCGCCGGGGCGGGCGCGATGCACCAGGGCGTTGGAGACCCAGCCCGCGGGGACGGCCTTGACGTGGAAGGTGAGCAGCCCGTCGGCGCGGGGCGCGGAGGCGAAGGAGTAGTGCCGCCACACCCGCGGCCACCACGGGGTCTCCAGGCTGGCGTACTGCCCGGCGAGGAACGGGTACGGCTGGTCGGGCCGTACGGTGATCACGGCGATCTCCGGGGTCCGCAGATCGTGCGCGACGACCTCCCCGAACCACCAGGCGGGCGCGCGCTGTTCGTCCTCGGAGGCCGCGTCGATCATGATCTGCGAGATCGTCGTGTACGTCCGCACCCAGGCGGCCTCGGTCTCCTCGTCCCAGATGCTGCTCGCGTAGCGGCTGAGCGAACCGATCAGCGCCTCGCCGACCGCCGGGTAGTGCTCGGGCTCGGTGCCGTATTTCCGGTGTCCGCGCCCGAGGTTCTTCAGGTACGAGACCAGGACCTCGGTGTTGTCGAGGTTCTCGGCGGCGGTGAGCAGCGCCTTCAGGAGCCGGTCGCGCTGGGTGTCCATCGAGGCCGGGAACAGCATCCGCAGATCGGGGTGGCGCAGGAACAGCAGCGCGTAGAAGTACGAAGTGACCTTGTCCGCGACGGGGCCGACTTCGGCCATCGTGCGCTGGATGAGGAGTGCGTCCGGGGAGGGCTGCTCGGAAACCCTCGCGGTGGGCGCGGCGGCTGCGGCCGGTGAGGTCGCGGCGGACGGTCCGGCGGCGACGCCCGGTCCGGCGGCGGGCTCAGCGGCCGGGGTGGTGCGCGGACCGGGGTCGGCGGCCGGGGCGGTGCGCGGACCGGAGTCGGCGGCCGGGGCGGTGCGGGCAGCGGCGGGCGGCTGGGCGAGCGCGGTCCCTGCGGGCCTGGAGAAGAACGACGAGGCGGGGGCAGGGGCTGCGCCGGCCACGGACGTACTCGGCTGCGGGCTCATCTCCTCGGCCGGCCGCCTCGCCTCAGGAACCCGGCCGGGACCGCCTTCGGGCATCCGGCCACTCTCAGGAGCTCGGCCAGCCTCGGGACCTCGGCGACTCTCAGGAGCTCGGCCACTCTCAGGAGCTCGGCCAGCCTCGGGACCTCGGCGACTCTCGGGAGCTCGGCCGCTCTCGGGACCTCGGCCGCTCTCCGGTATCCGGTCCTCTGCCGGGCGCCGCTCAGGTATCCGCCCGTCCCGCCATGGGCCCTCGTACGCGGGGGGCGGCTCCGGCGCGGACCGCTCCGGCCCCGGCTGCTCCTGCACGTACTGCGTCTGCGAGGGCTGCTCCGCCGGTGCCGCCGGATTCTTCTTGCGCGGGGTGAACCAGCCGCCCCCGTCATCGCCAGAAGAGCCGTTGTCGGCCGACTTGGTGGTCGGAGCGTCCATTCTGTGCCTCGCCTCGAACATCTTTCGGTCGGTCTGTGCACTTCCGTAGGGAAAGCGCTGGTCTTTCCCCGCTCTGCACTCGAAGAATTTGGGCCCTGGGCCACATTGAACCTTGACGTACAGCCCATTACGGACGAGTAGGTAAGAATGTGATATTGCCCGCAACCCAGCCCCCGCAGGCTGCCGCCCGTGTTTTTCCTGGCCTCAATACCCTTCTGCTGCGTACCCGCGCCCTCGCGCCCCCTGTTCAACCGGAGTCGACCATACCGGCAGTAGCAGAGCGCACAAGCCCCTCACCCCACGTTCGGAATTCCTCGGGCCGATCCACGTAATTTCTCAATTGCCTGTCTGCGCACGTCATTTCACAAGACGCCCTCGGTACACCTCCGCCACCAGGCACGCCCCACGCAGTGCGCAGCAGCACAGGCGGTACGCCCCCGTGAGTAACCGTGCTTACTCCCCACGTCAGACGCGCGGACCCGCGCCGCAGCGGGACCGTGTTTCACGTGAAACTCGACCGCCCCGCACGACGGGCCACCCTCGCTGTCCATGTAGTCGCCGCCGCCGGCTGGCTCGGGCTGACGCTCGGTCTGCTGGCTCTCGCGATCACGGCGATCACCACCGACTCCCCGGCGATGACCGAGGCCACCGTCCGCTCCATGAAGCTCTTCGCGGACTGGCTGGTCATCCCGCTCGCTCTGCTCACCCTGCTCAGCGGCCTCGTTCTGTCCCTGGGCACGCCCTGGGGACTCGCACGGCACCGTTGGGTCTATACGAAGTTCTGGCTGACCCTCGCCACCACCGCCGCGTCGGTCTTCGCGCTGCGTCCGGGCGTCACGAGCGCCGCGGAGACGATCGCCTCGGGTTCTCCGCTGGTCGACCTCTCTGATCTGGTGGCCGGCCCCATCGTCTCCCTGTCCGCGTACCTCTTCATGACGGTGATCTCCGTGCTGAAGCCCTGGGGCCTGACGAAGCGTGGCCGAAAGCACCGGCCCACATCACGTAATGCGGTGGACGGCAGGGGCGTACGTCAGACAGCCTGACCCGCGTGTCGACACCTTCGCTCTCCACGCTGCCCGTCCGCCGACTCACCCCGCGCGATCTGACCGCGTGCGCGGACCTCTCCGAGAATCGCGGCTGGCCCCGCGAGGAACACAAGTGGGGCCTGCTGCTCTCCGCCGGCACCGGCCATGGCATCGACGACCCCGAGGGCGGTCTGGTCAGCGCCTGCGTCGTCACGTCGTACGGCCCTTATGAGCGGCCGGAGTTGGCGGCCATCGGCATGGTGCTTGTCGCCGAACGTCACGCACGCCAAGGTGTCGGCCGCCGACTGATGCGGCATGTGATCGACGCCGCTGGCTCGACCCCGCTCACGCTGCACGCGACCGAGTACGGGCGGCCGCTGTACGAAGAGTTCGGCTTCAAGACAACCGGCCGCGCCGAGATGCTGCGCGGCCACTTCCGCCCCTCGGGCCCGGCGCCCACCGTGCCCACCCGGCCCGCGACCGCCGAGGATCTGCAGGCGCTCCTGCGCCTGGACGGCGAGGTCTTCGGAACCGACCGGACCGCGATGATCACCCGACTCCCCGCCTTCGCCGACCAGTTGCGGGTCGCCGA
Source organism: Streptomyces luteolus (assembly GCF_029968015.1). Taxonomy (GTDB): domain Bacteria; phylum Actinomycetota; class Actinomycetes; order Streptomycetales; family Streptomycetaceae; genus Streptomyces; species Streptomyces luteolus. Next base: position 84,726 of record NZ_JASCIS010000017.1, read on the forward strand.
GGACGGCGGCGAGATCATCGGGTACGCGGCGGCCTGGCCGAGCATGGACACGCATGTCGTCGGCCCGCTGATCGCGCGGGACACGGAGACGGCCAAGGCCCTCGTAGCCGACCTGGCCGCACACACCGACCGGCCGCTGCGGACCGATATCGACGTACGCCACGAGCAGCTCCTGGCATGGCTGAAGCCCCAGGGCCTGGAGTCCTGGGGCTTCAACTCTGTGATGGTGTACGGCATCCCCGACCTGCCCGGCGACTGGACGCGACGCTTCGCGCCGCTGACGGTCGCCGCCGGCTGAGCGGGCTCAACCGGCGGTTCGACCGCCGCGCCGACCGACCGCTCGCCGAGTCGGCTGCTGCCGTGTCGGCCCACTGACGTGTCGGCCGACTGCCGCGTCCGCCCGCTGACGTGTCGGCCCACTACCGCTTCGGCCGAACGCCTCGCCTCGCCTCAGCCGACGAGTGCGTCCTGCCCGACCGGGGTCCCGGAGGCCACGACCCGGGTGGTGCCGGACGCGCGGCGCTCCAGTACGGCGGAGAGCACGGCCAGGAGGAGGGCGGATGCGGCGAGCACTGCGCCCACCCAGTTCGGCGAGGTGAAGCCGAAACCGGCCGCGATGACCAGGCCGCCGAGCCAGGCGGACAGGGCGTTGCCCAGGTTGAAGGCGCCGATGTTCACGGCCGAGGCCAGAGTGGGAGCGCCCGAGGCCTGGTCGAGGACGCGCTTCTGGAGCGGGGGCACGGTCGCGAAGCCCAGGGCGCCGATCAGCATGATGGTCACGGCTGCGGCGATCTTGTTGTGCGCGGTGAGCGTGAACAGGGCGAGCACGACGGCCAGCGCACCGAGCGAGATGTAGAGGAGCGGCATCAGGGCGCGGTCCGCGAACTTGCCGCCGACGAGGTTGCCCGCGACCATCCCCACGCCGAACAGGACGAGCAGCCAGATGACGGAGCCGTCGGCGAAGCCCGCGACCTCGGTCATCATCGGTGTGATGTAGGTGATCGCGGCGAAGACCCCGCCGAAGCCGAGCACGGTCATCGCCATGGCGAGCAGTACCTGCGCATTGCGGAACGCGGCCAGCTCATGGCGCAGCCGTACGCCCTCGGGCTTGGGCATGTCCGGGACCAGCTTGGCCACACCGAGCAGCCCGATCACGCCGAGCAGGGCCACGATGCCGAAGGTCACGCGCCAGCCCATGCTCTGTCCGACGAACGTGCCGAGCGGGACGCCCACGACGTTGGCGACGGTCAGGCCGGTGAACATCATCGCGATGGCACCGGCCTTCTTCTCGGGCGCGACCAGATCGGCGGCGACGACCGAACCGATACCGAAGAACGCGCCGTGCGCGAGTGAGGCGACCACGCGGCCGGCCAGCATCACGCCGAAGGCGGGGGCGAGCGCGGAGAGGATGTTGCCGACGATGAACAGGCCCATCAGGAGCATCAGCATCCGCTTGCGCGAGATCTTCGTGCCGAGCGCCGTCATCAGCGGAGCGCCCAGGACGACGCCGAGCGCATAGCCCGTCACCAGATACCCGGCGAGCGGAATGGAGACGTCGAAGTCGGCCGCCACCTGGGGGAGGAGCCCCATGATCACGAACTCGGTGGTGCCGATACCGAAGGCCCCGATCGCCAGGGCGAGGAGTGCGAGAGGCATGGGGGTTTCACCTTTCCAGAGGGTGCGCCGGTGTGAGGAGTGCCAGAGGTGCCAGAGGCGGTCAGGGCTGCCTGGGCTGCCCGGGCGGCCTGAGCGGCCTCAGGAGCACAGGATGCGCCTGCGCCTTACGAGCGTCCACAATAATTGCAGACGCCCTTTAATTGCAAGCGCAGGCTATTTCACACTTGGTCTATCCTGGGCCTCAGCCGCACCGGGACGGCGGCCCACAGGCAGGGAGGCAGGAGCCATGACAGCGACGGACCCCGCACTGACCGCTCTCTCACAGGGCTGGTGCGCCCTCTCCTTGCTCCACGGCAGGATCGACGCGCACATCGAGCGGGCACTCCAGTCGAAGCACCAGCTGAGCGTCCGCGAGTACTCACTCCTGGACGTCCTCAGCCGCCAGCACGACGGCCCGGGCGGCCACCTCCAGATGAAGCAGGTCGCCGACGCGGTCGTGCTCAGCCAGAGCGCCACCACCCGCCTCGTCACCCGCCTCGAGGACCGCGGCCTGCTCTCCCGCTACCTCTGCCCGACCGACCGCCGCGGCATCTACACCGACGTCAGCGAGGCCGGTTCCCAACTCCTCTCCGAGGCCCGCCCGACCAACGACACCGCCCTGCGCGAGGCCCTCGACGAAGCGGCCGAGAACTCCGAACTGGCCCCGCTGGTCAAGGCAGTCGAGTCCCTGAACGCCCCGGCGACGGCGGCCTGAGTCCGCTGCCCGCCCCTGCCCCTGGGGCGCGCCCCCGCCCGCGCGTAGGCTGCCGCCCCATGGGAGACCTCACGATCCGCCCCGCCACCGCCGACGACCTGCCGGAGATCGTGGCCATGCTCGCCGACGACCCCCTGGGCGCCCAGCGCGAGTCCCCGGACGACCTCTCCCCGTACGAGCAGGCCTTCGAGCGCCTGGCCGGAGACCCCAACCAGCACCTGGTGGTCGCCGTACGCGAGGACCGGGTCGTCGGCACACTCCAGCTCACGGTCATCCCCGGGCTGTCCCGGCAAGGCGCCACCCGCTCGATCATCGAGGGGGTACGCATCCACTCCGAGGAACGCGGCAGCGGTCTCGGCACGCTCCTGATCGAGTGGGCGGTCGGTGAATCCCGGCGCCAGGAATGCCAGTTGGTCCAGCTGACCTCCGACGCCACCCGCATCGACGCCCACCGCTTCTACGAGCGCCTCGGCTTCGAGGCGTCCCACCTGGGGTTCAAGCTGCTGCTCGACTGAGGCGGGGGGGTGGACGGCGGGGGGTGCGGGCGGCGGTGAGGGCAGCGGTGTCGTGCGGAGGTGTGGGGCGGCTTCTCCGCGTCGGGCTCGTGTTTCACGTGAAACAGGAGCTCCCCCACCGCGTCCCGCCCCACCACCACGTCACATGAAACGCTCATCCCACGCCGAACCAGCCCCGCGCGTCCACCCCGCCCGGCACCGGCGCCCCCGCCTCGTACGGCTCACGCGTGAAGACGAAGGAGCCGAGGTCGAGATGGCTCACCGAGCCGTCCTCCCGCCGCACCGCGCGCAGCGTCTCCCCCGCGTAGTACCCGTTGAGGCCGGTCCAGGTGCCGTCGGCCTCCGCACGGAACGAGGCCGCGCGGCCGGTCCCCGAGAGCGGGCCGAGTTCGAGCCCGTCGTCCCCGCGCAGCCGCAGCCCGAAGGCGTGCGTCCCCCAGTACCAGGGCCCCGCCAACTCCAGTACGCCCTGGTCGACTTCGGCCGCAGGCCGCCAGGTCTCCGGGATACGCGGTTCCGCCTCGATGACCGTCTGGACGAGCTCGGCCGCCAGAGTGCCGAGCAGCGGACCCGAGGTGCAGTTGGCGAGGGCGACGGCCGCGACACCCTCCTCCTCGCTGAACATCAGCCCCGCGAGGAACCCCGGCAGCGAGCCCATGTGCCCGGCCAGCGTCCGCTCCTCCAGGTTCAGCAGCTGCACGCCGAGGCCGTAGTCCAGGTACCGGTCCCCCGCCTCGGGCGGCGCGGCCGGTGTGCGCATCTCCCGTACGGACTCCGCGCTCAGCACCCGCTCGTCGCCCCGCGCCAGGAACACCGCGAAGCGCGCCAGGTCATCGGTGGTCGACCACAGTTGACCTGCGGGCGCCATCAGTCCGAGGTCCTCCACCGGCTCGGCGAGGAGCACATCGGCCCAGGGATGCACGGCAAGCCCCTGCGCGTACGGCGCCTTCGGCTGCGCACTCGTGCGGTGCAGCCCGAGCGGTTCGAGCACCTCCGTACGCAGCACCTCCTCCCAGGGCGCACCGCGCAGCTCCTCCACGAGTGAACCGAGCAGGGTGTAACCGGGATTGGAGTAGTGGTGCCGCCGCCCTGTCGGGTGCCGGAGCGGCTCCTCACCGAGTACGTCCGCGAGCGCGGGGCGCACGGTTCCGGGCGTCCGCTCCCACCAGGGCGAGGGCGCCTCGGCGGCCAGTCCGCCGGTGTGGGCGAGCAGTTGGCCTACGGTCACCTCGTCGACGCCCGCGTGGAGTCCCGCGCTCGGCAGGTGCTTGGCCAGGGGGTCGTTGAGGTCGAGCAGGCCCTCGTCGCGCAGCCGCAGCACCAGGACAGCGGTGAAGGTCTTGGTGATCGATCCGATGCGGTACTGGGTGTCGGCGTCCGGCACCTGCCCCGCCACGGAACCCCGCCCCCCGCGCCAGACGATCTCACCGTCCCGCACGACGGCGGCGACGAGCGAGGGCGCCCGGCCTTCCGACTGCGCCTTGGCGGTCCGGTGGAACAGGGCGCGGCGCGTGGAGGGAAGCAGCTCCGCGGATGCGTGGTCGTCGAAAGTCATGCCCCCAGTTCACCGGCTGGTTCGGGGTTCAGTCGAGCGGATTACACCTGCTGCCCCCGTCGCCCGGCTCGGGCAGCACGCCGCCGTCCTCGGGCAACTCGCCGCCGCCCCCGGGCAGCACGCCGCTGCCCCCGGTCAGCACGCCGCCGCCCTCGGACAGCACGCCGCCGTCCCCGGGCAACTCGCCGCCGCCCCCGGGCAGCACGCCGCAGTCCTCGGGCAACTCGCCGCCGCCCCCGGGCAGCACGCCGCCGCCCTCCGGCAACTCGCCGCCGCCCCCGGGCAGCACGCCGCCGCCCTCCGGCAACTCGCCGCCGCCCCCGGGCAGCACGTCGTCCTGCGCCGGCAGCACGTCGCCCTGCGCGGGCAGCAAGGGGAACAGCCGGCTGATGAGCGCGACTGGTCGCGCTCCGTCCGGCCGGGCCAGTGGGCGCTGCTCACGGTCCTGATAGGGCGCGAGCGCCTGCCGGATCGCGTCGGCCACCCGGCTCATCTCGTCCGGCGTCAGAAAGGCGACGGCGCTGAAGGCCTCGTCGCGGCGCCAGTCCTCCGGTGCCTCGTCCCTCCGGCTGAGCCACCGCTGCCAGCTCTCGTCCTCCAACCCCCGGGCCAGATCGCCGAATTGCTGCTGCGTCAAGGCCTCGTCGGCGGGGGCGGCGCTCCGGCTCCGCAGCCGCCAGGGCCGTGCGCGGCCACCGCCGTGGGGCGCTTCCTCGATCTGCCCGTACCGCGCGAGCTGCCGCAGGTGGAACGAGCAGAGCCCCGAGCTGTACCCGAGCCGGGAGGCCGCCTCGGTCGCCGTGACGACACCGACCTCGGCAAGGAGTTCGAGCAGTGCCGTACGCACCTCGTGCTCCCGCAGCTCCTCGTTCGACGCGATGTCGTCCTCGGTCACTTCTTCCCCTTCAGGCCGTCCCGCTGACTTTGCAAACTCTGCTACTTTGCAAAGCGCTGCGCAAGGAGCAGCAGCCAGGACAGAAGGGGAGTCCGAGATGCCCGACCGCACGGAGCGAGGCTCGGTACGCCGCATCACCGAGATCGGCGAGGACGTGCTGGCCCGCCCCTGCCGGGAGGTCACCGCCTTCGGCTCCCCCGAACTCTCGGCCCTGATCGACGACATGTTCCTGACGATGTACGTGGCCGACGGCGCGGGCCTCGCCGCGAACCAGGTCGGCGTGGATCTACGGCTGTTCGTCTACGACTGCCCGGACGACGACGGCGTCCGGCACGTCGGCCATATCCTCAACCCCGTACTCGAACTGCCCGGGCCGGGTGAGCGCCGGCTGGTCGAGGACCTGGAGGGCTGCCTGTCCGTGCCCGGCGCCGGCCTGCCCGTACCGCGCACGGACCGTGCCGTCGTCCGTGGGGTCGACCAGGACGGCAGGCCTCTCGTCGTCGAGGGCACCGGCTACTTCGCCCGCTGTCTGCAGCACGAGACCGACCACCTGCTCGGCAGCACGTACCTGGACCGCCTCTCCCGGCGCGACCGGAAGGAGGCGCTGCGGCAGATGGAGGAGCGACGCGAGGCCGTGTTCGCTCAACGGGCGTGCAAGGCGGCCGAGTCGGACGGGCTCCGGCCCTCCGGCAGCGAGCGCTGAACCGATGTAGGTTCCCATTACCTGATTCAGCGTCAGCTCTTGTGACCTGCGGCTTTGCGCACCGTTCCAGCATCGTGTCAGTGCCGGGTTTCCATGGTGCGTGTCATTTTCCTCGGCGCGCAGGCCCGGAGGCGTCTGTGTGCAGGCACCGACCTCATGTTGGTGAGCCGACGCCCCGGACGCGGACTCGTCACATGATCGGCCGAATAAATCCCACGGCCCGTGAAGGTCCTGCTTTGCGATGCTTATCGCCGGGTCCGGGCCCGGGCGCCGAATGATGTTCACGAAGACATCGGGGGCGTCGCTGTTGTCCCCAGACCTGTATGCGTACTCAACGATGAGGGAGAACGGTATGGAGCCATTAGAACTCCGCCGAGCAGTTGCGGCAGGACGGGCAACCGCTTCGGAGCTGGGCCTTCAGGCCGACGATGCCATCGTCATCCACAACTCGGACCGCGTCGCGCTGCGCCTGGTCCCTTGCGATGTTCTCGCTCGGGTCGCGCCTTCGGGGCATCTGGCCGGTTCCGAGTTCGAAGTGGAGGTTGCTCACCGTCTCGCGGACGCCAACGCACCTGTGGCTGAGCTCGATCCTCGGGTCGAGCCCCGAGTCCATGTGCGTGACGCCTTCGCCATCTCGCTCTGGACCTACTACGAACCTGTGGGATCAGAGATCGCGCCGGCCGACTACGCAGACGTGCTCATGCGGCATCATGCCGCCCTGCGCCGGATCGATCTGGACGCACCGCATTTCACCGATCGAGTGGCTGCAGCACTGAAAGAGGTGAACGACCGGGAGCAGTCCCCCGAGCTACCTGATTCTGACCGGGAACTCCTCAGCGACACACTCAGTGGGCTGAGCACCGCGATCAGCAGTGACGAGACCGGCGATCAGCTGTTGCACGGCGAGCCGCATCCGGGCAACCTCCTCAACACCAGAAGAGGGCCGCTTTTCGTAGACCTCGCCACGTGCTGCCGTGGGCCGATCGAGTTCGACCTCGCCCATGCCCCCGAGGAAGTGGGAGAGCACTATGCGGGGGCTGACCACGGCCTGATTGAGCGGTGCCGCGCCCTGAACTGGGCGATGTTCTCGGCCTGGCGCTGGCGCCGAGGCGACCAAATGCCTGACCGGGGCCACTGGAGAGTGGAGGGACTCAACCGGGTTCGTGCTGCACTCGATCGCTGCGCATTGGGCTGAGTTGGTGGCAGAAGGGCTGTTGGGTCCCGATCCGCTGTCCCGTGCGCGGCGTCCCGACACGGACTGGTCACATGATCGGCGGGACAAGTCCTGGTTCTGCCGCCGCATGGATCGCTGCGACTACGGCTTCGCCGATCGGGGTCAATTTCATTGGTGACGCCGTGGTTGCACGGGTGAGGAGTGGGTGTCCGATCTCGCGACGCAGTCTTCCGACTCTCGTGATCAGGGCCGTGTGATGGGTTCCGAGTGCTTCGGCGGCTTCCTTGAGTGTGCGGTAGCGCGACAGGGCAGCGAACTCGCGGAGGCGGTCCCATGCGCCTGGCCCCGTGAAGGCAGGACGGAGGATCTCCGGTGCCTTGCTGGCCTGAGCTGCCAGCTGCGCGAGTTCGGGGCGGGTGTGCCCGTTCACCTTGGTCACGGGGATTCCGTGCAGCTTGGCCCATCGGGTCATGGTCGTGGGGCTGAGGCCTTTCTCGCGGCCGAGCTCTGCCAGGGGTCGGCCGCGGACCAAGTACTGCTCGCGGAGCCATGCTCCGTCGACGTAGCCCTTGCGCGGTCCTGTTGCGTTGGGCTCGCGGACCTCGATGCCGTACTGCTCGGCGAGACGCCTCGTGACGTTGCGGCTGACGCCAGCGAGGTCCGCGATCTGGCGGAGGCCGAGACGTTCTGTGTAGTAGAGCCGCCGGAACTCGTCCGGCGGGAAGGCCTGTTTCGCGATTCGCATGGCCTCGCCGTCGTTCCGCCGACGACTTCGTGGCCTCGGCTGGGCCGGTGCGGGAAATCGGTGCAGCAGGACTCGGACAGCTTCGTGCGACGTGCCGAGTTCGCGGGCAGCCTGCTTCGTCGTCATGGACGGCGAACGGATCATGTGGTGAAGACGGCTGATGTCGATCTTCTCCAGGTCATGACCTGCCGTTTCCAAGCCGTCGGCAATCACCGTCGGCGGTTCCCAGGCCAAGGGTTCGCCCTCGATGCCTTTCTGTGCGAGGAAGTCGGCTCCAGCGCGGTGCAGTCCGTCTCTGATTTCAGGTGTCAGGAACGCGGCGAAGTAGTTCACGTGCGGGCGGTCCATCGCGCGGGTGATCGCGAAGTGGGCGGGGGCGAGGTGGGCTGGGAGTCCGCTCATCTGCTCGAAGAGTGTGCTTCGCGCGACGGTGAGACGGCGTCCCTGGCCGGGTTGGACGCCGGCATCGTCGCAGATCTGGCGCCATCGGGCCTCAGGGAGGAGATCGGTGTAGTCCACCATGCGGCGGCGCTGGTAATCGATGGGCACTTCGTGTGCGTCGAGGTAGTCCGCCAGGCGCACCAGTGCCGTGTTGACGACTGACCAGAGCCCCTGTGCATGCAAGAGCTGCAGGATTTTCGAGGTCATCTGCCGGGTGGTCACGCCGCCGAGACGCCGTGTGATCACTCTGAGGTCGTCCCGTGTGCCCACCAAAGCCAGGGAAGCGGACAGGCAAGGACGGAATGTCCGGGTGTATGCGCCTTGCGGCGGCGACAGCAGGACGGACCAACCGGGCCAGAAGCACGAGGGAATCTTGTGAACCCGTTGGTCCGCCACGCCTCCGCGCGGGAACGGTCTGGAGGGGAGGAAGGCCGGAAGCCGGTAGCGGAGCTGATCACTCGGTCGCAGCATCGGTTCCTGCGCTGTCAGCTGGACGGCGCTCAGCAGCGGAGTGATGCCGTACATCCTGTGGAAGCCCGTCAGGCGCCTGAGCGTTTCTGAGGGGTCTTCGGCAGCGACGAAGTGCCGAAGCTCACGGCCGGCTGCATGGACATCGGACTGCCCGAGGACTCGGAGGGCGGCGGCGATCCCGATGGCCTGGACGGGTGCGGTCAGGCTTCGCCGGGCAGGAACGGCGCCCACGAGCTCGGGAAGAAACCCCTTCACGCCCTCGTAGATTTCGTGCGTGTCGTGCGGCAGGACGTTGACCAGACCACTGTCCGTGGCGTCGGCCAGGAGCCGGGAGGAGAGGGCGCGAAGATCAGCAAGCGCTTCCAATGCGGAGAAGCTCCGTGGAGTGCTCGCGTAGACGCCGAACTCTGCCGAATCCCTCTCCGCGATCTCCGTCAGCAGCTTCTGTGCCGTCAGCAGCGTGTGCCCGGGCCCAAGCTCGATGCTTGCGACCTCGGAGAGTCGGTAGCCGCAGCGTCGGTGCCTCCTGCCGGGTTCTCCCTGTTGGCCTGGGAAGGCGCATGTTCCCGGCTCCGGGACATAGCGCTGCTGATGCAGCCGTTTCCAGGGCATTTGATGGCACTGGGAGCACGCGTCGGCGAGCAAGCGGTTGTGATCGAGGCAGGCGAACATCCAGCCCAGTCGCCAGCTCAGCTTCCACCGGCCCTTCGTCTCGGCCAGGCAGTCCGGGCAGAAGCGTGATCCGGCCTGGCGTCCCCAGTGGTGCCATCGGCTGACCTGTCTCGTTTCCCGTTTGATCTTGAGTGCTCGGCCGTCGAAGTGTGCGAGCGTCATCGCGTGCAGAACCTGGGGGTTCACGCCTGTGGCGTGAGAGATGCCGGCGGCTTCGTTGTCACGGAGCAGGATCGCCCAGCGGGCTGGGATGTCGCGGTGGCAGTCGCCGGCGTCGACCCGTCGGGCCAGGCCAAGTGCTGGCAGCAGGTCGCTCAAGGGGGTCCGCATGCGGTGTGCGATCACCTCGAACCACGAGTCCAGCGCTTCACCGGGCAACGGCGGGACCGTGATCGGCAGGGATCGGAGTGTGCTCACGCTGCCTTCTTCTTGGGCTTGCTGACCAGCCGCCCTGCGGCCAAGGCCTGTCGAAGTTCTTCGCCTCCTTTCTCGGAGGCGGCGTCGTTCTTGACCTTCGACAGCAGTTCGAGGTCGATCCGTTCGGCCCCGGTGCGTACGGCTCTCTGACAGGCACGGTTGACCAGTGTCATGAGGGAGCCGATGTGTCCGGTGCTGCGGGCGAAGAGCTCGTCGGACAGATCGTCCGCGATCATGCCGGGGTACTTGTCCGCCAGGACGACCCGTTCCTCGATGGCGAGGAGGGTGTTGCGCCAGTCTGTGCGTCCTTCCTCAGTGTCGATGGTGAAGGGCTTCATGCCCAGCCGGGTGGTGCGGCGTCCCGTCTGGGCAAGTACGGCGTCTTCGTAGCTGTCGCCCTCGTCGAACAAGCCCCGCGCCTGCAGTCCGACGCCGATCATGAGCAGGGTGACGGGGAACTCGTTGGCGATGTACTTGAAGTGGTTGCTCACCTCGATTCCGGTCCGGTTCCTCCAGCGCAGGAAGTGCAGGTCGTCGACGATCAGGAGCGTTGTTTCGCAGGAGAGGACGCAGTCGAGTGCGCGGAAGCCGAAGTCGGTGGCGGTGCCGCGGAAGCGTCCGGGGTGGGCGAAGAACTCCAGGATCGCCCGGTTGAAGTCGCGCATGCTGGTGTTGCTGGTCAGGCCCACTCGACAGACCGGCCACCGCTCATGTCCCTGATCGGTGTACTCGCCCTCCTCCTCGATCACACGCCGGTGGAGCCGTTTAGCGAAGGCGAGGGCGGCCGTGGTCTTGCCCAGGCCGGGGAAGGCGTCAATGGCGATGCTGCCTTTGACCTTGTCGCTGTCCTGCTCGTTGCTGTCGATGATGTCCCACAGGTCCTCGTGCAGGGCTTCCATCTGCGGGGTGCGCAGGGGCCCGAGGTTCGCGTGCCATTTGCGGCGGCGCCGGTCGTAGTCAGCACGGCCTTCCTCCCCCAGAAGAGACAACTGACGGCGGGTGAGGTGCTCGGGGCGGGACCGCGACGGAGCGTCCACCAGGCGCCGGAAGCCTTCTTTGCGGGACAGCGTGAGGTGATCGAGTTTGGCTTGGAGGTCATCCTCGGAACGCTTCCGGTCAGTCATCGATGTCCTTCAAGGCGGTTGCGTAGAAGTCGATTTCCTCGTCCAGTTCTTCGAGGCTGTCCCCGTCGTCATCGCCCTCTTCCACCACTTGGGCGGCTTCGGCTGCCGGAGGCTCGGCCTGTGCGGGCAGGGACAGCACGCGGGCGACCGACGGCAGCGAACTGACGGCGCCGGCTCGCGGCGCCGGAAGATCCAAGGCGGCCTGTTCGCGGGAGAGCCGCAGGGCCATCCGCCGTTCGACCAGGGAAGTACCCAGGCCGAGGTTCCACCGCTTCAGCAGCAGGGTGATGGCGAGCCGCTCGTCGGGATAGGTGTACTCCTTCGCCGCCAGGCGTCGGGCGAACTGCAGCGCTTCCTCGCTCAGCGGCATGTCCAGGCTGGGCGCGTGTTCCCACTCAAGGGTGTGCCAGACGCGGTCGTGGTCCCGGAAGTAGATCCGGGTGGCGTCGTCGGGATCAGCGAAGAACTCCAGCCGCCGCTTGTCCAGGTCGATGTCGGAGCCGCCCATGTCCCGGAGCCCGTCGAGGCAGCCGCCGTTGTAGCGGCGTCCGTTGATTTCGACGCCGTAGTGCTGGACCGTGCGCATCGTGACGTCGAGGAACTCGTAAGCCAGGTGCGGGTCGCGGGGCACCTCGATGTAGCCCGCCCGCGCAAGACCGTGCTCGAACATCCTCGCCGGAGACAGCTCCACCTTCGGCAAGTGGGGGTCGAGCAATCCCTCATGTGGCGTGCGGTGATAGTCCACCGCGACCCACTCCCGGATGATCGCCTCAAGCTCGTGGTGGAAGAAGAAGGCGTCCTTCTCCGGGTTCAAGCCACGCGAGTGGATGTTGGGTCCCTTGTAGCCAGGCAGCCTCTGTAGCAGGTCTTCCCGCAGGGTCCGGAAGAACCGCTCGACCGGACCCTTGTCCCGGCCCGTGCGCAGCCTCGCCGGCTGCACCGAGATCCCCATCCGGCGGCAGACGCTGGTCAGATGCGCCGAGAGGTAGATCTTACCGTGGTCGACGATCAACGTCTCTGGGGCCACCTTCGGCCCCCAGACCCCGGTGGCGGGCCCATGCACGACCTCGGCTTCCACCAGCACCCCGCGCGGAATGCCGTGCTCGGGCCAGGCCGCTTCCCTCGGCCAGCTCTCCGGCACCGGCTGGGGACGGTATGCCTGGTAGAGCACGGCCGCCGCGTCGATGGCCTTCGTCGACACCGGAGTCACCCGCAGACCGATGATGCAGCGGGTGTACCAGTCCATGGCGACGGTCAGCTCCGCCTGCATCCATCGCAGCGTCACCGGATCGAGCGCGAACACGTCCAGCCGCGTGGTGTCCATCAGCACGTACTCGCCCGGACGCGTGGGCCGCAGCTTCCCGTAGACGCCCTTCGGGCGGTCAGCGATATCCCGGTTGCGCTGGGTACTGAGCCGGAAGGTCGGATAGCGCCGTTCCAGCTCCTTCATCCATCGATAGCCCGTCGCCTGCGATGGCACCGGCACCTTGACCAGCTTGAACTTCGTCTTGACGCGGGCCTCGACCTCCTCCAGCACTACCCTCACCGAGGGCCGCGACTCTTCCTCGTACTCCTTCAGCACCTCCACCGCCGCTTCGACCCAACGTGGATCGGCACCGCCAAGTCCGTCGTCCGCCTGCGCAGTCTTCGGCACCAGTCCCGCCTCGCCCAGCTCACGGAACGCGCGTGCCCACCTGCGCACCGTCCGGTCGGTCACCCCCAGTTCTGCGGCTTTGGCCTCATACCGGGCCTTCAGAGGCAAGGCCGGGGCGTACTGAGGGCGCGGCTCATCCGGGCGCGCAAGATGCTCACTGCCGGAGCGGTATCCCGTCATCATCTCCCGGACATGCTCGGCACGTTCCAGAACTTCCTTCTTCTCGTGCTTGGTCAGCCGACTCAGCACCACGGCCGCGAGGTCTTCGTCATCGGTGGAAGACGGGCCCGTTCTGTCGTGGATCAGTTCGGCGCGATCCGAGGTCAGCAGCTCACGCACCGACATCCGGGCCAGTCGGCCGCGGCCGTCCTTGAGGATGACCTCCATGCCCGTGGCCAGGATGGCAAAATCCACAACCTCGACCGTCTCACCGTCCAGGCGGAAATGCGTCCCGACCCCCAGCTTCGTCCCCGCACCGCTCATGCAGCTCTCCGCAGCACGTGCCCCGCACTCAGCGGCCGGTCCAACGCAGTCGTGACGTGCCCGGACCACAGCAGGTGCAGCACCGCCGACTTCACCAGCGGGCGAGGACAGTCAGGCAGTAGCCGAAAGGCGTTGCCCAGCAACATCCCGTCCAGATCCTCGGCCATCAAGGCGCCGACCATGTCGGGGGCGAACAGCCAGTCGCGCCGGTAGCCAGCAAGAAATCGGATGTTCTCCAGCACGGCTGGGTCCGGCTCGCTCCACACCTCATAGCGCCACCCCCGCGAAGTGACCGCCTCTCGCGTCCAGGAGAACGTGAAGGCGACCTCCGGCTTCTCCAGCCGGTGGCGAGGCTTGACGTCCACGACCAGCGGGCCGGCATCAGTCAACAGCAGGTAGTCCGGGATGTGTTTACGGACCTTGCCGTCGATGTCAGCCTTGAGCAGGAACGGCTGGGCGACAATGTGCCGCACCTCAGGGGCGAAGTCGGCGAACAGCAGCCGACCCAACTCCAGCCGGGACTCGTAGATCACATGGTCGCCCACAGTCGCCGACCAGTACGTACCTGAGTAATGCTGCTGCCCCTTGTACCAGCGAAACGTCCGCCATGGGCGGGCCTCACGCAGTAATCCGAGCGGCACCGACTGCCACTCCAGGTCCTCTGCCGTGGATTCGTCACTGCGCCGGACGCTCAGCCGTACTGGCATGGCCACCGCTGTACTCATCGGACCGACCCCGTGTACTCCGAAGCGGCCCCGTTGGCCGCCGAACGCTGGGGTCCTGCCCTAGTCACGCACGCTGATGACGACCGGGACAGTCCTGTACACGAAGAGGGGAATCACTCGATCAAGAGGCATGATTCTCACCTCCATGTCCTTTTGGACACGCGGTGGACATCCCCGGTGAGAAAAGGACACGGAATCTGAGAACCTACAAACCGATCCGTCAGGTCTGCGCCATGTCCACGAAGCGCGAGTAGTGGCCCTGGAAGGCGACCGTGATCGTGGCCGTCGGGCCGTTACGGTGCTTGCCCACGATGATGTCCGCCTCGCCCGCGCGCGGCGACTCCTTCTCGTACGCATCCTCGCGGTGCAGCAGGATGACCATGTCCGCGTCCTGCTCGATGGAGCCGGACTCACGCAGGTCGGAGACCATCGGCTTCTTGTCCGTGCGCTGCTCGGGGCCACGGTTCAGCTGCGACAGCGCGATCACCGGGAGCTCCAGCTCCTTGGCAAGGAGCTTGAGGTTTCGCGACATGTCCGAGACCTCCTGCTGGCGGCTCTCGGCGCGCTTGGAGCCGCCGGACTGCATCAGCTGGAGGTAGTCGATGACGACGAGCTTCAGGTCGCTGCGCTGCTTCAGGCGGCGGCACTTGGCGCGGATCTCCATCATCGACAGGTTCGGGGAGTCGTCGATGTAGAGCGGGGCCGCCGAGACGTCGGGCATCCGGCGGGCGAGGCGGGTCCAGTCCTCGTCGGTCATCGTGCCGGAGCGCATATGGTGCAGCGCCACCCGCGCCTCGGCTGAGAGCAGACGCATCGCGATCTCGTTGCGCCCCATTTCGAGCGAGAAGATCACACTCGGCATGTTGTGCTTGATGGAGCAGGCCCGCGCGAAGTCGAGCGCCAGCGTGGACTTACCCATCGCGGGACGGGCGGCGATGATGACCATCTGGCCCGGGTGCAGGCCGTTGGTGAGCTGGTCGAGGTCGGTGAAGCCCGTCGGCACACCGGTCATCTCCCCGGACCGGGAGCCGATCGCCTCGATCTCGTCGAGCGCGCCCTCCATGATGTCGCCGAGCGGCAGATAGTCCTCGGTGGTGCGCTGCTCGGTGACCGCGTAGATCTCGGCCTGGGCGCTGTTGACGATCTCGTCGACGTCGCCGTCCGCCGCGTATCCCATCTGCGTGATGCGTGTGCCGGCCTCGACCAGGCGGCGCAGCACGGCGCGCTCGTGGACGATCTCCGCGTAGTACTCGGCGTTGGCCGCCGTCGGGACCGTCTGGACCAGGGTGTGCAGATAGGAGGCGCCGCCGACCTTGGTGATCTCGCCGCGCTTGGTGAGCTCGGCCGCCACGGTGATCGGGTCGGCGGGCTCCCCCTTCGCGTACAGGTCGAGGATCGACTGGTAGATCGTCTCGTGCGCCGGGCGGTAGAAGTCGTGGCCCTTGAGGACCTCCACGACGTCGGCGATGGCGTCCTTGGAGAGGAGCATGCCGCCGAGCACCGACTGCTCGGCGTCCAGGTCCTGCGGGGGCACGCGCTCGAAGGCCGAGCCGCCGTCCCACGGGCCGTCCCCGCCTCTGTCCTGGTCGTCGCGGCCGCGGCCGCCGTCCCTGCGCTGGCGGGTGACGGGCAGCCGGTCACCGGGACCGCTGTCGGTCCAGGGGCCTTCCAAGGGCTCGGACACCGTCACCGGGCCACCTCCTCCCGTCCGCCGAGCGGACCTCGCCGTGCCCACTCTTTCTACGGCACGGCACTGACAAACCAGAGACCCAACTCCGCTTCTGTCGCGTTGGTTATGTGGGGGTTTCCTGGAGCGGAAAACGGGGCGGGCGCCGGACCACGGTAGGCCCGCGGGCAACGTCAGCCAATCTGGTTATCCACAGGCTCTGTGGATGAAGGACCCTATGCTGTGGAGAACTCGCCGAATCCTGTGCACGACCCGGTGGACAGCGCTGTGAACAAGCCCTCAGACCTTCCGAAGAACAGGTTCTGACCTGGGCTTTTGTTGTCCCCCGGCTGTGCATAGGAAAAAGTTGCGGAACCGGGGCAAGATCAGGGCGACCGACGTCGCACGACGACCCGGGCCAGCCCTGCAGTAAGGGTCAGAATCACATTGCGTCCATTACCTGTGGAAGATTACATTGGAGCCCATGACCCAGGCTCCTTCCACCCCCGAGGCCACACCCAAGGCCGTCCGCAGACGGCACGATCGCGAGATCATCGCGCTCGCCGTGCCGGCCTTCGGAGCGCTGGTCGCCGAGCCCCTCTTCGTCATGGCCGACACCGCCATCGTCGGCCACCTCGGCACGGCCCAGCTGGCCGGCCTCGGCGTCGCCTCCGCCCTCCTGATGACGGGCGTCAGCATCTTCGTCTTCCTCGCCTACGCGACCACGGCCGCCGTCGCCCGCAGGGTCGGCGCCGGTGACATGCAGTCCGCGATCCGCCAGGGCATGGACGGCATCTGGCTCGCCCTGCTCATCGGCGTCGCGGTCGTCGCTGTCATCGTGCCGACCGCCCCGGCCGTCATCGACCTCTTCGGTGCCTCCGCGACCGCCGCCCCGCATGCGATCACCTATCTGCGGATCTCCGCCATCGGCATCCCGGCGATGCTCGTCGTCCTCGCCGCCACCGGCGTCCTCCGCGGCCTCCAGGACACCAGGACCCCGCTCTACGTCGCCATCGCCGGCTTCGTCGCCAACGCACTCCTGAACGTCGGCCTCGTCTACGGCGCCGGGCTCGGCATCGCAGGATCCGCCTGGGGCACGGCCATCGCGCAGGTCGGCATGGCGGTCGCTTACCTCGTCGTCGTGGTCCGCGGGGCCCGGCGCCACCACGCCTCGCTGCGCCCGGACGCCGCCGGAATCCGCGCCTGCGCCCAGGCCGGGGCCCCGCTCCTCGTCCGTACGCTCTCGCTGCGGGCGATCATGATCATTGCCACCGCGGTCGCCGCGCGCCTCGGGGACGCCGATATCGCCGCCCACCAGATCATCCTGACCCTGTGGAGCCTGCTCGCCTTCGCCCTGGACGCGATCGCCATCGCCGGGCAGGCGATCATCGGCCGCTATCTCGGCGCGGGCGACACCGACGGCGCCCGCGACGCCTGCCGCCGCATGGTGCAGTGGGGCGTCGCCTCCGGCGTCGTGCTGGGGCTCCTTGTGGTCGCCGCGCGGCCGGTCTTCCTGCCGCTGTTCACCAGCGACACCACAGTCCAGGACGCCGCGTTCATCGCCCTGCTCGTGGTGGCCGTGTCCCAGCCGGTCTCCGGTGTCGTCTTCGTGCTCGACGGGGTGCTGATGGGCGCGGGCGACGGCCCGTATCTGGCCTGGGCGATGCTCGCCACGCTGGCCGTCTTCACGCCGGTCGCCCTGCTCGTACCGTCCTTCGGTGGTGGACTGACCGCGCTCTGGGGAGCGATGGCGCTGATGATGGCGGTACGGATGATCACCCTGTGGCTGCGGGCCCGCTCGGGGCGCTGGATCGTCACGGGCGCCACACGCTGACGTTTCACGTGAAACAGCGCCACACACGCGGCCGAACTCCCGCCGTTTCACGTGAAACAGCGCCACACCCGGCCGAACGCCCCGCCTCCAACCCCTCGTACGAACAAAAGAGTTGGGCCCGCACCCCGAAAGGTGCGGGCCCAACTCTTCGACTCAGCAATGCCGAGCGCGACGCTTACGCGGCGACGACCTCGATGTTGACCTTGGCGGCCACCTCGGGGTGCAGGCGCACGGACGTCTCGTGGGCGCCCAGCGTCTTGATCGGCGAGCCCAGCTCGACGCGACGCTTGTCGATCTTCGGACCGCCGGAGGCCTCGATCGCCGAAGCGACGTCAGCCGGGGTGACGGAACCGAAGAGGCGACCGGCCTCGCCGGAGCGGACGGCAAGGCGAACCTTGACGGCCTCAAGCTGGCCCTTGATCTGGTTGGCCTGCTCGATGGTCTGGATCTCGTGGATCTTGCGAGCGCGGCGGATCTGCGCCACGTCCTGCTCGCCACCCTTGGTCCAGCGGATAGCGAACTTCCGCGGGATCAGGTAGTTGCGAGCGTAACCGTCCTTGACGTCGACGACGTCGCCCGCGGCACCGAGGCCGGAGACCTCGTGGGTGAGGATGATCTTCATGTTTCGGTCACCCTTCCCTTATCGCGCGGTGGACGTGTAGGGCAGCAGCGCCATCTCACGGCTGTTCTTCACGGCCGTGGCGACGTCACGCTGGTGCTGGGTGCAGTTGCCGGTCACGCGGCGGGCACGGATCTTGCCGCGGTCGGAAATGAACTTCCGCAGCATGTTCGTGTCCTTGTAGTCCACGTACGTGACCTTGTCCTTGCAGAAAGCGCAGACCTTTTTCTTCGGCTTGCGCACAGGCGGCTTAGCCATGGTGTTTCTCCTGTGTGATCAAGAAGTGTGGAGTGCGAGCCACGCCCCGTGAGAGAGCGATCCCTGGAAGGGAGCGATCCCTGGAAGGGAGCGATCCCTAGAAGGGGGCGATCCCTAGAAGGGGGGCTCGTCCGAGTAGCCGCCGCCGGAGCCGCCGGAGCTTCCGCCCCAGCCGCCACCGCCGCCGCCCTGCTGACCGCCGCCGGCCGGCGCACCGGTCGCCCAGGGGTCGTCGGCGGGAGCACCGCCGCCACCCTGCTGCTGACCGCCACCGGGGCCACCGCCCCAGCCGCCGCCACCGCCGCCGCCCTGCTGGCCACCGCCGCCGTAACCACCCTGGCCACCGCGACCGCTGGTCTTGGTGACCTTGGCCGTGGCGTTGCGCAGGCTGGCGCCGACCTCGTCGACGTCCAGCTCGTAGACCGTGCGCTTGATGCCCTCGCGGTCCTCGTACGACCGCTGCTTCAGACGGCCCTGCACGACGACGCGCATGCCGCGCTGGAGCGACTCCGCGACGTTCTCCGCCGCCTGACGCCAGACCGAGCAGGTCAGGAACAGGCTTTCGCCGTCCTTCCACTCATTGGTCTGCCGGTCGAAGGTGCGGGGAGTGGACGCGACACGGAACTTCGCGACCGCCGCACCGGAGGGGGTGAAGCGCAGCTCGGGGTCGTCGACAAGATTGCCGACGACCGTGATGACGGTCTCGCCTGCCATGGGGGAACCTCTCGGCGGGTTTGCTGCTGGCTGCTTGCTGCTACTCGAATCCCGGTTTCCGCTGAGCTAGTGAGCTCAGTGGGTCTCGGGACGGAGGACCTTGGTCCGGAGGACCGACTCGTTCAGGTTCATCTGGCGGTCGAGCTCCTTGACGACCGCAGGCTCGGCCTGCAGGTCGATGACCGAGTAGATGCCCTCGGGCTTCTTCTTGATCTCGTACGAGAGACGACGACGGCCCCAGGTGTCGACCTTCTCGACCTTTCCGTTGCCCTCACGGACGACGGAGAGGAAGTTCTCGATCAGCGGGGAGACAGCGCGCTCCTCGAGATCGGGGTCGAGGATGACCATCACCTCGTAGTGACGCATGTAGAACCCACCTCCTTTGGACTCAGCGGCCACGGTCGTTCCGTGGCAGGAGGGTCGTGATGCGTACGCAACGGTATCGGC
The DNA here is from genome assembly GCF_029968015.1 of Streptomyces luteolus. Lineage (GTDB taxonomy): Bacteria > Actinomycetota > Actinomycetes > Streptomycetales > Streptomycetaceae > Streptomyces > Streptomyces luteolus. The sequence goes on from NZ_JASCIS010000017.1 coordinate 104,209, forward strand.
CACCACTGACAATCGGCTCCCGCGAACGGGGCGCGTGCTGTGGCCTGGGCAGACACCGGTGCAGACGGTACAGAGTACCCGCACGTCGCCTTCCGGTTGAAATCAAGAGGTCAGGGGCCGCAATCTGTACACATCGGGTGTCCATGGCGCTACGATGCGCCGCCTCTTGCCAGGAGGTGCCTCATGGCACAGGCAGTACGTAGGAACACGGCAAGCTCCCTCCTCGCCACGGATGGGAAGCCACACCCCGTCCAGGACACGCTCCTCGCCGTGACGCTGGTCCTCGGGCTCGTCGCGTTCGTCACGGCGATGTTCCACCACCTGCATCTGCTCAGCTCCTGGGCGGGACTCGTGGGGATCATCACGGGCGGGTACGGGCAGTACATCAGCGAGACCACACGCGAGCGCTTCCTGATGGTGATCGGGCTCGGAGCTGCGGCCATCGGCTTCTTCCTGGGCATGGCGCACGGCGGGCTGTTCGGGGGAGTGTTCGGCTGACGCGCTGACGGCCTGACGGCTCCTGACGGCTCCTGACGGCTCCTGACGGCTCCTGACGGAACTTGCTCGGGCTGCCCGGGAACTCCCCGGGCAGCCCGAGCCCGCGTATACGGCCATACGGCCAGTCGGGGCGCTCCCCGGGCGCAGTAGGCTTCGGCCGGTGAGCCGGAAGCCCCTGCCCCATGGGGACACACCAGCCGAGGAGCGCCCCGCATGAGCCTGACCCTGAGGACCATCAGCCGAGAGCAGCATCTGGCATACATCCAGAGCCTGCCGTCGGCTAGCCACTGCCAGGTCCCGGCGTGGGCTGATGTGAAGAACGAATGGCGCTCCGAGTGCCTGGGCTGGTTCGACAAGGCCGGTGAGCTGGTCGGCGTCGGCCTGGTGCTCTACCGCCAGCTGCCCAAGATCAAGCGCTACCTCGCGTACCTCCCCGAGGGCCCGGTCATCAACTGGCATGCGCCGAACCTCGAGGACTGGCTCAACCCGATGCTGGCGCATCTGAAGCAGCAGGGCGCGTTCTCGGTGAAGATGGGCCCGCCGGTCGTGATCCGCCGCTGGGAGGCGCCGTCCATCAAGAAGGGCATCCAGGACCCGGACGTGAAGCGTCTGCGGGACATCGAGGCCGATGTGATCGAGCCGCGTGCCTTTGAAGTCTCCGACCGGCTGCGGAAGCTGGGCTGGCAGCAGGGCGAGGACGGCGGTGCCGGCTTCGGTGACGTACAGCCGCGCTATGTGTTCCAGGTGCCGCTCGCCAACCGCTCGCTCGACGAGGTGCAGAAGAGCTTCAACCAGCTCTGGCGCCGCAACATCAAGAAGGCCGACAAGGCCGGCGTCGAGGTCGTCCAGGGCGGCTACGACGACCTTCCGGTCTGGCAGGAGCTGTACGAGATCACAGCCGAGCGCGACCGGTTCCGGCCGCGTCCGCTCAGCTACTTCCAGCGGCAGTGGAAGGCCCTCAACGCCGAGGACCCCAACCGCATGCGGCTCTACATCGCCAAGCACGAGGGCGAGCCGCTGGCCGCGGCGACGATGCTGACCGTCGGCAGCCACGTCTGGTACTCGTACGGCGCCTCCGTGAACCACAAGCGTGAGGTGCGGCCGTCCAACGCGATGCAGTGGCGGATGCTGCGGGACTCGTACGCGCTCGGCGCGAGCGTCTACGACCTGCGGGGCATCTCCGACACCCTGGACGAGTCGGACCACCTCTTCGGCCTGATCCAGTTCAAGGTCGGCACCGGCGGCGAGGCCGTCGAGTACATCGGCGAGTGGGACTTCCCGCTCAACAAGGTGCTGCACAAGGCGCTCGAGATCTACATGTCGAAGCGCTGACCGAGCACAATTACCCCCGCACTCCAAGACCGCAAAGACCGCAGACACATACGGCACACAAGAAAGGTTCCGGGACCGGCCATGGCGCTCACGCTCTACGTCGACACCACGCGCTGGCGGGCACACCACAAGCAGGTGCTCGAACAGTTCCCGGGCCTCGTGCCCGTCTGCAAAGGCAACGGCTACGGCTTCGGGCACGAACGGCTCGCGGACGAGGCGACCCGCTTCGGCTCCGACATGCTCGCCGTGGGCACGACCTACGAAGCGGCCCGCATCAAGGACTGGTTCAGCGGTGACCTGCTCGTCCTCACACCGTTCCGCCGGGGCGAGGAGCCCGTTCCGCTGCCGGACCGCGTGATCCGCTCGGTCTCGTCCGTGGAGGGCGTGCACGGTCTGGTGGGCGCCCGGGTCGTCATCGAGGTCATGAGCTCGATGAAGCGGCACGGCGTCAGCGAGCAGGAGCTCGGGCAGCTGCACGCGGCCATCGAGGACGTGCGCCTGGAGGGCTTCGGCATCCATCTGCCGCTCGACCGCACCGACGGCTCGGACGCCGTCGAGGAGGTCATCGCGTGGATGGACCGGCTGCGCGCGGCCCGTCTTCCGCTGCACACCATGTTCGTGAGCCACCTCTCGGCGCAGGAACTGGCCCGGCTGCAGCAGCAGTTCCCGCAGACCCGCTTCCGCGTGCGGATCGGTACGCGGCTCTGGCTGGGCGACCACGACGCGACCGAGTACCGCGGCTCCGTCCTCGACGTGACCCGGGTCTCCAAGGGCGAGCGCTTCGGCTACCGCCAGCAGAAGACCGCCTCGGACGGCTACCTGGTCGTCGTCGCGGGCGGTACGTCGCACGGCGTGGGCCTGGAGGCGCCGAAGGCGCTGCACGGTGTGATGCCGCGCGCCAAGGGGGTGGCCCGCGCCGGCCTCGCCACGGTCAACCGGAACCTGGCGCCCTTCGTCTGGGCGGGCAAGCAGCGGTGGTTCGCGGAGCCGCCGCACATGCAGGTGTCGATCCTGTTCGTGCCGTCGGACGCGCCGGAGCCGAAGGTCGGCGAGGAGCTGGTGGCCCATCTCCGGCACACCACCACGCAGTTCGACCGCCTGGTCGACCGCTGATCGTTCGGGTTCAACGAGTCGACCGCTGATCATTCGAGTACGGCGAAGGGCCGGCCGCGGATTCCGCGGCCGGCCCTTCGCGTTCTACTGGCGGCACCGTTCGCTCAGGGCGAACTGTCCTCAGCTGCGCTCTGCCGGGCGCCCCAGGCGACGTACGTACCGCCGCTCACCGCCGCCGCGGCATGCCGGGGCGGGTGGGCCGCTCTGCCCATGACGAGCGCGTCGGGCGCCCGGTCCAGGGCGCCGCCCGAGGGGTCGTCGGAGCCGTCGCGGCGGACCACGTCCCGCTCGGGCATGAGGATGTCGCGTACGACCACGGCGCAGAGGTACAGCGTGCCCAGCAGGTGCGCCAGGATCGCGAGTTGGTAGCCCTCCTGCGGGAGGCCTTGGTGCTGGTCACCGCTGGTCGTGTAGGCGAGGTAGAGCCAGATCCCCAGGAAGTAGACGACCTCGCCGGCCTGCCAGATCAGGAAGTCCCGCCAGCGCGGCCGGGCGAGCGCGGCGAGCGGGATCAGCCAGAGCACGTACTGCGGTGAGTAGACCTTGTTCGTCAGGATGAACGCGGCGACGACGAGCAGGGCGAGCTGGGCGAAGCGGGGCCTGCGCGGGGCGGTCAGGGTGAGCCCGGCGATACCGAGGCAGGCCAGGGCCATCAGAAGCGTCGCGAGGGTGTTGACGGTGTCGGTGTCGAGCGCGTTGTCGCTGCGCTGCTGCAGGATCAGCCAGAACGAGCCGAAGTCGACGCCGCGCTCCTGGCTGAACGTATAGAACTTCTTCCACCCCTCGGGCGCGAGCAGCATCACCGGCAGGTTGACGACCAGCCAGGAGCCTGCCGTCCCGGCGGCCGCGGCCAGGAACTCCCGCCACTTCCCGGCCCGCAGGCACAGCACGAGCAGCGGGCCGAGCAGCAGTACGGGATAGAGCTTGGCGGCGGTCGCGAGCCCGAGGAGTACACCGAAGGCCACCGCCCGCCCCCGCGACCACATCAGCATGGCCGCCGCCGTGAGCGCGATGGCGAGCAGATCCCAGTTGATGGTCGCGGTGAGCGCGAAGGCCGGGGCGAGCGCGACGAGGAGGCCGTCCCAGGGGCGGCGGCGGTGGGTGCGCGTGACGCAGACCGCGATGACGACGGCGCACACCATCAGCATCCCGGCGTTCACCAGCCAGTAGATCTGCTCACGGTGCTGAATCGTGCCGCCGTCGGGCACGACCCAGGAGGCGACCTCCATGAACACCCCGGTGAGGACCGGGTACTCCAGGTACTCCATGTCCCCGGAGAGCTTGTCGAAGTACGGCACGAGCCCTTCGGCGAAGCCGCGTCCGGCGAAGAGGTGCGGGATGTCGGAGTAGCAGGCGTGCGTGTACTGCGAGCCGGAGCCGTAGAACCACGCACCGTTGTAGCAGGGCAGCTTCTGCACCATGCCGAGCGCGAACATCCCGAGGGCGACGAGCGCGATGACCCGCACCGGGGTCCACCACCCCGCCCCGAACAGCACCCTGCGCCCCAGCGGCCCACCGATCAACTCGCTGCCCGCCCGGGCGACTTCGTCCTGTCTGGTGGGCGCGACCACCGGGACGGGCCCGGTGGATTCGAGGGCGGACGCACCGTCCCCCTGGGGCTGCGAGTGCGGCGCGCTCGGGTTCGGGCTCGTGCTGCTCGTCATGGGGTCATCCTGCCGTACGGGCCTGGGGACATACGGAGGGCCGCCGCACCCTGGGGTGCGACGGCCCTCGTTTCACGTGAAACACGCGCCGGGTCGGCCTTTCAGCGGCCGCGGGGCTACTCCTCCGGTCGGCCGGCCGGGCCGCCGAACCATCCGCCTCCGCCGCTGTCTCCGCCGTCCGCGCCGCCTGTGGGCGGCTCCGGAGTGGTGGTTTCGCCGCCGGTGGCGCCGCCGTCAGTGCCGCCGGTGTCCGTACCGCCGTCGGTCGTGCCGCCGTTCTGGTTGCACTTCCAGTCGAACGGGTCGCAGGACTCGCCGGGGCTCGGCTCACCGCTGGGCGAGCCGGAGGGGTCCGGTTCCGTCGGGGTCGCCGTCGCGCTGTCCTCCGGGTCCGGCGTCTCCGTCGGGGAGGGCGGTGCGGTCGGCTTGCCGACGATCTCGCCGATCTTCTCGGCCTCCGGGAAGGGCTCAGGCGGCATGAATTCCTTCATGGCGGCCTTCATGTAGTCCTTCCAGATCTGCGCCGGAATGTCACCACCGTGAATGGACGGCACACCACCGGTGCCGTTCATGGACAGCAGCTTGCCTTCCTTGGGATCCGTACGGAAGAGCGTGACCGAGGTCGAGAGCTCCCGGGTGTAGCCGACGAACCAGGCCGACTTGTTCTTGTCGGTGGTACCGGTCTTGCCAGCCACGGGGAAGCCGATGTCGGCGATCTTCTTGCCGGTACCGGTCTTGATCACGTCCTGCAGGACGTCGGTGACGTTGTTGGCGACCGCGGAGTCCATCGCCGTCTTCCGCTTGGGCTTCTCGAAGCCGGGGAGGATCTCTTCCTTGCCGTTCTTGGTCAGCGTCACCTTGGACACGGAGTACGGCTCGTAGTGCGCGCCCTCGGCCGCGAACGAGCCGTACGAGTCGGCCATCCGGATCGCACTGGGCGTGGACGTACCCAGGGAGAACGAGGCGTTCTTCAGGTTCCCCTTGTCGAAGCTCTCCTCAAGGATGCCGGTGCGTGCGGCGAGGTCCCGGGTCTTGGAGAGACCCACGTCGATGCCGAGCTGCACGAACGGGGTGTTGATGGACTGCTCCATCGCCTTGCGGAGCGTGACCTTGCCCCACATCCGGTCGCTCTCGTTCTTCTGCCGGAACGGATTGCCCTCGGCGTCCTTGATCGGGTTGCCGTTCTGGTCGTTGATGATCAGCCGGTCGTCACCGTTGTAGAGGCTCTCCGGTGACAGGGGCGTCCCGCCGCTCTCGACCGTGCCCTCCTCCATGGCGGAGGCGAGCACATACGGCTTCCAGGTCGAACCGACCGGCACACCACGGGTGTTGGCGTTGTTGGTGTAGTGCCCCTTGTCCATGCCCTCGCCGCCGTACAGCGCGACGATGGCTCCGCTCTTCGGATCCACGGACGCCGCGCCGAACTGCACGAACTTGTCTCTGGACCGTTTGTCGGGATCGAGGAAGGCCTTCTTGGTCTTCTCGACGGCCTTCTCCATCTGCTTGACCCTCGTCTTGTTGAAGGTCGTGTAGATCTTGTAGCCGCCCTGCTCCAGCTCCTCCGGGGAGATGTCGAGCTTGGTGGTCACATAGTCCTTGGCCGTGTCGACGAGATAGCCGGTCTGGCCGGACAGCGAGGACTTCTGCTTCGCCAGCTCGGGGAACTTGGTGATCTGGTCCCGCTTCGACTTCTCCAGGTTGCCGGTCTCGACCATCCGGTCGAGGATCCACTTCCAACGCGCGTGCGCCCGCTTGGTGTTGGCCTCGCGAGACGCGTTGGCACCGACGCCGCCGTCGGGGTTGTAGAGGTTCGGGCCCTTGAGGACGGCTGCGAGGAAGGCGCTCTCGCTCAGGGACAGCTCCTCGGCGTCCTTGTCGAAGTAGGCCTGCGCCGCCGACTGGATGCCGTAGGCGTTGCGGCCGTAGTACGCGGCGTTCAAGTAGCCGGCGAGGACGTCGTCCTTCTCCATCTCCGCGCCGACCTTTATGGAGATGAAGAGCTCGCGCGCCTTACGCGTGAGGGTCTGGCTCTGGTCCAGGTAGGTGTTCTTCACGAACTGCTGGGTGATCGTCGAGCCACCCTGGGTCTCGCCGCCGGTCGCCATGTTGAACACGGCGCGGCCGATACCCATGGGGTCGATACCGCTGTCCTTGTAGAACGTGGCGTTCTCGGCGGAGATGACCGCATAGCGCATGTGCTCGGGAATTTTGTAGATCGGAACGATCTGCCGGTTCTGGGTACCACCGGTCGCCGCCATCTGTGTGTCGTCGTCCCAGTAGAAGACGTTGGTCTGCGCCTCCGCCTTCTTCACGTCCGGGATCTCCACCAGGGCGTACGCGATGCCGCCGGCGACCATCATCGCCGCGCAGAACGCGACGAACGTGCCCGTGACCTGCTTCCAGGACGGCACGAACCTGCGCCAGCCGAGCTTGCCGGCCCGCGGGTAGTCGATGATCCGCCGCTTGCCCGGAGGCACGGCACCCCGGCCTCGGCCGCGGCCCGGGCCACCGGCGCCGGGACCACCCGGCCCACCGGAACCGCCGCCACCGCGACGGCCGCCGCCGCCCCCGACGGCTCCGCGCCCCGCTCCGGCGCCGGCTGCGGCGCCCTCGGCCGCGCGTCGGCGGCCTCCGCCGGAACGCTGCGCTGCACGCCGGGCCGCGGCCCGGCCCTCGTACGGCTGCTCCTGTCCGGCGGACGACGAGTCTTGCGACTCGTACGAACCGGAAGGAGACCCTGTGGCACTACGCGGTGCTGCGCGCCGACCGGGGGATCCGGTGACGCCGCGCCTGACCGCGGCACGTCCGCCGCCCTGCGACTGCGGCGGTTTGCGACGGTGCTCGCTCATCGAACGACTACTCCTCGGGCAGGCGCGAGGTCGCGCGCCTGGAAGCGGCAGGTGATTTCCGGTTCCCCCCTAGTACGGACGCGCCCCGGAAGGCTCGCGTCCGCACTGCACCCAGGACGACGACGCCGTTTGGCGCCTCGCGGTTCCCGGTGCTCTGCATGGCGCACACACTACGCACCACCAAAACCCTCCTAGCCCTGAAGTTCACCCCAAATCAGGCAACTTGCTTCCCACGAATCGGTGATGTGACGCCGTTCACCGTGACCCCACTTGCTGCCTTCGGAGGGCCGTTCTATCGTCGTGATGTATCGAGTCGATACATCAGCTCGGCATAAAGAGTCCCGGCACAACGAGGCACAACGAGGCACAACCAGTGCGGCACAGCGCGTGCGGCACGAAGAGTCGCGAGAGGAGGCGAACGATGAGCAGGCGCTCCGGCATCCTCGAGTTCGCCGTCCTGGGCCTGCTGCGTGAGTCCCCGATGCACGGATACGAGCTGCGCAAGCGGCTCAACACCTCACTCGGGGTGTTCCGGGCCTTCAGCTACGGGTCGCTCTACCCCTGCCTCAAGGCGCTGGTCGCGAGCGGCTGGCTGATCGAAGAGCCGGGCAACCACCCGGAGGACCCCCTCGCCGCGCCCCTGGCCGGCCGCCGCGCCAAGATCGTCTACAGGCTCACGGCGGAGGGCAAGGAACACTTCGAGGAGCTCCTCTCCCAGACGGGCCCGGACGCGTACGAGGACGAGCACTTCGCCGCGCGCTTCGCCTTCTTCGGGCAGACGTCACGGGACGTACGCATGCGGGTGCTCGAAGGGCGCAGGAGCCGGCTCGAGGAGCGGCTCGAGAAGATGCGCGCCTCCCTCGCCAGGACCCGTGAGCGCCTTGACGACTACACGCTCGAGCTGCAGCGCCACGGCATGGAGTCCGTGGAGCGCGAAGTGCGCTGGCTGAACGAGCTCATCGAGAGCGAGCGGGCGGGACGCGACCAGCAGCGGTCGACCCCCGGCGGCTCGGCTCAGCAGGACACCTCAGGAAACCGGCGGGACACCGCGGGAAACCGGCGGGATTCGGCAGGCAACCAGCGGGACCCCGCAGGCAACCAGCAGGACACCGCAGGAAAACAGCAGGACACCTCAGGAAAAGCGGGCGGCCTGCCCCGGAACCGGGACAGCTCCCGGCCGGATCCGTCCGCCGACACCGAAAAGTGAGGCAGCCCCGCGATCCGCGGGACCTCATCGAGAACGAACAGGGAGCAACCGGAATGGGTTCGGTTCGCGTAGCCATCGTCGGCGTGGGCAACTGCGCCGCCTCGCTGGTGCAGGGCGTCGAGTACTACAAGGACGCCGACCCGGCGTCGAAGGTCCCGGGCCTGATGCACGTCCAGTTCGGCGACTACCACGTCAAGGACGTCGAGTTCGTCGCCGCCTTCGACGTGGACGCGAAGAAGGTCGGCCTTGACCTCTCGGACGCGATCGGCGCCAGCGAGAACAACACCATCAAGATCTGCGACGTCCCGAACAGCGGCGTCCAGGTCCAGCGCGGCCACACCCACGACGGCCTGGGCAAGTACTACCGCCAGACCATCGAGGAGTCCGCCGAGGCGCCCGTCGACGTCGTCCAGGTCCTCAAGGACAAGCAGGTCGACGTGCTCGTCTGCTACCTGCCGGTCGGCTCCGAGGACGCGGCGAAGTTCTACGCCCAGTGCGCCATCGACGCCAAGGTCGCCTTCGTCAACGCCCTCCCGGTCTTCATCGCCGGCACCAAGGAGTGGGCGGACAAGTTCACCGAGGCCGGCGTCCCGATCGTCGGTGACGACATCAAGTCGCAGGTCGGCGCCACCATCACGCACCGCGTCATGGCGAAGCTCTTCGAGGACAGGGGCGTCATCCTGGACCGCACGATGCAGCTGAACGTCGGCGGCAACATGGACTTCAAGAACATGCTCGAGCGCGAGCGCCTGGAGTCCAAGAAGATCTCCAAGACGCAGGCGGTCACCTCGCAGATCCGCGACCGCGAGCTCGGCGAGGACAACGTCCACATCGGCCCGTCCGACTACGTCGCCTGGCTCGACGACCGCAAGTGGGCGTACGTCCGCCTCGAAGGCCGCGCCTTCGGCGACGTCCCGCTGAACCTGGAGTACAAGCTCGAGGTCTGGGACTCCCCGAACTCGGCCGGCGTCATCATCGACGCCCTGCGCGCCGCGAAGATCGCCAAGGACCGCGGCATCGGCGGCCCGATCTTGTCGGCGTCGAGCTACTTCATGAAGTCCCCGCCGGTCCAGTACTACGACGACGAGGCCCGCGAGAACGTCGAGAAGTTCATCAACGGCGAGGTCGAGCGCTGACCTCTCCTGCCTTACGCATCCACGGCCGCCCACGCCCCGGATGCTCAGGTTCCTTGATCGCAGGCCCCCAGGAAATCCCCCCGGGGGCCTGCGCGTTGTGTGAGGCTTGGCGCCATGGCCGTCGTACGTGATCTGCGCGTACTAGTGCGCTTCCGGGACTTCCGGCGCCTGCTCGCCGTCCGCCTGCTGTCCCAGGCAGCCGACGGGGTCTACCAGGTGGCGCTCGCCACGTACGTCGTCTTCTCACCGGAGAAGCAGGCCTCGCCCGCCGCCATCGCCTCCGCCATGGCCGTGCTGCTCCTGCCGTACTCCGTCGTCGGCCCGTTCGCCGGCGTCCTCCTGGACCGCTGGCCACGGCAGCGGGTCTTCCTCTACGGCAATCTGCTGCGTGCGGTCCTGGCCTGCGCCACCGCCCTGCTGATCCTGGGCGGCGTCCCCGACTGGCTGTTCTACGCCTCGGCCCTCTGCGTCACGGCCGTCAACCGCTTCGTCCTCGCGGGACTCTCCGCCGCGCTGCCCCGCGTGGTCGACGCCGAGCGGCTCGTCATCGCCAACTCCCTTTCCCCCACGGCCGGAACGCTCGCCGCGACCGTCGGCGGCGGCCTCGCCTTCGTCGTACGCCTGGCGGGCTCCGGATCGGACGCCCTGGTCGTGCTCCTCGGCGCCGCGCTCTACCTCTGCTCGGCCCTCGCCGCGCTGCGCATCCCGCGCACCCTCCTCGGCCCCGACCCGGACGAGGTCCAACCGCGCCTCGGAGCGGCCCTCGCCTCCACGGCCAGGGGACTGATCGACGGCGTACGGCACCTCGCCGCCCCCGAACGGCGTCCTGCGGCAAGGGCACTGGGGGCGATGACCCTGATGCGGTTCTGCTACGGCGCGCTGCTCGTGATGGTCCTGATGCTGTGCCGGTACGCCTGGTCCTCGGACGAGGCCGCCGGGCTCGCGCTGCTCGGCCTGGCCGTCGGCTTCTCGGGCGCGGGCTTCTTCGCCGCGGCCGTCCTGACGCCGCTGGCCGCCGAGCGGTTCGGGCCGCGGGGCTGGATCGCGGTGTGCGCGGGCGCGGCCGCCGTCCTGGAACCGGCCCTCGGCCTGCCCTTCGCCCCGGTCCCGATGCTGATCGCCGCGTTCGTCCTCGGCCTGGTCACACAGGGCGCGAAGATCGCCACGGACACGGCGGTCCAGTCCGCGGTGGCCGACGCCTACCGTGGCCGGATCTTCTCCGTCTACGACGTGCTGTTCAACGTGGCCTTCGTGGGCGCGGCGGGAGTGGCCGCCCTGATGCTCCCACCGGACGGGAGGTCGGTGGTGCTCGTGGTGGCGGTGGGGTTGATGTACGCGGGGATTGCTGGGCTTATGTCCCGAAGTACCCCTCAGTAAGTGTCACATCAATGACACAGACATGACCCGGGGTTCTGGGGCGCAGACGCGGGCGGATAGCTTTTCGTTCGTCAACTACGCGCCAAGTCTTTCCAGTTCTAGGGGGAACCCAGTGACCACTCCGCCGCCTCAGGGCCAGAATCCGTACGGCCAGCCCCAGGGCGGGAACCCCTACGGCGGGCAGGCCCCGCAGGGCTACCCGCAGCAGCAGCCCTCGCCGTACATGCAGGGCGGGCCGGCCGCGCCGCCGCCCCCGGCCAGCAACAGGTCGAAGCTCGCCACCCCCAAGAACATCGCCATGGCCGTGATCGTCGTGGCGATGATGATTGTCGGCGGGATAACCAGCCTCAACGACGCTGAGGCGGCCGAGGTCGGCGACTGCATGAGCGTCGAGGACGAGGCCAGCACCACGGACCCGGGCCTCGAGGTCGTGGACTGCGGCGACTCCAAGGCGAAGTACAAGGTCGCCGACAAGAAGGAAGGCTCCGCAGGCGGCTGCGACCGCACGCGTTACTCGGAGTACACGCAGACCGGCAAGGGCGAGGACTTCACCCTCTGCCTGGAGGACTACACGCCGTAAGTACGCGGCCGACCAGTCCGAGGGGGCGCTGTTTCACGTGAAACAGCGCCCCTTCCGCGTACGTCCGGTCATGCCGAAGGGGTCGTGTTTCACGTGAAACACGACCCCTTCCCCGTGCCCGACGGGCGACTCAGTCCTGCTGGGTCCACCACTCCTTGAGCGCGGACACCGCCGCGTCCCGCTCCATCGGCCCGTGCTCCAGGCGCAGTTCGAGCAGGAACTTGTACGCGCTGCCGATCACCGGACCGGGGCCGACGCCCAGGATCTCCATGATCTCGTTGCCGTCGAGGGCGGGGCGGATGGCGTCCAGCTCCTCCTGCTCCTGCAGCCGCGCGATCCGCTCCTCCAGGCCGTCGTACGCCCGCGAGAGCGCGCCCGCCTTGCGCTTGTTGCGCGTCGTACAGTCCGAGCGGGTCAGCTTGTGCAGCCGGTCGAGCAGCGGGCCTCCGTCGCGTACGTAGCGCCGTACCGCGGAGTCCGTCCACTCGCCCGTGCCGTAGCCGTGGAAGCGGAGGTGCAGCTCGACCAGGCGGGAGACGTCCTTCACGAGCTCGTTGGAGTACTTGAGCGCGGTCATGCGCTTCTTCGTCATCTTGGCGCCGACCACCTCGTGGTGGTGGAAGGAGACCCGCCCGTCCTTCTCGAAGCGCCGCGTCCTCGGCTTGCCGATGTCGTGCAGCAGCGCCGCGATCCGCAGCGTGAGGTCCGGCTCCCCGTCCTCCAGGGCGATGGCCTGCTCAAGGACGGTCAGGGAGTGCTCGTAGACGTCCTTGTGCCGATGGTGCTCGTCGCTCTCCAGACGCAGCGCGGGCAGCTCCGGCAGGACGTGGTCGGCGAGGCCCGTGCCCACGAGGAGAGCGAGGCCCTTGCGCGGGTGCGCGGAGAGCAGCAGCTTGTTCAGCTCGTCCCGCACCCGCTCGGCCGAGACGATCTCCAGGCGCTCCGCCATGGCCGTCATCGCGGCGACCACCTCGGGTGCCACCACGAAGTCCAGCTGCGCGGCGAACCGGGCGGCCCGCATCATCCGCAGCGGGTCGTCCGAGAAGGACTCCTCCGGCGTGCTCGGCGTGCGCAGCACGCGCGTGGCGAGGTCGTCCAGGCCGCCGTGCGGATCGATGAACTCCTTCTCAGGCAGCGCCACGGCCATCGCGTTGACGGTGAAGTCGCGGCGCACGAGGTCCTGCTCGATGGAGTCGCCGTAGGACACCTCGGGCTTGCGGGAGGTGCGGTCGTACGCCTCGGAGCGGTACGTCGTGACCTCGATCTGGAAGTCCTGCTCGGCGTCCCCGACCCTGGCCTGCTTCTGGCAGCCCACCGTGCCGAAGGCGATCCCGACCTCCCACACCGCGTCCGCCCAGGGCCGGACGATCTTCAGTACGTCCTCGGGGCGGGCGTCGGTCGTGAAGTCCAGGTCGTTGCCGAGCCGGCCGAGCAACGCGTCCCTGACCGAGCCGCCGACGAGGGCGAGCGAGAACCCGGCCGCGCGGAAGCGCTCGGCGAGCTCGTCGGCGACGGGGGACACGCGCAGCAGCTCGCTCACCGCGCGGCGCTGCACCTGGCTGAGGGCACTGGAGTTGTCTTCATTGGCGTTCGGCACAACAGAAAAGGGTACGGGGCCTGAGCTGCACCGGCTTCCCCGTTTTCCGGTGGGCCACCTCACCCACCCCGGCTCCCCCGTTCCCCACGCACCCCGACACGCTGCCGTGCGCCCCCGGGACGGTCCCAGTCCGGTTCCGGTCCGGTCCCGCGTACCGCCTCACCGGCCCGGTTCGACGCCCGGCGAAGTGGCCCGTACCGTCGCTGACCTGCCGGAGGGCTGCGGGAGCGCACCCCGGCACTCAGGCACAGCGCGCCTCGTTACCATGCGGGGACGCAAATGCGGACGACCACTGACGACGACGAGGGACGGGCGAGCGCGTGGCCGAGGCGGCAGACTTCCAGGGGATGACTCCCTCACCTGCCCGCCGGCGGTTCCGGCGTACGGCAGCGCTCCTGGCCGGAGCGCCGCTGCTCGCCGGTCTGCTGCAGCTCCCCGCCGCCCCCGCGGGCGCGGCCACGCCTGCCGCCAAGACACCCGAGGCCCCGTCGGCCCCCGCAGGCACCGGATCCGTCGACGTCTCCGTGGACAGCATGTCCCCGAGCACGCCGACGGACGACGACACCGTCACGGTCTCCGGCAAGGTCACCAACGAGGGCAGGCAGACGGTCACCGACGCGCACGTCGGCCTCCGCGTCGGCCCGACGCTGAACAACCGCTCCTCCGTCGACAACGCCGCCAAGCGGTCCGACTCGCTGCAGGGAGCCCTTGGCCGCGAGGTCGGCGGCAAGGACGGCAAGTACACCGAGGAGTTCGACAAGATCGCGCCCGGGGCGACGCAGAACTTCCGGCTCTCGGTCCCCGTCAAGGAGCTCGACCTCTCCGCGGACGGCGTGTACCAGCTGGGCGTCTCCCTCACCGGCCGCAGCGCCGCCCAGCCGTACGCGCAGGTGCTCGGCGTCGAGCGGACCTTCCTGCCCTGGCAGTCGGAGGCCCCGAGCGAGAAGACGAAGGTCAGCTTCCTCTGGCCGCTGATCTCCCGCACGCACCTCACCGCGGAGACCGCCTCCGACGAGCAGCAGACCCCGGTGTTCGCCGATGACAAGCTCGCCGAGGAGATCGCCCCCGGCGGCCGCCTTGAGCAGATGCTGTCCCTCGGCAAGGACCTGCCGGTGACCTGGGTCATCGATCCGGACCTCCTCGCCTCCCTCGACGCGATGGCCACCAAGGGCTACAACGTCGAGAACCCGGACGGCGGCAACCCGGTCCCGGGATCCGCCAAGAACCGTGCCCTGGCCAAGCAGTGGCTCAACAAACTGCAGCAGGCCGTCAAGGGCAAGAAGGTCGTCGCCCTGCCGTTCGCCGACCCGGACCTGGCCTCGCTCGCGCACCAGGGCAAGGCGGTCGGCGGTTCGCTGAGCCATCTGCAGCCCGCCACGGACGTCGCCGCCGAGACCGTGAAGATGGTCCTGCACGTCGAGCCGAGCACGGACTTCGCCTGGCCTGCCGAAGGCGCGGTCGACCCGTCCGTCGTCGACGTCGCCACCTCGGCCGGTGCGCACTCCGTGATCGCCCGCAGCGACAGCCTCCGCGAGTCGGGCGCCCTGCCTTACACCCCGACCGCGGCCCGCCCGATCGGAGGCGGCACCACGGCCGTGGTCGCCGACGCGCGCCTGTCGACCGCGTTCCAGGGCGATATGACGCGCGCCGAGAACTCCACGCTCGCGGTGCAGGAGTTCCTCGCCCAGAGCCAGATGATCACGCTGCAGGACCCGGACAGGCAGCGCAGCATCGTCGTCGCCCCGCAGCGCATGCCCACGGCCAGCCAGGCCCAGACGATGGCCCAGGCCCTCGGCGCCCTCGACTCCGAGAGCTGGACCGAGCCGGACGACCTGATCTCCGCCGCCAAGGCCACGCCCGACCCGAAGGCCACGACGCAGGTCCCCGGCACCGGCGCGTACCCCGCGAACCTGCGCAGGCAGGAGCTGCCGAGGGCGGCCTTCGAATCCGTCCGCACCACGCAGGAGACCCTGGGCCGCTTCAAGGTGATCCTGAGCGAGCCTGACCGGGTGGTCACGCCGTTCGGCCGGGCCATGGACCGCGAGCTGTCCACGTCCTGGCGCGGCCGCGCCCACGGGGCCGAGGCGTACCGCAACAGCGTGCAGCGCTACCTCACGACGCTCACCGGCCAGGTCCAGCTGATCGAGAAGACCGAGGCGAAGCTCTCGGGGCGCAGCGCGACCATCCCGATCACCGTCCAGAACAATCTGGTCCAGGGCGTCGAGAACCTGACGCTGCGCCTCACCTCCACCAAGCCGACCCGACTCAAGATCGGCGAGCAGCCGGGCCCGTACGAGGAACAGCCGATCAAGGTCTCCGGCGGGCACAGCCAGACCGTGAAGTTCACCACCACGGCCAACGCCAACGGCCCGGTCCCGGTCGTCGCCCAGCTCTACACCGAGGACGGCACTCCGTACGGCAAGGAGATCCGCTTCGACGTCGACGTCACCGAGATCACCCTGACCGTGATGCTGGTCATCGCAGGCGGCATCCTGCTGCTCGTCCTCGCAGGCTTCCGCATGTACACGCAGCGCAAGGCGGCCGCCCGCCGGGCCGAGGAGGAAGAGGCCGAGGCCGAGAACGGCGAGAACGGCGAGAACGGAGACGAGGACGGCGGCGAGAACGGCGACGGTCGGAAGAAGGGCGACGGCAGCCCCGAGTCCGGCCCTCCCGCCCCCGAGCAGCCGAGTGACCCGACACCGGACACCGCACCGGAAAGCACCGACCCGTCCGGCACGGGTGAGAGAGTGGACCGTTGAGCGATGACGTGGCCACTGGGGCCGCGGGACCGATGAGGTGGGGTAAGCATGAATGCGCCGTACGACGGTGACCGCGGCCAGGGCGCGGGCAGCGGCGACCCCTCGGGTGGGCACGTACCCCCGCAGCAGCCCACGCCGGACATGTACGTCGAGGACGCCTACGCCCAGGACCCGTACCGCGCCCAGGACCTGGCCGCCCAGGACCCGGTGACCGAGGCCCTCTACGACCGGTCCGCGCACCCGCCGCCGCCCCCGGGCACGTACGCGGACCCGCAGTCCCTGTACGCGCAGCCCACCCCGCCGCAGAACGCGCCGGACCCGCAGGTGTGGGCGCAGACCCCGGCCCCGGAGCCGGACGGCCCGTCCCGCCGGCTCCCGTACGGCGACGATGTCCGTACGACGCAGTTCGTCGGCGTCGACGACCTGGTCAGCCGGGCCGCCGAGGAGCGCCACGAGCCGGACGCGTTCGCGCACCTCTTCCGCGACCAGCAGCCGGGCTTCCGCGATCAGGGCGACACCCCGCTCTCGGTCCCCGCCCCGGCGGCGCCGCCGGTTCCGGGCGCGCCGTTGAGCGCCCCTGAGCCCGCGCAGGCTGCCCCGGCTCCCGCACCCGCCGCACCGCCGAAGAAGTCCGGCAAGGCCGCGGGCCTGCTGAAGTCGAGCGCGGTGATGGCGGCGGGCACGATGGTGTCGCGGCTCACGGGTTTCATCCGGTCCGCGCTGATCGTCTCGGCGCTCGGTGTCGGCCTTCTCGGTGACACCTTCCAGGTCGCCTACCAGCTGCCCACAATGATCTACATCCTCACGGTGGGCGGCGGTCTCAACTCGGTCTTCGTCCCGCAGCTGGTGCGGGCCATGAAGGAGGACGAGGACGGCGGTGAGGCCTACGCCAACCGTCTGCTGACCCTCGTCATGGTCGCCCTCGGGACGCTCACCGTCCTCGCGATCGTCGCGGCCCCGTTGCTGATCCGGGCGCTGTCCACCTCGGTCGCCGATGATCCGGCCGCCAACGAGGTCGGCGTCACGTTCGTCCGCTACTTCCTGCCCTCGATCTTCTTCATGGGCATCCACGTCGTGATGGGCCAGATCCTCAACGCCCGCGGGAAGTTCGGCGCGATGATGTGGACCCCGGTCCTCAACAACATCGTCATCATCGCCACGCTCGGCCTGTTCATCTGGGTGTACGGCTCGGCCGCGACCTCCGGCATGGAGGTCGACACGATCCCGCCGGAGGGCGAGCGGCTCCTCGGCATCGGTGTGCTCCTGGGCCTGGTCGTCCAGGCGCTGGCGATGATCCCGTACCTGCGGGAGACCGGCTTTCGGCTGCGGCCGCGGTTCGACTGGAAGGGCCACGGCCTCGGCAAGGCGGCGATGCTCGCCAAGTGGACGATGCTGTTCGTGCTCGCCAACCAGGCCGGCGCGCTCGTCGTGACCCAGCTGTCCACTGCGGCCGGCAAGGACTCCGCCGTCGACGGCACCGGCTTCGCCGCGTACGCCAACGCCCAGCTGATCTGGGGTCTGCCGCAGGCCATCATCACGGTCTCCCTGATGGCCGCGCTGCTGCCGCGGCTCTCCCGGTCCGCGCACGAGAACGACACCGGCGCGGTGCGCGACGACATCTCGCAGGGCCTGCGCACCACGTCCGTCGCGATCGTCCCGATCGCCTTCGGCTTCGTGGCCCTCGGCATCCCGATGTGCACGATGATCTTCGGCTCCTCCGGCACCGCCGAAGCCACGAACATGGGGTACATGCTGATGGCCTTCGGCCTCGGCCTGATCCCGTACTCCGTCCAGTACGTCGTTCTGCGCGCCTTCTACGCGTACGAAGACACCCGCACGCCCTTCTACAACACAGTCATCGTCGCGGTGGTCAACGCAGGGGCCTCCGCCCTCTGCTTCTTCGTGCTGCCGGCCCGCTGGGCGGTCGTGGGCATGGCCGCCTCGTACGGCATCGCGTACGCGATCGGCGTGAGCCTCGCCTGGCGGAGGCTGCGCGCCCGCCTCGGCGGCGACCTGGACGGCTCGCAGGTGCTGCGCACCTACGCCCGCCTCGCCATCGCCTCGGTCCCGGCCACACTCGCCGGTGGTGGGGCCGCGTACGCGATCACTCAGGGCCTGGGCCAGGATGTCGGCGGCTCGCTGGCCGCGCTCTTCGGCGGTGCCGTGGTGCTGTTCGGGGTCTTCTTCCTGGCCGCCCGCCGGATGCGCGTCCAGGAGCTGAACGCGCTCGTGGGCATGGTCCGGGGTCGGCTCGGCCGCTGATCCGACGCTTTGCCGCAGGTCTCGCACAACCATCCCCGGCCATCGCGTGTCGTGGATAGCGGCAGACTGTGGGCACAATTGGCTTTGGCGTGGGACAGCGTGCAACGGATGGGGAGGCAGGAACGACGGTGGCGGAACGGAGCACGGCTGCCGTCGACGTGGCAGCAGGGAGCGACGAGGAGTCGCTGACCGCCAAGGCGGACCAGGCCACGGCCGACGGGGCGGCCAAGAGCCGAGAGACGATGGCTGCCGAGGGCGCGGAGCAGCCCGCCGGCGACGCGGCGGAGACCGCGGAACAGCAGCCCACACCGCCGGAGAAACCGCAGCCCACACCGCCGGAGGAACCGCAGGCCGCACCGCCCGCGACGGCGCAGGCCGCGCCACCGGAGCTGCACAGTGGCCATAAGCTCGCGCGCCGCTACCGCCTCGAGGAGTGCGTCACCCGTCTGGACGGTTTCAGCAGCTGGCGTGCCGTCGACGAGAAGCTGCGCCGCGCCGTCGGCGTCCATCTGCTTCCGGCCGATCATCCGCGCGCCCGCACCGTCCTGTCCGCCGCCCGCTCCTCCGCGCTGCTCGGCGACCCGCGCTTCGTGCAGGTCCTGGACGCGGTCGAGGAGAACGACCTCGTGTACGTCGTGCACGAGTGGCTCCCCGACGCCACCGAGCTGACCACCCTGCTCGCCACCGGCCCGCTCGAGGCGCACGACGCGTACCAGCTGGTCAGCCAGGTCTCCCAGGCCATGGCCGCCGCGCACCGCGAGGGCCTGTCCCATCTGCGGCTCACGCCCAGCGCGGTGCTGCGCAGTTCCTCCGGCCAGTACCGCATCCGCGGCCTCGCCGTGAACGCCGCGCTGCGCGGCATCAGCAGCGACACCCCGCAGCGCACCGACACGGAGGCGATCGGCGCCCTCCTCTACGCCTCGCTGACCCAGCGCTGGCCGTACGAGGAGGATGCGTACGGCCTGTCGGGGCTGCCCAAGGACATCGGACTGATCGCACCGGACCAGGTGCGGGCGGGCGTCCACCGGGGCCTGTCCGAGCTGGCGATGCGCGCCCTGGTCAACGACGGGGCGACGGCCTCCCGGGAGGACCAGCCGTGCACCACCCCGGAGGAGCTGTCCAAGGCCGTCTCGGAGATGCCGCGCATCCGCCCCCCGGAGCCCACGTTCACGGCGCCGCCGGAGTACCAGCGCACGACGTACCAGCAGGGCACGTACGGCCGGCCCGCCACGGCGGCGCAGGGCCCGCAGCCCCTGCCGGCCGCACCGCCCGCTCCGCTGCAGAGCCGTACGGGCAAGGCCCTGAAGTGGGCCGTGTCCGCGCTGCTGATCGCGGCGCTCGGCCTGGGCAGCTGGCAGCTCGCGGACGCCCTGATGGAGCGCGACCAGCCCAGCGGACCCGGCACCTCGCAGCCGGGCGAGGAAGGGGACGGGCCCAAGACCGCCCCCGGCAAGCCGCTCAAGATCAGCGATGCGTACGAGTTCGCCCCCAGCGGCAGCGGCATCAAGGAGCAGGACGTGCCGCAGGCCGTGGACGGCGACGCCGGCACCGCCTGGATCACACCGCAGTACAAGGGCTTCGCGAACTTCGGCAACCTTCCGAACCGTAAGCAGGGCAGCGGCATAATCGTCGATCTCGGCAGCGTCCAGGACGTTTCCGGGTTCGATATCGCCCTGTATCGCGCGGGGCAGAAGGCGGAGGTTCTCGCCGCGCCCGAGGACGCCTCGCAGCCCTCTTCGCTCGCGGAGTTCTCCAAGGAGCTCAGCAAGCTCGGCCAGACCGGGAACCGGCTCGAGAAGACCCTCGACGAACCGGTGCGCACCCGGTACCTGCTGGTGCACATCACCTCCCTGGCGACCGACGGTTCGGCGGAGCTCTTCCGGGGCGGGATTTCCGAGATCAAGGTCCTGGGAACGGCGCGCGAGGAATAGCGGCATTACGCGATCACCGGTGCAATTCGGGGAAGGCCCAAGAGTCGATGTCCTCCTGGGCTTTCCCCTTTTTGCTGGGACATTACGGACCTCCTTTCTCCTGGGACATTCCGGACCTCCCCTGGGACATTCCGGACCGTTTACACGCTCTCCGGGACCCCGATACGCTGAGCCCTCGACCGAGGTAGGGGGAGCAGGTGCAGGCGGAGGACATCTCAGGAGCCCCTGACGCGACGCTCCTGGCCCGCCATGTCGACGGGGACCCCGACGCCTTCGGCGAGCTCGTACGACGCCATCGCGACCGGCTGTGGGCGGTGGCGCTGCGCACGCTCGGGGACCGGGAGGAAGCCGCGGACGCGGTGCAGGACGCCCTGGTCTCCGCCTATCGCGCCGCGCACACCTTCCGTGGGCAGTCGGCGGTCACGACCTGGCTGCACCGGATCACCGTCAACGCCTGTCTCGACCGCGCGCGCAAGGCCGCCTCCCGCAAGACCTCACCGGTCGACGACACGGAACGCCTGGAGCAGCTCCTCGAACCCCATGAGTCGGCGTCCGCGCCGGCCGAGCGGCACGACCTCCACCGCCAGCTCATCGAGGCGCTCGGCACGCTCCCGCCGGACCAGCGGGCCGCCCTCGTCCTCGTCGACATGCAGGGCTACCCCGTGGCCGAGGCAGCCGCGGTGCTCGGTGTTCCCACCGGCACCGTGAAGAGCCGCTGCGCCCGCGGCAGAGCCCGCCTGCTGCCGCTGCTCAGCCACCTCCGGGCGGAGGGCTCGGGCCCGCGGCAGAGAGGCCGAGCCGGTTCGGAGGAAAAGAACCGCGGCGCCGGAAGGAACCGGACGCAGGAGACATCCGTCCCACCGGAAGCACCAGCGAAAGACGCAAGGACACAGGGAACAGACCCAGGCGATTCAGCAGCCGTGAAGGGCGGAGGTGGGCGAGCGTGACAGCCACGACCGGCGCGGCCGAGCACCCGGACGTGTCAGAACTCTCCGAACTCACCGAGGGCCTGCTCCCGCCGTCCCGCAAGAGCGAGGTACGCGACCACGTCGACGGCTGCGAGCTCTGCGCCGACGTACTCGACTCGCTGACGGAGATCCGCGAGCTGCTCGGCACACTGCCCGGACCGCCACAGATGCCCGCCGATGTCGCGGGCCGCATCGACGCGGCACTGGCCGCCGAGGCACTCCTCGACGCAACTCGCCCTGCGGAAGGGGCAGTCCACGCTCCGGCACGGCTCTCCGGGCAGCCGTCTGAACCTGACGAGCGGGCGGCAGAGCAAGCCTCCGGGCAAGCGGCCGACCAGCCTTCCGAGCGGACGGCCGACCAGCCCGCCGAGCCGCATGTTTCACGTGAAACGGCGAGCGCTCCCGCGGCCGGTGCTCCGGATCGGCCCGCCGGACATCCGCGTGCCGCGACCGGCCCCGGCCGTCGTGCGGGCGGTCCGCGTCGACGTCGCCGCAATATCGCGGGAGCCGTGATCGGTGCCGTGGCCACGGTCGCCGCGATCGGCCTGGGCACGCTGATGCTCCAGCCCGGCAGCAACGGCGCGGACTCCGGCCAGAACAACGCGTCGGACCTGGCCGGAACGCAGACCTTCTCCGGGAGCGCGCTCGACGACCAGGTCTCCTCGCTGCTCGCCAAGGACAAGAGCCCGGCCCCGGAGGCGTCGAAGCCTTCGTTCGGTACGGAGTCCAGCACCGAGTCCGCCGAGGAGGACTCCCGGCGCACGCCCAAGACCAACGCCCCCATGCGCGGCGACGATCCCGACGTACCGCGGTGCATCGCGCTCGGCATCGACGAGGACGCCCCGCCGCTCGCCGCCAAGCGCGGCACGTATGACGGCAAGGCCGCCTATCTGGTCGTGCTGCCCGACACCACGGACAGCTCGCGCGTCACCGCGTACGTCGTCGATGCGGCCTGCGTCGACAACTCCTCCGGGGGCAAGGGTGACGTCCTGGTCTCCCACTCGTACCCGCGCCCCTGAGTCGGCGACGCCCCGCGCTCTCCGTACACCTCTCCGTACACCTCTCCGTATGCCCTCCCCGTACGCCGACCCGTACGCCGACCCCGTGCGCACGAACACCATGTGCGCGGACACAGCGGGAATGCTCGCCCCGTAGGATCCGTTGGGTGGGGTGAGAGTCCGGAAGGCGGGCTCCTCCCGAGGCATTAGGCAGTCCGCAGAGACGAGGAATCAACCCGTGAGCGACGTCCGTAACGTGATCATCATCGGCTCCGGGCCCGCCGGCTACACGGCCGCGCTCTACACCGCGCGCGCCTCGCTGAAGCCGCTGGTCTTCGAGGGTGCCGTCACCGCAGGCGGTGCGTTGATGAACACCACCGAGGTGGAGAACTTCCCCGGATTCCAGGACGGCGTGATGGGCCCCGAGCTCATGGACAACATGCGCGCCCAGGCCGAGCGCTTCGGCGCTGAGCTGATCCCGGACGACGTGGTCTCCGTCGACCTCTCCGGTGAGATCAAGACCGTCACCGACACCGCCGGTACGGTCCACCAGGCCAAGACCGTCATCGTCACGACGGGCTCCCAGCACCGCAAGCTCGGCCTGCCGAACGAGGACGCGCTCTCCGGCCGCGGTGTCTCCTGGTGCGCCACCTGTGACGGGTTCTTCTTCAAGGACCAGGACATCGCCGTCCTCGGTGGTGGCGACACCGCGATGGAGGAGGCGACCTTCCTGTCCCGCTTCGCCAGGTCCGTGACGGTCGTGCACCGCCGCGACAGCCTGCGCGCCTCGAAGGCCATGCAGGACCGCGCCTTCGCCGACCCGAAGATCAAGTTCGCCTGGGACAGCGAGGTCGCCGAGATCCACGGCGACCAGAAGCTCAGCGGCCTCACCCTGCGCAGCACCAAGACGGGTGAGACCTCCGAGCTGCCGGTCACCGGCCTGTTCATCGCGATCGGCCACGACCCGCGCACCGAGCTCTTCAAGGGCCAGCTGAACCTGGACGACGAGGGCTACCTCCAGGTCGAGGCCCCCTCGACGCGCACCAACCTGACGGGTGTCTTCGCGGCGGGCGACGTCGTGGACCACACCTACCGCCAGGCCATCACGGCCGCCGGTACCGGCTGCTCCGCCGCGCTCGACGCCGAGCGCTACCTGGCCGCCCTCGCCGACAACGAGACCGCGGCCACCGCCGCTGTCTGACCCCACTGCTTCGCCCCACCCTCAGTTCAGTTAAGGAGAACAAAGCCATGGCCGGTGCCACGATCACCGTGACGGACGCAGACTTCGACGAGAAGGTGCTCAAGAGCGACAAGCCCGTGCTCGTCGACTTCTGGGCCGCCTGGTGCGGCCCGTGCCGCCAGATCGCCCCCTCCCTGGAGGCGATCGCGGCCGAGCACGACGAGATCGTCGTAGCCAAGCTCAACATCGACGAGAACCCGGGCACCGCCGCGAAGTACGGCGTCATGTCGATCCCGACCCTCAACGTCTACCACGGCGGCGATGTCGCCAAGACCATCGTCGGAGCCAAGCCGAAGGCCGCGATCGAGCGCGACCTCGCGGACTTCATCAAGTAGTCCTCCCGCGCGGGCGCACGATCAGCGCCTCTCTGTTTCACGTGAAACGGGCCCAACCCTCCAAGGGGTTGGGCCCGTTCGCATCTCCCGGTCATGCGCTCCCCGATGCCTCACAGCGGACGCAGCGCCGGCTCCTTCTGCACCGCTCCCAGCAAGCGGTCGAGGGCCAGCTCGACATCTTCCTTCCAGGAGAGCGTCGTACGCAGCTCAAGCCGCAGCCGTGGATACGTGGGATGCGGTCGTACGGTCTTGAAGCCCACCGCCAGCAGATGGTCCGCGGGCAGTACACACCCGGGTTCCTTCCACCGCGCATCGCCGAAGGCCTCGATCGCCTTGAAGCCCCGCCGCAGCAGATCCTTGGCGACGGTCTGCACCATCACGCGGCCCAGCCCCTGGCCCTGATAGCCGGGAATGATGAAGCCCGTCATCAGCTGCACGGCATCGGGGGACACGGGGCTCGTGGGGAACGCCGTGGAGCGCGGCACATAGGCCGGCGGCGCGTACAGCACAAAGCCCACCGGCACGTCGTCCACGTAGACGACACGGCCGCACGAGCCCCACTCCAGGAGCACGGCGGAGATCCAGGCCTCCTTCTCCAGCTCCGGAGTGCCTGCCTTTACCGCGTCCTGTCCGCTGACCGGATCGAGCTCCCAGAAGACACATGTACGGCACCGCTTCGGGAGATCCGGGAGATTGTCCAGCGTGAGCGGTACGAGCCGACGCCCCATGAAGGCGATTCCTCACTTTCTTGACGCGCCGCCGCACGGGCGGCTGTCAGAACGCTCCGTTCCCTGAGCAGACTGCCGACGAAACCGCCGACAGCTCCCAGCCCAAGCCCTGCGGTCACCAGGCCCGTCCGGCTCACCGATCGCATGGCCCCCGCCCCTTCTTCTGAGGTGTTGCCAGGTGGATGCGCCCTACTCGATCGCATCGTATCCACCCAGCGATTGCACCGATACCGGCGGAAAGCAAAGAGCAGGCCGTGTTCCGGTACACACCGGACACGGCCTGCTCTGCATCGGCCTCTCAGCTACGCCATTACTCGTCGGCGTCCTGCGCCGGCCCCTTGTCCAGGACCGGCCCCTCGCCCGGAGCGAGCGTGCCGAGAATGCGCTCCAGGTCGTCCATCGAGGCGAACTCAACGACGATCTTGCCCTTCTTCTGCCCCAGGTCCACCTTCACCCGCGTCTCGAAGCGGTCCGACAGCCGGGAGGCGAGATCGGTGAGCGAGGGCGAGACACGGCCACCGGCACGCGGACCCTTGCTGCGCGGCGCGCTCTTGGGCCGCGAACCCATCAGCGTGACGATCTCCTCGACCGCTCGCACCGAAAGCCCCTCGGCGACGATCCGGTGAGCGAGCCGGTCCTGCTCCTCCGAGTCCTCCACCGACAGCAGCGCCCGAGCATGCCCGGCCGACAGCACCCCGGCCGCCACCCGACGCTGCACGGCCGGCGAGAGCTTCAGCAGCCGCAGAGTGTTGGAGACCTGCGGACGCGAACGCCCGATCCGGTCGGCCAACTGGTCATGCGTGCAGTTGAAGTCCTTCAGCAACTGGTCGTACGCCGCGGCCTCTTCGAGCGGGTTCAGCTGGGCGCGATGCAGGTTCTCGAGGAGCGCGTCCAGGAGCAGCTTCTCGTCATCCGTGGCCCGCACGATCGCGGGAATCCGCTCAAGCCCCGCCTCACGGCACGCCCGCCAGCGCCGCTCACCCATGATGAGCTCATAGCGCGCGGGCCCCAACTGCCGTACGACGACGGGCTGGAGGAGACCGACCTCCTTGATGGAGGTGATCAGCTCGGCGAGCGCGTCCTCGTCGAAGACCTCACGCGGCTGCCTCGGGTTGGGCGTGATGCTGTCGAGCGGAAGCTCGGCGAAGTGCGCACCCGCGGGCGGCTCCGGCGTCGAGACGGTCTCGCTCGGCGCCGGCTCCGTTTCACGTGAAACATTGCCCTGCGGCATGCTCTGCGGCAGTGACGCCAACTTGGCTGCGGGAACGCCCCGTTCAGCTGTCAGCAGCGGCACCGAGCTGGGGGAGTTCGAGCCCTCGCCCTCGGCCGACGCTGCCGGCTTCTCTCCTGTCGGGGCGGCAGGGATCAGTGCGCCCAGTCCCCGGCCCAGCCCCCTACGTCGATCGCTCACTGGATCCCCTCCGCCATATTCTGCTGCCCGTTCTGCATACGCGAGTGGGCCTGCTGTGCGTCGTACCGTACGCCCACCCCACGCAGCGCCATCTCGCGGGCTGCTTCGAGGTACGAGAGTGCGCCACTCGACCCCGGATCATAAGTCAGCACGGTCTGCCCATAGCTCGGAGCCTCCGAGATACGTACGGAACGCGGGATGCTCGTCCGCAGCACCTCTTCGCCGAAGTGGTTGCGCACCTCGTCCGCCACCTGGGAGGCAAGGCGGGTCCGTCCGTCGTACATGGTGAGCAGGATCGTCGACACATGCAGGTCGGGGTTGAGGTGCCCGCGTACGAGATCGACGTTGCGGAGCAGTTGGCCGAGGCCCTCCAGTGCGTAGTACTCGCACTGGATCGGGATGAGCACCTCTGCTCCGGCGACCAGGGCGTTGACGGTGAGCAGGCCCAGGGACGGCGGGCAGTCGATCAGGACATAGTCCAGCGGCTGCTCGTAGGCCTGGATGGCCCGCTGCAGACGGCTCTCGCGCGCGACCAGCGACACCAGTTCGATCTCCGCACCGGCAAGATCGATGGTGGCCGGGGCGCAGAAGAGACCCTCGACGTCGGGGACGGGCTGGACCACTTCGGAGAGCGGCTTGCTCTCCACCAACACGTCGTAGATGGACGGGACTTCGGCATGATGGTCGATCCCCAGCGCCGTGGAGGCGTTGCCCTGCGGGTCAAGGTCGATCACCAGAACGCGCGCACCGTGCAGCGCGAGCGAGGCGGCAAGGTTGACCGTCGTGGTCGTCTTCCCTACCCCGCCCTTCTGGTTGGCGACCACCATGACTCGGGTCTGCTCGGGCCGTGGGAGCCCCTCGCCGGCGCGGCCAAGAGCTTCCACCGCCAGTTGGGCAGCACGACCAATGGGGGTGTCGTCCATCGGGGGCGGTGTTTCACGTGAAACATCCTCCCCCGCCGACTCAGTACGGGGACCGGGGACCGGATCGGTCATCGGTCCCGCGATGTTGGCGTCGGACCGCAAGGATTCACTCTCCTCGACTTCAGGCTCGCAATGAACAGAGCCTCCCATGCCCTTGGGGTCGCGAACCAGCGAGGCCCGTTCTTCTGTGGATGAATCCGCCGTTGTGGAAAACTCCGCCCCCCTTACGGGGGGTTTCCGGTCACGCGGGGTGGCGGCGGCGCGACCTCGGTTGATGATCCCCTGCAGCAGTGAGCGACGTTTCACGTGAAACACGATGCCAGGGCGGCGTCCGTTTAACCCGTGACACTCCGATTTGCCCGCTTTATCCATACCGAAGGCGGCGGGACGTGAAGGTGCCTCAACTCGCTCAAGCGGTCCGGGCGTTCGGTGGCAAAGAACCGTTGGCAAAGAACCCGTTGGCAATGAACCGTGACCACCACAGGGGGCCGCTCACGCAAGCGAGTCCCCGATAGGCGTCAGCGACGACGTCCGCGCGCAGCCCGCGAGGGCCGAGCAGCCTTGGCCCGCTTCGCCGCGAACCGCACGCCGCCGGGGCTCTCCCCGACCTCGACCCGCACCACGGTGGACAGCGGGTCGACCACGCCCTCACCGACGTGCAGCACGGAGGTCTTCACCGCACCGAGCTTGCTCAGCGCGGCCTTGGCCCCCTGGACCTCTTCCTCGGCGGTGTCGCCCTTGAGCAACAGCATCTCTCCGTATGGACGGAGCAGCGGCACGCCCCAAGTGGCGAGGCGGTCCAGCGGAGCCACAGCACGGGCCGTCACGACATGGACGGGCTGGAACTTGCCGAGCACCTCTTCGGCCCGCCCGCGCATGACCGTCACATGGTCGAGGCCGAGCAGCTCGACGACCTCCGTGAGGAAGTTCGTACGACGGAGCAGCGGTTCGAGGAGCGTGATCTTCAGGTCGGGGCGGACCAGGGCGAGCGGGATCCCCGGAAGCCCGGCACCCGAGCCGACATCGCACACCGTCACGCCCTGGGGCACGACCTCGGACAGCACCGCGCAGTTCAGCAGGTGCCGTTCCCACAGCCGGGGCACTTCGCGCGGACCGATCAGACCGCGCCGCACTCCTGCGTCGGCCAGCAGCTCCGCGTACCGGACCGCGTCCGTGAAGCGCTCACCGAATACCTCACGGGCCTGCTCCGGCGCCGGGGGGAGTTCTGCTGCCTCCGTCACGGGGACCGTCCTTCCGTACCGCACTGGGTGCTGACTATCAGGCTGACAAAGATCGGCCCCGCCTGCGAAACAGACGGGGCCGGGAACTGCTTGGGGCTCAGGCGGGGAGAACGACGACGAAGCGCTGCGGCTCCTCGCCCTCGGACTCGCTGCGCAGACCGGCGCTCTTGACCGCGTCATGCACGACCTTGCGCTCGAACGGCGTCATCGGCTTGAGCTTGACCGGCTCGCCGCTGCTCTTGGCCTCGGCCGCAGCCTTGGCGCCCAGCTCGGAGAGCTCGGCACGCTTCTTGGCGCGGAAACCGGCGATGTCCAGCATCAGGCGGCTGCGGTCACCGGTCTCGCGGTGCACGGCGAGCCGGGTGAGCTCCTGCAGAGCCTCAAGCACCTCGCCGTCGCGTCCGACCAGTTTCTGCAGGTCACGGCCGCCGGAGTCGCTGATGATCGAGACAGCGGCGCGGTCGGCCTCGACGTCCATGTCGATGTCGCCGTCGAGGTCGGCGATGTCCAGCAGACCCTCGAGGTAGTCCGCCGCGATCTCACCCTCCTGCTCAAGGTGGGTGAGGGTGTCGCCGGCCTCAGCAGCAGCCGAGGTGTTGGTGCCTTCCGTCACGGGATGGGCTCCTCTTCTTACTTCTTGGACGGGTGCTTGGGCCGCTGCGGACCCTTGCGCTGTCCGGACTTGGCTTTGCTGCGGTTGCCGGTGCCGCCGCCGGTGCCGGGCTTGGCACCCGCCGACTTGGCCTTGGAAACGGAGTCCTTGGGCTCGTCTCCCGACTTCTGCAGCGAGGTCTTGGCGTCGGAGTCGCTCTGCGTGGGCTGCGCCTGCGTGGCGCCCGACTGCCGCTGCGACTTGCTCTGGCGCTTGGGCTGCTGGCGCTTCGGCGTACCGCCGACGGCACCGGACTCGTCGCCCTCGGCCACGGCTACGGCCGTA
The DNA here is from genome assembly GCF_029968015.1 of Streptomyces luteolus. Lineage (GTDB taxonomy): Bacteria > Actinomycetota > Actinomycetes > Streptomycetales > Streptomycetaceae > Streptomyces > Streptomyces luteolus. The sequence continues at coordinate 133,295 of NZ_JASCIS010000017.1, forward strand.
TCGCTCTTCGCCACCACACCGTCGGCCTGCGCGGCGAATCCGGCCTTGCTCAGGCCGTTGATGAACTTGCGCTCGATGTCGTTGCGGTCGCGGCCCTTGGCGACGATCGCCTTGACGACGTTGCGCTCACCCTTGCGCATCTTGGCGCCCTCGCTGCGGGTCAGCTTGGACTGCAGCCGCTCCAGGTACGCACCCTGCGCCTTGCTGCCCGGGGTCGGGTTCTGGCGGATGACGTACATCTGCTGGCCCATCGTCCACACGTTGGTGGTCAGCCAGTAGACGAGCACACCGACGGGGAAGTTGATGCCGAAGACGGCGAAGATGATGGGGAAGACGTACATCAGCATCTTCTGCTGCTGCATGAACGGCGTCTTGACCGTCATGTCGACGTTCTTCGTCATCAGCTGGCGCTGCGTGAAGAACTGCGACAGCGACATCATGATGATCATGACCGCGGTCACGATGCGGACGTTGAGCAGCGTGGCGTCGAGGGACGCCACCTTCTCGGCGCTGTCCATGAACTTCGCGGCCAGCGGGGCACCGAAGATGTGAGCCTTCTGCGCGCTCGCGAGCAGCTGCTCGTCGATGACGGAGCCGACCGTCTTGTTCGACGCGATGCTGTTCAGCACGTGGTACAGCGCGAAGAAGAACGGCGACTGCGCCAGGATGGGAAGGCACGAGGAGAGCGGGTTGGTGCCCGTCTCCTTGTAGAGCTTCATCATCTCTTCGGACTGGCGCTGCTTGTCGTTCTTGTAGCGCTCCTGGATCTTCTTCATCTCGGGCTGCAGCGTCTGCATGCCACGAGTGGCCTTGATCTGCTTCACGAAGAGCGGGATCAGGCAGATCCGGATCAGAACCACCAGAGACACGATCGACAGGCCCCAGGCCCAGCCCGTGTCCGGGCCGAAGACCGCCCCGTACAGCTTGTGGAACTGGACGATGACCCATGCGACGGGTGTGGTGATAAAACTGAAGAAACTGGCGATCGTGTCCACTAATCAGGCTCCTTGAGCATGGGACGGGGTCTCAGTGGCGGAGGTCCCGCCCTTGTTGCGCCAGGCGTTGCGCAGCATTTCGTGCCACCGAGGTCGCTTGCGCGGCGGGACATGGTCCACGCCTCCGTGCGACCACGGATTGCACCGCAGGATGCGCCAGGCAGTGAGCGCCGTCCCCTTGATCGCACCGTGCCGGTCGATGGCCTGGAAGCCGTAGTGGGAACACGACGGGTAGTACTTGCACACAGGGCCGAGGAGTGGACTGATGGTCCACTGGTAGATCTTGATCAAGGCCAGCAGTGGGTACTTCATCGCGCGCCCCCTCCCAGCAGCCGCTCCAGGGCGACGTCCAGGTCTCGGGCCAGCTGTGCATGGTCGGCGTCGCCCGCTCCGGGCAACGCGCGTACGACTACCAGGCTACCGGGGGGCAGCAGGGCCAGCCGCTCGCGCATCAGGTGCCGCAATCTGCGCTTCACCTTGTTCCGTACGACCGCCACGCCCACGGCCTTGCTCACGACGAAACCCGCACGCGTCGGGGGAACGCTCTCCCCAGGCACGTGCGGGTCCGTTGTACCGCTGCGTAGATGGACGACGAGAAGCGGGCGGCCGGCCCGGCGTCCTCGGCGTACCGCGGTCGCGAAGTCTTCGCGCCGCCTCAGCCGGTTCTCGGTAGGCAGCACGACGTCATGACCTGCTGCGGTCAGGCAGACAGGCGGGCGCGACCCTTGCTGCGGCGGGACGCCAGAACGGCGCGGCCGGCACGGGTGCGCATCCGCAGCCGGAAGCCGTGGGTCTTCGCGCGACGACGGTTGTTCGGCTGGAAGGTGCGCTTGCTCACTCGGGGGCTCCAGAAATGAATCGGGTGACGGCGGGTGTCGTCTGGCTGTCACCGTGCGCCCGCGAGGAGCTCGCATACGCCCGAGTGCACCGCTGCACGGTTCAGATCGGACCGTGATCCATGCCCATCGGAGGCAGGCGGCAGCAGCCATCGACAACTCGACCTGGTCACGGTACGCGCGGCTACGCCATCCGGTCAAACCGGGAGTACGCGGGGGACACTGTGCACAGCCTGTGGACAACAACTTGAACCGCACCCGTCGCCCTGACTACCTTGGCTGAACTCCGATTCGTTCCCTTCCCCCCGCACCACCCGATTTCCGTTACGACCCGTCCCGAGAACCACACCTTCGTGGGACCCATGAGAGAGCGTGCCCTGTGGCTGACGTACCTGCTGATCTTGCCGCAGTGTGGCCACGCGTCCTTGAACAACTCCTGGGTGAGGGCCGCGGTCAGGGTGTCGAGGCGAAGGACGAGCACTGGATCCGGCGCTGCCAGCCGCTGGCACTGGTCGCCGACACCGCACTGCTCGCCGTGCCCAACGAGTTCGCCAAGGGTGTCCTCGAGGGCCGGCTCGCCCCGGTGGTCAGCGAGACCCTGAGCCGCGAGTGCGGCCGCCCGATCCGCATCGCGATCACCGTCGACGACTCCGCGAACGAACCGGCCCCCGCTCCCGCCCCCGCCCCGCAGCGCTACGAGGAGCCGCAGCAGCGGTACGAGGAGCAGGAACTTCCGGGCGCGAACCAGGACCGCGACCAGCGCGAGCAGTACGACGGTTACCGGCGCCGCGAGGACGTGGCCGCGGGACGCGGCGAACACCCGGGCGGACACGGCGGATCGCACAACGGATCCCACAACGGATCGCACAACGACCAGCTCCCGACGGCCCGCCCCGCCTACCCGGACTATCAGCGTCCGGAACCGGGCGCCTGGCCGCGGCCGACGCAGGACGACTACGGCTGGCAGCAGCCCCGCCTCGGCTACCCCGAGCGCGACCCGTACGCCTCTCCCTCCAGCCAGCACGACTACCGCCCCGGCCCCCAGGACCGCCCGCAGTACGAGCAGGAGCGACCCTCGTACGACCAGGACCGTTCAAAGTACGAGCAGGAGCGGCCGTCGTACGAGCAAGAGCGTCCGCAGTACGAACAGGAGCGCTCGCCGTACGAGCAGCAGGGGCGGGGGGAGCGCCGGGAGCACTCCGAGTCCGGACACGGCACCCCCGGCACCCCCGGCGGCCCCGGCGGCCCCGGCGGCCCCGGCGGCCCCGGCGGGCATCAGAACCACGGCGGTCCGCGGCCGGGGCACTCGACGCACAGCGGTCACGGCGGTCACAGCGGTCCGGTGGGACGGGGTGTGCACGGGGCAGGGCCCGGGGCCAGTTCGCTGCCCGCCTCCAGCGGTGCGCCCGGTCCGCTCGCCGCTCAGCCGGCTCCGGCGACGGGTCCCGGTGAGCCGACGGCGCGGCTGAACCCGAAGTACCTCTTCGACACGTTCGTCATCGGCGCATCGAACCGCTTCGCGCACGCGGCCGCGGTCGCGGTCGCCGAGGCACCGGCCAAGGCGTACAACCCCCTGTTCATCTACGGGGAGTCGGGGCTCGGCAAGACCCACCTGCTGCACGCGATCGGACACTACGCGCGGAGCCTCTACCCGGGCACACGCGTGCGGTACGTGAGCTCGGAGGAGTTCACCAACGAGTTCATCAACTCCATCCGCGACGGCAAGGGCGACAGCTTCCGCAAGCGGTACCGCGAGATGGACATCCTGCTCGTCGACGACATCCAGTTCCTCGCGGACAAGGAGTCGACGCAGGAGGAGTTCTTCCACACCTTCAACACCCTCCACAACGCGAACAAGCAGATCGTGCTCTCCAGCGACCGGCCGCCCAAGCAGCTGGTGACGCTGGAGGACCGTTTGCGCAACCGCTTCGAGTGGGGCCTGATCACGGATGTCCAGCCGCCCGAGCTGGAGACCCGGATCGCGATCCTCCGTAAGAAGGCGGTGCAGGAGCAGCTCAACGCTCCGCCCGAGGTCCTGGAGTTCATCGCGTCCCGTATCTCGCGCAACATCCGTGAGCTGGAAGGGGCGTTGATCCGGGTCACGGCGTTCGCGTCGCTCAATCGACAGCCTGTGGATCTCGGTCTGACGGAGATCGTCCTCAAGGACCTGATCCCCGGCGGCGAGGACGCGGCGCCGGAGATCACGGCGACGGCCATCATGGCGGCGACCGCGGACTACTTCGGTCTGACGGTGGACGACCTGTGCGGATCCTCGCGCAGCCGCGTCCTGGTGACGGCCCGGCAGATCGCGATGTACCTCTGCCGTGAGCTGACGGACCTGTCCCTGCCGAAGATCGGCGCCCAGTTCGGCGGCCGCGACCATACGACGGTGATGCACGCCGACCGCAAGATCCGCGCGTTGATGGCGGAGCGCCGCTCCATCTACAACCAGGTCACCGAGCTCACCAACCGCATCAAGAACGGCTGACCGCCGCATCAGGAACGGCTGACAGCCGCAGCGAGAGCGTCCCAAGGGCGCCCGGAGCATCCCGCTCCGGGCGCCCTTTGCCGTGTCCGGAACCCCTGTGGAGCGGTCTCCGGAGCCCGCTGGGGAGCGGCCGCTCTTCTCCCGGGGGTCGCCGAGTGTTCGATTCCAGGTCTGCGGGAGGCTGTTCTCCACAGAAATGCGGGTCTGGGCCCGTCCACACCCTGGGGACTGGGAAGTTGTCCATACTGCGTCCACAGGCGGCCTTGGTGACAGATCATCACCGCAGGTCAGATGCCTGTGGATTCGTGGATGAAAGATCTCCACAGGCTGTGGACAACGATCTTGCCCACAAGGCGCCGGAAGCGTTGTCCACCGGCAACCCACAGGCTGAGGCCGGTTGTCCCCAGCTTTCCCCAGCTTCTCCACATGGCTGTCCACTGTTCGGCAACACAACGCGCTCTCTCACCCGGTCGAGTGAAAGGCGTCACACCAAGGTGCTTGGTTGGCCTGTGGGGAACCGGGGTAAAGCTGGGGACAGCGCTGGGGAGAACTGGCCCTGTCCTGTGTATCGGGTGTGCAGAACTTTTCTGTGTCCACAGCGGAGCCGGGTTATCCACCGCCTCCACCCACAGGACCAGTGGAAAAAATCTGGGGCTTGACCTGCGAAAACGAGGTTTTCCACGGTTTCCACAGGCCCTACTACTACTCCCACCTAGATAACCCTGGAAACTTGTCTCGAAGACGGGGCTGTGCACAACTCGCGCTTCGTCGGTCGACTGCCGCTCATCACGACTTGACCCCGAGCCGCACCGAGTGTCGGTGCCGTGCGTCAGACTGGTCCCCGGTGTTCTCCCCACCCTGGGGACGCACCGACCAAACCGACGAGAGCCCAGAGGGCTCAGCAGGCCAGCAGGGCGAGCAGCCAGGCAACAGCAGGAGGCGGCTTACGTGAAGATCCGGGTGGAGCGCGATGTACTGGCGGAGGCAGTGGCCTGGGCGGCACGCAGCCTCCCCGCCCGTCCGCCGGCGCCGGTCCTGGCGGGCCTGCTGCTGAAGGCCGAGGACGGCGCCCTGAGCCTGTCCGGCTTCGACTACGAGGTCTCGGCGCGCGTCTCCGTGGAGGCGGAGGTCGAGGAGGACGGCACGGTGCTCGTCTCCGGCCGGCTGCTCGCGGACATCTGCCGCGCCCTCCCCAACCGTCCGGTGGAGATCTCCACAGACGGTGTGCGCGCGACGGTCGTCTGCGGCTCCTCGCGATTCACACTCCACACCCTTCCTGTGGAGGAGTACCCGGCGCTGCCGCAGATGCCGACCGCCACCGGCACCGTCCCCGGCGAGGTCTTCGCCGCGGCCGCCGCCCAGGTCGCCATCGCCGCCGGCCGTGACGACACCCTCCCGGTGCTCACGGGTGTGCGGATCGAGATCGAGGGCGACACGGTCACGCTCGCCTCCACCGACCGCTACCGCTTCGCGGTCCGCGAGTTCCTGTGGAAGCCCGAGGTGCCGGACACCTCCGCGGTCGCCCTGGTCCCCGCCAAGACGCTCCAGGACACCGCCAAGTCGCTGACCAGCGGCGACAGCGTCACGATCGCCCTGTCCAGCTCCGGCGCGGGCGAGGGCCTCATCGGCTTCGAGGGCGCGGGGCGGCGTACGACCACGCGGCTGCTCGAAGGCGACCTGCCCAAGTACCGCACCCTGTTCCCGACGGAGTTCAACTCCGTGGCCGTGATCGAGACGGCGCCGTTCGTCGAGGCCGTCAAGCGCGTGGCCCTCGTCGCCGAGCGGAACACCCCGGTGCGGCTCAGCTTCGAGCAGGGCGTGCTGATCCTGGAGGCCGGTTCCAGCGACGACGCACAGGCTGTGGAAAGGGTCGACGCCCAGCTGGAGGGCGACGACATCTCGATCGCCTTCAACCCGACGTTCCTGCTCGACGGCCTCAGCGCGATCGACTCCCCGGCCGCGCAGCTGTCGTTCACGACGTCCACCAAGCCCGCGCTGCTCAGCGGCAAGCCGGCGCTCGACGCCGAGGCGGACGAGGCGTACAAGTACCTGATCATGCCCGTCCGCCTGAGCGGCTGAGCAGCTGAGCGGCTGAGCTGAGCACGGACGGATCGCGGGCCCCGGGCCGCACAGTTGAGCGGCCCGGGCCAGCAGGTGTGCCGACAGGTCCGGGCGTAGTCTCGGACGTGGGTACGAAACACCAGCACGCTAATTGAAGGATGACCTGATGGAGCTCGGTCTCGTCGGCCTCGGCAAGATGGGCGGCAACATGCGCGAGCGCATCCGCCGCGCAGGCCACACCGTCATCGGATACGACCGCAACCAGGACCTCGCGGACGTCCACAGCCTGCGGGAGCTTGTGGAGAAGCTGAAGGGCCCCCGGGTCGTCTGGGTGATGGTCCCGGCCGGTGCCGCGACGCAGTCCACCGTCGACGAGCTCGCCGAGCTGCTCGACCCGGGCGACGTCGTCGTGGACGGCGGCAACTCCCGCTGGACGGACGACGAGAAGCACGCCGAGGAGCTCGCCGCCAAGGGCATCGGCTTCGTCGACTGCGGCGTCTCCGGCGGCGTCTGGGGCCTGGAGAACGGCTACGCGCTGATGTACGGCGGCTCCGCCGACAACGTCGCGAAGGCCCAGCCGATCTTCGACGCCCTGAAGCCGGAGGGCGACTTCGGCTCCGTGCACGCGGGCAAGGTCGGCGCGGGCCACTTCGCGAAGATGGTCCACAACGGCATCGAGTACGCCATGATGCAGGCCTACGCCGAGGGCTGGGAGCTGCTGGAGGCCGTGGACTCGGTCACCGACGTCCGCGAGGTCTTCCGCTCCTGGCAGGAAGGCACGGTCATCCGCTCCTGGCTGCTCGACCTGGCCGTCAACGCCCTCGACGAGGACGAGCACCTCGACCAGCTGCGCGGTTTCGCACAGGACTCCGGCGAGGGCCGCTGGACTGTGGAAGCCGCCATCGACAACGCCGTGCCGCTGCCGGCCATCACCGCCTCCCTCTTCGCGCGCTTCGCCTCCCGCCAGGACGACTCGCCGCAGATGAAGATGATCGCGGCGCTGCGCAACCAGTTCGGCGGCCACGCGGTGGAGAAGAAGTAGCACCGCGGCACCAGGACGCGGAGTAGCCGTAGTACGCACAGAAGCAGAAGCAGAAGCAGACGCAGACGCAGTAGTACGCAGAGAACAGTCAACGGATCCACAGCCTGTGGATCCGCAGCACGCGGATCCACAGGGCTGTCCACACTTGGGGGAGGTCGGTCCACGGCCATGCACGTCACGCATCTGTCGCTGGCCGACTTCCGCTCGTACGCCCGGGTCGAGGTCCCGCTCGAACCGGGCGTCACCGCTTTCGTGGGGCCGAACGGCCAGGGCAAGACCAACCTCGTCGAGGCCGTCGGATACCTCGCGAACCTCGGCAGCCACCGCGTCTCGTCCGACGCCCCGCTGGTCCGCATGGGCGCTGAGCGGGCCATCGTCCGCGCCGCCGTCCGCCAGGGCGAGCGCCGGCAGCTGATCGAGCTCGAACTCAACCCGGGCAAGGCCAACCGCGCCCGCATCAACAGGTCCTCGCAGGTCAGACCGCGTGACGTCCTCGGCATCCTGCGCACCGTCCTGTTCGCGCCCGAGGACCTCGCCCTGGTGAAGGGCGACCCCGGCGAGCGCCGCCGCTTCCTCGACGAGCTGGTCACCGCCCGCTCCCCGCGCATGGCCGGAGTCCGCTCCGACTACGACCGGGTACTCAAGCAGCGCAACACCCTGCTCAAGTCCGCCGCCATGGCCCGCAGGCACGGCGGCCGCTCGATGGACATGTCCACGCTCGACGTCTGGGACCAGCATCTGGCCCGCGCCGGCGCCGAACTCCTCGCCCAGCGGCTCGACTTGATCGCCACGCTCCAGCCCCTGGCCGACAAGGCGTACGAGCAGCTGGCCCCCGGCGGCGGCCCGCTCGCCCTCGAGTACCGCCCGTCCGCGGAAGGCACCGCCCACAGCCGCGAAGAGCTGTACGAGCAGCTGATCGAGGCACTCGCCGGAGTCCGCAAGCAGGAGATCGAGCGCGGCGTCACCCTCGTCGGCCCGCACCGCGACGACCTCCTCCTCAAGCTCGGCCAGCTCCCCGCGAAGGGGTACGCGAGCCACGGCGAGTCCTGGTCGTACGCCCTCGCGCTGCGCCTCGCCTCGTACGACCTGCTGCGCGCGGAGGGGAACGAGCCGGTGCTCGTGCTCGACGACGTCTTCGCCGAGCTGGACGCCCGCCGCCGCGAACGCCTCGCCGAGCTGGTCGCGCCGGGCGAGCAGGTCCTGGTCACGGCCGCTGTGGACGACGACGTCCCGGCCGTCCTGGCGGGCACGCGGTACGTGGTCGCGGCCGGTGAGGTGACCCGGGCATGACGGATCAGCCCGGTCAGCCCGGTCAGCCTGACCAGTCCGGTCAGCCCGGTCAGCCTGGGGAGAACCCCAAGCCCGCCGAGCCCAGCGGTGTCGACCTGGCCCGGGTCGCGCTGCGCGCCGCGAAGGAGCAGGCCCGCGCGCGCGGCGCCGCCGCGGAGCAGAAGAAGCAGGCCAGGCGCGGCGGCCTCAGGTCGGGCGCCCGCGCGGACGGGCGCGACCCGCAGCCGCTCGGCGCCGCCATCAACCGCCTGATCACCGAGCGTGGCTGGGAGACCCCGGCCGCGGTCGGCGGCGTCATGGGCCGCTGGCCGCAGATCGTCGGCGACGACCTCGCGAAGCACTGCGTACCGCAGCGGTACGACGAAGAGGAGCGGATCCTCACCGTCCAGTGCGACTCCACGACCTGGGCGACGCAGCTGCGGCTGCTCGCGCCGCAGCTGGTGGCGCGGCTCAACCAGGACCTCGGCCACGGCACCGTGAAGCTGATCAAGGTGCACGGCCCGCAGGGCCCCGCCCGCCGCTTCGGCCCGCTGCGCGCCCCCGGCAGCACGGGCCCCGGCGACACCTACGGCTGACCGAGGCCGACCGCGGCCGAGCAAGCCGATCGATGCAGACCGCGGCCGAGCGATGCCGACAGAGGCCAGGCGGAGAGGCCGACGGAGAGGTCCGCGGAGAGGCCGGCGGAGAGGTCCGAGGAGACCCCGGCGGCGGCGCACCGACGGCCCCTTGCACCGCCCCCGGCACGCCCCACGCACGGCCAGCCAAATCGGGTGCTACCGCACCGTAGCGGAAGGTTGACAGCCCGAAGCGCTGAGTGCCGCTGTGAGCCTCTTGGAGCCCCTTTCCACATATGGGGAGTCGGCAGCGGCCGATTCAGGGCGGCACATGCGGACTCAGGTACCGCCAAACGCCCATCACTGTCGGCGCTACCGGTAGACTGAAGCCTAATCTCGCCCCATTCGTGGGGCGCGGTCAGGAAACACGCGAGAACGCTGCACCAGGCTGTCCACTCAGCCGACCACCAGTCGACACACAGAACGACGCAGCCGCTCCCGTCACACGGGAGCTCGGCTTGTGCTGTGCCAGAAAGGGCGCTTCGTGGCCGATTCCGGCAACCCCAACGAGAACATTCCGTCTCCCGCCGGCGAGAACGGCGAGGCACCGGTGTCCTACGACGCCAGCGCCATCACCGTCCTCGAGGGGCTGGACGCGGTCCGCAAGCGACCCGGCATGTACATCGGCTCGACCGGTGAGCGGGGCCTGCACCACATGGTCCAGGAGGTCGTCGACAACAGTGTCGACGAGGCTCTCGCGGGCCACGCGGACACCATCGACGTCACGATCCTCGCCGACGGCGGCGTGCGGGTCGTCGACAACGGCCGTGGCATCCCGGTGGGCATCCACCCCGTCGAGAAGAAGCCGGCCGTCGAGGTCGTCCTCACCGTGCTGCACGCGGGCGGCAAGTTCGGCGGCGGCGGCTACGCCGTCTCCGGTGGTCTGCACGGCGTCGGCGTCTCCGTGGTCAACGCGCTCTCCACCAAGCTGGCCGTCGACATCAAGACCGACGGCTACCGCTGGACGCAGGACTACAAGGGCGGCGCCCCGACCGCGCCCCTCGAACGGCACGAGGCCACCGACGAAACCGGCACGACAGTGACGTTCTGGGCCGACCCGGACATCTTCGAGTCAACCGAGTACTCCTTCGAGACGCTCTCGCGGCGCTTCCAGGAGATGGCCTTCCTCAACAAGGGCCTGACCATCAGCCTCACCGACGAGCGCGAGTCCGCCAAGGCCACCACCGGCGCCGACTCCGCCGAGGGTGCCGAGGACGACCAGGCGCGCACGGTCACGTACCACTACGAAGGCGGCATCGTCGACTTCGTGAAGTACCTCAACTCCCGCAAGGGCGACGTCATTCACCCCACGGTGATCGACGTGGAGGCCGAGGACAAGGAGCGCCTGCTCTCGGTCGAGATCGCCATGCAGTGGAACACGCAGTTCAGCGAGGGTGTCTACTCCTTCGCGAACACGATCCACACGCACGAGGGCGGTACGCACGAAGAGGGCTTCCGCGCCGCGCTGACCTCCCTGGTCAACCGGTACGCGCGGGACCGCAGGCTGATCCGCGAGAAGGACGACAACCTCTCCGGCGAGGACATCCGCGAGGGCCTCACCGCGATCATCTCGGTCAAGCTCGGCGAGCCCCAGTTCGAGGGCCAGACCAAGACCAAGCTGGGCAACACCGAGGCGAAGACCTTCGTCCAGAAGGTGGTCCACGAGCACCTCACCGACTGGTTCGACCGCAACCCCAACGAGGCCGCGGACATCATCCGCAAGGCCATCCAGGCCCAGACGGCCCGCGTCGCCGCCCGCAAGGCCCGCGACCTCACCCGCCGCAAGGGCCTCCTGGAGAGCGCCTCGCTGCCGGGCAAGCTGAGCGACTGCCAGTCCAACGACCCGACGAAGTGCGAGATCTTCATCGTCGAGGGCGACTCCGCGGGCGGCTCCGCCAAGTCCGGCCGCAACCCGGAGTACCAGGCGATCCTGCCCATCCGCGGCAAGATCCTGAACGTCGAGAAGGCCCGGGTCGACAAGATCCTGCAGAACACCGAGGTCCAGGCCCTCATCTCGGCCTTCGGCACCGGTGTGCACGAGGACTTCGACATCGAGAAGCTCCGCTACCACAAGATCATCTTGATGGCGGACGCCGACGTTGACGGCCAGCACATCAACACCCTGCTGCTGACCTTCCTCTTCCGCTTCATGCGCCCGCTGGTCGAGGCCGGCCACGTCTACCTCTCCCGCCCGCCGCTGTACAAGCTCAAGTGGGGCAAGGACGACGTGGAGTACGCGTACTCCGACCGCGAGCGCGACGCCATGGTCGAGCTCGGCAAGCAGGCCGGCAAGCGCTTCCGCGACGACACCATCCAGCGATTCAAGGGTCTCGGCGAGATGAACGCCGAGGAGCTGCGCGTCACGACGATGGACCAGGACCACCGCGTACTCGGCCAGGTGACGCTCGACGACGCCGCGCAGGCCGACGACCTGTTCTCGGTCCTGATGGGCGAGGACGTCGAAGCCCGGCGCTCGTTCATCCAGCGCAACGCCAAGGACGTCCGCTTCCTCGACATCTGAGTCGGCCGCACCAGCCGCAGCTCGAAAGGACTTTGACCAGCAATGGCCGACGAGACCACCCCGAACAACCCCGTCACGCCCGACCTGCCCACGCCCGAGGACCCCGAGGTCCCCGGCGTCGGCATGCGCGTCGAGCCCGTCGGACTCGAGACCGAGATGCAGCGCTCGTATCTCGACTACGCGATGTCCGTCATCGTCTCCCGCGCGCTCCCCGACGTCCGCGACGGCCTGAAGCCCGTCCACCGCCGCGTCCTGTACGCGATGTACGACGGCGGGTACCGTCCCGAGAAGGGCTTCTACAAGTGCGCCCGCGTCGTCGGCGACGTCATGGGTACGTACCACCCGCACGGCGACTCCTCGATCTACGACGCCCTCGTCCGCCTCGCCCAGCCCTGGTCGATGCGGATGCCGCTGGTCGACTCCAACGGCAACTTCGGCTCCCCGGGCAACGACCCCGCGGCCGCCATGCGCTACACCGAGTGCAAGATGGCCCCGCTGTCCATGGAGATGGTCCGGGACATCGACGAGGAGACCGTCGACTTCCAGGACAACTACGACGGCCGCAACCAGGAGCCGACGGTCCTGCCCGCCCGCTTCCCGAACCTCCTGGTCAACGGCTCGGCGGGCATCGCGGTCGGCATGGCCACCAACATCCCGCCGCACAACCTCCGCGAGGTCGCCGCGGGGGCCCAGTGGTACCTGGAGAACCCCGAGGCCTCCCACGAGGAGCTCCTGGACGCCCTGATCGAGCGCATCAAGGGCCCCGACTTCCCGACCGGCGCCCTCGTCGTCGGCCGCAAGGGCATCGAGGAGGCGTACCGCACCGGGCGCGGCTCCATCACGATGCGCGCGGTCATCGAGGTCGAGGAGATCCAGGGCCGCCAGTGCCTGGTCGTCACCGAGCTGCCGTACCAGGTCAACCCGGACAACCTCGCGCAGAAGATCGCCGACCTCGTGAAGGACGGCAGGATCGGCGGCATCGCCGACGTACGCGACGAGACCTCCTCACGCACCGGCCAGCGCCTCGTCATCGTCCTCAAGCGGGACGCGGTCGCCAAGGTCGTCCTCAACAACCTCTACAAGCACACCGATCTGCAGACCAACTTCGGCGCCAACATGCTGGCCCTGGTCGACGGCGTGCCCCGCACCCTCTCCCTCGACGCCTTCATCCGGCACTGGGTCAACCACCAGGTCGAGGTCATCGTCCGGCGTACGAAGTTCCGCCTGCGCAAGGCCGAGGAGCGCGCCCACATCCTGCGCGGCCTGCTCAAGGCCCTGGACGCGATCGACGAGGTCATCGCGCTCATCCGCCGCAGCGACACGGTCGACGTCGCCCGCACCGGCCTGATGCGGCTCCTGGAGATCGACGAGATCCAGGCCAACGCCATCCTCGAGATGCAGCTGCGCCGCCTGGCCGCCCTGGAGCGCCAGAAGATCACCCAGGAGCACGACGAACTCCAGGCGAAGATCAACGAGTACAACGCGATCCTTGCCTCGCCGGAGAAGCAGCGCCAGATCATCAGCGAGGAACTCGCCGCGATCGTCGACAAGTTCGGCGACGACCGCCGCTCCAAGCTCGTCCCGTTCGACGGCGACATGTCCATCGAGGACCTGATCGCCGAAGAGGACATCGTCGTCACGATCACGCGCGGCGGCTACATCAAGCGCACCAAGACCGAGGACTACCGCTCGCAGAAGCGCGGCGGCAAGGGCGTACGCGGCACGAAGCTCAAGCAGGACGACATCGTCGACCACTTCTTCGTGTCCACCACCCACCACTGGCTGCTGTTCTTCACCAACAAGGGCCGCGTCTACCGCGCGAAGGCGTACGAACTCCCGGACGCCGGACGCGACGCCCGCGGCCAGCACGTGGCGAACCTCCTCGCCTTCCAGCCGGACGAGCAGATCGCCGAGATCCTCGCCATCCGCGACTACGAGGCGGTGCCCTACCTGGTCCTCGCCACCAAGGCCGGCCTCGTCAAGAAGACGGCCCTGAAGGACTACGACTCGCCCCGTTCGGGCGGCGTGATCGCCATCAACCTCCGCGAGATGGAGGACGGCCGTGACGACGAGCTGATCGGCGCCGAGCTGGTCTCCTCCGCGGACGACCTGCTCCTCATCAGCAAGAAGGCCCAGTCGATCCGCTTCACCGCGACGGACGAGGCCCTGCGCCCGATGGGCCGCGCCACCTCCGGGGTCAAGGGCATGAGCTTCCGCGAGGGCGACGAACTGCTCTCGATGAATGTCGTCAGGCCCGGTACGTTCGTGTTCACCGCCACCGACGGCGGGTACGCGAAGCGGACCAACGTCGACGAGTACCGCGTCCAGGGCCGCGGCGGCCTCGGCATCAAGGCCGCCAAGATCGTCGAGGACCGCGGCGAACTCGTGGGCGCGCTGGTGGTCGAGGAGACCGACGAGATCCTCGCCATCACGCTCTCCGGCGGTGTGATTCGTACGCGAGTCAACGAGGTCAGGGAGACGGGCCGTGACACCATGGGCGTCCAACTGATCAACCTGGGCAAGCGCGATGCCGTGGTCGGCATCGCACGTAACGCCGAGGCCGGACGCGAGGCCGAGGAAGTCGACGGCGACGTCGACGAGTCGGACGAGCCGACCCCGGTCGACGGCACGGACGAGGGCGCAGGCACCGAGTCCGAGTAGCGCGAGGAGTGTAGGTCTTGAGTGGAGCCACGGGCGCCTCAGCAGGCACCAACGGATCGGACGGCGGCCGTGGCCCCGCCACTGACCCGCAAGGGGCTCAGGGGGGCACCGTGACGGACACCCGCGAACCACAGCCGGAGGCGTACGCGGGCGCCTCCGGCGCGGGCGCCCTCCCGAGCGAGCGCACGCCCGCCCAGGAGCAGCCCACGGCGTACCACCCGCCGCAGGCCTACCCCTCCGAGGGCGGCACGGCCCGCAAGCCCCGCACGGGCGCGCGCACGACGCCGCGTACGCGCAAGGCACGGCTGCGCGTCGCGAAGGCCGACCCCTGGTCGGTGATGAAGGTCAGCTTCCTGCTCTCCATCGCCCTGGGCATCTGCACGATCGTCGCGGCCGCCGTGCTGTGGATGGTCATGGACGCCATGGGCGTCTTCTCTACGGTCGGCGGCACGATCGCCGAGGCCACCGGCTCCAACGAGTCCAACGGCTTCGACCTCCAGTCCTTCCTGTCGCTGCCGCGCGTGCTCCTCTTCACCTCGATCATCGCCGTGCTCGACGTGGTCCTGGCCACGGCCCTCGCGACGCTCGGCGCGTTCATCTACAACCTGTCCGCCGGTTTCGTGGGCGGCGTGGAGCTGACGCTCGCCGAGGACGAGTGAGCGTCCCCGAAGGCTCCTGGGTTACCGATTTTGGGACTGGCCGCGTCGTGCGCTAATCTTCAGAGGTCAGCGCGCGGGACATACACCGCAGAGCGCGGCGGGGCTATAGCTCAGTTGGTTAGAGCGCATCCCTGATAAGGATGAGGCCACAGGTTCAAATCCTGTTAGCCCCACTTTCGAAGTGTGAGAAGAGAAGCCGTTTCCCCTGGTGGGAGACGGCTTCTCTGCGTTTGGGGTTCGTGGGGCGTCTCCCAGGCCGCTGGCCGCGCTCACTCCAGGCTGATCGCCCAGTGGTGCGAGCGCAATCCGCAGGCCCGGATGATCGTGATCGACGTGTTCGCCAAGATGCGCGGCACGTCGGCGCCGGGCTCCTCCGCATACGACGCGGATTACGCGGCCGTCGGCCATGCGAAGCGCATCGCGGACTGCTACGGGATCGCGATCGTCCTCGTCCACCACGTCCGCAAGGCCGGTTCGGACGACTTCCTCGCGGAGGTCTCCGGTACCAACGGCCTCGCGGGCGCCGCGGACGCCACGCTCGTCCTCAAGCGACCTCTACCGCCCGGCCGAGGTCGCCGATGCGCTCGGAGTCTCCGAGTGGTGGGTGAAGGAACAGGCGAGGAAGAAGCGCATCCCCTTCACTCGCCCCGGTGGGGCGTACCGCTTCACGGCGGAGCACTTCGCGGAGATCGTCCGGCTCTTCGAGGAGCGCCCTGAGAACGGGGTTGGCGGTCCGGACGTCGGGCGTCGCAAGTCGCGCCGGAAGGAACCCCGCCCGACGGAAGCGGCTTCAGGGACTCCCCTCGTGGCCCGACTTCCCCGACGCATGCGCCAGGCGCAGTGCGTCACCGCCGCGTGAGGTCGACCTCGCGTCGACCACCATGGACAACTACCGGCGGGACATCCAAGGGCACCTGCTCCCCGAGTTCGGAGACAGCCCTCTCAAGTCGATCACTGCGCGGCAGGTCAGCGCGTGGGAGAAGAGGGCCAGGGACGCGGGGTACGCGCACGAGAGCATCACGACGTACCGCTCGCGGCTGCACCTTGTTCTGGCAGATGCGATGGACGAGGGCTTGATCGACGCCAATCCGGCCACCCGCCGACGTAATAGAGGACGCCGCGCCGGCCGGATCGGCAACCGCGGCCCTGAAAAGGTGACCACGTCCCCGCTGGGAATCCTGCTCATCGCCGAGCGCATGGCGGTGCTCTCCGGCCGCGATGACGAGTTCGTCGCCAACGTCACCATCGGGTACACGGGGATGCGGTACGGCGAACTCGTCGGCCTGGAGCCCCAGTACGTACGAGACGACGAGATCCGCGTCGAACAGCAGCTCGTCGAGCTCGACTCCGGCGAACTCGAACTGGTCCCGCCGAAGGACGACAGCTACCGGACGCTGGACGCGAACGCCTGGCTCGTCGACCTTCTCCGTGCCTTCATCGCGCAGAAACAGCCGAAGCCTTGTCCCTGCCACGGCAGGGCATTCCTCTTCGACAGCTTCGGCACGGTCCGGCGCTGGGGGCGAGGCGGAGGGCCGACGCTCAAGGACGTGGCGAAGGCGGCAGGCGTGAGCACGGGCACGGTCTCGAACGTGCTCAATCACCCGGAGGTCGTCCGAGAAGAGACCCGCCTCCGTGTGACCGAGGTGATCGCCGAGCTCGACTACATGAGGGGACGAACGTCGAAGAGACAGCGGCCCACTGGCGCCGCTCGTCCTTCGGATCCGCCTCTTCTATCCGGCCGCGCACGGCAGGTACCTCCCCGAGGAAGGAAAGGGGGACAAGCTCGGGCCGCTCGTACCGATCCAGGCCGCCCCGTGCATGCCGGGCACTTTGGTTCAGGGCCGCAAGGCCGAGGCCCGGGCAACGGCCTGTTGGGCGCCGATCGCCCCGGGCCTCACGCCGCACGGCGAGCGTCACTCCCACAAGATGCACATGGAGGAGCTGGGCACACCCAAGGTCCTCATGGACGAGCGGATGGGTCACATCGACGGCTCGGTCTCGGCGCGCTACTCGCACGTCTCGGACGCGATGCGGAGCCGCCTTCTTGGGGGGGGGCTGGACACCAACTGGAACGTGGCGTTGGACGCTCGCTTGGCCATGAGCCCACGGTCAGCCGTTGGCCTACTGGACATGCTGCTGCTAGCTCGCGCGGATGAGCTTGCCGAGCAGCTCGAACCTCGGTAGAGCAGTCGACACATGTAGAGGGGTGCTTCCACTGGGAGCACCCCTCTTCTGTTGCAAGCGGCGGCGGCAGCCTCAGGGGGCTACCTGTCGGAGTCTTCGGGCGGGACCTTCACAACTCCCGCACGCTCATGGTGCAACCGTGTTCATGGTCACTCCCGATGCGTTCTGATGGTCACAATCGCCCTATTTTCAGGGCCTGTTGGCTGGTCTCAAGCCCGCGTAGACAGTCTGACGGCGCGACAGATCACCAACGAAGCCGCACCCCGGGAGGATGAATCGCGGGGCGCGGCGTGAGAGGACCGAGTGTTCGTGTCCCGTTTCAGAAAGAGAAGACCCACGGCCGTCCGTCGCATCGTTGTAGGTGCCGCCACGACCGCCCTTCTGCTGGGCTCGGGGGTGGCGAGCGCAGCCGACGATGGCTTCATATCCAACCCCGACCCGAATGCGCCGCCGTCGTCACGGCCGGCCGCCGGGCCCGAATCGCACACTAAGGCAGGTGGCGGCCGACCGGTGTCGGGTAATAACCCGTCGGCTGGACCCGCGTTCACGCAGGTCGGCGACGTGTGGCAGGTCAACAACATGACGCCCACACTCAAGAACAAGGTCACCGACCCCGACGGCGACAAGTCGACCGTCACCTTCGAGGTGTGGACGACCGATGCGGCCGGTAAGCCGAAGACCAAGGTCAACCTGAACAACGACAACCCCTACGGCGTGATCGTCTCGGAGCCCGTCGCCTCGGGCAAGAACGCGGAGATCACGGTTCCGTGGGGCAAGCTGAGCCCGGGCCAGACGTACACGTTCCACACCTCCGCGCATGACGGAAGCCTCTACGAGACGGAATGGTCCCCGTGGGCCAAGTTCAAGCTCCGTGAGCGGGCCGTGGACATCATCCTTCCCGCCCCTGACAAGGCCGCGCCGAACCCCGCGCACGACGACTCCTGGCAGCCCATGCCCGGTTGGGGCACGGTCGACTGGAGCAACCCTGCCAGGAAGACCACCAAGCCCGAGCGGGAGGAACACTGCGAGACCTCCACGGACGGCAAGAGCGAGAAGTGCCTCAACACACGGCCCGCGACCAAGGATGACCTGGAGGTGGCGGAGGAAGCCCGCTCCAAGATGAAGTCCACCCGCGCCCTGACTCCGCCCCTGCACGCGGAGTGTGAGGACGTCTCGGTCGGCAAGTACCTGTCGCTTCTCAAGCGTGACCGCGCCTGCATGTACCAAGTCCTCGATGTCAGCCTCAAGGACAAGGCGACTAACCAGGAAGAGCACTTCCAGCGGTTCCTCACGTCCTACCAGATGCAGACGGACATGGCGGGTAAGTCGATCCAGCTGTGGTCCCGGCTCACGCCGATGCCGATGCCTGAGGGCAAGAAGCCATTCCCGGCGCAGCCCGGAGCGATCAAGCTGACGATCTCTCCGCAGTGCGAGGGCTGCGAGGACAAGCCCTCGTACGACTGGTCGGGACAGCTGATGTGGGGCGGCTCCTTCGACATCGACCCGCACGAGGAGACCGGCACCGAAACGCTGACGTGGTCGGGGGCGGTCACGGACGCGGCGAGCACCAAGGACATCAAGCGCACGCTGATGATGTCGTTCGCGCCCTACGGTCAGTTCTCCACCAGTGTCCCGGGCAACTGGGACGTGAGCGAGAGCCACGGCCAGATCGGGAACCCGGCCTACGTCCGGTGCGACACGGTGTACACCAAGCCTGGGTGTGTGATGCCGCAGTACATGCCCGGCTACGTCTTCAACACCAAGAAGACCCCTGCGGCTGCTGCTCATGCATGGTTGATGCAGGAGAAGATCCGCGGTCAGGCTCCGCTGAACTATCTCCCGGACCGCCGAGGTACGACCGGCGTGCACGGTGAGCGCAACGCCTTTGACCGTGACCCGGACGCGAACCGCAAGGTGATCTGCCCGGACGGCTGGGCCAAGGACCACGGACACCCGGGGACCACCGCGGTGACGGACATCTCCTCGGGCGACCTGCCCTCTTGTGATGAGTTCACCTTCGCGGCCAGCTACCAGTCCGGCGGCATGCCCAAGGCCATGAAACCCGCGCACATTGAGGGCGGCCAGACCGCCCCGGTTGGCTCGGGCGATGAGTGCCTGCAGACGTTCTCACGGAAGCTGACGTCCAGCGGCAACTGGCACCTGTTCGACGACGACCGCCAGGCCGCCCCGACGTTCAACGAGAAGTGCGGCCGCTCGACCATGTCGGGTTGGATCAACTCCACGTCGATGAGCCGCTTCCCGGCCTTCGCGAAGAAGTTCCACCTCCTGGACCAGGACGCGTACTTCGTCAGGACTCCCGGCTTCGAGAAGTGTGATGCTTCCGGTGCCGTGGTGAAGTGCGACATCCGCTAGCAGTCCGGTAGGCATGACGGGGGGCGGCCCGAGGGCCACCCCCCGTTCCCGTTTCCGTCTCCGTTGGAGGGATCAAGATGAGTGATGGCATTGCGTGGATCGCCCGTGCTGACCTGTCGGAGTTCGGGTACTGCGTGACCCTGGCCCGAGGCATAGGCCCTGAGGAGCTGGTGGCCCGGCTCGCGCACGGTTATGAGGTTGAAGCACTGGAGGAGCTCACGGCTGATGACCTGGAAGACCGCCTGGAGACCGATGGCAGTGAGAGTTTCGCTGTGCGGTACGGGCAGACGGATGGGGGTCTTTCGTTCGCTGTGGCGCATGGAGCCTGGCCCGGGGAGATGGGCCCCGGATACACCGACGGGCTCTCAAACGGTGGCGTGGAGGTATTCCAGTTCTACTACGAGACGGAGAACCCGAAGCTGCCCCCGCCCGAATTCACGTACATGCGCGACGGTGAGTACCTGTGCAGCTTCTCCATGGACACGATCGAGGTGCAGGGGGACAGCCCCGAGCTGGTGCGCGCGTTGAGCGCCGACCTTGAGGCGGCCGGCGTCCCGAGGGAAGAAAACCGAGGCACGGCGCACGAGAAGTCCCTCATGATCGCCGGGGAGCGGTTCGGGCTTACGCTGCCCAAGGAAACCGTCCTGCAGGGGGAACTGCCCACAGCGATCATCGGGAACGCTTAACGCTCGCGGCGGGGTGGTCCGCCGGGCTCGGGACGACGGGCGAGAGTCTGCCGGATGCTGTACTCTCCCAAAATTCTCCCAAACGGTCATCTTGGGATGGGAGAGTATGCCCCTGACCTGCGCATATGAGGGTTCAGGATGGCGCCCGACCGTTCCTGATAAGGATGAGGCCACAGGTTCAAATCCTGTTAGCCCCACTTTCGAAGTGTGAGAAGAGAAGCCGTTTCCCCTGGTGGGACACGGCTTCTCTGCGTTTCGGGTTCGTGAGCGGTGTTGGTTTGCGTTGGTGTGCGGTGGTCGACGTGGGCCGGGTGGTGCTTGCTCCACAAGATGCACATGGAGGAACTGGGCACACCCAAGGTCCTCATGGACGAGCGGATGGGCTTGGCGAGCAGATCGAACAACCTCTACAAGGCAAGTGCGGGATCCTGCACCAGGTCGAGTGCGGCCTTGCTGAAGGCCCGAACACGGGCGGTGGCGCCTTCGGCGAGCCATACCAGGCCCCATTCCACTGGTGCGGCATCCGTGAAGGGCACATAGGCGACGTCGGGGCGGGCGAAGTAGCGTCTGGCGTGGGCGCCGACAGCGGCGACGCCTGCCCCTGCGCCGACGAGGGTCAGCATCTCGGTGAACGTCATGGCCGACTGGCCGAGTGCGATCGGCCGTCCGGCGGGGGTCTGGCGCGGCGTGCGATCGTCGCGCAGGGAGTTCGGCAGCGTCTCGGGAAGCTGTAGCACGGTGGCGCGGGCCAGGTCCTCCATGGAGACGGTCGTGCGGCGGGCGAAGGGGTGGCCTGTCGGGACGGCGAGCATGCGTGCTTCGCGCACCAGGACCGGCCCCATGACGATGCCGTCCTCCTGCATCGGATGGCAGGTCAGCGCGATGTCCACTTCCCCGTTGCGCAGCCACGGCAGGACTTCCGGCAGTCGTGCTTCGCGGATCTGGACGTCGCAGTCGGGGTGCCGGGTGCGGAATGCCTGCGTTGCCCCGACCAGCAGCTGGCCCGCCGCCGGCCCGTTGAAGGCGACCCGCAGCACTCCGGTCAGGCCGCGTCCGGCATCGACGGCCCGGCCGAACGCGTCGGCGATCTGGTCCCATGCGGGCCGCGTCTCCTCGTACAACTGCCGTCCCACCGGCGACAGTTCCACCCTGCGGCTGGTGCGGTGGAACAGCGGGACGCCGATGCGCCGCTCCAGTTTGGCGATCGTCTGACTGACCCGGGCCGTGGACACGTGCAGCCGCTCGGCGGTGCGGCCGAAGTGCAACTCCTCGGCGAGCGTCAGGAACGCCTCCAGCTCGTACCGCTCCAACATCCCCGCACCCCTCCATCGTTAACCCGGGCTTCACGATCGTTGCGCAGGTGCGCATTGATGCCCCGTCCGGTCCGCACCAGTATCAAAGGCGTCGGAACACCACCTGACCTGCACCGGAGAACATCATGTACGTCAACCGCGACCGCGCCCTGACCGCCCCCGCCCATGACAGCGCCGCGGTGGTCGCGGAACTCAGGGACCGCACGGAGATCACCGACGCGCTCCTCCGCTTCGGCCTCGGCCAGGACCTCAAGGACAAGGAACTGTTCGCCTCGGCCTTCGCCGCCGACGCCGAGCTGGACTTCCGCCCGGCCGCCGCCAAGTGGGGCGCCAAGCCCCCGCTGATGTCCGGACGCGACACCATCGTCACCACCATCCTGGGCATGTTCACCGGCCGGGTGGACACCACCCACCAGATCACCAACGCGCGGATCACCATCGACGGCGACACCGCCCACCTCACCGCCCTGGTGGAGGCCCAGCACCTGCTCAGCGCCGACCACACCAAGCACGCGCTCCTGAAAAACCCCTACGCCGTCGACCTGGTCCGCGACGGCGACCGCTGGGTCATCCGCCGGCTCGTCATCGACAACACGTGGTTCGTCGGCGAACCCACCGCCATCTTCGGCTGATCCCCGGACCTGCAGGACCGCGCGAGGGCAGTCCCGTCCTGCTGGCCGACCCCATACCCCTCGCTAACTCCACCCAACTCTTCCAGGAAGGTGTGCCATGAAGTCCGCAGTAATCGGCGGAACCGGGCTGATCGGGTCCAAGATCGTGGAGACCCTCGCCAAGGACGGACACGAAGCCGTACCGCACGCACGATCCACCGGCGTGGACCTCCTCACGGGCGAGGGGCTCGTCCCGGCGCTGACGGGCGTCGATGTCGTCATCGACGCGACTCAGTCGCCCACCGCCGACGCCGCCTCCGCCGACTTCTTCCGGACCGCGACGGCCAACCTCCTCACCGCGGCCGAGGTGGCCGGTGTCCAGCACGCCGTCCTGCTGTCCATCGTCGGCGTGGACCGGGTGCCCGACCTCGGCTACTACCGGGCCAAGGTCCTGCAGGAGGAGCTGTTCAAGGCCGGACCGGTCTCCTACTCCATCGTCCGCGCCACCCAATTCTTCGAGTACATCGACGAGATCATGTCCTGGACTGCTGAGGGCGACACCGTCCGGCTGCCCACCACCCTGCTGCAGCCCATCGCCGCCGCCGATGCCGCGCGCGCAGTCGCCGACATCGCCACCGGCGCGCCCCTCCACGGCATCCGCGACGTCGCCGGTCCCGACGTCCTCCCCCTGGACGAGCTCGGCAGGATCACCCTCGCCGTCCACGGCAACGGCCGTGCCACCCTCACAGACGACACCGCTGGTCCCTTCGCCGCCGCATCCGGCGACGCCCTCACCGCTACAGATGGCGCGCACATCGCCCCCACGCACTACCGCGACTGGCTCGCCGCCTGATCGCGATCTGATCCTGTTAGCCCCACCAGCACGAAGGCCCCCAACCACCTTGGTGGGGGGTCTTCGGCGTTCCTGGGGGCGGGTGCGCGGGGCGCGGTGCGGGGTCCGGTGCAGGGCGGCGTCACCTGGCCCGGACATGGCTGAGCGCACCGTTCCCGTGCGGGAGGGCGGTGCGCATGCGAGCGGCCCGTTCGTCGGAGGCTCTGTGGCCGGAACGGGCTTGGTGTGTGTACCTGGTGTACCTGGTGTACCTGGTGTACGTGGTCCTCGGAGGCGCCTTCAGGGGCCGCGGAGGCTGCTGGGCAACGTCAGGTGGACCGGTGGCGCGGGGCCCCGTGGCGCTCCCTGTGTGGGGGAGAAGGGCTGCCGGTCACTGGCCGGTGGTGCTGTGCTGCGGGCGTCTGCCGGTGGTCTGTCTGTCGGCGGTCTGTCCGGTGTGATGCGGGTGGTTCAGGGCGTACGGGTGGTCCAGGTCGCGCGGGTGCTGCGGGTGCTGCGGGTTCTGCCGGTACTGCGGGTGGATCAGGAGGGGCAGGTCGTTCAGGCGGGCCGGGCGGGGTTGTCCTGTGCCGGTGGCGTGAACTGGGCTTGCTCGTAAGGGCGTTGAGAGGTACGTCACCTCTGCCGCTTGCCCGGGTCAGAAGGCCAGCTCTGCGGGGTGCGCGGGTCGTACGCGTTCCCGGTCGACCACGTCCGCTTCCGTGGCCGCGTCGACCTGGTTCACGTCGGAGAGGGGCGTGGCGAGCGTCAGACCGCGGCTGCTGGGGGACGTGCCGTGCGCCTCGGCGCGGATGCGCTGCTTCATCGTGGGCGGCCGGGAGAGTTCGTACGGCTTCGCCTTCGGCGCGGGGGCCACGTACGGCGCCCTGGCCGGGGTCTCGGTGCTGCTGTTGCCGGCGGTGTCCTGCCGCGGTGCGGCCGGGGCGGCGGTGGCGGTGGTGATGAGGCCCAGGGAGGCGAAGAAGGCCAGGAGGGCGGCGACGACGACGGACCAGATACGGGTGACCTTGTTGGCAGCCACGATCTCTCACTTTCGGGTCGGAGGATTTGCGTACTTTCCTCATGATGTGTACGAGGCCCGAGAAGTGCGGGAGCCCGACCCGTGATTCGCGGATCTTCCGATGAACACCACCCGTATGGGCTCAAAGCGCCCAAGAGCGTCAAAGTGTTACGTTCCGTGGGGGGATCGGTGCGCATCGTGAGGACGTCTACTGCTGTACGCGGGGCGGGAGTTGAGTCGGCGGCAGGTCACCGATCGGTATCGATCGGTGTGTATAGTCGGGCGCCAGAGGTCCCCTACGTCAAGGAAAGACGAGGTAGCGCGGTGAAGAAGCTTCTCCTGGTCGCACTGGCCGCCATCGGCGGGCTCCTCGTGTACCGCCAGATCCAGGCGGATCGCGCCGAGCAGGATCTGTGGACGGAGGCGACTGACTCCGTGCCCGCAGGTTCGTGAGTCCCGAAAAACTCTTCACAAAGCCCCGGTCGCCGCAAGCGGCCGGGGCTTTGTGGTGCGGTGGCGGGGTTCGGGTCTGCGGTGTACGCGTTCGGTCCGTTCGGTCTGTGGCGTACAGCACGTGGCGATTTGCCTGCGTTAAGTAATTCCTTGCAGGAGCAAAGGGGTAAGGGATTCCGTCCCGGCGCAGACACCGCGGCGACCCGCGGTGCAGGATGGTCGCGGCCGGGCGACGACGGAGGGGGCGGGATGGAGCGGCGCGGCACCGGGCGCTGGACAGGGCGCGGGGCGCTGTGGGGGCTGGCGGCGGGTTCACTGCTGCTGCCGGCGCAAGGGGCCCACGCGGCGGAGGATCCGCGTCCGTATGTGTTCGCCTCCGGCGCGCAGCGCGTCGAGGGAGCCGAGGCCAGATCGGGAGCGCAGGAGCTCAACTCCGGTTCCACCTACCGCAGTTCCATCGGTCCGGGCCGGACGCTGTACTACGCCGTCGAGCTGGACTCGGACTCCAGCGTCTACGCGTCCGCCGTCGCCGTCCCCGGCTTCGGCACGGAAGTGGCGTACGGCGACCGGATCGCGGTGACCCTTCAGGACCAGGAGGGGAACACCTGCGGCTCCGACAAGGCCTCGTTCGGGGCGGCGGACTACGCGACTCCGCTCGCGGCCACCGCCGAGCGGCTGATCGACGGGGGCGGTACGCGCTGCCGCGAGACGGGCACGTACTTCGTCGTCGTCCAGCGCGGGAGCGCCGACGACTCGTCGCGGGCCGCCTGGGACCTGGAGTTGAGCCTGGCCGCCGAGCCGCGGCTCGCGGGCAGCCCGCCCACCGAGGCGCCGGCGGAGGCCCAGGACCCGGTCGCCCCGCCGCTCCCCACCGGGGCGCCCGAGGAAGCCGAGGGCGGCACCGGATTCAACGACGCGCGGCTCCTCGGGCACGGCGTGTGGCAGGACCGCGTCCGGCCCGGCCGGACGCGGTTCTACCGGGTGCCGGTGGGCTGGGGTCAACAGCTTTCCGCGCAGGTCGAGTTGGAGGGCGCGAAGGGCGCGAAGGGCGGCGGGGGCGGCGTGCCAAGCAGTGTGCCCAAGGCGCTGAACGTGAGCGTCCACAACCCGGCCAGGGCCACGGTGACCTCGGACGGGGAGAGCTACCGCGGCGACCCGGTCACCACTGCCCTCGAAGCCCTGGCGCCGGTGGCGTACGAGAACCGGTACGCGGCACGGCCCGAGACCAAGCAGATGCGGTTCCCCGGCTCGTACTACCTGAAAGTGACCCTCGACCCGGAACTGCGGGAGCGGTACGGCGAGGACGGTCTCACGCTGACCCTGCGCGTTGGCGTGACCGGCGAGCGGAAGACGGATGTCGCGTACGAGGGTGACGCGGGGCCCTTCCGGGTCGCCGAGGACGGCACGGACGCGCCGGTCGGCGGCTCGGGCGGGGCGGCCGGAGGCGATGACGACGCCGCGGCCTTCGGTCTGGGCCGCGGGGTGCTGTCCGTGGTGGCGACGGCGGGGATCGGCACGGGTACCGGACTGGTGCTCGTCCTGGTGCTGTGGACGCTGCTCGCCCGCCGCGTCGCCGCGCGCCGGACGGCCGACGAGAGCGCTTGAGCCCGGCGCTACCGGTGCAGAGCCCGTTCCAGGGCCCGCCTCCCCGAACTTTGCGGCCTAGAGCCGGCTCAGGGCCCAGAACCCCACCGCGTAACTGACCAGCGCGAGCAGCAGCACCGGCACGGCCACCTTCGCGGGCGGGCCGGGGCGGCGCCTGCGCCGGTGGGGGCGCGGACCGTCGGCCGCGAGTGCTCCCACGGGTACGGGCGCGGGTGCCGTCGGCGGCGTGGGTTCCCCGGCCGGGACGGGCCGTGCTGTGTACGGGCGGGTGAGCGGGTAGGTGTGCCCGTCCTCGTCGAACCGGTGGGCCGGTGGCTCCGGAGGGCCCGGAGGGTCCGGTGGCCGGACCGGCAGCGGTGTGGGCGGCGTCGAGGGCTGTGGCGGGGTGAGTGGGGCCGGGGGTACGGGCGTTGCGGCCGGGGTCGCCGCACCGGGGTGCCCACTCGGCGTACCGCCCGGCGGTGCCAGGTGGAAGTCGTCGGCCGGCCCGCGGGGTGCGGGTGCCGCGCTCGGGGCGGGAGGGGCCTGCGGCGGGGGCGGGGGTGCCGCCGCGGCGGGGCGACCCCGCGGGCCCTCGGGGCCGAATCCCGGGGGCAGCGGCCCGAGTTGGTCGAAGACCTCGACGATCTCGTCGTCGGGACCGGGCTCCGGCAGCAGCTCGGCCGCCGCGAGCAGGGCCTTGCGCGCACCCGCCGCCGTACGGAATCGCGCGTCCGGATCCGGCTGCAGCAGCGTCGCGAGGACCTGCCACAGCGGTCCCGGGATGCCCTGCGGGGCGTCCGGGGTGCCGTGGGCGGCGAAGCGCTGGATCAGCGCCTTGGAGTCCGGCTTCGCGCCCTCCAGGAGGTACAGCGCGACGAGGCCCACCGCGAAGAGATCGCCGGGGAAGTCGGGCTCTTCGCCGAGCATCTGCTCGGGCGCGAAGTAGCCGGGCGTCCCCACCACGTAGTCGGTCTCGGTGAGCCGGGGCTCGCCCTTGCGCATGGCGATGCCGAAGTCGGACAGGCGCAGATGCGGCCGGCCCGTGCCGGTGGCCTCCAGGAGGATGTTGGCCGGCTTGATGTCACGGTGCACGACGCCTTCCTCGTGCACCGCGGTGAGCCCGGCGAGCAGCTGGTCGAGCAGCGTGCAGACGAACGCGGGCGCCAACGGCCCGTAATCCCCGATCACATGGGCCAGGGAGCCGCCCTTGACCAGGTCCATGGTGAACAGGACCTTGTCGTCGTCGGCCGCCCAGCTGGCCGGGGCCAGGACGTGCGGATGGTCGATGCGCAGGGCCTGCTCGCGGACGAAGCGGAGCAGGGTGTGCGCGTCGCTCTGCTGCAGGACCTTGGCGGCGACATAGCGGCGCCGACGGTGGTCAAAGGCGCGCCACACGGCACCCGCGCCACCGCGGCCGATCGGGTCGACCAGTTCGTACCGGCCGGCGAAGACCTCACCCATGGCCCTGCTGCACTCCCCCTTCGTCCTGGACCGGGCGTGCTGAAACCGTTCAGCAGGAGCGTCTCGGTCAGCTCTGGTGCGCCTCGTAGTGGGCCACGGCGTCCGAGGTGCGGCCGGCGCCGTAGACCTTGAGGAACTCTGCCAGCTCGGGGTGGCTCGGGGCGAGGGCGTTCGCGGCCTCGATGATGTCCCCCGCGGCCGAAACGGAACGGAGCAGCGACTGGATCTCGCGGACCACGCGCTTGACCGTCGGAGCGCCCGAACTGATCGCCGTCTGACCGCCGTTGGTGAGAACCGAGCCGCCCTGCGACTTCTTGATCTCCTCCATGCGCTCGGCGGCCTCGGCGGCACTGACGCTGCCGTCCGCCACCTGACCGGCCAACTCCTGCAGGTGCTGGACCCGTTGGACCACGGCGGGGTTGCCGATCTTGGCCCGCTGACCGCTCATCAGCTGGGAGAGCATCGGCGCCGAGAGCCCCAGGACCGCGGCGAGCCGGGCCTGGTTGAGCCCCAGATCGTCGATGAGCCGCCTGAAGAGCGCCCCCAGCGGCTCCCCGTACCAGCTGCGCTGCAGCTCCCTGGCTCTTGCGGTGGCTTCCTGCTGTGCGGTGTCCATGGCGTCTCCCCTTCGCTGCTGCGAACCTCGCCGAGCATCTTACGGAGAGTGGTCGTTTACCGGGACCCCCAATCTTTTTGCGAGACTCGGGGGAAGACCCGGTACTCTGGTCTGCGGTGCACGGCCGACCGGGGTTCTTCCGGTCGATCAGCCGTTTCCGGGGCCTTAGCTCAGTTGGTAGAGCGCTGTCTTTGCATGGCAGATGTCAGGGGTTCGACTCCCCTAGGCTCCACTTGCACATAACCCTCTGACCTGCGGGAACGCAGGCAGGGGGTGTTTTTGTGTCGGTTTCCGACGGGTATCGCTCGCGCGGTGACGTCGAGCGCGCTCACGAGGGGCCGACGCCGGCCTGGAGCAGCACGGTCGTCCACACGTACGGACCCACGGACCGGACCTGGCCCCGGACGGTATATCCGTCGGGGAGGAGCCCCGCGTCGACCGTCAGGCGCAGCCTGTTGCCCTTCGCGTGGTCGGGATCCGCCGACGGCGGTGTGTGGGTGGCCCTCTACCGTGGCGGCGCGACCCGCCGCTGCACGGCCGGGGGCACGCTCGACCGGGAGATCTGCTTCCCCGCCGCGCTCACCACGGCGTGCGGCTTCGGCGGGACGGACCTGACCGACCTCTACGTCACCACGGCACGGCGTGCGCCTGACCACGACGAGCCGCTCGCGGGAAGCGTCTTCGTCGTGCCCGGCGCGGGCCACGGCCTCGCTCCCCCGGCGTTCGCCGGCTGAGGAAGACGGTCACGGTGCGGCCGCGCGGTCGCCCTCCGGCCGTACGGCGAGGGAGGAGGCGAAGGCTTGCGAGACCTGGACCAGCCACCGCACATCGGCGGAGAAATCCATATTTTCCGGGCTCATCACCGGCGCGGGTCCGGCGCCGCCCGCTGCCTTCTCTCCCGCTTCCCCGCCGCTCTGTCCGGGCGGCGCCGCGAGGGCGGCCGCGATATGTGCCGCCTCCCACTGCGCCCGCTCCTCCGCGCTCCGGTCCGGCCCCGGTGCCGTGGCCAGTCCGGGGGAGACCTGCCCGCCCAGAGCCAGACAGCCGTCTCTGATCTCGATCACCCGCCGGTGCAGGCGGAAACGCAGGTCCCACAGGGCAAAGAGGTCGCTGCGGGGAGCGGGCTGCAGGGACGTCTCGGGGTGCGCCCGATACAGGGCGTACCAGAGCGGGCGCAGCTTGCGGAAGCGGCGGTAGTCGGCCCACCACACCTGTACCGCCCGCACCCGCGGACCCCACAACGGCGCGGTCCAGCCGATGGTGTTCAGGATCATCCCCAGGGTCAGACAGGTCCGCGTGACGTCCGCCCACGTGGACGGGTCCCATCCGCGGTGTACGAGAAACACGTCCGCGAAGCGGCCGAGCGCATAGACGAGGTCGAGGCACGCACCGACCGCCGCAGTCCGCAGTCCGAGCCGCAGCCAGACATCCTCGGTCAGCCGGGCATAGAACCAGCACGCCTTCGCCACCACGGCCTTCCCGAGGGTGAAGGCTGTGAGGTAGACGACCTGGTAGGCCACGAAGTACGGCTGTTCCCGAGGGTGTGCGAAATTGTTCCGGGGGTGTCCGTGCAGCACGGACAGCTCGAAGAGGACCGCCATCGCCAACGGCACACAGGCCAGCAGCGCCAGCCGTCGGCGCGCGCGGACCCGGGCCTCCTCCGGCGCATGCAGCCAGTGGATGAGCAGCACCTGCTGGCAGGCGATCGCCGCGATGATCCACATCTGGACGGAAACGTTGTACCAGGTGACCGTGCCGAAGAGTGTCCCGGTCAGGCTGGTGGGGGCGGACATGGCGAGGTACATGCCCTGGCAGCCGAAGGACGCGCACAGGGCGACGACCGCCTGTTCCGAGCCGCGGCGCAGGGCGGGCGGGAGGGTGCGGACGAACGCCAGGCAGCAGATCGCCGCGCCCAGCGGGTAGCGGACACCGTTCATGTCCGGTTCCGGCGGCGCCAGTTGAGGGACCCCTGGATTCTGCCGAGCACCCCGTCCGTTTCGGTGACGTCCGCGCCGGGGTGCGAACGCAGACCCTCACCGATGAGGTACGCCATCACCTCCGCCTCCCGCTCCTGGGCGTCGGAGTAGCTGTCCCGGGACAGCAGGTCCTGCACCAGCGACGGGTCGAGGTCCGGGAACAGCTCGGCTACGGCCGCCGAATCGGCGGTCCCGCTGCGGTGGCAGCACAGCATGTGCGCCAGCTCGTGGGCGATGATGTGCTCCTGGTGGTGTCGGCTGGTGTGCTGCTCGTAGACGACGTAGTCGGCGTCCGAGAAGGCCAGCCACAGCCCGCACGGACCGGCGGCGTCCAAGGGCATGGGCAGTAGATGGATGGGTCGGCCCCGAGAGCTGCTGAGGTGGTCGCACAGGGTCATGAGGTCGTAGGACTTGGGCAACCCGGAGGCGGCCAGTCGCTGTCGGCTCTCCCGGCGCAGCGTCCGGAGGTCGGACCGGCGCCGGAGTCGCTGCAGGAATCGCATCGGCTCCCGGAGGTCGGATCGGCGCCGGAGTCGCTGCAGGAATCGCATCGGCGGTCTATCCCCCGGCACCCGCCGTGCCGCTGGTGTCTCTGCCCTCCGGGTCGTCGGCCGTTCCGTTGCCGCCGCCCGACTGCCCGCCGGAGGAGGCCGCCGAGCGCATCAGGCTGACCTCGTGGATGATGCGCGCCAGATGCTTCCGGCCGGAGTCGTCCATGCTCATGGCGCGCAGGGCGATGTCACGGACCTCGGCGTTGCCCATCGCCGAGGCGATGGCGAGCTGTGCGTCGACCCGCTCGGCGGTGTCGTCGTCGAAGAAGTACGCGGCAGGCACCCGGAAGAACGCCGCCAGCGCCTCCAGATGCCGTTTGGTGGGGTTGTCCCGCTGGCCGGTGCGCAACTGCCAGACGTACGTCTTGGAGAAGGTGCCGCCGCTCAGTTCGCTGCAGCCACGAGCGACCTCCTCGTAGGTGTACTCCTGGCCGTTGGTGCGGATCGTCCTGAAAAGTTTGTCGATCTTGTCGGCCAAGGGGGGCATCAACACTCCTTCTGTTCGCCAGTGTGAACCGGCTAGGTGGCGACAGCTCATCGTAGTTGACAGCCTTCCGTCTCGCACCTACCGTCGCACCGTCAGCTGAGATGGACAAGTAGGCCCTCGCTGACAGCTGTTACCAGTCGGCCGCTGCTGCGGTGCCAGATTCGGGAGGCTTGGGTGGGGAGCGTTTCTGCGTCGGAACGGACCGTCACGCACCGTGCGGCGGGCTGTGCGGATCTTGTGCCGGACCGGCTCGGCGCGCGCCTGAGGCGGGCCGCCGCCGACGTGCTGGCCGGTTGCGCGGCCGCCCTGCGGGCAGAGGGGCATCCGTTCGTGCAGCTCCCGGAGCTGTGGCGGGACACCCGCGCCCAGCTGGCACTGGCCGTCGCGGAGTGCTCCCGCGCCCTCGACGCACCCGGCCTGTCCCAGGCGGGGGGACATCCGGACCACGTACGAGGCACGGAGGTGTCCTTCCGCGCGCTCGGCGCCCGGTGGGCCGCCGTGGACCTCGGGCTCGCCGACTGTCTGGCTGCCCTGGACCGGCTCACGGAGGCGCTCGTCGCGACGGTGGAAGAAGCGGGCCGGGAGACGGGCGACGCCGGTGCGGCGGACATCGCACGGCGGGTGTTCGCCCGGTGCACCAGAGCCGCTGCCCACGGCTATGCGACCCGGCTGCGGGCGCACCGGCCGGCGCCGGGCGACGACTGCTGCGGTCGCATGGCCCGCGACGTCCACGACCACCTGGGCGGCAGCCTCGCCCTGGCCTTTCGCCACCTGGAGCTCCACCGGCTCAAGACCCCGTCCGCGGACGCGGACGCCCGGGGAACGGACCGGCACCTCGCGGCGGTCCACGACGCTCTGCGGGAGGCCATCACCCTCACGCGCGGCCTGGTGACCGGACTGCGCGACACCGACGGCTCGACATCTCCGACCGCCGCAGCCTCGTCCGCTTCGCCGACCTACCAGGGCTACTACAACCTGGGAGCCCGTGAACTGGAGCACGAGATCGTGCCCGCCGCCGCCGACCAGGGTGTGGGCATCACCGTCTGGAGCCCGCTGGCGGGCGGCTTCTTCAGCGGGAAGTACCGGCGCCGCCAGGACGTCTCCGCGGACTTCCGTCTGGCGCACGAGGGCCCCGCCTCCATCGCCCCGCTCACCGATCGCGAGCAGGCCTACGACGTGGTGGAGGTGCTCGACGGCATCGCCCGCGAGCGCGGTGTCTCGATTGCCCAGGTCGCCCTCAACTGGGTGCTGAGCAAGCCCGCCGTGACGTCCGTGGTCTTCGGCGCCAGCCGCCCCGGCCAGCTCCAGGACAACCTCGGCACCGTCGAGTGGGAGATCACCGCCGAGGAGCGGGAGCGCCTGGACGCGGCGAGCGACCGGCCCGCGCCCTACCCGTACTGGCACATGCGTGCGATCGCCGGTGACCGGGATCTGCCCGGAGACATCCTGCCCTGACCGCGGCCGCCTCCCCTCATCGTTCTGCCGAAGCTCAACCCAGGAGCACAGCTGTGCCCATTGCCGTCATCGCCCTGTCCCTCAGCGGTTTCGCCATCGGAGTCGCCGAGTTCATCATCGCGGGGATCCTCCCCGACATCGGAGCCGACCTCTCCGTCTCCATCCCCACCGCGGGACTTCTGGTGTCCGGATACGCGCTCGGCGTCGTCATCGGCGCCCCCGGTCTCACCGTTCTGTGTGCCCGCACCGAACGCAGGGCCCTGCTGATCCGGCTCATGCTGGTCTTCCTCGCCGGAACGGTTCTGTCCGCCCTCGCCCCCAACTACGGGCTGCTCATGGCGGGACGGGTGTTCTCCGCCCTCGCCCACGGCGCATTCTTCGGTGTCGCGATGGTGGTCGCTTCCGACCTCGTCCCCCAGGACCGCAAGGGGCGCGCCGTGTCCATGGTCGCCGCGGGGCTCACCCTCTCCACGATCCTCGGCGTCCCGGCGGGCACGTTCATCGGCCAGCACTTCGGCTGGCGCTGGGCTTTCTGGATGGTCGCTCTCTTCGCCGCGGTGGGCCTGGCGGGCATTGCATCGCTTGTTCCCAGGACCCCGGCGCCCGAGGGCACCGGGCTGCGCTCCGAACTGAAGGTGCTGCGCCGCCCGCAGGTACTGCTGGTCCTGCTCACCACCGTGCTCGGCTTCGGCGGCGTCATGACCTCGTACACCTACATCGCAGAAATGGTCACCGAGGTGACCGGCTTCGGTGACGGCGCCGTCACCCTGATCATGGTGCTGTTCGGCGTCGGCATGTTCGTCGGCAACCTGATCAGCGGCCGCGTCGCGGACCGCGCCCCCAGGAGCGCCATGTGCGGTGCACTGGCGCTACTCACCCTCATCCTCGGTGCGTTCACCTTCACGGTGCACGACAAAACTGCCACCTGCGTGACCGTCTTCCTCTTCGGCGCGGCCACTTTCGCCACCATCTCCCCGCTCCAGATGCGGATCATGGCCAAGGCCGGCGGCGCCCCCACACTGGCGTCGGCGTCGAACATCGCCGCCTTCAACCTCGCCAACGCCGCCGGCCCAGTGCTCGGCGGCACGATCATCGACGCCGGCCTCGGCTACCCCGCCCTCAATTGGGCCGGGGCCCTGGTCACCTTCGTCGGACTTCTCCTCGCCGGCCTCGGTGTGGCAGCGGAGCGCAAGGAGCGCGCCGCCACGCCGCCCGCCGTCCCCGCATCCAGCGGCAGCGCCGCCGCGCACTGAACGCCTTGAACTGAGGCCTTGAACTGAACGCCTTTGCTACGAAGGGAAGTCACCGTGGAAGCCTCCGTCCTCGACGCGCCCCGCAGCCCCACCACTCCCGCCTACGACCGGACCGTGTCCCGCGCGCTCGTCCACCGCTGGGCCCTGTCCGAGGTGTTCCTCACCGATTCCGTCGCCACCGGTGAGGGCACCTTCACCGCCGCCGCGCAACTTCCGCTCTCTCACGGGTACTTCCGCGACCACGCGGCCGGTCGGAGCTTCCACGACCCGCTGCTCGTCCTGGAGAGCTGCCGCCAGGCAGTCACCTACGCCTCGCACCTCCATGAGGAGGTGCCCCAGGACACCACGTTCATGGTCACGTCCTGGACGCTCGACATCACCGAGCCGGAAGCGCTCCGATGCGGTGAACGCCCCGGGGAACTGCGTATGGACGCAGAGGTGACCCAACGCGGCCGACGCGGCGGGCGGCTGCGCCGACTGGCCTTCGCCATGGACCTCACGCTCGACGGCCGCACCCTGGGCCGGCTCACCATGGACACCAACTGCACCCCCACCGACCAGTACCACGCACTGCGCCATATGCAGCGCGGCACCACCGTCCCCACGGCGTTCACCCTGCCCGCCGAGCCCGCCGGAGTGCCCGTCGACCCGGCCCGGGTACGCCGACTCGACCCGGCGAACACCGTCCTCGACGCCGTACAGCTGGACCCAGGCACTCTCACCGCGCGGCTCAGCCCCCGCACGCACCGCAATCGCAGCATGTACGACCACCCCTACGACCACGTCCCGGCCATGGTCTTCAGCGAGGCGGCCCGCCAGTGCGCCCTGCTGCTCGGCGTGGAGGACACCGTCACGCCGCAAACCGACGCCGGACGCGTGCTGCGGCTGCACGGCCGCTTCTTGAAGTTCGCCGAACTGGACGACGCGGTGTGTCTGACGGCCGCACGCGAGGGAGACGGCGGCCAGGAGACCTTCCGCATGAGCGCCGTCCAGCAGGACGAGACGGTGGCCGAAGTGCGCGTGGCGCTGGGCTGAGCCTTCCGGCCGCCCCGCTGCCCGCCCCTCTGCCCGCCCCCTTCCACTTTCCTCTTCCCTTCTCGCCTCCGGAGTCCTCCGTGACCACGGCACTGCCGACGACCACGCACGCTGTCGCGTTCTTCGACGTCGACGAGACGCTCACCACCGTCAAGACCATGTTCGACTTCTACGATTTCTTCCTGGAAGCCGTCGGGCACACCCCGCAGGAGCAGCGACGGCTCCGCCAGGACGCCCGCGACCTGCTGCGCCCCGGCATGCCCCGGGAACAGGGCAACCGGCTCTTCTACCGGCGATTCGCCGGCTACCGGTACGAGCAGACGGAGGCCGCCGGCCGGGCGTGGTTCGCACAGCACCTCCGGCACGGCGGCTTCTTCCACCGGGACGTCCTCGAAGCGCTCACGGCCCACCAGGAGCGAGGGCTGGCCACCGTCCTGGTCTCCGGCTCCTTCCCCGCCGCCCTGGATCCCGTGGCCGCCCACGTCGGCGCCGACGTGGTGCTGTGCACCCGCCCGGAGATCCAGGACGGGGTGTACACCGGGGACGTGCTGACGACGATGATCGGCGACGCCAAGGCCCAGGCAGCCCGAGAGCTCCTGCACCAGCGCGACATCCTCCCCGAGGAGTGCCACGCCTACGGCGATCACGTGTCCGACCTGGGGCTTCTTCGCCTTGTCGGTCACTCGGTCGTCATCGGCGATCACCCGGAGCTGCTGGCGGAGGCCGGCCGGTGCGGCTGGCAGCGCCTGGCGGGCGTCCCCGCCTGACCCACGCCGCCACAGTGGATCGAGGGGGATCGAGGGGGATCGAGGGGGATGGAGCCTGACCGAGTGAGAACGCCGTGGGGGGGGGGGGGGGCGGGGGCCCCCCCCCCCGCGGGGGGGGGGGGCCCCCCCGGGGGCCCGGGGGGGGCCGGGGGGG
>NZ_JASCIS010000018.1 GCF_029968015.1 Streptomyces luteolus
TCTGCACTCCTGACCGGCGACCGAGAACAACTCGCCGACTGAGAACAACTCAACCAGACACCACTGACAACGCCCCGTGACCGCAAGGAGTTCCCGCATGCCCAGCTACTCCCGCACGTCCACGTCCGACCCCGAACTCGCCCACAGACTCAGCCGCCGCGGCATGCTCGGCGTCGCCGCCGGAGCCGGAGCCGCCGCGCTCGTCGGCGCCGGCGCGACCTCCGCAGCGGCCCAGCCCTCAGCAGGTGCGTCGGCTGCGACGACCGCGACCGCCCGTCGCAAGGGCCGCCCCGTGCTGCCGCCCGGCCGCCTCGGCATCCAGCTCTACAGCCTGCGCGACAAGGTCTCCACCCTCGGATTCGCCCCCGTCTTCGAGGAGTTGAGCGAGCACGGCTACGACGAGATCGAGTTCGCCGGCTACACGCAGGGCTCCGCGGGACCCATCACGCTCGCCCAGCTGAAGCGGCTCGCCGCCGATCACGGCCTCAACCCCATCGGCAGCCACGTCGGCTACTACGCCGACGACCCGAACGCGTACACCTTCGCGCAGAACCTCGAGAAGGTCCTCGACGAGGCCCAGGCGCTCGGCCTGAAGCACATCGGCACGGCCTCGGGCCCCTGGCGCTACGGCACGACCGTCGACGGCTGGAAGCGCTGCGCCGAGGAGTTCAACACGTACGGCGCGGCAGCGAAGAAGCGCGGCATGAAGTTCTACCAGCACAACCACGCCGAGGAGTTCTCCTTCGCGACCGACCGGCCCGACGTGCGGCTCTACGACGTGCTGCTCGCCGAGACCGACCCGGATCTGGTGTACCTGGAGATGGACATCTACTGGGCGTACGCGGCGCAGTTCCGTTTCTCCAAGCGCGTCGACGGCACTCCGGCGCCGTTCGAGCCGCTGGACTACGTGCTCAAGCAGCCGCACCGGTATCCGCTGTTCCACGTCAAGGACGGCGAGCACGACGAGTCCGCCAAGGACGGCTACCGGATGGTGGACGTGGGCGACGGCGACATCGACTACCGGCGGTTCCTGTCCGAGGTGACGCGCCGTACGCCGACCGGCCGGCGCTACCACCACTGGCAGGTGGAGCACGACAACCCCGTCGACTCGCTCGCCTTCGCCCGCAAGTCCAGCGCGCACCTGCACTCGCTGCGCGAGCGGGACTGCTGACGGCGCTCCCGTGTCCGACGCCCCGCACACGCAGAGCCCCGGCACGGTGCCGGGGGCTCTGCGTAGGGGAGGTGCGGATCGAGAGGTGGGAGGTCAGTGCGCGTCCCGGCTGATGGGATGCGGATTCGGTGTGATCTTCCCGCGCTTCGGCCGTCCGGGCGGGCTCAGGAACAGCGCCACGAACCCGGCGAAGAACGAGATCGAGCCTGCCAGGATGAACGCGCCGGAGTGCCCCCAGGAGCCCACGACCACGGCGCCCATGCCCGCGCCGAGACCGGAGACCAGCTTCGAGCTGTACACCATGCCGTAGTTGGTGGCGTTGTTGTTCTCGCCGAAGTAGTCGGCGGTGAGCGCCGCGAACATCGGGAAGATGGCGCCGCCGCCGAAGCCGGAGACCGCGGAGAAGATCAGGAACAGCGTCAGGTTCTGCATGCCCGCGGACCAGATGAGGCCGAACTGCGCGAGGCCGAGGATGACGCACACGGCCAGCAGGCACTGCTTGCGGCCGTAGCGGTCGGAGAGCCAGCCGATGACGCCCCGCCCGGTGCCGTTGACGATCGCCTTGAGCGACATCGCGGTGGCCACGATTCCGCTGGCGAAACCCGCCTCCTTGCCGATGTCGACCTGGAACGCGATGCCGAAGATGTTCACACCCGAGGTGCACGCCAGACAGAACCACATCAGCGCCACCCGACCGGTCTTCCAGGCCTCCATGGGGGAGTACTGCTTCACGGCAGGCGGGTTCTTCTCAAGGGACCGGCGGGCGCGCGGGTCGTCCGGAGGGTTGAGCGGGTCGACATCGGCGGGCCACCAGTTCTTCGGCGGGTCCTTGAAGAAGAACCCCGCCACGGCCACGACGGAGGCCAGGAAGAGGCCCACCAGAACAAGCACCGTACGGAAGTTGGTCAGGTCCATGACGCCGGTGAAGATGAACACGAACGGCACGGAACCGTAGGCGAAGCCGCCGTTGACGAAGCCGGTCTTGCCGCCCCGGCGCTCCGGGTACCACTTGCCGACCATGTTGACGCACGTCGCGTACACCATGCCCGCGCCCATGCCGCTGAACATGCTGAAGCCGATGTAGGCGAACACCACGTGCGGTGCGTACGCCAGGGACAGATAGCCGAGCAGGGTTCCCACCGAACCGAGCATCATCGCCCAGCGGGCCGGCAGTCTGCCGCTCTCGCGCAGCCGCCCCGCGGGGAAGGCCACGGCGGCCTGGAAGAACACCCAGACGGTCATCATCCAGAAGATGTGGCCGCTGGCCCAGTGATGTGCGGTGTGCAGGGTGTCCTCCGCGGACGCGAACGCGTACTCCGCGGAGCTGATGCCCATCATGCCCACCCAGGGCAGGATGACCATCCACTTGCGCTTACGCCCCATGATGTCGATGTCGGTCTCGCCGAGCCGGTACGTACGGCCGTTGGCGTCCGTCACCTCCCGATAGGGGACGGTGGTTGGCAGGTCGGTTGTCGTCATGTCGATCGAACCCCTCGCGTGGAAGAAGTCTGGCCAGCGCCCCCTGTCCGTTCTCTTCGCACCGGGGCCCGCGGCGAGCGGCCGCCGCAGGCCCCGTGGTTCGAGCCGTCGCTCAACTCATCGACCACCTCCGAGCAACCCCGCCGCCCGCGCCCACCGGTACTTCGCACCGAGCACGGCGACGGGCTTCTCGGTCGTGTAGGGGTAGGCGACGACTCCGTGTGCGAAGAGGTACGCGCACGCCTCTTCGACCTCGACATCGCCCGCAAGGGAGGCCACAACCGGCTTGTCTATGCCGCGCTTTCTGAAATCGGCCACCACGCGCGCGGTGAGCTCGGCGAACACCATCGGTGGAGTGACGATCGTGTGCCAGTAGCCGAGTACGAGGGCATGGATCCGCGGGTCCTCCAGACCGAGCCGGATCGTCGCCTCGTACGTGGAGGGGGGCTCGCCGCCCGTGATGTCCACGGGGTTGCCCGCGGCCCCGAAGGGCGGGATGAACTCGCGGAACGCGGCGTCCAGGTCGTCCGGAATCTCCATCAGGGAGAGCCCGTTGTCGGTCACCGCGTCCGACAGGAGCACACCCGAACCGCCCGCGCCGGTGATGATGACGACGTTGTCCCCCCGCGGGGCGGGCAGCACGGGCAGCGCACGCGCGTACTCCAGCATGTCGTTGAGGCCTGGAGCCCTGATCACGCCGGCCTGCCGCAGGATGTCGTCGTACACCGCGTCGTCGCCCGCGAGCGCCCCCGTGTGCGAGCCCGCGGCCTTCGCGCCCGCGGCGGTGCGGCCCGCCTTGAGGACGACGACCGGCTTCTTCGGAACCGTCTCCTTGGCCGCCGCGACGAACGCCCGCCCGTCCTTGAGGTCCTCCAAGTGCATGGCGATGCACTGGGTGTTGGGGTCCTCGCCGAACCAGGTCAGCAGATCGTCCTCGTCGATGTCGGACTTGTTGCCGAGCCCGACGATGGCGGAGACACCGGTCTTGGTGGCGCGGGCGAAGCCCAGGATCGCCATGCCGATGCCGCCCGACTGCGAGGTCAGCGCGACCCCGCCCTTCACGTCGTACGGCGTGCAGAACGTGGCGCACAGGTCCTGCCACGTCGAGTAGTAGCCGTAGATGTTCGGCCCCAGGAGGCGTACGCCGTGCCGTTCGGCGATGGCGACGATCTCCTCCTGCAACGCGTGCTCTCCGGTCTCCGCGAAGCCGGACGGGATCAGCACCGCGTTCGGGATGCCCTTGCGCCCCACCTCCTCGAGGGCGGAGGCCACGAACCTGGCGGGGATCGCGAAAACCGCCACATCCACCTCACCCGGAACGTCGGTGACACTCTTGTACGCCTTGCGGCCCTGAATGTCATCGGCCTTGGGGTTCACGGGGTGGATCTCGCCGGAGAAGCCTCCGTCGATGAGGTTCCGCATCACCGAATTGCCGATCTTGCCGTGCTCGTTGGAGGCACCGATGACCGCTATGGAGCGCGGCTGCATCAGGCGCTTCATGGAGCGCAGAATCTCGTCCCTACCGTAGGTGCGCCGGGTTTTGGGCGCCTCCGCCGACAGGATCACGCGGATGTCCGCGGCGAGCGCGCCCTCCGGTGTGGCGATCACCGGGTTGAGGTCGACCTCCGCGATCTCCGGGAAGTCCGTCACCAGTTCGGAGACCCGGCGGATCTGCTCGGCGACCGCCCAGCGGTCCACGCCGGCCTCCCCGCGCACGCCCCGGAGGATCTCCGCCGCCCGGATCGAGTCGAGCATGGAGACGGCCTCGTCCGCGTCGACGGGCGCGAGGCGGAACGTCACGTCCTTCAGGACCTCGACCAGGACCCCGCCGAGCCCGAACGCCACCACCTTGCCGAACGTCGGGTCGGTGACCGCGCCGACGATCACCTCCTGTCCCTTCGGCAGGAGTTGCTGCACCTGTACGCCCTCGATGCGGGCGTCCGCGTCGTAGGCACGGGCGCTGTCGACGATCGTGTG
The DNA here is from genome assembly GCF_029968015.1 of Streptomyces luteolus. Lineage (GTDB taxonomy): Bacteria > Actinomycetota > Actinomycetes > Streptomycetales > Streptomycetaceae > Streptomyces > Streptomyces luteolus. The sequence continues at coordinate 4,628 of NZ_JASCIS010000018.1, forward strand.
GAACGCGGACCGCACCTCGGCGGCGCCCTCCACTCCGACGATCACGCCGCCCGCGTCGGTCTTGTGCAGGATGTCCGGCGAGACGATCTTCATCACGACCGGCCCGTCGAAACGCGCCGCCGCCGCGACCGCCTCGTCCACGTCCCGCGCCGGCTCCTCGCCCGGTACGGCGATTCCGTACGCGTCGGCGATCACCTTGCCCTCGGGCGCGGTCAGCGCGGTGCGGCCGTCGGCGCGTACGGCGTCGAGCAGCGCCCGCACCGTCCGCGTGCGGTCCTCTGCCATCACGTCAGATCACTCCGTTCGACTTGAGCAGGCGCAGCTCCTCGTCCCCGAGGCCGAGCTCGCCGACGTACACCTCTTCGTTGTGCTCGCCGAGCAGCGGTGAACTGATCACGTCCACGGGGGAGTCGGAGAGCTTCAGCGGGGAGCCGACGGTGGTGAACTCGCCGCGCTGGGGGTGCTGGACCTTGACGACCATCTGGTTGGCGGCGAGCGAGGTGTCCTCCACGATCTCCTTCGTCGACAGGATCGGGCCGCACGGGATGTTGTGGGAGTTGAGCTGTTCCAGGACCTCCCACTTCGGCAGGGTCGAGGACCACTCCTCGATCAGTTGGAACATCTTGTTCAGCTTCGGCAGCCGGGCCTCGGGCGTGTTCCACTCGGGGTCGTCGGCCAGTTCGGGCCGGCCGATCAGGCTGGCGATCGGCTGCCAGCCGACGGGCTGGACGATGACGTACACGTAGTCGTTCGGGCCGCCCGGCGCGCACTTGACCGCCCACCCGGGCTGACCGCCGCCGGACGCGTTGCCGGATCGGGGAACTTCCGTGCCGAAGTCCTCGTTGGGATATTCAGCGAGCGGGCCATGGGCCAGGCGCTGCTGATCGCGCAACTTCACCCGACAGAGGTTGAGCACGGCATGCTGCATGGCCACGTTGACCCGCTGCCCCCGCCCGGTGCTCTCCCGCTGCAGGAGCGCCGCGAGAATTCCGGCGACGGCATGAATGCCGGTTCCCGAGTCGCCGATCTGGGCCCCCGTCGCCAGCGGTGGTCCGTCCTCGAAGCCCGTGGTCGACATCGACCCGCCCATGGCCTGCGCCACGACCTCGTAGGCCTTGAAGTTGGTGTACGGACCGTCACCGAAACCCTTGATGGAGGCATAGACGATTCGCGGATTGATCTCCTGGATGCGATCCCAGGTGAACCCCATGCGGTCCACGGCCCCGGGGCCGAAGTTCTCGACCATGACGTCCGAGCGCCGGATCAGCTCGGTGAGGATCTCCTTGCCGCGCTCGGTCTTGGTGTTGAGGGTGATGCTCCGCTTGTTGCAGTTGAGCATCGTGAAGTAGAGGGAGTCGACGTCCGGCAGATCGCGCAGCTGCTTGCGCGTGATGTCGCCGCTCGGCGCCTCCAGCTTCACCACGTCCGCACCGAGCCAGGCGAGGAGCTGGGTGGCGGACGGGCCCGACTGGACGTGTGTCATGTCGAGGACGCGTACGCCCTCAAGAGCCTTGGTCGTCATGACGATTCAGCTCCTCACTTGTACATGGTCTGGTTCATGGTTCCGGGGGCGTACGCGTCCGGGTCCACCCAGACGTTGATGAGCGAGGGCTTGCCCGATTCGCGGGCCCGTCGCAGCGCGGGGCCGATGTCGGCGGGGTCGCGGACCTCCTCGCCGTGACCGCCGAGCATCTGGGCGAACTTGTCGTAGTGGACGTCGCCGAGGGTGTTGCCGACGCGTTCGCGCTCGTCGCCGTACTTGGCCTTCTGGCCGTAGCGGATCTGGTTCATCGAGGAGTTGTTGCCGACGATGCCGACGAAGGGGAGCTCGTAGCGAACCAAGGTCTCGAAGTCCCAGCCGGTCAGGGAGAACGCGCCGTCGCCGAAGAGCGCGACGACCTCCTTGTCGGGGCGGGCCTGCTTCGCGGCGAGCACGAACGGAATCCCGACGCCGAGCGTGCCGAGCGGACCGGGGTCCATCCAGTGGCCGGGTGATTTGGGCTGCACTACCTGGCCGGAGAAGGTGACGATGTCGCCGCCGTCGCCGATGTAGATCGAGTCCTCGGTGAGGAAGTCGTTGATCTCGCTGACCAGGCGGTAGGGGTGGATGGGGGAGGCGTCCGAGCGCAGGTTCGGCAGTCGCTTCTCGATGGCGGTCTGCTCGGCGGCGCGCAGTTCGTCCAGCCACTCCTTGCGCTTGGACGCACCGCCGTTACTGAGTACATGAGAAGCGTGCCCCGAGGCGGCCTCGGTGACGGCCTTCAGGATCAGGCCCGCGTCGCCGACGATGCCGAGGTCGACGTCGCGGTTCTTGCCGACGGTGCGGTAGTCCAGGTCGATCTGGACGACGGTCGCGTCCGGCGAGAGCCGCTTGCCGTAGCCCATCCGGAAGTCGAAGGGGGTGCCGACGATGACGATGACATCGGCGTTGGAGAAGGCGTACCTGCGGGAGAGCTGGAAGTGGTGCGGGTCGCCGGGAGGGAGGGTGCCGCGTCCGGCGCCGTTCATATAGGCGGGCACGTTGAGGGTGCGGACGAGTTCCGTGGCGGCCTCGGTTCCGCGGGTGGTCCACACCTGGGAGCCGAGCAGAATCGCGGGCTTCTCGGCGTGTACGAGGAGGTCGGCGAGCTTCTCGACGGCCTCGGGGTCGCCGGCCGAGCGGGTGGATGCGCGGTAGTGGCCGGCCTGCGGCACGCGTGCCTTGTCGACGGGGACCTTGGCGTCGAGGACGTCGCGCGGTATCTCCAGGAAGGAGGGCCCGGGGGCGCCGTGGTAGCACTCGCGGAACGCCATGGACACCATGTCCGCGGCCCGCGCCGTGTCCGGCACGGTCGAGGCGAACTTGGTGATGGGCGTCATCATGTCGACGTGCGGCAGGTCCTGAAGCGAGCCCATCTTGTGCTGGGTGTGGGCCCCTTGGCCGCCGATGAGGAGCATCGGTGACTCGGCACGGAAGGCGTTGGCGACGCCGGTGACCGCGTCGGTGGTCCCCGGGCCCGCGGTGACGACGGCGCAGCCGGGCTTGCCGGTGATGCGCGCGTAGCCGTCGGCGGCGTGGGCGGCGACCTGTTCGTGGCGTACGTCGACGACTTCGATGCCTTCGTCGACGCAGCCGTCGTAGATGTCGATGATGTGGCCGCCGCACAGGGTGTAGATGACCTCCACGCCCTCCGCTTTGAGTGCCTTGGCGACCAGGTGCCCACCGGAAATGAGTTGCTGGCTGTTCTCGTCGGGCATGGCGAAGTCCTGTCCCTTCGTAGGGGAGTTGGCGTCCTCACTCGCAGCTCACGGACCGCCTCGTGGACTGCTGTCGCGCTTGCTGTCACGCACGTGTCAGACACGCTTCACGCACTGCGTTCACCACTGTCGCGGCAGATTGCATACAGTCGACGAATACTGTATGAAGCTTGTTATCCCGCATCCGGTCAGTGGTGTCCAGGGGGCGTGCGGCATTTTTGAGTCAGGAGCCGAAATGGACCTGTTCGAGTACCAGGCAAGGGAACTCTTCGAGGAATACGGCGTGTCGGTTCCGGCGGCAGAGGCCGCCGACACGGCCAAGGAGGCCCGCCGCATCGCGGACCGCCTCGGCGGCCGCGTCGTCGTCAAGGCCCAGGTGAAGACCGGCGGACGCGGCAAGGCGGGCGGCGTCAAGCTCGCCGCTGACCCGGCCGCCGCAGAGCTGACGGCACGCGCGATCCTCGGGATGGACATCAAAGGGCACACCGTGCACCAGGTGATGCTCGCCCAACCAGTCGAGATCGAGACCGAGTTCTACGTCTCGTACGTACTCGACCGCGCCGCGGGGCGTTTCCTCGCGATCGCCTCCGCGGAGGGTGGCATGGAGATCGAGGAGGTCGCCGCGACCCGCCCCGAGGCCGTCGCCCGCGTCCCGATCGACCCCTCGCACGGCGTCACCGCCGACAAGGCCGCCGAGATCGCCCGCGCCGCACGGCTCCCGCCCGAGACGGCCGACGTCCTCGTCAAACTGTGGACCGTCCTGACCGAGGAGGACGCCGTACTGGTCGAGGTCAACCCCCTCGTCCGCACCCGCGACGGCCGCCTCCTCGCCCTCGACGGCAAGGTCACCCTCGACGACAACGCCCGCTTCCGCCAGGCACGTTGGGGCGGCGCGGACACCGACCACGACGACCCACTGGAGGCTCGGGCCGCCGCCAAGGGGCTCAACTACGTCAAGCTCGACGGCCGGGTCGGCGTCATCGGCAACGGCGCGGGACTCGTCATGTCCACCCTCGACGTCGTCGCCGGCTGCGGCGCCCGCCCCGCCAACTTCCTCGACATCGGCGGCGGCGCCTCCGCCCAGGTCATGGCCGACGGACTCTCCGTCATCCTCTCCGACCGGGACGTCAGGTCCGTCTTCGTCAACGTCTTCGGCGGCATCACCGCCTGCGACGCCGTGGCCGACGGAGTCGTGCAGGCCCTCGACGAGATCCGCCTCACCAAACCCCTCGTCGTACGCCTCGACGGCAACAACGCCGCGCAGGGCCGCGCCGTCCTCGACGACCACCGGCACCCGCTCGTCGAGCAGGTGACCACCATGGACGGCGCCGCCCAGCGCGCCGCTCAGCTCGCCAAGTAGCGCCCGGAGCAGAGGAGTCCACACCATGGCGATCTACCTCACCCAGGAGAGCAAGGTCCTCGTCCAGGGCATGACCGGCGCCGAGGGCATGAAGCACACCCGCCGCATGCTCGCCGCGGGCACCGACATCGTGGGCGGCGTCAACCCCCGCAAGGCCGGCCGCACCGTCGACTTCGACGGCCGCGCCGTGCCCGTCTTCGGCTCCGTGCGCGAAGGCATCGAGGCCACCGGCGCGGACGTGACCGTCGTCTTCGTCCCGCCCGCGTTCTGCAGGGCCGCCGTCACCGAGGTCGCCGAGGCAGGGATCGGGCTCGCCGTCGTCATCACCGAGGGCATCCCCGTCCACGACGCGGTCGCCTTCCAGACGTACGCGAAACAGCGCGGCACCCGAGTCGTCGGCCCCAACTGCCCCGGCCTCATCACCCCGGGCCAGGCCAACGCCGGCATCATCCCCGCCGACATCACGGAGCCCGGCCGCATCGGCCTGGTCTCGAAGTCGGGCACGCTCACGTACCAACTCATGTACGAGCTGCGCGACATCGGCTTCTCCACCTGCGTCGGCATCGGCGGCGACCCCGTCATCGGCACCACGCACATCGACTGCCTGCGGGCCTTCGAGGACGACCCGGAGACCGAACTCGTCGTCCTCATCGGCGAGATCGGCGGCGATGCGGAGGAGCGGGCCGCGGCGTACATCCGCGGGCACGTCACGAAGCCGGTCGTCGGCTACGTCGCCGGGTTCACCGCGCCGGAGGGCAAGACCATGGGCCACGCCGGAGCGATCGTCTCCGGTTCCTCCGGAACGGCCCGCGCCAAGCAGGAAGCCCTGGAATCCGCGGGCGTACGCGTGGGCGCGACCCCCACCGAGACCGCCCGGCTCGTACTCGAACGCCTCGCCTCCCCCTGATCCCTGAGGCAGCCGCACACCTCCCGCCCCCGACTGTGCACCGAGAGCGGAGAACATGATGGCCCCTGCGGCCCCCGAACCCACCCTCACCCTCAAGCAAGGCACGGCCTGGACCGACGCCTGGCAGCGCTGCCGGGACGTCGCTCCCGAGGCGTTCCTCGACGACCGCGTGCTCAACCTCTGGGCCGCGAACTGGCAGCCCGGCGGGCGCACCCTTCCCGCCACCAGCCCCGTCGACGGCACCCCGATCGCCGGCCCGCCGCGCCTCGACGCCCCCACCGCCCACCAGGCCGTACGCGCGGCGCTCGACCAGCACCGCGCGTGGCGGCACGTCCCGCTCGCCGAGCGCCGGGCGCGGATCGCCGCCACCCTCGACGCCCTCACCGAGCACCGCGAACTCCTCGCCCTCCTCCTCGTCTGGGAGATCGGCAAGCCCTGGCGGCTCGCGCGGGCGGACGTGGACCGGGCGATCGACGGCGTGCGCTGGTACGTGGACAACGTCGAGCGGATGACCGAAGGCCGAGCCCCGCTCGACGGACCGGTGTCCAACATCGCCAGCTGGAACTACCCGATGTCCGTCCTCGTCCACGCCCTGCTCGTGCAGGCCCTCGCGGGCAACGCGGTGATCGCCAAGACGCCCACCGACGGCGGCCTCGCCTGTCTCACCCTGGCCGGTGCGCTCGCCGCCCGCGAAGGGGTGCCGATCACCCTGGTCAGCGGCAGCGGCGGCGAACTCTCGGAGGCGCTCGTGCGCGCGCCCGAGATCGGCTGCGTGTCCTTCGTCGGCGGTCGCGACACCGGCGCCGCCGTCGCCACGGCCGTCGCCGACCTCGGCAAGCGCCACATCCTCGAACAGGAGGGCCTCAACACCTGGGGCATCTGGAACTACTCGAACTGGGACGCTCTCTCTTCGGTCATCCCGAAACTCTTCGACTACGGCAAACAGCGCTGCACCGCCTACCCGCGTTTCGTCGTCCAGCGCTCCCTCTTCGACCAGTTCCTGGACGCGTACCTTCCGGCCGTGCGCGACATCCGCATCGGCCACCCGCTCGCCGTCGCCGACCCGGCGGACCCGCTGCCGAGCCTGGACTTCGGCCCGCTGATCAACGCGGCCAAGGCCAAGGAACTCACCGACCAGGTCACCGAGGCCGTCGACCGCGGCGCCGTACCCGTGCACCGCGGCACCCTGGCCGACGGCCACTTCCTGCCCGGCCAGGACACGTCCGCGTACGTCCCGCCTGTCACCCTCCTCAACCCGCCACCGTCGTCGCCGCTGCACCACGCGGAGCCGTTCGGTCCGGTCGACACGATCGTCCTGGTCGACACCGAGGCGGAACTCCTCGCGGCGATGAACGCGTCCAACGGCGCGCTGGTCGCGACGCTCTCCACGGACGACCGGGCGACGTACGACCGGCTGGCGCCGCAGATCCGCGCCTTCAAGGTCGGCCACGACAAGCCCCGCTCGCGCGGCGACCGCGAAGAGCTCTTCGGCGGCTTCGGCGCCTCGTGGCGCGGTGCCTTCGTCGGCGGCGAACTCCTGATCCGCGCGGTCACCCAGGGCGACGAGGGGGAGCGGCTGCCCGGCAACTTCCCGGAGTACCACCTGATGCCGTGACCCGTACGAGGGTGCCGTGACGCACACGTGGGTGCGTGACGCACACCGCTCGCGTGCCGGCCCCGCCCCACGAGGGCCGGCTCGCGACACCGAAGACCGACAGCGGGTGTTCGCCCGACCACGCGCGGTGCACACCACGCCCGACCTGCGAGGATCCGCCGCGCTCCCCGGCCGGGGCAGGCTCGCAGGCCGAGGGATACGCAGGTGAAAGGCGCTCTGAATCCTTGGTATTGTTGTCCATGTCGCCGCGGGGCAAGGCCCTGGCGGGCGGCGCACACCTAGTCCGGGTGGCGGAATGGCAGACGCGCTAGCTTGAGGTGCTAGTGCCCTTTATCGGGCGTGGGGGTTCAAGTCCCCCCTCGGACACAGATCAAAGGTACGGGTTGAGATTCATCTCAACCCGTACCTTTTTTCGACGGGCTCAAGGGTCCATGAGGCGGGCGCCGAGCTGCGTATCGACGTCGATACGCAGCTCCTCCAGTTCTGCGGCAAGGTCGGGCGGCAGGCCGGCAGCCGTTCGGCCTGCCTCCTCCACAGCTGAGATGGCGGTGCTCAAGTCCCCGAAGGACAAGTGGCACAAGGCGCGGCGGAGGCGGATCCGGGCGCGTTCGGCGCGCTCGGTCGGACCATCCTCGCGGATCATGTCGGCGACGATGGTGGCGTAGATGTCGGCCGCAGAGCCGTGGTCGCTGAGGAGGCGGAATCCGTCTGCCGCCGTTCGCCAGACGCGCCGGACGATGGGGCGGCGCTCTCCCCATTCGTCACGGACGCGTTCTGTCAGCCCTTGAACCCTCGCCGTGGAGTCGCCCGGCTTCCCCGACGCGATCTCGGCTTCGGCCCGCACGCAGAGGTCCTCGATCTCGCGTTGATCGAGCCAGTACCCGTCGGCTGGTGCCGGTGAGTCTGCCGGGGCAGATGGAGATGGGTGGTGCAGAGGTGGGCGCTGAAGCTCTGGCAGGCGCAAGGGGGCAGTGGGATCAGGGTGGGTCCGTGGCCTTGGCTCGGCGTCACCGGGGCGAGGGGCGAACGGGGTGAGCAGTGTCATGACTTCGGTCATGGTCGGCCGCTCCTCGGGCCGCTTGGCGAGCATCCGCAACACCAAGTCGTCGATGAGGTCAGGGACGCCGGCCGCGTACACGCTTGGCGGCAACGGAGTCTCCTTGAGGTGTTTCTCGGTCAGTCCGGAATCCTGGCCGAGCGGGAACGGCGGCCGTCCCGTGAGCAGTTCATAGAAGATGCAGCCGAAGCAGTACACGTCGGTGCGCGCCGTGGGCGTTCGCTCGAGCAGCTGCTCAGGGGCAAGGTATCCACGGGTGCCGAGCGTGGAGCCGTGGGCTGTGTATCGAGTGGCGTCGGCGCGCAGCGGTTTGGCGATGCCGAAGTCGATCACGACCACTGAACCGGCGCTGTCGATCATGATATTTGCCGGTTTCAGGTCGCGATGCACTACCGGCAGTGTGTGCGCGCACTCCAGGGCCATGGTGGCTTGCACGGCGACGGCAAGAGCCGTTCCGAGGGGCAGTGGGCTGTGTTCGTCCAGGAAGGTCCGAAGGTTCACGCCGTCCACCAGACGCATGACCATGTACGGCATCGCCTGGTGCGTCCCGCTCGCGTAGAGCTGGGGGATGCCGGGGTGGTCGAGCGACCCCAGCAGGTCGGCCTCCCGCCTGAAGCGGGCGTTCCGTACGGCAAGTTCGGATTCCCGCTCGTGAGGGTCGAGGGCGGACAGGGCTTCGGAGTCGTGGCGCAGGAACTTGACCGCGACGTCGCTGCATCGAGGCCCGGCCTCGCCCGCAGTGAAGTTGCCGGCACGCCAGACCTGGGCCATGCCGCCTTTCCCGAGAGGCTCGATCAACTCGTAGCGCCCATCGATGACATCGCCCGCCTCGGGCGTGTACGCGTCCGCGTCCACTGCTGTTCCCCTCGCACTCTTGCGCCGTAAGGCAGCCCAGAGTAACGCGTTCGTGAAGGAGATTGTGAATGATGGGTGTGTGGACTCAGTTCACAGAATGTGTCATGCTCGTCCGGTGCCCGGATCGCCTGGTCTGTCGGCTCCGTGTGCCCCCTGCCCGTATCGCCTTCCCTAGGGGTATCCATGCAGAATCCGCTCGGCGTCTCCGGCTCCGACTGGCTGATCAAGGCGAGCCCCAGGATGGCCAGGCCCGATGACAGGGCGTGTCCCAGGCATCGGCGCATCGCCATGCGTCCCCTCCTGGCGCCCGAGCCGGCCGTGCCGTTTCGGCCGTACCCGTGGGAGGAGTTCGGGTTCGGCCCGTTCTTCGCCGCGCTCGACCTTGTCGAACACGACGGATGGTCGCTTGAGCAGGTGCAGGAGGAACTGCGGCGCACCCATGGCCCGTTCAGGGGGCGGGGTGCACCGGTCCACCCCGCCCACCTGGCGTGGACCTCGCAGGTGCTGGAGCGGTACGTCACCGCGCGGACCGCTGAACAGGGCGCCGCGGCGGAAGCCGGACTGCCGCCCACCCGGCCCGTGCGGCAGTCGTGGACGTGGCGTACCCGCCGTACCGATACCCCTGACATGCGTGGCGTACGGCAGTACGAGCACACCGTCTGGGGGCGGGCGTACGCGTCCTCCGACGAGACGGTACGAGACCTGTGGCTGCCTTCCTTGCGCCGGGCTAAGCCAGTACGTCCTGAAGCCGAACTCGCGGCTGTGGCACAGGTGATGGCACGAGGAGAAGCGACAACACCCTGGCGTCGTGCGCGCGACCTGCCACCGGCTTCCCCGACCGGCGAAGGCCGTTTGCCGGAGCTGGTCAGGGTGTTCGATTTCGGCTGCGCCGACGGATCAGCGGAGTCGTTGCTCAGCGAGGGGCCCGGCGAGGTGCGGCAGTTGTTCGCCGAGCACGCGGTGCCTGCCCTCCGTGCTGCGGCTGGCGACGATCGCAGGCAGCCCGGGGAAAGCTGTGTCGACTGCAAGGCCATCGCAGGTTGCGCCGACCTGAAGCGCACTCCCCGGCTCTGGGGCGGACGGCCCACTGTCCCCGAGCGCCGACGCCGCTCCGTCTCAGTGTGGGACATGCGTCTGCATGCCCGGTGCCCCGCCCAGTACCACCTGGAGCGTCATCTGCACCTTGACGATCTGTCCGGGGAGAACCAGGGCGCACGCCGCGGCAGGGCCGTTGACGCATGGCTCGACGATCGTCATGGTGATCGCTCCGGCGACAGTTGCCGCGATCGAGAAGCTCCTGCCGTCGCCGACGTGCGCGATGCGACCGGACTTGACGAGCCGTTGGCCCGCGGAGCCGCCACCATGCTGGCCGAGCACCGTTTGCTGTGCCCGCTGAGCGGGCTGGGGAGGAACGAGCAGGTGCTCGTACAGCATCGCGTGACGGCGTACGTGCCCGAGCTCGATGTGGTGGTTCTCGCCACGCCCGACCTGGTGTACACGCATCGGGGGCGATGGATCTGGAGGGAGACGAAGACTTCCGCCTATCCCCTTCCGGAAGGCCGGTCACTGCTGCGCAGCTTTCCCCAACTCGCCTTGGGCATCCTGCTGTTCCATGCGGGTGCCATCGGTGACGAACCGCGGCGCTCCTGGGTGGAGCTGGAACATCTGCGTGACGAGCCCGGCGAGAGCCGCCTGGAGCGCATCGACCCCGCTCGAGCCGAGACCGTCGAGGCAGCGCGGGACGTCATCGCCGAACTCGCTCAGCCGCTCCTTGACGACACCACGTACGAACCGCGGACCGGCCGGCACTGCTATGGCTGCCGGGCCCGCACGTGGTGCAAACCTGGCACGGCCTACGTCGCCGACGGCCCGCGACCGCCGGAAGTGGCAACAGAGCGGCCTTCGGCGCAACGAGGAGAGGAACTGGTCCTTGACTGACCACCAACTCTCGGCGGACTGGTTGTCCCACCCCGATCTCATGCTGCTACGGGACATCGCCACTGCCGTCCTGCAGCTAGCGGCCGTCGATGATCTCGACTCCTTCACCCTCCCCTATCCGGCCGCAGCCCAGCGGGCCCTGGACGCCTTGGTGCTCCAGTGCCTGAGGAACGGGGCGCGGCCGCCCGCGGGGGTTCCCGAGATGGTGCACTGGGCGCGGCTCAGGCCACTCGGCAGTTGGCCCCTGGATCAGCTCCCCGTCGGGCTGTTCGACGGAGGCGACCGGCTCATCGACAGGGACTCGTGCCGGCCTTCCCAGCTCTGCCACGAACTGGCCGTGCACGGCCATGGCGACAGCACGGGTCGCCAGTACGACCGACTGGTGATCGAGGAGGCGTTCCGCGCCTGCCGTGACGCCTCGTCGCCCGAGTCGTACACGGCATTCCGTCGGCTGCTCGTGGAGAGGCCCGTCCTCACCGCGTGGGACTGGACGGACGTCAGCACCGACCTCTTTCTCGATCCGGTCCGACATGTGATCGAGGAGATCTATGCCCCCGTGCCGCCGCACTTTCGCCGGGGCGGCACATACCTGTGCTGTCACCGCTGCCTTGTCCTGCTCCATCCCGTGGGATCCACCGCATGGTGGTGTGAGCGTGATCAGTGCCGCAGCCAGGGGGGCGCACCACACGGACGGGATCTCGACGCGGTGGCAGTCGGTGATCTACGCCAACTGCGGGCGCCGTTGCGGCAGTTCGTCACCGGGCCTGGCCGGGCCGAAGTCGCGCTGGAGGGAGAGCTGCGTGCCTTGGGGCTCCATGTCGAGATGTGGCCCGGGTTCGACGCGTACGACCTGCGCGTCACCTTTCCCGACGGACACGTCTGGGCTGTCGACATGAAGGACTGGGCGCAACCCGCCTTTCTCGGGCGGTCGGCAGCCCCCGTCCCGCGCCGGCCGCCGTACGACGAAGCGTGCTGGGTGGTGCCGGCCTTTCGTGTGCGTGCCCGCCGCGACTACCTCGAGGTGTATGCCAGGGAACGAGCCGAGCGGGCAGGCGGTTTGCGGCTGCTGACGGACGAGCGGCTGATCCGGGCGGCCCGGATGAGACTGGCCGGCGAGCGTGGGCCGGACGCATCCATCGCACCGTAACCGACTGCCGGAACGTGGACCGCGCCGCACGACGGCGCCCAGGAATACGGAGTGCACGATGCGTGATCGAAGTAGCTGGTACCGGCCGGTCGTGGCCGCGCTCGGTCCTTGGCCCGAGGAGCATGCCGCAACGCGCCCATCGCTGTTCTGCCAAGTCGAGCTCGCCCTGCGGCTCGTCGAGACAGTGGCGCCGGGACATGCTGCCGAGGGAGCGTGGACGCTGCTCGGCGGCTACGGAGTCCGGTTCGCAAGGGCGGCGAAGCTCCCGATCGGACCCGCCGAGGAGACTGCTCTGAGCGCTGCTCGGCATCTGCTGTGGCCGATGCGGCGCGGCCGGCTGTGGCGACAGAGCCTGGACACCTACCTGGAGTTGCCCGAGCGGTTGCGCGCATACCGCGTGCCGGGGGCCGGGGAGCCCGCGTACCGAGTCCCGCTCCTGGTGGCGGCCGACCGATTCGAGGTCTATGACGAGACTCTCGCCGCGCTGCCTGATTTCGCCACGAAGCCGCTGCCCCAGGCGGAGGCGGGCCAGCACCGATTTCTGGACCGGCGTCATCGGCGAGCCTCGGTCACCCTCCCGGCCGACCTTGTCCTCGAGTCGCTCGCCGGGCATCCGTTGGCCGGAGAACGTCCTGCCACGAAGGGCCCCGTCAAAGTGCCGCTGAGCGAACTCGCCGACGTGGCGCGATGGCTCGACAACGAGGAACAGCGGCGGGGCCTGCGGGCGGGGAACTGGGAAACACGGCTCGGTCACCTGGAACTCGACACGCGCACCTCGGGCGGGGCAGCGTTCGAGGAGTCGCAGGAACTACGGCTCGACCGGCTCACCCATCTCGTGGGCATGGTCGGCGCCGGCAAGTCGACTCTGATGTCCTTGCTCGCAGTCTGGGCCCACCAGAAGGGCCTGCGCATCACCCTCGTCGTCGGGGATGCCGCCGAACAGCTCACGCTGACCGAGACGTTCCGCTCCCTCGGCCTGCGGGCGGCCGTGGTTCAAGGCGGGACCACCCGACTCCAGCACGCTCAGCGCATGCATCGGCGGCACGCCGCGCGAGGCGAACAGTCCTTGCTCGGCCACACCGGAGCCGTGTTCTCCCACCTCAGTACGGCCTGCCCGTTGGACGCCCTGCGGGCTCTCGAGGTGTCCGAGCCGTTGCGGTACGCGGATGCACCGTGCGGATCCCTTCACCCGGTGCAGCAGACGCGAATGGGGGAAGGCGTCCAGGAGCCTGCGACGAAGAGTGCCGTGCGTGCCCTCGAACAGGCCAGGGGAGCAGTCGAGCCGCGCTCGGTCCCATCGGACGACCTTGAGGAGGACGATGACCCGGGGACGGACCACGCGTGCCCTCTGTGGAGCGCCTGTCCCCGCCACTCTGCTTCGCGTGACTTGGTGGATGCCCTGATCTGGGTGGCCAACCCCGCCAGCCTGGTTCAGACAACCGTTCCGCGGCAGCTCAATGAGGAGCGTCTGCGCTACCTCGAGCTGGCCTGCCTGCGCAGCGACATCTTGATCGTCGACGAGGCGGATCGCGTGCAGATGCAGTGGGACCAGATGTTCGCGCCGTCCGCCACACTCGTCACGAATACGTCGGTCGCCGACTCCTGGCTCGACCAGCTGCAGACCCATGAGATCGCCGAACTGGCCCGGCAGGGAAGGGTCCAGCTGTCCGACCGAGACGTCGAACGCTGGTCCGCCGCCCTCGACGTCGTCGGGTCCACAGCGGACCGGCTGTACGCCATGCTCATCGACGACGCGGAGCTGCGCGACTGGGTGCAGATCGACTACTTCAGTCCGTGGACGCTCCAGGAGAAGCTGCTGCACGCCTGGTATCCCGCTCTGCTCGGGAGAACCGGCCCCTCGCCCGAGGCGGATCTCGAGGACGAGAACGCACTGTACGAGGACGAGGACGAGGAGGACCCCGAGCAGGACAACGCTCGCTCCCCGGAAGCACCTTGGATGCGACGTCGTAGGGAGATCACCGCATTCTTCGACACCTTCCGTGACGATCCGCTCGGTGGACGAGGCCCGCACGGAACACCCACCGACGACCTGACAGGCCTGGCCCTCGATGTTCTGCACACCCTCGACGAGAAACAGACCCGGCGACGCGTCAGGGCTTTGCTCGACACGTTCCTCGACGAGGCGCCGGGCCCGGAGGCGCGCCCCGCAGTGGCTTCCCGCCGGGGCGAACGGCTCCCACTGCACCACATGCCGCTCACCGAGGAGTGGCGTGAACTCAACGCGCGCCGACTGGAGTTCACCCTGGTTCTGGCCGCACTGCACCAGCGTCTGGACCGCGTCACCTTCCTGTGGCCCCAAGTCGAGGCCGCGCTGCGACTGGACGCCGCGAGCCATGAACTGACGCGCAGGCCGCCTCTCGATTACGCGCCACTCCTGCCCGAGGCGCCGATGGGCAACGTGCTCGGCTTCCAGTTCCTCGTGGACGAGCGCGCCGCTGCGCGCAGCAAGGACGGGCACAGGACCGGCACTCTGCGCTTCTTCCGCTGTGCGGGCGTCGGCCGTGAACTTCTCTTGAATCTGCCGCAGTTGGGCTCCAGGAGCGGCAGAGCCCAGGAGGGGCCGCACGTCCTGCTCATGTCGGGCACCAGCTGGGCAGGGACCTCCACGCGCGCGCACGTCCTGGCTCCCGTTCAGGCGGTGCTCAAACCGCAGAAGAAGGCGCTGGACGCCATTCGCCGGACGGAGTTTCGTACCGGGTTCCTCTACGACGCCTCAGGGGGCCCGATCCGGCTGTCGGGAGTGGAGCCGGACCAGCGCGCTGATGTGCTGCGTCTGATGATCGATCGGCTGGCCCGACCCCGTGGCGACGGCAAGTCGTCTCCCTTGCAGAGTGAGCTGGCTCAGATCCGTGACCAGCGCCGTAAGCGAGCGCTGCTCCTCGTGGGCAGCTACAAGGAGGCCCAGACGGCAGCCGCTGCCCTGGAGGAGATCCCGCGCTGGCGCGGCCGCGTGCGTGTCCTGGCAGCTGACGACGCCGAGTTGGAGACAGCCGTCGACGGCCCTGCGCACCGAGCCCCCGGCCAACGGACGACGGTCACCTCCACAAGGGCGGAGGCGGTGCGCCGTGGTGACCTGGCCTCCTTCGCGGATGATCCGGACGCCGAGCTTCTCGTCGCCCCGCTGCTCGCCGTCGAGCGCGGGCACAACATCCTCACCGTGCCCCAGCGCCCGGGAGAGGAGCGGGTGGCGGCATTCGGAACCGTATTCTTCCTGGTCCGGCCGCACCCTCGGCCTGACGACCTCATGCTCTCCGTGTTCGCCGTGAACGACTGGGCGACCCGGTTCGTTCGAGGCCAACTCCAGCTTCCAGAAGGCACGTTCGACGACCTCGTGACTGCGGCGGGTGACCTGCACGCGGCCGGTGGGGCTTTCCGTACGTCGGCGCGTGGTGTCTGGCGGCATCTGCTGTCCCGGCCCTACATCTACTCGTCTCTCTCCGACGACGAGAAGAAGTCCTTCGTCTGGGACCAGCTCGTCACCATCTGGCAGGTCATCGGCCGCCTGGTCCGCGGAGGTGTACCCGCGCGCGTAGTCTTCGTCGATGCGGCGTTCGCTCCCCGACTCGCCGCCGCCGGCGCCCCGTTCACTGCCCGAGCGTCGCGTCCGCGACGGGGCGACGACCCCGGGCTTCTTGTGCGTCTGCGTGACGTGTTGTCCCCGTACTTCGCGGACGTCCATCCCACCGCTATGGACGCGTGCCCCGACCCCGCCGACACGCCACTGGTCAGGCTGCTCTACCGCCCGCTTTTCGAGGCCCTCCGAGAGATCGGGGCGGAGCACGTCGACACGGACACCGACGACGGACGGGCGGTCACGACCCGTCAACTCCCCATGCCACAGTGAGGACAACCGACATGTACCAGAACGTCCGCAGGTCCGCGTACCACCTGGCTGACGACCGCTCGCCCTGGACCGAGAACTACCGTGCGCTCGAATTTCCCGAACAGTGGCGCGCCGGACTGCTCGACCTGCACAACCACGGGCGCCCCGAGGGCAAGCAGCAGCGGAGCCTGCCTACGCGCCGACTGGACGCCGTGCTGCAGACCCTCGCCCCGGATGTGATCGTCCGCCCGCGCCCGCGTCAGCCGGTCGAACTGGTGCCTGGCCCCCGCCGAGAACCAGGGGCGGAGCCTTCCGAAGACTTCTGGATGTACGTCCCCGCCGCCGCCCCCGACCCGCTCCCCGGCCGCGCGATGCAGCAGCTGTTCGACGCCTGGCTGCGCACTCTCGGGCCCAAGGGCGCGGCCCAGGACCCTCGATTCCGTGAGCTTCTCCTGGCCACCAGCGCGGATCTGAAGCAAGACCTGCCGAAGTGGCAATCGCTCTACGGTGTGGAACTCCTCACTGCCGAGCCGACGCCGGGCGGCACGGCAGCCCCCGATCCGCGCCAGTTTCAGCTCGCCACCGATGCCCTGGCCCGCCGCATTCTGGCCCTCGATCCCTACACGTTCGACGGCGGAAGCCTGCAATTTCGTGCCCTGCCGCGAGGGCCGCGCGACCAGGGAGCCGAGCTGATGTCGCAGCCTCTGTGCCGAACCACCAAGGGCAAAGAGTGGTGGTTCTCGGTGGTTCTGAACATCTCGCTGCACACCACACCCTTCGACGATCGGGCGCGTCTCCATCTGCATTGGGGTGTACGTCGTTGGGCCACCCACCCCAAGGGCGCCGCCAAGCGCCTCGACCTCCCCTATCGGGAGGCGACGACCGTATACCTGCGACCGACGATCCCTTGGCTGCCGGGAGCGCCGGCCACCGAACGCTTTGCACTGGCCCGGCTGCGCCGTGACCGAGCGGCCGATGCTTTCGTGTGGGCGGAGAACGATGCGGCCGGAATACTGCGAGGGATCAGCCTCGCGGGTGAGTTCCCCGACCCCGAACAGCTGCTCACCGAGCCGGAGCCGTGGATCGACAACGGCCACGGCCTGAGTGCTGCCGTTGTGCACAGCACACGCATGGGTGAGCACGGCATCGGTTCCGGGTTCATGCCCAACCAACGTGCCCAGCTGACGGAATGGGCCGAACAGGCCCTTCCCGAACAGCTGGTCAGGGTGCCCGATCTGGTGCGCGGGCGTGGTAAGGGCATCGGCGCACCGGAGAACCGACGGCCGAAGAAGCGCACCGATGACGTCAAGCACACCGAGGGCCGGGCACGACGGGTGGCTCTCGCCACCCAGCGCGGGATCGCCGGACTCTCGGCAGATGGTGAAGCTGCGTCGGTCATCGAGGCGCGACTGCTGTGGCAGTCCCCCGAAGTGCGCAGGGCAGCGGTGGCGCAATTCGCCACCTCCCTGGGCCTCGAAGGAGACGGCGGCACCTCCCTGAACCGCTTCACTGAGCGCGACTACGAACAGGCGGCGCCAGGGAAGCCCGTCGTCCTGGAATGGCGTACGGACGACATCACCCTCCGTCTGCGCGTCCTGCCGCTGGCCGAAGGGCTGGGAGACCGGCTCGCGCCGGACTCCGCCGTGAAGGGCCGAGGCGCAGCCCTTGCGGCGGCCGTGACCGGTCGCAGGCGCGCGTTGCACGACTGGCTTCGACAGGACGGGGCCGACCCCGCGAACCCAGGGCTCGCCCTCGTCGAGATCGCCCACCGCAGCACGTTCCGCCCGTCGGCCACGGACCCCAAGTTCGCTGTGCGTCTCGGGTGTGCCGACGCTGGACTGCTGACCCAGTTCGTCGTCACTCCGTCCGCCGACCGGCAGATCGACAACGTCGCCAGCCTCGCCCACCGTGCCGAGAGCGCCTGGCATGACGGATTCCGTCAGCTCGGTGTGCGTGTTCTGCCCGAGCACACCCTGGGTGGTGATCTCCCCGAGGAACTCCAGTACGCGGCTGTGTGGATGGTCAAACGCCGCAAGGACGGCCCGACCCGGATCGCCCGGCACCTTCCGGTCGCCGTTCTCGTGACCCCTCTGCCGGACGGCCGCGGGCTCGCTGCGGTGCGGGGCTGGGACGACAGTGCGGGGGAGTGGGTGCCGTACGCGCAGTTCCTCCTCGGCCTGGTCAAGCAGGCGGAGATCGACCCCGAGTCGTACACGGAACTCGACTTTTCCGCCCAGGCGTTGCCGGCCGACGCACCACCGATCGGCACCGCGCAGCGCCGTGCCGATCTCGCACAGCAGCGCAGGGAGACCGCAGCCTTCCTGCAGCGCGTCCTGCACTCTCTTCGCGGTCGGCCGACAGCGTTGATCACGCACGCTCAGAACAGCAGGCTGCACTGGCCGTGGCTGCAGGACGGCCGTATCGAACCGGATGCGGTCCGGATCGGACACGCCCCGCCCGGGAGGCTTGACGACGAGCTGCGGCTCGTACGCGTACGTGGAGGCAGCGGACGCGAAAGTGCACAGTGGTGGGGCCTGGCCGATCCGGGCAGGCCGCACGGGCAGCCGGCCGGGTTCTGGAAGCAGACCCAGGGCCCGGACGGGGCACGGAACCGTGAGCGAGTCTTCTACAGCACGACGGAGCGCCCTGGGAGCTTTCCCGTCTCGCCCTCACTGGACCGCCTGGCCACCAGGGTGACCGCGGCGGGCAACCTCACCTCGCAGTCCGGCAAGGGCGCCTGGAATCCCACTCTCGTTGAAATCGCCGTCCTCGGGTGTCATGACGGTGACGGCACTCCTGCTGTTTCCGTGACCGGCAGGCCCGACAGTGCCGAGGCGCTTGCCCTCGCCATGCACCAGTTGCGTCAGGCCCCCGACTACAACGCGGACCTCTCGCTGCCCCTTCCGCTGCACCTGGCGGGGCGAGCCCAGGAATACGTCCTGCCGACGATCGCGGATGGTGACGAGAACACGGAGGAGGGGGAGGCGCCCCCCGAGCAGCGGGCGTCCGAAAGGGATCCGGACCTGGCAGGCACTGTGGAGGCGGGGACTGAAGAGCCCCTCGACGAGGTTGCCCAGCTCACCCTGTTCGGGGAGCTCGAATGACCTGTGGCTGACGGTCCGGTGCCCGCACCGGCCCGGCAGGCGACCTGGTCAGCGATGCCGAGACGTCACTCAGCCGGGCCGGTGCGACCGGTCCCGCACGGTGGTATCGGGGTCAAGGCCGATCGTCGAAAGCCTGTCGCTCACACCTGCGGACAGCTCCTGGCCCAGTGAGCCGGCCTTGGTCAGGAGCGCTTCGAAGGCGGCCAGGCGGCGGAAGGCATCGACGTACACCGCCTGTTCCTCCAGCGGTAGTTGGAGTACCTGCAGCCTGCGGATGTCCACGCGTGAAGAGCTGGAGGTGTGGGTGCCTGCCTGACGGCCGTTGGCCGGAGCACGCAGGCAGCCGGCGAGGAAGTGTGCATCGAGCCGCTTGGGGTCGACGCGCAGTGCGTGCAGCTGAGGGCCGAGCGCGATCGGCGGCCCCTGGTGCACCCAGGCTCGGAAGGCACGGACCACTCCGGCGACGACTACATCGCCCTCCTCGGCGATTGAGGCATGCGCACGCGCCTCATCGGCGGCGAGATGGGTGCTGGGGATGCCGTCCATCAAGAGGTCGGGAACGGTGAGCAGCGGTACGGAGTCCTGCGTCGCCGGCCCGGCCTGCGGTGGTTGCTTTCCTGTCCGCAGGGTCAGCACCCCGGCCTTGATCAGGTCAGCCACGGTGGTCTGGGTCTGTGCCGACTCGGTGGCGAACCGGAGCGAGGCCAAGTGCTCGGTCTGAGCCGAGAGTTCGGTGAGCGAGGACTGCAACTCCGCCCACGATGCCTTCAATTCACTGCCGGACGGCTCGGATCCGGACGTGATGTGGCGTCCAGGCGTGACATCCACCTCGTCGTCCAGGAGGTCGAGGAGAGGAACGAGAGCAGCACCTTCAGGCGGAGTACGGTTCGGCTTGCCGAGCGTCTCGAGGGCCGTAAGCACGAAGGAGCTGAGGGCACTCCACTCGGGACCTGCCTCGCGTGTGCCTGGTCTGGCGAAGCTCGTTGCATCGATGAGGAGGGCGTCCTGACCGCCGGGTGCCGCGTCCGCTCCGGATCCGACGGCCCGCAGGATCCACAACTGCAAGGAAACGCTGTGCGGTTGGGCGCTGCCCGGTGGCAAGGCGACTACGGCGCGCAGAGCTCCGGTACGCAACAGAGAGCTGCGGATGCGCCGTCCGGCCTTGCGCGAGGCGACCGCGGGGGGAAGGACCACAACCGCTGCGCCCCCGGGCTTGAGGTGGGCCAGGAGATGCTGCACCCAGGCCAGCTCCGGCTCTGTCCGCGGTGGCAGGCCGTGGGCCCAACGCTGGTCGGTCGCAAGTTCCTCGTATCCCCAGTCCCGTTCGTTGAATGGCGGGTTGCACAGCGCAATGTCGGCCGTCTGCTCGGCGAACGGGTCCTCGCGCAGAGCGTCGGTGGTCTCGATCTGCGTCTGGAGATGGTGCTCGTCCGACAGGAAGCCGAACCTGGCCTGGGCGAGCGCGGCAAGGGCCGGATCCTGCTCGCACGCAAGCACGTTCAAACCCTTGCCCGCCAGTGCTTCGGCGACGGCTGCCGGCAGGTGTCCGGTGCCGCAGGCGGGGTCGAAAACTCGCATCGGGCTGCTGCTCGGGCCTTGCCGGACGAGGAGCGCGGCGCGGGCCATGAGGGTGGCGAGCTGTGGTGGTGTGGTGCTGAGCTGCCGCACGTGCGTCTCCAGCCACCGCTGGAGCAGGAATTCGAAGAATTCTTGGGAGCCTTCGGTCCGACCCAGTTTCGCTGCATCCTTGGCCAGCGCCTGAGCTTCGGGAGACAGGACGCTGCCGGTGGCCGCGCCCCGCGCGCGAGGATCGCGCATGCGCCGGGCTGCCTCGGCAATGGTCAGGCCCGATTCGTCCCGGCTGCCGAGGGTTTCGAAGCGTGGCCACAGCAACTCGCGGCCGGCGACGTCCTTGAGCTTTCCGTTCTCGCGAAGCCACTGCTCGACCTGTGCCAAGGAGAACTGCGGACTGACGTCCGTGCCGCCGATACGCGAGGGGAACGAATCGTGCCTTCGCCGCCAGTTGCTGACGGCGGCGCGTCCCACCCCTGCGATCCGCGAGATCTCGGCGAGGCTGACGGGCACGGCATCGGGCAGGCTCATGGACTTCATCGAGCTCATCGAATCGTCTCCGGTGTGCTGGGCGGGCCGGGGTCGGCCGGCAACCTGGCTCCGCGGTGCCTGCAACAGTACTACGCTCATTGACTCTGTTCACACAGTACTTGTGTGGGCCAAGAGTGTGGCAGGTCCGAGGGCCGACGGATGTGGAAGGACGGACACTATGCAGGGGCTCGTGCCGGGTGATGTGCTGCGTGATCGATATCAGCTCGATGCCGTCCTCGGTACAGGTGCGATGGGACGGGTCTGGGCCGGGCGGGATCTTCATCTGGGCCGGCCGGTGGCGGTCAAGACCATCGCGGCCGAGGTGCTGGCCGTGCCGGAGCATCGTGACGCGGCGCTTGCACGGTTCCGCCGGGAGGCGCGGGCCGCGGCGTGCCTGGACCACTCCAACGTGGCCACCGTGTTCGACGCATCCGTCACTGGTGACATGTGCTGTCTGGTCATGGAGCTGATCGCCGGCACCACGCTGGAGTACCTCTTCGACTATCAGGCCGAGGACCGATTCGACGTGGAGTCGGCCGTCTCGGTCGCGGCACAGCTGTGCTCCGGGCTGTCAGCAGTGCACGGCGCCGGCCTCGTCCACCGTGATCTCAAGCCGCAGAACGTCATGGTCCGCAGGGACGGAGTCGTCAAGATCCTCGACTTCGGCCTCGTCAAGCTGCTCACCGACGCCGATCCGCGACTGACCATGACAGGCGAAGGGGTCGGGAACCTCCTGTGCGCTTCGCCCGAACTGCTCTCGGGGCGCAGCCCATTGGATGGGCGGAGCGACCTCTATGCAGTCGGATGCCTCCTGCACCACATGCTCACCGGCGCTCCCGTCTTCCGTTCCACCAAGCCGGCCGAGCTCGCCTCCAGCCACCTTGGATTCGCTGCTCCGCGCATCAGCGCCACCGGCGTCGACGTGCCAACCGCGCTTGAAGAACTGGTGCTCGCGCTCCTTGAGAAGAGCCCCGACGACCGGCCGGCCTGCGCCGGCGAGGTGTACGAGGCCCTTTCTCCTTTTCTGCCGGCCCCTTGTCCCGCACTGGCCACTTCGGGCGCACGCCCTGAAGATCCGCGCCGCCCGTTCCTGCTGCCACAGGGGCCGAGCCTCCTGTGAGCGATGCGACAATGCTGCTGATCGGGTGCGAAGTGCCGCACCGGACGCGAGGTGTGGCAAGGCTGAGGGGTCGGGCCCGGGGGAGGGCAGGCGATGCGGCGGAGCTTCGGACGGTACGAGTTGGTGCGCGAGCTGGGCCGTGGGGGCATGGGCGTTGTCTGGGAGGCGTACGACCGTGCCGACGACCGGAGTCTGGCCCTGAAGCTCCTGGCGCAACGGCTCGGCGGCGCCGAACTGAGCTCGCTGGAACGTCGGTTCCTGCGCGAGGCGCGGCTCACCGGGCGCCTCACCCATCCGGGCATCCCGGCCGTCCACGACCACGGCGCTCATGAAGGGGAGCTGTTCCTCGCCATGGATCTGGTGGCCGGCGATTCCCTGGACGCGGTGCTGAAGCGCGAGGGCCGCCTGACCGTCGAGGGTGCCGCGGCTGTCGCCGGGGGTGTCGCCGAGGTGCTGGCCTATGCGCACGAACAGGGGGTGGTGCACCGTGACCTCAAGCCCTCCAACCTCATGCTGACCCCGACCGCTCAGGTCAAGGTGCTCGACTTCGGTGTCGCGGCGGCCCTGGAACCGCAACCCGGCGAGACCCGATTCACCTCACCGAACGCCACTCCGGGCACGGTGATCTATATGGCACCCGAGCAGGCCATGGCTGAGACGGTGCCCGCCAGCGATCTCTATTCGCTCGGCTGTGTTCTCTACGAGCTGCTCACCGGCGCCCCGCCCTTCACCGACGGCAGCGTCTTCTACCTGTACCACCAGCATGCGAACGTTCCGGCGCCTCCCATCGGGGACACCCGCGAAGGGGTCCCGTCCGGCTTGCAGGCGCTGGTGGAGAGCTTGTTGGAGAAGCGGCCCGAGGATCGGCCCGCCTCGGCCGCGGAGGTTGCGGCGCGGCTCGCGGAGTGGGCGCCGACGCCGAGTGCGGATCTGCCGCCGGATCCGCGCCTTGCCGAGATCGATGTCCTGCGCCGCGCGGGGCGCCCTGCTCAAGCCCTGGCGGAATACGAGGCGCTCTCGGCCGAGGCCGGAACCGGGCGGGCCGATCTGTTGGCCGCCCGTGCGGGCGCGGCATTGTGCCGGGGTGCGCTGGGTCGTACGCGTGAGGCCCTGGACGGGCTGAGATCTGTTCTCGCTGCGCAGCGCAGTGTGCACAGCCCCGGGGATCCCGTCGTGTTGGACACGCGCTACGAGATCGCGGTCCTGCTCGCGCGTACCGGTGAGCGGCGCGCGGCCGCCGAGGCGCTGCGCCGCCTCGTCGAGGACGAGGGGCGGCGTCTCCCGGCCGGTGATCCGCGTCGTGGACGATCCCGCGCGCTGTTGACTCGGCTGGAACGGATGACGTGAGTGCTGCTCATCACTGGCATTTTGAAATCTATGTTCACGCCCCTGGCTCCGTGTTGGCGTGACGCCGGGGTCCTTTGGTGAGGAAGCAGGACACTTGCCGCGGGTGGTACACAGCAGCAGATAGTGAGGGGAAGCAGGATGACGACCTCAGCGGTCCGAACCGCCGAAGGGCAGGGGGCGGCGGTGCCGCTGCCCGAGGAGGGGCCCTCGTCGAGGTGCGTGGTCAGTCCTGGGTTGTTGCACGGGTCGAGCCGGCGTCCGCGCCGGGCTCGGCCGAGGCGGACCAGGAGTGCGCGGGTGTGACGCTCGTCCATCTCCAGTCCGTGGCCGACGGCCGCTTCGGTGACACGCTCTCCGTCATCTGGGAGGTCGAGCCCGGCCGCCGCGTGCTGCCCGCAGGCTCCGAGCAGCTGGCCTCGCGCGGTGGTGGGGACTTCGGTGAGGCCGTCGAGGCGGTCTCTTCTGAGCAAGCAGAGCACGCAGGGCTAGCAAGGCAAGCAGCCTGACTGTGCAACGGGCTCGTCCGGATCACGTCAAGTGAGCCGGACGAGCCCGTAGTTGCACCTGGTACAGGGCATACAGGGCATACAGGGCATGGCCTGGGTGCCGCCCGCCGACCTCCTTGTGGAGCCCTTGGCCTGCGCACTCCTCTTCATCCGTGACATCGGCTGAGAGACGCCATGCCCGACCACCGGCTCGTGCAGACCGGTGTCATCGGCGGCAAGGGTTCCGAGGGAGGAGCTGGGCGGCTGCGGAGGCGAGTTGTCGGCCCCTCGATGCACGACGAAGGTCTGCCACTTCGCGCACCATCCTTCAGCGCCGATCTGCCATCGCACCGTCAACGGCGAGTCCGGTGCCGACCACCTCGCATGGCTGTGCCTGGTCGACCGGACCGGCAACTCCGATGTGCCGCTGCTGACTTCGCTCGTCGCGGCGGAGGACGGCGGTCCGGCACCATTCTTCCGTGATGTGCGCCGGGCTGTCGGCCCTCGCCGTCCCGATGAGAGAACAGGCGCTGCTCATGGTCTGCGAATGGGAGCGAGAACGGGCTTACGCGGCTACGCGCCGGCGCCCAGCCCGTGCGACCCGTGCCATCTGCGCAGGCCGCCTGCCGAGGCGGCGTGAACTGACGCTGACGGGTGCGGCGTTCCACGTCGGGCGGAACGCCGCACCCCGGCATCAGTCGCCGCGCACGACGTTCAGCGCCACCGTCATCACGAACCAGTCCAGAACTTTGCAGATCTCCTCGCTGTGCTCCGCGAAGACCTCGAGCGGGAAGGACGGGCGCAGCCCCAGCTTCGCCTCGGGCAGATTGATGCCGTCGATCTTGTTGAGGCGGTGCAGGAGTTCGCGGCGCTGCTCGACGTCGTCGAAGGGGCTTCGGTCCTTGAGGTACTGGAAGACGACCTCGACCGTGCCGAGGACCGGGTAGAGGGCCATCGGCCAGATCGGGTTCGGCTTGCTGCTCGTTCCCGCTTCGAGGGTGGGAAAGCAGCTGGTCTCCTCGTGCCTGCCGTGCTCGAGGTGCCCACCCTGCGCCCTCCAGAAGGTGAGCGCTTCCTCGACGCCGGTTACGGTGCTCGGCTGCTGGTGCTGTCGCAGCAGTTCGCGGAATCGCTCTGCGGCTCCCGTGTCCCCGTCGTCGGGCAGCGGGTCGAAGGCGGCATCGGCGTCGGGTACGTCCCGCCCGAGCAGCCGCGCCAGGTCGACGGTCGTCAGCCGATGTGACTCGTGTGCGCGGTCGTACGGGTCGAAGACCACCCCCTCGCTCTTGAGGAGTTCGTGGGGCGTGGGCCTGCCGTCCTCCTCCGGCCAGCGGAAGTCGGGGGACACCTTGCCGTCCGCCATCAGGACCCGGTGCGCGCCGATCGTCGACCGGGCGCCGCCCAGATACCGGCCCACCGGCACGGGATGGCTGCCGATGAGCGCGGCGACGTCGCCGTACGTCGTCCAGGTCCCGGCGGGCATCGCGACGAGGGCGGCTCTCAGGTCCGTCCAGCCGGACCACTCGTCCGTGGCGGCGGTGGGCGCACCGAGCGGTCCTGGCCAGAGCTTCGTCGCACGGTCGGCGAGCCGCTCGGCGCGGGCCAGGATTTCGCGTCTGCCCCAGCGCTCGCAGGCAGCGATCTCCGTGTTCATGCGGAGTGCGCTGGCGTCCAGGATCTGCTGCTTGCGTTCGAACGGGTGGTTCGACAGCTTGGCGTTCTCGCCGGTGAGCGTCAGGTTGCCCAGGGTGTGGACGAGCAGTTCGTGCAGCTCCTGTGAGGACTGCTCCTCCTCGGTTTCCTCGGCGAGCAGATCGAGCCAGGCGCGCGGAGGACGTTGCGGCAGGACGTGCTCCACGCTCAGCGCCGCCTTGTCGAAGTCGACGGGCTCGCTGGAGCCATAACTCTCCTCGAGGCGACGCAGGATGAAACTGCGCTGGAGCGGACGGCCGCTCCAGTAGAAGCGCTTGGTCCGGATCGCCTCTCTCAGCTCGTCGTCGCTGGGCCACCTGCGCCGAGGCGACGACAGGAATCGACGTACCGCCTCCGGTGCCGGCCGGTCGGGCTCCAGGTCCTTGGGGGCGTCCATGAAGATCCGGTTCAGGCCGTTCGTCGGCGCCTGGCAGATCAGGCGACGTACGAGATACGACTCGACGTAAGCCAGTGCCTGTGCCGCCTCCTCCGGGCTCGTCCGGCCGGCCTCGACCTGGTCGAGGAGGTGAAGCGCCAGTGGGTAGTGGGTCTGTCCGCCCCAGGCCGACAGACGCTCGAGGACTTCCCGCAGGGAGCGGACGAGACGCGGTCGGGCTCCACGATGTGCATCAACCGCCGTCCCCGCTCGGCGAGTTGAGCCACCTCCTGCTGCAGGGCGTTCTCGTCGCCCGCCAGGGGCTGGAGCCGCTTCTGCTGCTCCCGATAGATCTCGCTCTGCTTCGTCTTGTGGTGGCCGCGGAGGATGAGGTCGAGCCAGACCAGGAGCTCGAGGCGCTTCGGGCCGAGGCTCTGCTGCATCGGAAGCCACAACTCCCGGTACACCCGCTCGCCGCGCTGGGGCAGCAGCATGAACACGTAGTTGCGCAGCAGGTCACTCTGACTCAGGCCGACGCCCGTGTTGTTGATCGACTCGAAGATCCGGTACACGTTGTCGCCGGACTCGGCGGTGATCTCGACGATCGACAGCAGATCCTTTAGTACCGTCTCGACGGTTGCCGTCCACCCATCGCCGACCGCTTCTGCGCCCTCTGCCAGAACTCCGCGGAAATATCGATACGCCGTACCGATATTGTCGCCGCCGCCGGCTTCGGCGCGGTACTGCACGCAGGCCGTGTAGGCGGTGCGGTCGGCCTGAGTCGGCAGCAGACGGTAGTGGTCGAGACCCTCATGGAACTCGTTCACCAGGATCTGGCGGTGGATCCGGTCGGCACCCCGCAGGTCACCGGCCTCTTTGAGGTGGTGGCTGAGGGCGGTGAAAGCCAGCATCAGTGTGGTCAGGCGCTGCTGCCCGTCCACCACGAGCCAGCGCTGTACGCCGCCGGCCTGGATCTGCCCCGGGGCCAGCACGACGGAGCCGAGGAAATGCGGCGCCGAGCTGTTCCCGGATGCCTGCTGCTCGACGAGTTCGAGCACGTCCTCCCACAATCGCTCCAGCTGCTCGCGTCCCCAGCTGTACGTCCGCTGGTAGAGCGGCACTTGGAACTGCTTGTCGCCTTGGACGAGCTTGAGGAAGCTGATCTCCTGAGCGCGCATGCGCGTTTCCTCCCCCACCGGTCACACCGGTCGGCCGGCCGGTCCGACGCGCCTTGATGTGAGCGGCTACATTCGCTCCACCGTAGCGTGAACTAGGTCAACATGCTGCCGCGATCGTCGGCTGGCCGGAATTCCTGCCTGCGTGATGCGTAGCCTCCGCCTGCTGCTACGCTCGGCTTGTGTGCTCAGTTCACACACTTCGTTTGTGGCCACCCAGTGGCCTTCAGGTATCGGTGGGGTGGCGCGTATGGGGCGAGTGGGGAACGGCACGGACAGCGGAGTGCAGCCGGTCGACTCCGATTTCGTGTACGAGGACGGTCTGGCTGTCCGCGTGGGGGAGGTCCTCCCGTACGAACCCGCCGACCCCGGGAGCGTCGAATTCGCGCGTAAAGGCGACGACCTCATCCGGTGCACGCTGTACCTGGACAACGGCACCGACACGGCCCTTGACCTCGACGGGATCGAACTCCTGGTGCGGGGAGGGCCGTACGGGAAGACGGCGCGGCAGATCGAGGACAGCGCCGGCAGCCCGCTCGACGAACACCTCGAAGGGCTGCTGCGCCCCGGCCGTCGTGTCGCCGTGACTTGGGGGTACAGCATCCCTGCGGGTTCGGCCGGCGAGTTGGACCTCGAAGTCACCTTCCGGTACCAGGACGAGCGTGAGAGCGTCACTTTCACGACGGCGGGACTGCCTGCCGCGGCGCCGGTACCGCGCTCACCCGCGGCCGATCAACTGCCCGACCAGGAAGCCCTGTTCGGCGACCAGCAGGCGTCGTTGTTCGCCGGTGACGAGGACCCGGCGCCCGCCGCACCCGTTTCCGTACTCTCCCGCGACCTTGATGCGGCACGCGTACGGCAGATCTTCCGGTTCCTCGCCGAGGCCGAGGAGTCGAAGGCGCGGCCCGTGCGCACGCTCGACAACGCGGCCGGCGTCGTCTGGTTCGACGAACTCCCCGACGGGCCCGGCGTCGACGTGATGCTGGACGGACGGCTGGGCAGCGACGAACCGGCCTGGTTCACGGTGGCCCGCCCCGACCGGCCCGACGTCCCGCACCCGGCCGACCTGCTGGCCCCCTGGATCGACGCCGCGCGCATCCGGGACTTCAAACAGACGCGAGCACCGCACCTGCGCCGCCGGATCGAGCCCCAGTTCCCCGACTGGAGCGAGGGGATCCCGCTGGACAAGACGTACCACGAGCTCGACGAGCACCCGAAGCGCGAGAAGATCGAGAAGCTGTACGCGGCCTGGGAGCAGGACTGGCTCTCCTGGGCCGAGCGGCGCCGCGCCGTGGAACCGCTCGTCAAGCTGTACGACCGGCTGCACAAGATGCACGAGGACGCCGCGAACCTCGGCGAGGCCTACGAGCTGGTGCTCGGATTCGGGCGGCTCACATGGGAGACACCGTCCGGGCAGCGCGTGGAGCGTCATCTCGTGACGCACCGGGCCACCATCCAGCTGGACGCGGCCACCGGGACGCTGACTGTGGCACCCGACCCGACCGGTGTCGGACTCGAACTCGAAGAGGGCATGCTCGAAGGTGCCCAGCATGTCCCCGGCCCGGTGCGGGAGCACATCGTCGAGGAGCTCGAGGGCGCGGTGGACGCCACCGATCCCGACCACCTCGACGCCCTGCACACCGCCCTGCGCAGCTGGGTCAACGCGGCACACAGTGCGGGTGCTTATCTGCCGACGGTGGAGCGCTCCCGGCCCCGCACGCTCGATGTGCCGCAGGTGGGCTTCACCCCCGCCCTCGTGCTGCGGGAACGCGGCCGGCGGTCCACGACGGACGCGCTCAAGGCGATCGCCCGCCAGATCGACAACGGAACGCCGCCCACCGAGCTGCTCAGCTACGTGGCAGGCCGGGACGGCGCTCTGACGGCGGCCGACCTGGCGGCAGACGAGGACGGCGAGGGGACACAAGAACGCGAGACGTACTTCGCGCTCCCCGCCAACGAGGAACAGCGGACCATCGCGGAACGGCTTCGGTCCAACCGCCTCGTCGTGGTGCAAGGTCCACCCGGCACCGGGAAGACGCACACGATCGCCAACCTCGTCACCGACCTGCTGGCCCAGGGCAAACGCGTACTCATTACGAGCCACACCCCGCGCGCCCTGCGCGTGCTTCGGGACAAACTCCCGGATTCCATCCGGGACTTGTGCGTCAGCCGGACCGAGGACGGTGCGGCCGCACGGCGTGAGCTGGAGGCCTCGGTCCAGCGGATCCTCAGCGAATACGCGGGCTACGATCCCAAGGCGGCACGGCGCGATATTCGTTCGCTGCAGACACGGCTCGCCACCGCTCGCGCCGCTCAGCAGGCCATGCTCCGTGACCTCGCCGTGCTGCGTGAACAGGAGACCGTACGCTTCGAAGCCGAGATCGGTGACTACAGCGGCAGTCTCCAGGAGATCGCCGGGCGACTCACCCGGGAAGCGGACTCGTACCGATGGATCGGGCCTGTGCCGCAGGAACAGCCCGCGCTGACCGCCGAGGACGCGCTGGCCCTCCTGCACACCACCCGCTGCTACACCTCCCACCACCAGGCGCTCGCCGCGGACGTCCCGGGCCCTGCGGAGCTGCCGGCACCCGGGGACGTCGACGAGGCTGTCGCCGTGGTCCAGGCCGCCGAGCAGGCCCATGCGGACGTACGGCAGGACCCGCTCAGCGCCCGGTACGACGCCGCTGTCCGCTCCCTCGACGAGTCGCAGCAGCAGACCCTCGCCGCCCGCCTCGACACCTTCGCGGCTGCACGGGCAAGGGCCACCCAACTCGCCGCGGCGACCGGGCCATGGGCCGAAGCTCTGCTCAGCGAGGTGGCCGCGGGGCACGACTGGCAGGCACGCAGCCGCCACACCGCCGTCACCGAGGCACTCACCTCCGCAGAGGTGTGCCTGAACACCCTCGGCACCGCCATGGTCAGCGGCCTCGACCAATTCGCCCCCGACACCGCGTTGGCCCAGGCGACGACCCTGCACGACGGACTCGCCCAGGGCCAGAAGCTGAAGGGGCCACTCGGCCTGCGTTCCAAACTGGCCAAAGCAGTAGGAGAGTTCGCCGAGGCGGTACGCGTCGACGGACGCGCACCCGAGGACGCAGCCACCGCGGCCATCGTCCTCGCCCGCGTCCAGCTTGAACTGAGACTGGCCCAGGTCGAGACCGAGTGGGGCACCGCCGCGGGCGCCTGGCAGGGCCATGGCCCGCGCCTGGCCCGGCTGCGCCAGGACATCGAAACACTCCATACCCTGCTCGCCGTGGTTGCCGCACGTACCGATGTGGTCACCGCCGCGGCCACTGTGCCGGAGCTGACGAACGCCGTCTGGCACGACGCTCCCGTCGAGCAAGCCGTCCGGGCGCTGCTGCGCGCGGCGACCACGCTGCGGGCCGCCGAGCGATCACGCCGCATGCTCGGGGAAACGGAAGAGCTGCTGCGAGCCTGGAGCGAGCGCCCCGATGTCTCACCCGCCGTGGCCCGCGCCCTCGACAGCGTGCGTACGCAGGACTGCGAGGGCTACCGCGAATTCACGCAGGAGATCGCGGAAGTGCGCGAGGCTGCCCGGCTGCGCGCAGAACAGGACGCGGCGCACCGGCGCGTCAGGGAAGCGTTCCCCGCACTGGCCGAGCCGATCACCGCGCACCCCGAGGACCAGCGCTGGGACACCCGACTGCCGCAGCTGACCGAGGCTTGGGCCTGGGCCGCCTGGCGGGACCGCATGGAACGGCTCACCGACCCGGATGCGGAGCGTGCGCTGCGCCGACAGCTGACCGAGGCGGACGACGAGGCGCGCATCCTGCTGTCACGGCTCGCCGCCGCGCGCGCCTGGCACCGCTGCCTGGGACTCCTCACGGGGGATCAGTCCCGCGCACTGAGCGCCTACCAGCAGGCCTCGCGCCGCATCAAGGGCAAGTACCAGCACCGCTACCGGCGTGACGCGCAGGCCGCCCTGAGCAAGGCACAGACCGCCGTGCCCGCCTGGATCATGCCGCTGCACCAGGTCGCAGAGACCGTGCCCATGGACCGGCCCGGCATGTTCGACGTCGTCATCGTCGACGAGGCGAGCCAGTCTGGCCTGGAGGCCATGCTGCTGAGCTGGCTGGCCGACCGCATGGTCGTCGTCGGCGACAGCAAGCAGGTCAGCCCCTCCAACGTGGGACTCAAACAGGACGAGTACTTCCACCTCAGGGACCGGCTCCTGACCGCCCTCGAACCGGACGTACGCAGCCTGTTCGGCCCCGAGTCGAGCTTCTTCGATCTGACCGAGGCGCTGTCCTCGGGCCGCGGCACGCTCATGCTGAAGGAGCACTTCCGGTGCATGCCGGAGATCATTTCCTTCTCCAACGAGCTGTGCTATGGCGGCCGCTTGCAGCCGTTGCGCCAGTACGGCTCCGACCGGCTGCCGCCGGTTCGCACGGTGCATGTCGAGAACGGCACGGCGGTGGGATCGGCCGCTCGCCTGGTCAATGCCGCCGAGGCCGAGGCTCTCGTCGACGCCGTCGTGCGCTCCTGCGCCGACCCCGCGTACGAGAAGAAGACCATGGGCATCATCAGCCTCCGGTCCAGCAAGGGGCATGTGGCACACCTGGAGAACCTGCTCGCCGAACGCCTCGACTACGAGCAGCGCGAGGCGCGTCGTATCCGTGTGGGCGACGCCGAGGACTTCCAGGGCGACGAGCGGCACGTCATGTTCATCTCCTGCATCAACTCGGCCACGACGGCCGCAGGCACCGTGCCCGGAGGGTTCAACGGCAAGATGTACGAACAGCGACTCAACGTCGCTGCCTCGCGTGCCCAGGACCAGGTGTGGGTGTTCCACAGCGCGCCCACCGAACAGTTCCACGAGAACGATCTGCGCAGGGACTGGCTCGACCACCTCACTCGGCCCGCGGAGGAGGACACCGTCGCGGTCGTGGGCGAGGTGCTCCCGGACGTGCGGCACGAGGCGTTCGACAGTCTGTTCCAGCAGCAGGTCTACCTGGAACTGATCGCGCGCGATTACCGGGTGCGGCCCGGCTACCGGGTCGGGCGGCACGCGATCGATCTTGTCGTCGAAGGCGGGACCCGGCGGCTGGCCGTGGCGTGCGACGGTGACGTGTTCGCAGAGGGCGACGACGCCGCGCGGGCTGCAGCCCGGCAGCGCGATCTGGAACGCGTCGACTGGACGTTCGTGCGCATCCGGGGAAGCCGGTTCCACCTGGACCGTGAGCAGGCCCTCGCCCCACTCTGGGCGGAGCTGGAGCGGCTCGGTATCGAGCCGGTTCACGTGTCGGCAGCGGTCCGAACGCCGGACGAGGGGGCAGCGGAGCCCATGCCCGCTGCTGACCCGGCAGGCCGGGAACCTGCTGCTCAGGAAGCTGTGTCCCAGGTGGGTGGCGCCTCGGCAGTCGAGGAAGCCGCACCGGCGGCGACCCCCGAACCGGAAGCCGAGCAGAGGACTGCCGCAGGCGTCCCGCAACGAGGTGAGCGGCGATCGCTTCCTGTCCAGGCGATTCCGCCGGCCGCCTTCCAGCGACTGGTCGGTGAGATGCAGGCCTTGCAGGCAGCGCTCGACGCGCCGGTCGGGACACCCTCCGATGTGGACGCGGCCAACCTGGTCTTCTGGCGCCGGTCACAGGCGGACCAACGGGACCGGCGCACCCAGCGCCTCGGCTTCCTGCGGTCGTTCCTGGACGCCGTCAGGGTCGACACCGGCGTGGCACCAGAGGCGAACGTGGTGATCCCGGGAGCGCTGTTCACCCTCGAATTCGACGGCCGACAGGGGTCCGGCACGCTCTGCACCATCGCCGAACTCCCAAGTGACGAGGCGGAGATGGTCTCGCCTTCGTCGCCGCTGGGCCGGGCATTGCTGTGGCAGCCCACAGGACGAGAGGTCCCGTACGAGACGTCCCAGGGAGCGGCGCGTACGGTCGTGGTGCGAGAGATCCGGTTCTGACGGATCGACAACGGCCGGGGTCTCATCACGGATGTGATGACACCCCGGCCCGTTGCTGTCAGCCGAGCACCACATCCAGCAGGGGACTGCGCTCACCGTGCCAGGACACGGCGAGTGCGTCGCGCGCTCGCGTACATGCGACGAACAACAGACAGTGTTCGGCCAGAAGATCGGTCTGGTGCTGGATCGGGTCCACCTCCGCCGG
This sequence comes from Streptomyces luteolus, assembly GCF_029968015.1. Taxonomy (GTDB): domain Bacteria; phylum Actinomycetota; class Actinomycetes; order Streptomycetales; family Streptomycetaceae; genus Streptomyces; species Streptomyces luteolus. The sequence goes on from NZ_JASCIS010000018.1 coordinate 38,124, forward strand.
CGTCACCTGTGGTGCGAAGGGCAGCACGCTCGACGTCACCCCGACGACGGCGACACATCGGAATTCGAGACCCTTCATGCTGTGCATGGTGGCCACCCGTACACCGGCCACGTCCGGGCCAGGGTCGTCCTTGACCGCCACGGCCGGGACGCCCTCGCGGCGCAACCGTGAGATGACCGAGTCGACCAGCGTGTTGAATCGGGCGCACACGGCTACTTCGGAGGGGGCCACGCCGTCCTGCTCGATCCAAGTACGGATCTGTTCCACGAGCGCGCGCAATTCGTCGAGTTGGCTGTCGTAGCCGTTCACCGAGGGGGAGCGGCCGTGCAGTTCGGAGCGGTAGCCGTGCAGCGAATCCAGGCCGCCGTCCTCCTCGTCGTCCTCGCCAAGGCGCCGCACCTCGCGGCTTTCCATGAGGTTTGAGGACCAGCGCAGGATCTCTTCGGTGCTGCGGTAGTTGAGTCGCAGCCGAGCACTGCGGCCACGGACCGGAATACCGAGAGAGGTGAGGGAGACCCGCGAGTCGTAGATCCGCTGATGCGGATCGCCGACGAGGAACAGATCGTCCGGCCCCGCGGCCACGCACGCACGCAATACCCGCCACTGAGCCGGATGGAGGTCCTGTGCCTCGTCGACGACGACATGGCGGTAGCGCGGACCTGACCGTCCAAGGAACTGCGCTGCCTGGTCGCAGAGTTGGGTGTATGTCGCGGCGTCACGCGAGGAGAGGTCCGCGGTGAATCGCTCCATCACCCGCCACAACCGTGCCCGCTGAACACGTCCGACCGGCGTGCCACGCCCGCGGCGCACACAGCGCAGATACTCCTCCGGGGTGCGCAGTCCTTGCGCCAGCACGACGTTGCGGAACTCCTGCGAGAGGAACTTCTCCGACCACGAGTTGTCCTCGCGGGCCATGGCACGGGTCCAGGCGCTTTTCTCGCCCGCCGCACTCAGCGGCTTGGGCGAGCTGCCGCGTGCCTCGCGGATCACCCGGGCCGCCAGCGAGTCCACGGTGGTGACATCGACCCGGTCCAGCAGGTGGGCATCGGCGTCACCGAGCAGCAGGGCGAGACTGTCCCGCAGGGCGGCCGCCATCGTGTTCGTGAACGTGGTCAGCAGCACGCGGTCCTCGGGGGCTCCGCCGAGCAGCAGGTGCCTGACCCGATGGAGGGCGACCACGGTCTTCCCGGTCCCGGGGCCGCCCGTGACCTGTGCCGGCCCGAAGAAGCCCGGATGGTAGGCGTAGCGGCGTTGGGCCGGGTGAAGAAAGACGCGCCAACGGGCGATGTCTGCGGTGAGGATGCGTTCCAGTTCGTCGGGCCCCGTGACCTCCACCATGCGGTCGGGCGTATTGAGGACAGCCTCGGACAGGGTCGGCGTAGGCCTGTCCTCCGCAGTGCGTACGGTCTGTCCGCGAGGAGCGATCAGCTGCTCCCACACGTCCTCGACAGACTCGCCCTGGGTCAGAAACCAGAGCACTTCGTACTGGTCGGCGGGCATCATCGGCGGTGCCATGACTGCCAGGTCGTCGGACGTGACACAGACTCGGGCGAGCCGGAGGACCTGGTCGTCGATGCCGAGGTCACGCAGGACCCTGTCGGAGTGCTCGGCGAAGAGCCGTGCCGGAGCAGTGATGGCCTTCGTCTCGAAGTACGTCTCCATCTGCTCCAGGGCCTCGACGTTGCGCACTTCGAGGCCGCCGGTCGCGCTGTTGACCGAGTAGGCCCGCCTGCAGGCCCAGTTGATGGCTTCGTCGTGCGGCGCGACGCGCAGCAGCGTGAACAGTCCGCTGCCGTCGTCAGGGGCGAGCAGTACGCCCCGGTAGAACTTGGTTATGCGGATGGTGCGGATACGGGGGTCACGCGCCCGCTCGAGCTTCTCCAAGTGCATGCCTTTGCTGGCATGGAGTTGAGGGACCGTGAGGGACCGGAATCGCTGGATGGCATCGTTGACCTCTTTTTGTACGGGTCTTTGAAGCGCGATGAGATCCGTCACGAAGTCGTCGGAGAGGGCGAGTCGGGGCATGGCGTCCTCGGAGTGAGGTGGAGAGAGCGGTCGGCGTACAGCCTAGGGACAGGCCGGGGAAGAGCCTCAAGCACGGTGCAATCGTTGTGTGAACTCAGTCAACGGTCTATATTCTATGCTCAGCTTCCGGCTTCACGCTCGTATCCCACGGAACTGTCCGAAAGGACCTCTGCATGCCCGGCTCAGGCCCCTGTCCCGCACCCTCTCGACGAGGTTCCCCAGACATTCCGCCCTGCAGACTCGTACGACGTCCGGGAGGGACTTCGTCGGGTACATCCGTCGCGACCTGCTGGGCCCCTGGGACGGCGAGAGCGAGACGCTGACCAGCGGCTCCTCGGGCCCGCGGGATCGCTACTGACTCGGGGGACGAGCAGGAAGGAGAGGACACCGGGCTCCAGGAGCGGCTCACACCACAGGCCGTGGGGCACATCTGGGCGTCCTCGATGGGCTTGTCCTGCTCGGTTCCCGCCTCCGTCGGCACACTCAGCGCCACGGTCCGCTGGGGCCGCTATACCCAGAGCGAGGTGGCCACCGACGGTGGCACGACGCGCAGGGCATGGTCGCGTGAGCAGATCAAGCGCCCAGTCGATATCGATGTGGCCGGTGAGCAGGACCGGACCGTTTCGCTCGACGGGAAAGGGGTGGTCCTCGATGTGCGGGTACGGCACCATGCGGGGCACACCGACGCCGAAGACCTGCGCATCGTCGAGTTGACCCTCGTCAACAGACAGCCGGACAGCCGTGAAGCCCGCGACGGTCATTGGCTCTTTCAGACGTCGATCGAGGTCACCGCCTTCCCCGACGACCAGGCTGCGGTGTTCGCGCCGGTCGACGACCCCCTCGACCCCGCCAACTCGGGCAACGCCCCCGAGGACGCCGAAGAACGTCGCCTCAGGCTTCTCTACCGCGCCACTCTCAGCCACGCCAAGGGCCGCAACGTAGCCGTGCACGCCAAGGTGCGGGCCGGTGAACGCAATGCGTACCGGCCGACCACCGAGTGGCTCCCGACATCTCGGGCCAAGGACCTTGCCGGTCTATTGGCGCGGCATCTCGGTCGCGAACGGGCACTGAGTGAACTGACGACAGCGGCGGTCCGCGACCCCATAGAGCGGTTGTACACCGCGATGGCGACGGACGGAGTGCCCTTCGGTGAGGCTGCAGCCTACGTGCGCGGATATGCCGCCGCGGCCCAGGATGCCCGGGACGCAGTCCAGGTCCGCACGGTCTGGGGCGGTCCCGCAACGCCGGCTGTTCCAGTGCGGGCCACGGCTCAGGTGCTCACCGAGGTCATAGCCGAGGCTCAGTTCGAGCTCCTGGCGATGACCTACGCTGCCCGCGCCTACCCCGCCCTCACGGAGGCGCTGGCGCTGGCTGTCCGGCGGGGTGTGAGCGTGGGCATCGTGGTCGAGACGCTGGCAGGGGCACGAGGCCTGCTGGCCGGTGACGAGCCCGGCGCCGCCTTCGCCGGGGTTTCGGGCGTACGACTGTGGCACTGGGCGCGTCCTGAGGGGGAAGGCCGGGCATCGCGCCAGCACGCAAAGCTGGCCGTCGCCGACCGGCAATTGCTCTTCCTGGGCAGCGCCAACCTGACGGAGTCGGCGGCACGACGCAACATCGAGGCCGGTGTGCTGGTCCGGGGCGGCCCTGCACCGAAGCGTGCGGCCGAGCACATCGAGGAGCTGCAGCGGCAGGGCGTTCTACGGCCTTGGGGAGGCTGAATACAGCAGCCTGGCACCTACGGGTGACCATCCACTGGGGCTGCGAGAGGGAGGGGCGTAACCCGACGGATACAGTTCGAGATAGGGACCAACGGCACCGACCACCCACGGGGGTACAGGACATGGCACTCTTCGGCAACGCGCACACCGTCGACCCGGGCAAGGCGCAGCAGGAGTACGCGCGGCTCTTCGGGCACGGTGAGCAGGTCTACGCGGCCTACGTGTTGATCCGCGACACGATCCTCTTCACCGACCGGCGGCTCGTGCTCATAGACAAGCAGGGGATCACCGGCAAGAAGGTCGAGTACCACTCCGTGCCGTACAAGAGCATCACGCGGTTCGCCGTCGAGACGGCCGGGCACTTCGACCTGGACGCGGAGTTGAAGATCTGGGTGTCGGGGGAGTCGGCGCCGATCGAGAAGACCTTCACCAAGGGTGTGAACATCTACGAAGTGCAGGCGATTCTGACGCAGTTCGTGGCTCGCTAGCCGGCCCGGCAAGCGTATCGCGAGTTAGGCTTTGCGAGTTAGGTTTACCTAACTTGCGCGGCCGGTCCTGCGTCGGCCGGGCTTCGTCCAGGGACTACAGGGACTAAAGGGGGATCACTGTGACTCACGACGACGTACGCAAGCCGGAGGGCGCCGACCGGGAGCTGATCGTGCAGCACGTGTTCGGCACGATGGCCGCCCAGACGCTGCGCGCCGCGACCGAGCTCCGGGTCGTCGAACTCATCGGCGACCAGGGGCGCTCGGCGGCCGAGGTGGCGGCGGAGGCGGGGACCGGGCACCAGGGCATGACGCGGCTGCTGCGTGCCCTGGCCGGGCTCGGGATACTCGTCGAACGGGAGCCGGACGTGTTCGCGGCGACACCCGTCGGCCTGCTCCTCGACGCGCGCCGCCCCGACTCCCTCGCGTCCATGGTGCGGATGTTCACGGACCCGGTGATGTACCGCGCCTGGGAGCACCTCGGGGACAGCGTGCGCACCGGGGACGTCGCCTTCGACGCCGTGTTCGGGCAGGACTTCTTCGGCCATCTCAAGGAACACCCGGAACTGTCCGCCGAGTTCAACGCCGCGATGAGCCAGGGCACTTCAGGAACGGCGGCCGTGCTGCCGGAGGCGTACGACTTCGGCCGGTTCTCGACCGTCGCCGACGTCGGTGGCGGGGACGGCACGCTCCTCGCGCCCGTGCTCGCCGCGCACCCGGAGCTGCGCGGCATGCTGCTCGACACGGCGGAGGGCCTGGCGCAGGCGCCGGGGACGCTGGCCCGGCACGGGGTCGCCGAACGGTGCGCGCTGGTCGTCACGGACTTCTTCCGGGAGGTACCGGCGGGCGCCGACCTGTACCTCATCAAGAGCGTGCTGCACGACTGGTCCGACGACCAGGCGGTGACGATCCTGCGGCACATCCGCTCCGTGCTGCCGTACGAGGGCCGGGTGCTCGTCGTGGAGCCCGTGCTGCCCGAGGTGGTCGAGCCGCAGGGGCAGGGGCGGATCTATCTCTCCGACCTCAACATGCTGGTGAACGTGGGCGGTCGGGAGCGCACCCGGGCCGAGTTCGCGGAGCTGTGCGGGCGGGCCGGGCTGTCCCTGACGAGCGTCACCGCGCTGGCTCCGCCCAATCCGTTCTGCCTGATCGAGGCCGAGCCGGTCTGAGTCCAGAGCCGAGGCCGGGTAGCTGAGCCGGGCTGGGGTGGTCGGGCGTCGCCGAACCGGGCGCCCGAACCGGCTGCCCCGGCGCCCTCCTACGCCCGCCCGCGAAGGACCTTCGGCCCTCCCGACCCGGGCCGAGTCCGCGCAGGATGGAGGTATGAACGCGCTTCCGGTCGTCACCGCCGTCGATGGATCCGAACACAGCGTCAAGGCCCTGGAGTGGGCGCTGGCCGCCGCCCGTGAGCGAGGGGCGGAGCTCGTGGTCGCGCATGTCAGAACCGACTACGTGAAGAGCGTGCCGCTGCAGGGCGACATGCCGGTGATCCCGCTGCCCGAGCCCGACGAGACGCCCGTCCTCAAGGAGATGCGCCGACTTCTCGAAGGCCGCTCCGACCTGCCGCCCTACCGCACCGTCACCCTCGACGGCGCCCTGCCGTCCGCCGTGACCGCGCTCGGCGACGAGGCACAGCTGCTCGTCGTCGGCTCGCGCGGCCGTGGCGGCTTCGCCAGCCTGCTGCTCGGTTCGGTGAGCCGGGCCTGCGCGGCGCGGGCAGGCAGCCCGGTCGTCGTCGTGCCGCACGCCACGCGGGCCGAGTCGGTACGGCTGCCCGAGGGGACGCCGCCCGTCGTCCTCGGGCTCGAACCGGAGGAGACCGGCGACGCGGCTGTCGAGTTCGCCTTCGAGGAGGCCGCCCGCAAGGGTGCCCGTCTCGAGGTCCTGACCACGTACTCCGTACCGCTGTCCACGCTCACGGTCGTCGGCCCGTACGTCACCGGCGCGCACGACGACGAACGGCCGCAGATCGAGGCCGAGCTGTACGAGGCGCAGCAGCGGCGGCTCGAACCGTTTGTGTCGCGCCGGCCGGACGTCGAAGTCACGCGCCTCGTCGTCCCGGCGGACGCGGCGGGACGCCTCGTCGTCGCCTCGCGGACCGCCGGGCTGCTGGTGGTCGGCCGCCACCGCCGCCGGCTCTCCGCCGAGTCCTTCCTCGTCGGCTCCGCCGCCAACGCCGTACTGCTGCACGCGCACTGCCCGGTCGCGGTCGTGCCGTAGAGCGAGGGAACGGCCCGGGGAGACGGGTTGCCCTAGGCGGCGAGCCGGTCGAGGAGCCAGTCGGCCGACTGCGGGAGCCAGTCCGCGCGGGCGTTGCCGAGGAGGTGGTCGCCGTGCGGGACCACGACGTACGAACCGTGCGGCGCCTCCTGGGCCAGCGGCTCGCCGTCGACCACGCCCGGTGTCACGTCCTGGCCGCCGTCGACGACCCGCAGGGGACAGCCGATGCGCCGGGCGGTGCCGCGCAGGTCGACCAGCTCGGCGAACGCCCGCGCCGCCGCCGGGCTGCCGCAGCGCAGGGCCAGGGTCTCCGTGACGTACTGCGGCAGCGCGTCGGCGTGCAGGCGGTACGGGCCGCTCACCGTCAGGGCCGCCCGGATACGCGGCTCGTGCGCGGCGGCAGCCGGGCACGGGCCGGGACGCCCCGTCCGTGGCGGACGCGGTCCGGCGCGGCGACGTCGACGCGGGGCTCGGCCGTGTGCCCGTGCTCGACCCCCGAGCGGGCGCCGGGCTCGACCGGCGGCTCGTGCGGCTCGAACCGGTCGACGTTGTGCTGAGCGCCGACCACCCGCTCGCGCAGGCCGACCGGCTCCGCCCGTCCGACCTCCGCGACAGCGTGCTGCGGTACCCGGCGGACCTCGCCCGCCTCGATTTCCTCACCTGCTTCGCCCGCCGCTTCGGTGTGGAACAGTGCGTCGGGGCAACCAACTTGGGCCTGGAGCCGTTCCTCGACCAGGTGCGGGACGACCCGCGCTGCTTCTCCCTCTTCCCGGCCGACGCGGTGAGTGGGGGAGGGGAGCCGTCCGGTGTGCGTTTCGTGCCGCTGGTCGAGCCGACCCCGCTGTACGCCTGGTCCCTGGTGTGGCCCGAGGGGCGTGAGCCGGACCGCCTTGCCGAGCTGCTGGCCGCGTGCGCGCGGGTCGGCGGCCGAAGACGCTGGGTGGAGTTCGACCCGGCCCGCGACTGGCTGCCGGGTTCCGGGCCGGGTCAGTGAGTCAGCCCGCGCCGCCGCTGCCCCATTCGGTTTGCCGAAGCGGCCCACCCGCCGCTACCGCTACGGCCACCCCCGCCGAGGAGTATCGACGCTCAGGTCCGGCGCACTAGGGTCGATCCCATGACCTCTGCCGAACTCCCCACCGCAGGACGCAGGTTCGGTGGTCGCGTCGCCGTCGTCACCGGGGCCGCGTCCGGGATCGGGGCCGCGAGCGCGGTCCGGCTCGCGGCCGAGGGCGCGGCGGTCGTGCTCGCGGACGTGTCGGCGGAGCGCGGCCGGGACGTCGCCGCCGGGATCCGCGAGCGGGGCGCGCGGGCCGAGTTCGTGCGGGCCGATGTCGCGGAGCCCGACGACTGGCGCCGGGTCGCCGAGTCCGCGGCGGAGTTCGGCCCGGTCGGGGTGTTCGTCAGCAACGCCTTCACCGTGGACGTGACCCGCGCCCACGAGATGCGACTGGAGTCCTGGAACCGGCAGTTGGCCGTCAACCTCACCGGCTCGTTCCTCGGCTTCAAGACCCTGCTGCCCGAACTGCGCGCCCAGCGCGGCGCGGTCGTCCTCACCTCGTCCGTGCACGCGCACGCCGGCATCCCGGGCCACCCCGCGTACGCGGCGACGAAGGGCGCCCTGGTGTCGCTCTGCGGTCAACTCGCCGTGGAGTACGGCCCGGAGGTGCGGGTCAATGCCGTTCTGCCCGGGCCGATCCTGACCGGTGCCTGGGACCGCCTGTCGCAGGGGGACCGCGAGCGCAGCGCCGCCCAGACGGCGGCCGGCCGCCTCGGCGAGCCCGAGGAGGTGGCGGCGGCGATCGCGTTCCTCGCCGCCGAGGAGGCCTCGTACATCACCGGCTCCAGTCTGCTCGTCGACGGCGGGTGGACGGTGATGAAGGACTCGTCGTGACCCGAGCCTCTACGGCCATGGAGGGTGGAGGCCGTCTCAACTCGACTGCGCCGTAAGGGAGTCCACGAGGTCGGCGAGCGCGTCCGCGAGCCTGTCGAGGCCGGGTCCCGCAGGGCCGCCCGGCTCGGTCATGTACAGATCGCGGCGGATCTCCACCATCAGGGCCGTCACGCGCGGCTCGACACCGTAGAACTCCAGCGGCACATAGGTTCCGGCGAAGGGGCTGTTCCGGCCGGTCGCGCCGCAGCGTGCGAACGCCGACTCGGCCCGGTCGAGGAGCGCGGGCGGGGTGTGGAACGGGTCCGTGCCCAGACAGACGGGCGGCCGGGGGCCATCGCCGTGGAGTTCGTACGGCAGCCGGTGCGTGGGGTACGAGTGCACGTCCAGGATCACCGCGCGGCCGGCCGCGTCGAGCCGCTCGCGTACGGCTTCCGTCATGGCCTGCGCGTACGGGTGGAAGTACCGGTCGAGCAGCGGACCGTCGTCGAAGTCCGGGGAGCGGAGGGGGAGTTGACCAGTGGTGCGGGTGTAGACGGCGCCCATGCCTACCCGGCGCATCTCCTCGCGCTCGTCCGGGAAGCGCTCCGGGTCGACGACGAGCCGCGAGAGCCGGTTGACGAACTGCCACGGGGTGCGGCGCGCGGTGGCGGCGGTGCGGGCGGCGAGGATGTCGGTGTGCGCGTCGACGATGTGGTCCGACTCCCGGGCGAGCGCCGCGTCGTCAAGGACGATGCCGCCGCGCACCGCCCGCGGCACGGTCCGCGCGGCGTGCGGGACGTGCAGCAGGACGGGTGCGTCGGCGGCACCGGGGATCAGCGTGAAGGGCGGGTCGGCCAGGGCTTCCATGCACCCACCCTAGGCAGGGCGCGGGAACGCCCCGGGGGCTTCAGCGGTCGGCGTACACCACCCACACCTGGCCCTCCGCGAACGGCATCGGCCGCCCGTCGGGGAGCGTGAACGTCGTGCCCGAGTCGGCGTGCGGCCGGCTCCAGCGGGTCTCGTACGCCCGGCCGTCGCGCAGCACCGTCGCCGTGCCCTCGCCCACGGTCTTGATGTACGGGGTGGCCGCGCCGTTGACGTCCCGGTACGTGGACGGCTCCATCGCGACGTGCTGGATCACGACCGTGCGGGGCGCCATCTGGCGGCCGTTGGTCTGCATCGCGGGCGCGCCGTCGAACGACACCCGCCAGCGGCGCAGCGACGGCGACCAGCTGAAGGTGTGGCTCGCGGCGGTGTAGCGCACGGTGCGGCTGTCCGTCGGCACACCGCCCTGCGGGGCCGGGCCGAAGCGGAACCCGATGTCGGCGGCACGGCTGGCCTCGGGCGCCGTCCGCAGCAGCGCCTCCGGTTCGACGAACAGGTTGTGCGGGGCGGGCCGGTCCGGCTTGCGGAAGTAGGCCTCGGGCACCTTCTCGTGCGGCCGCACGTGGACCGGCGAGCGGTCCAGAAACTTGGTCAGGGAGCTGCGCACACCGGAGTACGCGAGCGCCGGGTTGCCGAACTGCCGCAGCAGCTCGACGTCCGACTCGCGGGCGCTGCGCACCGGGCCGACCGAGCTCGGCAAGCGGCTGGCGTACACACCCATCAGGCGGCTCATTCCGCCCTCGACCTTCTCGACGTACACCAGGTCGGCGTTGTCGAGGCCCTGGTGGGGGCGGGCCTTGCGCGAGTTGTCGAACTTCACCGCGAGCACCCGGCCCGGGTCGGCGGGCAGGCCGGTGAAGGGCGACACCTGGCTCGGCGGGCCCGCGGCCGGGCGGCCGTTGCCCCCTGAGCCCCGGCTCTGGGAGCCGGCCTCGGCCGCCGCGCCGAGGGTGAGCGCACCGGCCGCGACGAGCGCGAGCAGGCGCGCGCCGCGACGGGTGACGCGACCGGCGGCACGCTCCGTCCCGCGTGTGGTGCGGTCGGCGGTGCGACGCGTCGTGCGCGTGGTGCGCGTGGTGCGGTCGGCGGTGCGAGCCGTCGTGCGGGTGGTGCGGGTGGTGCGGTCGGCCGGTACAGATCTCGCTGTCATCGCAGCGCCTCCGTCGTCCCTTGCGTCCGGAGCGCCATGGCTTCCGGACTGGATTGGCTGGCGCAGTCCTTCCGTACGGCAGCGACGGGGTATCGCCGGGGCGGCCAACCGTCCGCGGGGCGTTCACCCTTTCCGGCCCGATCCGGTGGGCGCGCGGCGCGGGCACTTGTGCCCGGAGGCAACCGAATTCCACCGAATTCCACCGAATTCCACCGGATTTCGAGAGATTTTCCGTACGCGTGAAGCTGTGCGCAGCAGCCATCACGCGCGAGGCACCGGCTCTCACCGCGCGTCCAACAAGATGCCCCCGCCATCTGCCCCGGTGGCCCCGAGCATCGGTGGGGACGGACCGAACGACGTGCGAAGGAGCACGATGGGAGCACGGCACACCGCCGCCCGGCCCGCCAGGCCGGGTACGAGCCTTCCGCAGCTGGTGGGCTCGGGACTGGCCGCCGCCGCGGGCATGGCACTCGCCTCGGAACTGCATCTGTACGGCACCACGGCCGGCGCGGTGGTCTTCGCCGTCGCCGCGACCGCCGGAGCGCCGCTCATCCAACTCGCCCTGCACCGCGCGGGCGACGGCTGCGCGGCCCTGCTGCGAGCGGCCGGTCGCGGCCGACCGCGACCAGGCCCAGGCCCAGGCCCATGCCCCGGCCCGGGCGCGCGCCGCGCCCTCGCCCCGGTGGCCGTGGGTCTCGTGATCCTCGGCGCCGTCACGGTCACCAGCCCGAGCGTGGTCGCCGCGGCACAGCCCACCGAGGTCGCCCTCGACCACCCGCCGGCCCGCGACCCGGTCGAGCGCGGCAGTACGGACAAGGCTCCGTCGGTCCGCTCGCACGACACCAAGTCGACTACGCACAGGGGGAGTTGAGGGCTCTCGCGCGGGCTGCCGGTGCCCGAACTTCCCGCGCTACTCGACGGATCCCTGGTCCGCCCCGATGTTGCGGGTCTCCGTGAGCGGGTTGCCGAAGTAGTCGTGGCGGGTGCCGTCGTCCTCGGTGACCGAGCCCGCCCCCAGGGCCGGGGAGCCGGGGCGGAGCCGCAGGTCGTCCGGGGTGCGCGGGGCGGCCGAGCGCAGCAGCGGGTTGGCGTTCACGGCCTCGGGGTCGCGGGGCTGCGCGGTGTGCCAGTACAGGTTGTTGCGGTACGTGCTGACCGTGTCCTCGATGGGTGAGCCCGCGCCCGCCGCGCCGACGAAGACGTTGTCCTCGAACGTCGTGCCGGTCTGCCCGTTGTTGGAGACGAGGGCGGTGTCGGCGCGGTCCGTGACGACCGTGTTGCGGTAGATCCGGGTGTCGGTCGACGGGTTGCAGACGACGGAGATCACCGCGTACGGGTCGGTGGTGTTGCGGTCGTTGATGCTGACGTTGTCGTGGAAGCGGTTGCCGCGGGTCGTCATGCCCGCGCCGTTGCAGACGAGGAGGAAGCCGCCCTCGTTGTCGTGGCTGTAGTTGTAGCGGTAGACGTTGCGGTTGTTGCCGCCGTCGAAGTCGAAGGCCATCGAGTCACGGGTGCCGTGGCCGCCGGTGACCTCGTTGTACTGGTACAGCACGTCGTCCGAGTTCCAGGCCCAGATCCCGGCGTTGTAGCCGGCCGAGCGCATGTTGAAGCCGTCCACGTAGTTGTGCTCCACCAGCGCCTCGCGCGCGTTCTGTACGACGATGCCGTCGCCGCCGACGTCCCGGACGTCGTTGCCGCGGATCGTCAGGCCGGTGATCGCCTCCCAGCTGGTGCCCGGGCCTTCGGGGTGCTCGGGGCGGCGGCCCCAGGTGGAGGACGTCCCGATGCCGGTGCGGTCCACGTGCCGGACCGTGGAGTCCTCGATCCGGACACCGTCGAAGCGGGTCGGCCGCGTCGACCCCCGCACCGCGAAGAGGATGCCGCCCGAGGGGTCCGGATCCTTGAAGTCGGCGCCGTTGACGTCGTGCACGTCCACGCCGCGCACCGTGAAGTCCTCGGCCACGCCGTAGTCGGTGGCCTGTACGAGGATGCCCGCGCGGCGGTCCGTGGTGGTGGGGGTGCCGGTGTTGGAGACGTCCAGGTTCCGGATCCGCCAGTGCTCGGTGTTCACCAGATGCACGGTCGCCCGCGCCCCCGCGCCCTCCAGGCGGGGCTTCGCGCCCTTCCCGTACGCGTCGATCACGGCGGGAGAGCCCTGCGCGCCCGCGCCCTTCGGGGCCAGTACGCCGGTGCATTCCGTGCCGCGCCGGATCAGCAACTGGTCGCCCGGGCCGAGGACTTGACGGCTCGCCCGCTCCAGGGAGCGTCAGGCGGTGCCCGGTGCGGTCCCGGCGGCGGTGTCGTCGCCGCGCGCGCAGTCGACGTGGAACGGTGTCCCCACCGCACCCCGCGCCGAAGCGGCGGCGGGCGGTGTCCCCACGACGACGGTGGCGGCGGCGAGCGCGGTGGCGATGGTGATGGTGATGGTGACGGGGACGGGGACGGGGACGGGGAGGGTGACGGTACGGCGCAGGGGCATGACGCGCTCCGATCCGGTGGGGGCGCCGAGTCCGGCGGGGGTGCGGGCACGCTACTGGGGGCCGGTGTCGCGGGCCATGGACAAACGGCGAGCGCGCTTGGACACAGGCGCGTGGTGCTGTGGTGGTCGGGCTTGTGGTGGTCGGACCTGTGGTGGTCGGGCTTGTGGTGGTCGGGCCCGTAGTGGTCGGACCCGCGTTGGTCCGACCCGCGTTGGTCCGACCCGCGTTGGTCGGGCCCGAGGTGGTCGGGTCTGTGGAGTCCGTCCCGGGTGGTCAGTCCTCGGGATGGTCGCCGACCGCGCCGTCGATCAACTCCCGCACGATGTCCATGTGGCCCGTGTGCCGGGCCGTCTCCTCGATCATGTGGATCAACGCCCAGCGCAGCGACACCGGCTCCCCGGGCCAGGACGTGCCGAGTGCGTCCAACTCCAGCTCCTCGACAGTCGAGTTGGCGGCCGCCCGCGCCCGTCCGTAGAAGGCGATCACGTCCTCGGCGGTCTCACCCGGCATGATCCGCAGGTCCTCGCCCCCGTACGCGTCGGGCAGCGGTTCCGTCGGCCGGTCGAAGGTCGTGCAGAGCCAGCCGTACTCCACACACGCGAGGTGCTTGACCAGGGTCAGCAGGCTCGTACCGGTCGGCGTCAGCGGGCGGCGCAACTGCTCCTCGTCCAGCCCCCGCACCTTCCAGAGGACGACGTCCCGGTGCTGTTCCAGGCTCGCGAGCAGGCTCTCCTTCTCGCCCCCGGTCGGGGGTACGCGCAGTGTCATGGCGTGACGCTACGCCACGGACAGCCCCCGCGCCGCCCCCTCACTCCTTCACGTACACCACCCAGATCTGCCCCTTCGCGCAGTACAGCCGACGGCCGTCCTCCGTGCGGTAGTCCGTGGGGCGGTCCTTGGCCGTACGGGTCCATCTTCCGTCGTACGCACGGCCGTTGCGCAGCAGCAGGACGCGGCCCGAGCCGGTGGTCTCCGTGAAGGGGGAGACGCTGCCCCAGCGGTCCTGGAAGCGGGAGTCGCGGATCCGGGTGTACTGCACGAGCACCGTCGACGGGGTGAGCGCCGAGGGCTCGCCGTCCAGCTCCACGCGCCAGCGCTCGTCCTCCGCCGACCAGACGAAGCCGAAGCGGGCCGCCGGGTACCGCACCGTGTGCCGGGGCGTGTCCTTGCCGTCCGGCGGGCGGGGCCCGACGCGGAAGCCGAACGACGCCGGGTCGCAGGCGGCGGGCCGCGGATCGAGGCGGGCCGGGCGTACGTACAGGTTGTGCGGGGCGGGGCGGTCGGGGGCCCGGTAGAACGCGCCTTCCGCCTGGCTCGGCGTACGAGGTTCCAACGGCGCGGCGGCGATGAGGGGTCGGAGCTTCGACTGCGCACCGGAGTAGGCGAGCACCGGGCGTCCGTACTGCCCGAGCAGGTCCAGGTCGCTCTCCCGGGCACTGCGCACCGGACCCACGGCTTCCGGTAGCCGGCCTGTGGCGTACACGGCGAGGAAGCGGCTCAGGCCCGACTCGACCTGCTCGACGTGGACGACGTCCGCGCGGTCGAGACCGGTGTGGGGGCGGGCGGGGCCGACGTTGTCCACCTTCACCGCGAGCGGGAGGCAGCCCTTCTCGCCCGCGCCGGGCGGTCGCGGGTCGTCGGCCGCCTGCGGTTGCAGCGTGCAGCCCGCGAGCACGCCGGCCGAGCCGACCAGGAACGCCCGCCGCTGCAGGCCCCTGCCGGGGGGTGTACGTCTGCCCGCCTCGCCGTTGCCGGGGTATGTGGCTCTGCCTGTCTCACCGTCGACGCCGCTGTCCATGTCTCCACCCCATCCCGCGCCCCGTGTCCGGACACATACCCGCGGGGGGCGGTGGTCAGGCCTGTGCGGGCCGGGGTGTGTGGCCTGCTTCTTCTTCCCCCACCCCGCCCCTTCCCGAAGTCCTCGGCGGACAGCCCCGCGGACCTGCGGCCCCCGCTCCCCGCCCGGGGCTGCCGCCCCTGGACCCCGCTTCGGGGGCCAGCCCCCGGACCCCCGCTCCTCAAACGCCGGAGGGGCTGTATTTGCCCCCGCTCCTTGCACCCAGCTCCAGGTCCCCGCCCGGGGCTGCCGCCCCTGGACCCCCGCTCCTCAAACGCCGGAGGGGCTGGATTCGCCGCGCCCCGGGCCAGCGACCTCCCCGTCCGAAACCCGCCAGCGTCCCGCCCGCCCCCGCATGACCCTGGAACGCATGAGTACCAGCAAGGCCACCACTCGCGCCGGTAAGGCGACCGCGGCCACCAGTCCCTCCGAGCGCGTAGCCGCTGCCGACTGGGGTGGGATCGGGGGTGAGCTCGACGCGTATGGATGTGCGTCCACGCCTCCGCTGCTCACCCCGGACGTCTGTCGGGGGATCGCGGGGCTCTACGACGACGTCGAGCGGTTCCGGTCCACCGTCGACATGAACCGGCACCGGTTCGGTTCCGGCCAGTACCGGTACTTCGGGCACCCGCTGCCCGAGCCCGTCGCCGAGCTGCGTGCCGCGCTCTATCCGTATCTGCTGCCCATCGCCCGCGACTGGGCCGCGCGGCTCGGGCGGCCCGCGCCCTGGCCGGACCGGTTCGACGACTGGCTGGAGATGTGCCACGCGGCCGGGCAGCGGCGCCCGACGCCCATCCTGCTCACGTACGGCCCGGGGGACTGGAACGCCCTGCACCGCGATCTGTACGGCGACGCGGTCTTCCCGCTCCAGGTCGTCATCGGCCTCGACCGGCCCGGCATCGACTACACCGGCGGCGAGTTCCTGCTGGTCGAGCAGCGGCCGCGAGCCCAGTCGCGGGGCACGTCGGTGGTTCTGGAGCAGGGGAGAGGGCTGATCTTCACGACCCGGGAACGCCCCGTCCGCTCCGCCCGCGGCTGGTCGGCGGGGCAGATCCGGCACGGGGTGAGCACCGTCCGCTCCGGTACGCGACGCACCCTCGGCCTGGTCTTCCACGACGCGGCGTGAACCGTACGAAAGTTCACGGCGAGCTGTCGCCCGGCCTGCGCCGCCCGAGCACCTCCGCCAAGTCGTACGAGACCGGCTCCTCCAGCTGTGCGTACGTACAGCTTCGCGGGGTGCGGTCCGGGCGCCAGCGGCGGAACTGGGCCGTGTGCCGGAAGCGGGCCCCGTTCTCCATGTGGTCGTACGCCACCTCCAGCACGCGCTCGGGCCGCAGCGGGACCCACGACAGGTCCTTCTTGCCGGACCAGCGGCTCGGCGCCCCCGGCATCCGTGCCGACTCGTGCGCGGACTCCTCGGTCCAGGCCGCCCACGGGTGCTCCTCGGCCGACTCCGGGCGCAGCGGCTCCAGCTCGGCGATCAGCTCCTCGCGCCGCTGCATGGAGAACGCCGCGCACACGCCGACGTGCTGCAGGGTGCCCGAGTCGTCGTACAGGCCGAGGAGGAGTGAGCCGACGACCGGGCCCGACTTGTGGAAGCGGTAGCCGGCGACGACCACATCGGCGGTGCGCTCGTGCTTGACCTTGAACATCAGGCGTTCGTTCTGCCGGTAGCGGAGGTCGAGCGGCTTCGCGATCACGCCGTCCAGGCCCGCGCCCTCGTAGCTGCGGAACCACTCGGCGGCCAGCTCGGGGTCGGTGGTCGCGGGCGCCACGTGGACCGGTGGGCGGGCGTCGGCCAGGGCCATGACGAGTTCGGCGCGACGGTCTCCCAGGTACGAGTCGACCAGCGAGCGGTCGCCGAGCGCGAGCAGGTCGAACGCGACGAACGAGGCCGGGGTGCGCTCGGCGAGCAGCCGCACCCGGGACTCGGCGGGGTGGATGCGTTCCGTGAGCGCGTCGAAGTCCAGGTGGCCCTCGCGGGCGATGACGATCTCGCCGTCCACGACGCAGCGGCCCGGCAGATTGTCCTTGAGTGCCGCCACCAGCTCCGGGAAGTACCTGGTCAGCGGCTTGCCAGTGCGGCTGCCCAGCTCGATCTCGTCCCCGTCGCGGAACACGAGGGCACGGAATCCGTCCCACTTCGCCTCGTACTGCATGTCCGGCGGGATCTTCTTCACGGACTTGGCGAGCATCGGTTTGACGGGTGGCATCACCGGCAGATCCATGCATCGATTCTGCGCGCGTACGGCCGGTATCGCCCGGTGTGCGCGGGATGCGCGGTACGCCTACCGTGGCTCGCATGGGCGAAGCGGTGGAACTGGAGGCGGGCGGGCGGACCGTGCGCCTGTCCAACCCGGGCAAGGTCTTCTTCCCCGAGCACGGGTACACCAAGCTGGACGTCGCCCAGTACTACGCCGCCGTCGCGCCCGGCATCCTGCGTGCCCTGCGCAACCGCCCCACGACCCTGCAGCGCTACCCGGACGGCGTGACCGGCGAGTGGTTCTACCAGAAGCGGGCGCCCAAGAACATGCCCGACTGGATCCCCACTGCCCACATCACCTTCCCCAGCGGCCGCAGCGCCGACGAGATGTGCCCCACCGAGGAGGCGGCCGTCCTGTGGGCCGTGCAGTACGGCACGCTCACCTTCCACCCCTGGCCGGTCCGCCGCGACGACGTCGACAGCCCCGACGAACTGCGCATCGACCTCGACCCGCAGCCCGGCACCGACTTCGACGACGCGGTCCGCGCCGCCCATGAACTCCGTTCCGTACTCGACGAGTTCGGCGGTCTGCGCGGCTTTCCCAAGACCTCCGGCGGCCGGGGCCTGCACGTCTTCGTACCGATCGAGCCGCGCTGGACCTTCACGCAGGTCCGGCGCGCCGCCATCGCGGTCGGGCGGGAGCTGGAACGCCGGATGCCGGAGCACGTGACGATCAAGTGGTGGAAGGAGGAGCGCGGCGAGCGCCTCTTCGTCGACTACAACCAGACGGCCCGCGACCGCACCATCGCCTCGGCGTACTCGGTACGGCCACGCCCGCACGCACCGGTCTCCGCGCCGCTGCGCTGGGACGAGGTCGGCACGGCCCGCCCCGAGGACTTCGACATCATGACGATGCCCGCGCGCTACGCCGAACTGGGCGACGTGCACGCGGGCATGGACGACCACCGCTACTCGCTGCGGGCCCTCCTCGACCTGGCCGACAAGGACGAGCGCGACCACGGCCTCGGCGACCTGCCGTACCCGCCCGAATACCCGAAGATGCCGGGCGAGCCCAAGCGGGTCCAGCCGAGCAGAGCCAAGAAGGCGGCGCCCCCGGAGGAGGCGCCGCCCTCGACCACAGCCACCTGACGTCCCGGTGACTACAGCTCCTTGACGCGGATGTCCCGGTACGAGACGACATCCGTCACCCCGTGCACCTGGAGCCCCAGGTAGCCGGAGGCGTACCTGCGGCCGTCCGTGCCCGGGTCGTCTGCGCGCGGCGGCTCGAAGACCTGACCGCCCTTGTTGTCGAACTCGTTGATCAGCTTGCCGTTGCGGAACACCTGGTAGTGCTGGTCGACCACCCGGATCTCGTAGTCGTTCCAGGTGCCCTTGGGCGTGACCCCGGCGCCCGCGAGCCCGACCCGGTCGAAGCCGTACACCGAACCGGTCTTGTACATGTCGCCGTCGGGACGGTCGAAGACCTGCACCTCGTGCCCGTACTTGATGGCGACCCACTCCGGACGTGACTCCTCCGGGTGGTCGTGGACCTGCGGGAAGCGCACGAACACACCGGAGTTGGCGTTGCCGTCGCCGGGCGCGTCGTCCCGCCACTGCAGCTTCAGCGAGAAGTCGTCGTACTTCCGCTCCGGGAACCACAGCATGCCGAGGCCGGCCTTGGTCGTGCCCGAGGTCATCGAGCCGTCCTCGTTCAGGCCGAACGAACCGCCGCCCACGTGCTGCCACTTGGCGAACGACTCCTCCGAGCCGTCGAACAGCTTGCGGTAGCCCTCGGTCTGGCCCGGCTTGCCGATGCCGGACCGCTTCGCGGAGCGGTAGATCGTGCGCTGCTCGCGGGCGTCGACGACACCCTCTTCGACCAGCGCGTCAAGCACCTTGTCCACGTGCTTCAGGAACAGCGCCTGCGAGGACCAGTCCTTCTCGTCCTCGATCAGCTCGTTGATCGTGCAGCGGCTCTTCGTCATCCGGTTGGGCACCCCGCTGTCGACCGAGCCGACGAACACCGTCGCACGCTCGTCGTACTCCGGGCAGTTCGGCGCGGGCACGCCCCCGCCCTCGACGATCGTGAACGCCGCCTTCCGCGCCTCGGAGGTGTTCCCCGCCTTGTCGGTCGCCCGGTACGCCACCTCGTGCCGTCCGGTGCGGTCCACGACCAGCGGGTCGGTGTACGCCACGTACGGCGCGCCGTCGAGCGAGTACTCGACCTTGTCCACGCCCGAGTCGTCGTCCTTCGCGCTGACCGTCACCGTGGCCTTGCCGACGTACGCGCCATCGGAGTTGACCGTTCCGTCGACCTCCGCCGAGGTCTCCGGCGGCGTCCTGTCCTCCGCCGGAGGCGCCACGACGACGAAGTCCACGGCCTTCTCGGCGGCCGCGTTGCCCGCCTTGTCGGTGGCCCGGTAGCGCACCTTGTACGTGCCCGGGTCGTGGAACATCACCGGCGCCGCGTACGCCTGCCACTCGCCGGAGTCACCCACCGCGTACTGCACGGTGTTCACCCCGGAACCCGCGTCGGAGGCCGCCACGGTGACCGTCGCCATACCGACAAAGGCGCCGTCCGCGTTCTGCTCACCGGTCACCGTCGCCGAGGTCTCCGGCGGCGTGGTGTCGTCCGTGTCCGGGGCCACCACCGCGAACTCCACGGCCTTCTCGGCGGCGACGTTGCCCGCCTTGTCCGTGGCCCGGTAGCGGATCTTGTGGCTGCCGACCTGGTCGACCACCACCGGATTCGTGTACGGCTGCCAGGCACCGGAGTCCCCGACCGCGTACTCGACCTTCTCCACGCCGGAACCGCCGCTCTCGTCCGCCGCCGACACCGTCACCGCGGCCTGCCCGACGTACGCGCCGTCCGCGTTCTGCGTGCCGTCGACCTTCGCCGACGTCTCCGGGGCGGTGGTGTCCTCGCCGCCGCCCTCGGTCACCGTCAGGATGCCCTGCATCGAGCCGTGCCCGGGGATCGTGCAGTGGTACAGGTACCGGCCCGGCGTCAGCGTCACCTCGGCGGTGTGCTTGCCGCCCTCCGCGTCGGAGGGGTTGGCCAGGATGTTCAGCGGAACGTCGTTGTTGTACTCCGGGTCCGAGACGTCGAACGTCAACGTGTGCGGCATGCCCGTGGTGTTGCCGGTCGCCGCGCTGTTCTCGAAGACGATCGTGGTCTTGCCCGCCACCGCCGTGGTCGGCGCCGACAGGTACTTGTCGATCGGGTCACCGGCCGTCCAGGTCAGCACCTGGTTCACGGCCGCGCCCTCGTCCTGCACCGGCCGCGTGCCCGGGTCCGGCTGGCCGTACGCCGCCGGGGCGGTCAGGCCGAGCACCATCAGGAGCGCGGCGAGCAGAACCCGTAGGAATCTCCGTCTGTGTCTCACCGGTCAGCCCTTCCTGGCCAGCTGGTCGGCGCTCGGCGTGGCCGCGCCGCCCTCGTAAGTGACGCGCCACAGCGCCGACTTGGCGTCCGAGGTGAAGAAGCCGCGGCCGTAGTCCAGGACGTACAGCGAACCGTCCGGCGCGAACTTCCAGTCCATGAGGTTCTTGATGCCGTCGTTGCCGATCGGCACGATCTTCTTCAGCGACTCGGCGTGCACCGGGACCCCGCCCTTGCCGACCGTCTTCGGGTCGTTGAGCACCGCGTGCCGCGGCTGGTCCTGGTCGTAGAAGTCACCGACGAACCACTTGCCGTCCCAGTACGCCGGCCACTTGACGTCGCTCTCGCTGTCCTTGTCGTACCGGTACAGCGGCCCGTTCATCGCGGCCTGCCCGCCGCCCTTCAGCCACGGCAGGCGGAACGTCTGCTCCTCGGGCTTGTACGAGGGCACGCCGTTCTCGTCGCGCGGGAAGTCCGGGCCGCCGCCCGCGGGGGAGTACCAGATGGTGTTGGACGTCACCGGCGGCACGTTCACCAGGCCGTCGTTGTTCGGCGACTCGTTCTTCGGGGCGTCGCAGTCGTACCAGCCGAGCGGCTTCGTCGGGTCCGGCATGTTGCGGTCCCGGTACGGCTGCTTGTTGCCCATGCAGTACGGCCAGCCGTGGTTGCCCGGGCCCGTGATCGCGGCGAACGTGTCGTACTTCGCCGGGCCCCAGGTGGTCGACGGCTCACCGGCGTCGGGGCCGACCCAGCCCGCGTACAGCGTGTCCGTCTCCTTGTCGATCGAGATGCGCGCCGGATTGCGCACGCCCATCACATAGATCTCGCCGCGCGTCTTGCCGCCGCCCTCGTCCTCCTCCTCGCCGGTGAAGAGGTTGCCCTCCGGCAGCGTGTACGTGCCGTCCGGCTCCGGGTGGATGCGCAGGATCTTGCCGTTGAGGTTGTTGGTGTTGCCCGCCGTGCGGCGCGCGTCCGCGAACGAGACGCCCTTGAAGTTCGGCTCCGGGTTGTTGCCGGAGTAACCGTCGCTGAAGCGGCTGGAGTTGTTGTCGCCCGTCGCGATGTAGAGGTTGTCCTTCGAGTCCCAGGCCATGCCGCCGCCCGCGTGGCAGCAACTGTGGATCTGCACCGGCCACTTGAGCAGCACCTTCTCGCTGCCCAGGTCCAGCTTGTCCGTCGCCTGGTCGAGCGTGAAGCGGGAGACGCGGCGCTCGGCCATGTGCGTCTCGCGGTTGATCTCGGAGTGCGGCGTGTAGTGCAGGTACACCCAGCCGTTGTCCGCGAACTTCGGGTCGAGCTCGATGCCGAGCAGCCCCTCCTCGTTCTTGACGAGCTCGTCGCCGCCGCCCTTGTTGCCGAACACCGTGAGCGCACCGGCCAGTTGGACCTTCTTGGTCTTCGGGTCGTAGATGTGGATCTCGCCCTTGCCCTTGCCGATGTCCGGGTTGTTCCAGTCGGTCACCACGGGCTGCGAGGAGTCGGCGCCGCCGCGGCCGATGTAGAACACCCGCCCGTCCTGCGCCGTCACCAGGCCGTGCGGCTCACCGATCTGGTCGTTCTGCCCCGGCTGGTTGGGCTGCGTGACCCGCTCCGCCTTGTAGTTGCTGTTGATCGCGGCCTTGCAGTCGGCCCGCACCAGCCGGGTCGTCCACAGCAGGGCGCCCCGCAGATGGGTGCGGAAGTCCGCCTCGGAGTAGGAGTCGACGGTGCCGCCCATGCCGGTGTAGAAGGACCGCCCGCCGTCGTAGTCGCGGCACCAACTCACCGGGTGGTCGGGGCCGTTGGCGCCCTCACCCGGCTTGTACGTCGCCTCGCGCACGCGGGCCACCGTGTGCACGTCGCCGGAGGGGTTCTTCTCCCAGTTGAGCCATTTGTCGGGGCGCTTCCACTCCAGCGGGAGTTCCTTGGTGGCCGGGTGCTGCCGGTCGCCCACCTCGACGGTCGCGCGCTGCGCGGTGGCGCCGCTGCCCTTCGCGGGGCGGGCGCCGACCAGACCGGTGAACCAGTCCGAGTACGGCTCGGCGCGGGCCGCGTCATGGATGCCGAGGAAGCCGCCGCCGGCCTCCATGTACGCCTCCAGGCCCAACTCCTGCTCGGGCTCCAGGACATCGCCGCCGCCGGTCAGGAACACCACCGCGTTGAACCGGCCGAGCCGGCGCTCGTCGGTGAACACCGAGCCGTCGTCGGTGGCGGTGACGCTGAAACGCTGGGCGACGGGGCCGGACTGGCCGATCTTCTCGATGGCCTCGATCCCGGCGTTGACCAGCGGTGTCTCCTCGCTCGCCGAACCGTGGAAGAGCAGCACCCGCACTTTGCTCCCGCCCGGCGGCGACGGCAGCGACATCGTTGTCGCGGCCGTATCGCCGGGCCCCGGATACGGCCGCGCGGTGGCGGGCCCGGAGGCGAGGAGGCCCGCGGTGAGGGCTCCCACCGCGGTTCCGGTCGCCCAGAGCCTGCGAGATCTGTGTCTGCGTCGGGTCAACCCGTGGGAATCCCCGGGTTGTTGACGCGGTGCGCTCCGCATGTGGTCACCCACCCCTTTTCGGTCACAGCAACAGCGCCATGGAAGCTAGACCTCTTTCCGTGGTCCGCCAAGAGCTATGACCGCGATTGCACAAACTTTGTCCTGAGTGTGGATAAACGGAGATCCCGAAGCTACGGTGTGGGCCGTCCGATGGGCCAGGGAATCAACCCTGGAACCCGCCAATCTCGTTACGTCCCCGGGGAGTTCGGCGATGAGGGAAGCACTGGGCGGACAACTGGGAAGACGCGGATTCAACCGGCGCCTCTTCGCCGGAGGGGCCGCGGTCGCCGCAGGCCTGACATCGATGTCGGGGGCGCTTCCCGGCTCCGCGTCCCAGGCGGCGGAACGGGCCACCGGCACGAAACAGGCCGTGGCGAAGGGCGAGACCCGGCACATCAAGCTGTACGTCGAGAACCTCGCCGACGGACAGATGGGCTACGGCCTGGAGAAGGGCAAGGCCTCGATCCCCGGACCGCTCCTGGAGATGGTCGAGGGCGACACCCTGCACATCGAGGTGGAGAACCTCACCGACGTCGACGTCAGCCTGCACCCGCACGGCGTGGACTACGAGATCGGCAGCGACGGCACCCGGCACAACAACAGCCATGTCGAGCCCGGCAAGTCCCGTACGTACACCTGGCGCACGCACGCCCCGGGCCGCCGCAAGGACGGCACCTGGCGGGCGGGCAGCGCGGGCTACTGGCACTACCACGACCACGTCGTCGGCACCGACCACGGCACCGGCGGACTGCGCAAGGGCCTCTACGGCGGGCTGATCGTGCGGCGCGAGGGCGATGTCCTGCCGGACAAGACGTACACGATCGTCTTCAACGACATGACCATCAACAACCTCCCCAAGGGGCCCGACCTCAAGGCCACGATGGGCGACCGCGTCGAGATCCTGATGATCACGCACGGCGAGTACTACCACACCTGGCACATGCACGGTCACCGCTGGGCGGACAACCGCACGGGCATCCTCACCGGCCCCGACGACCCCAGCCAGGTCATCGACAACAAGATCACCGGCCCCGCCGACTCCTTCGGCTACCAGGTCGTCGCGGGCGAGGGCGTCGGCGCGGGCGCGTGGATGTACCACTGCCATGTGCAGAGCCACTCCGACATGGGGATGGCGGGCATGTTCCTGGTGGCGAAGCCGGACGGGACGGTGCCGGGGCATGGTGGGGGGCACGGGGGGCACTAGGGGCCCCGAAAGGGGCGCGGGGAACTGCGCGCCCAGCCACGACGGCGGGAAAGCCGACCGACAGCGCCGCAGGCTTTCGGGAAGGGGCGGGTAGGGGAACCAATCCAGCCCCGGCCGACCCTGCGGGTCGGCCGACCGCCGGTGGATATCCTGGCCGGATCGCCGTACCCCCTCCGGCCCGAGGAGTGACCCCGAACGTGCCCGACCCGCGTCCCACCCTGGAAGCCGTCGCCGCCCACGCGGGCGTCTCCCGCGCCACCGTGTCCCGCGTCGTCAACGGCGGTGCGGGCGTGCGCAGTTCACTCGCCGAGAAGGTCCTCCGCGCGGTCGACGAACTGGGTTACGTGCCCAACCAGGCCGCCCGCTCCCTCGTCACCCGGCGCCACGACGCGGTCGCCGTGGTCATCGCCGAACCCGAGACGCGCGTCTTCACCGACCCCTTCTTCGCCCAGCAGTTGCGCGGCATCAGCAAGGAACTCACCGCCCAGGACTCGCAGTTGGTGCTGCTGCTCGTCGAGGGCAAGGACGACTACGCGCGTGTGGGCCGCTATCTCGCGGGCGGCCACGTCGACGGGGCGCTGGTGTTCTCCGTGCACCTCGACGACGAACTCCCGGACATCATCCGGGGGTCCGCCCTGCCCACGGTGTTCGGCGGCCGCCCGGACCGCGGCGGCCGGCGCACCCCGTACGTCGACTGCGACAACCGCGGCGGCGCCCGTGAGGCCGTACGGCATCTGCGGTCCCTGGGGCGGGAGCGGATAGCGCACATCGCGGGACCGCTCGACCAGACCTCGGCCGTGGACCGCCTCGACGGCTACCGCGACGTCCTGCCGGAGGCCGACCCGGCGCTGGTCGCACGCGGCGACTTCACCCCGGCAGGCGGCGAGCGCGCGATGCGAGAACTCCTGGCCCACAACCCGGACCTGGACGCGGTGTTCGCCGCCAACGACCTGACGGCGGCCGGGGCGCTCAGGGTGCTGCACGAGCACGGGCGGCGCGTGCCCGAGGACGTGGCGGTCGTCGGCTTCGACGACATGGAGCCCGTCGCGGAGCAGACAAACCCGCCGCTCACCACCGTGCGCCAGGACATCGAGGAGATGGGCCGCCTGATGGCCCGGCTGCTGCTGCGCGCGCTGGAACGGGGCGGTGACCAGGCGGATTCCCTGGACACCGCCCCGGCCTCGGTGATCACGCCGACGGCACTGGTGCGGCGGGCCTCGGCCTGAGCGCCAGCCCCGCTCACCCGGTCAGGAGCCGACCGACACCGTGAAGCGCCGCGGGTTCCCGTCGTGGGCCGCGCCCGACACGTCCGGCTCGCCGTCGGGACGTACGTCGTCGTACGGGAAGGCGTACCCGATCGGCGAGTTGGCGTGGACGACCCGCGCCCAGTGGTTGGTCGTCGCGTCCTTGTAGTAGTCCGCCGCCGTGGTGCCGTTCGGCTGCTCGGGGTGGCTGAGCATGATGCTCCGGTTGAAGCCCGCCGCGAGCCGGGCGATCAGGCCCTTCTTGTCGTCCGGGTCGTCCGGGTTGTTGGTGAACGGGCCGTGGTTGCAGGTGAAGACGTCCTTCGAGGTCGGCTTGGCGAAACTGTGCCCGCCGTCGAAGGTCAGCGTGTCCCCGCTGACCCGGCCGGCCTGCACACCGCGGCCGCCCTGCAGGTCGATGCGCAGGTCCTCGGAGCGGTACTTGTCCCAGACCTGGTCGATGTAGCCGTTCCACAGGTCGCGGAAGGGCATCTCGTCCGGCCGGTCGAACCAGGGGGCCATCAGGTTCTGCGGCGAGATCACCCGCAGCACCTTCCCGTCCCCGCCCCTGATCACCAGCTGGTCCCACGGCTGCCCGTCCTTCGCGGTCTGCGCCGCCAGGTCGTCCGCGATCTTCTGCACGGCCCCGTCGGGCAGCGGCGCCACGTCGTGCGTACCGTCGCCCACCAGCTTCAGCCCGATCGGCAGCGCGGTCACGAGGTCGACATAGCTGATGTTGGCGTACAGCTGCTGCGGGTTGAACGTGAACTCGCAGAACGACCAGGTCCGCCCGTAGTTGGGGTCCTCCTTCGTCGCGAACGCGGGCTCTACGAGGGAGGGGCCGGGGTTGAGGAAGAAGTCCAGCTTGTCGTCGCGTACGAAGTACACCCGGGCGCCGAACATCTGAGGAAGCGTCAGTACGACCGGGGCCTCGCCGGGGCCTCCCAGCGGGATGGCGCAGTCGACGGGCAGCGGGGTCTGCGGCTGGGCGGGCGACTCTGGCCGGTACACGCTGCCGTCCGGCCGCAGCAGCACCCAGCGGTCGGTGCCCTGCTCGTGCCCGGTGACGTACGCGTGCACCGTCCCCGTCAACGACTTGTTCTCCAGGGCGAGTTCACAGGTATCCGGTGCGGCCTTGGCGCTGGGGCTGAGAGCGCTTCCCCAGATGGGGTAGGTCAGCGCGGTGGCGGCACCCGCGGTGGCGGTCAAGAACACTCGGCGCGATATCACGGAGTCTCCTGGGGTGTGGGGGAACGCGGGGATGGGGGCGTCCGCGTGCCGACCACCTTGGCCAAGTCCCGTACAGGCGTCAAGAGTTGTGGCTGAGAGCGCTCTCTTCGGGAAGGTTCCTTCATAAGTCGGTGGGCCGGGGAGGGTCGGCGGGGCATGCGCGACGCCGAGGGGGGGCACGCACGACGCCGAGGGGGGCACGCGCGACGCCGAGGGGTGTGGTCTCGCTTCGGGGCGCGATTGTCAGTGCCGGGTGCCAGACTCGAAGAGGCAGCACAGACGGGACCCTCAAGGAGCGCTCATCATGCTCACCACCCGCTTCGTCACCGGCTCACTGACCTGGGCGGACCTCGGCACCCCGGACATCGAGCGGGCCAACGGCTTCTACGGCGGCGTCCTCGGCTGGACGTCCGAGGGTGACAGCGAGAAGTTCGGCGGTTACGTGACGTACCGCAGCGGCGGACAGTCCGTGGCAGGCGGCATGCAGCTCCCGGAGGCGGAGGCCCCGCCCTCCTGGTCGCTCTATTTCCGCACGCCGGACGCCGAGGCCACCGCGAAGGCGGTCGAGCGGGCCGGAGGCACGGTCGTCCTGGAGCCGATGGACGTCGGCGACCTGGGACGGATGGCGGTGTGCACGGATCCGACGGGCGCGGGGTTCAGCGTCTGGCAGGCCGGCACGATGCCCGGCTTCGAGGCCGTGCAGCGTCCGGGCTCGCTCTGCTGGGCCGAGCTGTACACCTCGGACGTCGCCGCGGCCTCCGCGTTCTACAGCACGGCGATCGGCCTGCAGACGTACGAGATGCAGTTCCCGGGCGGTTCGTACACCACGCTGTATCCGGAGGGCACGGACCCGGACGCGATGTTCGGCGGCGTGGTGCCCAAGGAGGTCGACGCGCTGGAGGCCGAGGAGCCCTCGCACTGGCTGCTGTACTTCGAGGTCGACGACTGCGACGCGGCCGCCGCGAAGGCCGGGGAGCTCGGCGGCTCGGTGGGGGTGGAACCGACGGACGTGCAGGACGTGGGCCGCATCGCCAAGCTGGCCGATCCGTTCGGTGCGAGGTTTGCGGTGATGCGGTCTGCTGTGCGGGTGGGGGAGTAGGGGGTCGGTGGGGTGCGGGTCGACTCGGGCCCCGTCACGGGGGCTGCGCCCCCGGGCCCCCGGCTCCTCTGACGAGGCTGTCATTCGGCTTGCGCACCGTCGTGGCTGGTCGCGCAGTTCCCCGCGCCCCTTAAGAGCCCGCCCCTCCGGGACTTAATCCAGCCCCTCCGGCGTTTGAGGAGCGGGGGTCCGGGGGCTGGCCCCCGAAGCTGTCCGCAGGACTTTCGGGAAGGGGCGGGGAGGGGAAATGAACACCGGCGCGCCGCCTTCCGCCCGGAAGAACCCCACGGCATCCTGCACAGGCCCGCCGCAGGCGTGAACGGCTGGATGAACGCCTCGTTGATCGTTCATTGATCGTTTGTTTCGCCGCGCCCGGCACGATGGCGCTCATGATCGGCAAGTCCACCACTCAGACCCCGTACGCCGGGGTGTCCGACGACCGTCCCAGCTGGCTCGATCTCGCGCTGTGCGCCCAGACCGGGTCGGCGTTCTTCTTCCCCGAGCCGGGCAGCTCCGTGCGCGAGGCCAAGCAGATCTGCCTGGCCTGCGAGGGGCGCGCCGCCTGTCTCGAGTACGCCCTCGCCAACGACGAACGGTTCGGTGTCTGGGGCGGCCTGTCCGAGAAGGAGCGCGACCGCCTCAGAAAGGGCCCGGCCCGCAAGTCGGCCGACCGCGCCTGAGCCCGGCCCCGTACGGCGGTGCACCGCGAAACGACTGAGGGCTGTCCGCCCGCCGAATCGGCGGGCGGACAGCCCTCAGCGCGTGGGTGAGTCCCGACGGTCTCTCGGGCCGGTCAGCGTCCGCGTGCCGCGATACGCGCCTTGCGCGCCGCCAGCTTCTCGTCGAACTTGGCCGCCTCGGCGTCGAGCCCGCCCATGTACAGGCCGAGCTCCTCCTGCGCCTTCACGCCCTCGGGGCCGAGCCCGTCGATCTCCAGGACCTTCAGGTGGCGGAGCACCGGCTGCAGCACGTCGTCGTGGTGGATGCGCATGTTGTAGATCTCGCCGATCGCCATCTGCGCCGCGGCCCGCTCGAAGCCGGGCATGCCGTGGCCGGGCATGCGGAAGTTGACGACGACGTCGCGCACGGCCTGCATGGTCAGATCGGGGGCGATCTCGAAGGCCGACTTCAGCAGGTTCCGGTAGAAGACCATGTGCAGGTTCTCGTCGGTCGCGATGCGCGCCAGCATCCGGTCGCAGATCGGGTCGCCCGACTGGTGTCCGGTGTTGCGGTGCGAGATGCGGGTGGCCAGCTCCTGGAACGCGACGTACGCGACGGAGTGCAGCATCGAGTGCCGGTTGTCGGACTCGAAGCCCTCGCTCATGTGGGCCATCCGGAACTGCTCCAGCTTGACCGGGTCGACGGCGCGCGAGGCGAGCAGGTAGTCGCGCATGACGATGCCGTGCCTGCCCTCCTCGGCCGTCCAGCGGTGCACCCAGGTGCCCCACGCGCCGTCGCGGCCGAAGAGGCTCGCGATCTCGTGGTGGTAGCTGGGCAGGTTGTCCTCGGTGAGGAGATTGACCACGAGGGCGGTCTTGCCGATGTCGGTGACCTTGGACTGGCCGGGCTCCCACTCCTCGCCGTCTTCGAAGAACTCCGGGAAGTTGCGCCCGTCGCCCCACGGCACGTAGTCGTGCGGCATCCAGTCCTTGGCGACCTTGAGGTGGCGGTTCAGCTCCGTCTCCACGACCTCTTCGAGGGCGTAAAGCAGCCGGGCATCGGTCCAGGTGTCCGGGCTGCCGAGGTGGGGAGAGGCGATCGTCACGGGGGCTCCTGCGGGGACGGAGGTGCTGTGCTCTTGCTGCGGCTTACCTACGGGGACGTAGCCTACGAGACCGTAGGTTACGAAACCGTAGGTTAAGAGGCAGGTAAAGGGCCAGCCCCACCAGGGTGGGCGCGTGACTGATATAGCCCCTATGTCCCGTATCTGAACAGAGAATTTGTGGCTATCCGTACAGATTGCGCAGTCGGACCGAGAGGCATGTCACGCAGCCCTCGAGCTTCTCGAACTCGCTGATGTCGACCAGTACGGGCGTGTAGCCGAGGTCCGCGAGCAGTTCCGCCGACTTCGGGGCGCTCGCCGCCATCAGGAGCCTGTCGCCGCCGAGCAGCACCACATGGGCGCCCGACTCCTCCGGCACCGGCAGGAAGGACCCGAACAGCGACGGGGTGTCCACAAGGGACGGATGCCCGATCACCGTGCCGTCCGGCAGCGCCGTGACCGCCGACTTCAGGTGCAGCGCGGACGAGACCGGCACCGCGACGACCCGCGCCCCGAGCGGCTCGAACGCCGCCCGCAACTGCCGCACCCCGGCGGCGTTCGTGCGGCCGCCCCGCCCCACGTAGAGGGTGTCGCCGATCTTCAGGACGTCCCCGCCGTCCAGCGCGCCGGGCTCCCGCACCCGGTTCACGGAGGCGCCCAGCCCGGTCACGGCCTGCTCGACGGCGGCCGTCTCGGGACGCCGTGACTCGGCGCCGGGGCGGGCGATCAGGGCGACGTTGCGGAACATCACCACGGAGTCCTCGACGAAGACCGCGTCCGGGCAGTCGTCCGCCGGGTCCACCTCGACCGTCTCCCAGCCGTGCGCCCGCAGCGCCTCCCCGTACGCCTCCCACTGCGCGAGCGCCAGCGGTACGTCGACCGGGGTGCGCTCCACGTGCGTGACGAGGCCCTCGGCCAGACGCGGGCCGGGGCGGCGGATCAGGGCCTTCTTGCTTGGCACGGGGGTGACTCCTTGCTGGTGGTTCGGTTGTGGCGCCATGATGCAAGGTCGCGGGGCATACCGGAACCCCTGTTCCGGTGCCTCGTGCCCTCCCCGGCGTGGAGTGCCCCGCCAGGGGCGCGGGGAACTGCGTGACCAGCCCACGACCGGCGGTTGCGGCCGATGGCGCGAGCCCGGCAGACGCGTCTGCCTGCTTGTGGCTTCGCTGCCGGGTGCGGCTCAGTGGGGGCTGGTCGCGCCCCGCGGCGGAGCCGCAAATGTCACAGCCCCGCGCCCCTGGATTCGCCCTCCGGGCTCATCTCAGGCGCGCACCTCGCGGCGCAGATGCTCTGCCGTGAACGAGCCCTCCGCGCGCAGGAGTTGGGCCGGTGTGCCCTCGAAGACGACGCGGCCGCCGTGCTTGCCGCCGTCCGGGCCGAGGTCGACGACCCAGTCGGCGCGCCGCACCACGTCCAGGTTGTGCTCGACCACCAGGACCGTGTTGCCGTCGTCGACCAGCCGGTCGAGCAGCGCGACCAGGCCGTCCACGTCCGCCATGTGCAGCCCGGTCGTCGGCTCGTCCAGGACGTACACCGCGCCCGTGCGGTGCAGCTGGGTGGCCAGCTTGATGCGCTGCCGCTCGCCGCCGGAGAGCGTGCCCAGGGGCTGGCCCAGGGTGAGATACGTGAGGCCGACGTCGCGCAGGGCGCGCAGGCGGCGGCTCA
Source organism: Streptomyces luteolus (assembly GCF_029968015.1). Lineage (GTDB taxonomy): Bacteria > Actinomycetota > Actinomycetes > Streptomycetales > Streptomycetaceae > Streptomyces > Streptomyces luteolus. Next base: position 69,107 of record NZ_JASCIS010000018.1, read on the forward strand.
CGCCCTTGTCGGTGCCGCCGTCGAAGGGCGCGAAGAAGTCGAGCGCGTCGTCCGCCGTCATCTCCAGGACGTCCACCACGGACCGTCCGGCCAGCGTCAGCCGCCGCACCTCGTCCTTGAACCGCCGGCCCTCGCACGCCTCACACGTCGTCGTCACCGGGTCCATGAACGCCAGATCGCTGTAGATCACTCCGCGCCCCTGGCAACTCTCGCAGGCGCCCCGGGAGTTGAAGCTGAAGAGCCCCGGCTCGCTGCCCGTCTCGCGCGCGAACAGCTTGCGTACGGTGTCCATGATCCCGAGGTACGTGGCCGGGGTGGACCGCGCCGAGATCCCGATGGACGACTGGTCCACGACCACCGCCTCCGGATACGCCGCCGTGAACGCCCCCGACACCAGGCTCGACTTCCCGGACCCCGCGACCCCCGTGACCGCCGTGAGCACCCCGGCCGGGAAGGCCACCGTCACGTCGTCCAGGTTGTGCAACGAGGCGTCCCTGACCCAGAGCCGACCGGTCGGTCTGCGAGGGTTCTTCTTGACGTCCGGGTGGCGGTGCAGACAGCGGCCGGTGAGCGTCCCGGAGTCGCGAAGGCCGGCCACCGTCCCCTCGTACACGACCTGCCCGCCGCCCGTGCCCGCGCCGGGACCCATGTCGACCACGTGGTCGGCGACGGCGATGACGTCCGGGTCGTGCTCGACGACCAGGACCGTGTTGCCCTTGTCGCGCAGCCTTAGCAGCAGGTCGTTCAGGCGGCCCACGTCGCGCGGGTGCAGGCCGACGCTCGGCTCGTCGAAGATGTACGTCATGCCCGTGAGGCTCGACCCCAAATGCCGGACCATCTTGAGGCGTTGGCCCTCGCCGCCGGAGAGCGTGGGCGTCGGCCTGTCCAAGCTGAGGTAGCCGAGCCCGATCGCCTCGATGCGTTCCAGGGCGGTGACGGCGGCCCCGGCGATGGGACCGGCCACCGGGTCGTCGATCCGGGCCAGCACCGGGATCAGGTCGCCGACCTCCATCGCGGCGACGTCGGCGATGTTCAGGCCGTCGATCCGGGAGGCCAGCGCGGCCTCGTTGAGGCGCGCCCCCGAACAGTGCGGGCAGACGCCCTCGCTGAGGAAGTCCTGCACCAGGTCGCGGGTCTTCTGGCTGAGCGCCGACAGATCCCGCTTCAGGTAGAGCCGCTCGAACCTGTCCGCGAGCCCCTCGTAGTCGTTCTCGACCTCGAAGGTGGAGCCCTTCACCCATACCCGCCCGCCGCGCCCGCGCAGGAGGAACTCCCGCTCCTCGGCGTTGAATTCACCCACGGGCTTGTGCGCGTCGAGATCCTGGCTGTTCACGTACGTCTGCCCGTGGAAGGTGCCCACGCGGAACGGCGGGAAGAGGACCGCGCCGTCCGCGAGGGACTTCGACTCGTCCAGGATGCGCCCGTAGTCGGGCCGGACCGTGCGGCCCAGGCCGTCGCACTCGGGGCACATCCCGGACGGGTCGTTGAAGGAGTACGCCGTCGCCGGGCCCGCGCTCGGCGTCCCGTACCGCGAGAACAGCACCCTGACCACCGAGTACACGTCCGTCATGGTGCCGACGGTGGACCGGGAGTGGCCGCCGATCGGCTTCTGGTCGACGACGATCGCGGGCGCGAGATCCTCCAGGCCGTCCGCGTGCGGCCGCTCGTACTTGGGCAGCCGGTTGCGGACGAACCACGTGAAGGTCTCGTTGAGCTGGCGCTGCGACTCGACGGCGATGGTGTCGAAGACGATCGACGACTTCCCCGATCCGGACACCCCGGTGAAGACCGTGAGCAGGCCTTTCGGGATGCGCAGATCGACGTCCTTGAGGTTGTTCTCGCGGGCTCCGGTGATCACGATGTGCTCGGGCATGTAGGGCATGCCCCTGACGCTACGAGCCATACCCGACAGCTTCTGTCTGGATTCTCACCGGAGCCGCGCGGTGACTCACCGTGCCGCCATCAGCTCCCGCACCTCCTCCTCGGTCGTGTTGCGCAGCTCGCCGTCGAGCAGCAGCCAGCGGGTGACCCCGATCGACTCCAGGAATGCCAGGTCGTGGGCGGCCACGATCAGCGCGCCCTCGTACGACTCCAGGGCGGAGGTGAGCTGCCGGACGCTGGCCATGTCGAGGTTGTTCGTCGGCTCGTCCAGCATCAGCAGCTGCGGCGCGGGCTCGGCGAGGAGCAGCGCCGCGAGGGCCGCGCGGAACCGCTCACCGCCGGAGAGCGTGCCCGCCTCCTGGTCGGCCTTCGCGCCCTTGAACAGGAAGCGGGCGAGGCGCGCCCGGATCCGGTTGTTGGTGGCGTCGGGGGCGGCCCGCGCGACGTTCTCGGCGACGCTCAGCGTGTCGTCCAGGACGTCGAGCCGCTGCGGCAGGAACCGCAGCGGGACGTGCGTCTCCACCTCGCCCCCGACCGGGTCGAGCTGTCCGGCGACGGTGCGCAGGAGCGTGGTCTTGCCTGCGCCGTTGCGGCCGACGAGCGCGATCCGCTCGGGCCCGCGCAGGTCGAACTCGCCCTTGACCTCGGCCCCGTAACGGAGCGTCAGCCCGCGCAGCGTGAGGACCTGGCGTCCCGGCGGCACCGCGGTGAAGGGCAGGTCGACGCGGATCTCGTCGTCGTCCCGCACCGCCTCCACGGCCTCGTCGAGCCGTTCCTTGGCCTCGCTGAGCTTCTCCTCGTGCATGATGCGGTGCTTGCCCGCGGAGACCTGGGCCTCCCGCTTGCGCGCGTTCATCACGATCTTCGGCTCGCGCTTCTGCGCGTACATCTTGTTGCCGTACCGGACCCGGCGGGCCAACTTCATATGGGCGTCGGAGAGTTCCCGCTTCTGCCGCTTCAGGTCGCTCTCGGCGACGCGCACCATGCGCTCCGCCGCCTCCTGCTCGACCGCGAGGGCCTCCTCGTAGGCGCTGAAGTTGCCGCCGTACCAGGTGACTTCACCTCCTCTGAGGTCGGCGATCTGGTCGACCAGATCGAGGAGTTCACGGTCGTGGCTGACCACGACGAGCACGCCCGACCAGGCCTGGACGGCGGCGTAGAGCCGCTGCCGGGCGAACAGGTCGAGGTTGTTCGTCGGCTCGTCGAGCAGCAGTACGTCCGGCCGGCGAAGGAGCAGCGCGGCCAGCCTGAGCAGCACGGACTCGCCGCCGGACACCTCGCCGATGGTGCGGTCGAGGCCGATGTGGCCGAGCCCGAGCTGGTCGAGCGTGGCGATCGCGCGCTCCTCGACGTCCCAGTCGTCGCCGACGGCGGTGAAGTGCTCCTCGGCCGCGTCGCCCGCCTCGATGGCGTGCAGGGCGGCGCGTGTCGCGGCGATGCCGAGCACGGCGTCGACCCGCAGGCCGGTGTCGAGGGTGACGTTCTGCGGCAGGTAGCCGACTTCGCCGCTGACGCGGACGGTGCCGTCGGCCGGGGTGAGCTCTCCCGCGATCAGCTTCAACAGGGTTGATTTTCCTGACCCGTTGACCCCGATGAGGCCGGTGCGTCCGGGGCCGAAGGCGACCTGGAGGTCTTCGAAGACCTCGGTGCCGTCGGCCCAGTTGAAGCGGAGCGAGGTGCAGGCGATGGATGTGGGGTGGGTAGACATGGTGGGCGGCCTCCGGCGCGCTTGAAGTGACAGGGCAGCGCGTGGGGACACGGGGGGGGTGCGACGGGGGAGCCCGACAGGGGCGGCCCCTGGCGGGGCGGCAGCAGGAAACAGGAAACAGGAAACAGAAAAACCCTGCTGCGCGGGGGACGGCTCACCGTCGGAGGTCGCACCAGGCGTACACAGGAGGAATCACTGTGCTACGCGGTGTCCCAGGACCTCAGACGAGCAACGTCCTACTCCGATCGACGACAACAAGGCTCGTACAGCGTAAGGGGGCAGTGGTTCGGGCGTCAACGCCTTTTCGGCGCCGTCCGGATCAGCAGGCGTCGCGCAGCAGCTCGGCCAGGTCGCCGTCCACGTCCAGGTGCAGATGCTCGCGCCCCGCCGGTACGACGGCGCCTGCCCGCCGGAGGAAGCGGCGGAGTTCGCCGGTGCGCACATGCACGATCGCCGTGCCCTCGGGCGCGTGGAACTCCAGGACGGTCCGGTCGTAGCCGTACGGCCGCACCCGCACGTCCCCGTCGCCCGCGGCCTGGTCCACTCCGGCCGCGAGCAGCTCGCGGGCGAACGTCCAGGACACGTCGATGCCCTCCAGGGTGGCGGGCGCGGGGAACGCCATGCGCACGGCGTACGGATCGCGCACGTCGTACCGCAGGGTCGCCGGGATGCTTGGCATGCGCGGCACGGACGCGATGAGGCGGGCCTCTACGGCTTGCTCGATGACGGTGGACAACGCCTGCTCCCTCGACGACTGCCGGGCGGGATGGACCCGGGCACTGGGGAAGACGGTGGAACGACGAAATCCGTGCACACGACTCCTGGTGACGTGCGTCACCGACCGACGTTCGGCACCGGCGCCCCGGGCGGGGCTCTGAACGGCCAGGGACGTACGGGGGGCGTGGCTGCGGGGTGGGCGGCCGACTCGAACGGCACGGTGCCGCGCACGGGCGTGGCGGGCGCAGCCGGACGCCCGCCACGCTTGGTGTCGTACAGCCGCAGCACGGTGCTCGCGGTCGGCGCGGCCCGCGTCGACGTCACCGCGGACGCGGGCCGCGGCTGGCTCACCGTGGTCGACTGCGCGCCGGGCCGCGGCTCCTTGGGCTTGGGTGTGCAGGGGCTCATTCCCCGCCTGGAGAGCCCGCGCGCGTAGCGCTGTTGCGTCTGGAGGGCAGCTGCTGCTTGTGCGCGGCGAGTTCGGGTGCCGTCTTGGTCGCGATGAACTCGGTCACGCGGTACTCGCAGACCCCGGCCGTGCTGAACGGGTCGGCGGCGGCGATCTTCTCGACGGCGGCCCGGTCCTCGCCGACGGCGATGATCACGCCGCCGTCCCGCGGGTTCTTCCGCCCGGACGCGAGGAACGTGCCGTCGGCGAAGTGCCGGTCGAGCCATTCGACGTGGGCGTCCAGGTGGGGCTCCACGGACTCGATCGGGGCGGTGTAGGTCAACTCCAGTACGAACATGACGGCGAGACTATCCGGGCGCCGCCCGCCGTCAGTAATGGACCCGCGCCCCCACCGCCCGGTGGTCGGAGTAGTCCAGGTCGCGGTTGTCCCCGTCGTCGGAGAGCGCCTCGTCGGCCAGGTCGCCCTCGTCGAACGTGGGCACCACGGCGTCCGTCGTACGGGGCAGGGTGTCGCCGGGGCCCCGGGCGAGGAGGTAGTCGACGCGGCGGTGGGACCGGGTGAGCAGCGTCCAGCGGTCCTTGCGGCAGGCGGCCGGGTCCGCGGTGGTCTCGCAGTCGGCGTACACCGCGTCGCGGAAGCCGAGGGTGCTGCCGGCCAGGTCGCCGTTGGCCATCGCATACCACTCGCGCCAGCCGGTGCCCTCGCGGTCGTGGGCGTTGGTGTCGCCGCCCGCGATGTAGAGGTCCGTCGCGCCGTACTGCGGGTGGCTGTCGTAGCCGTCCTCGGTCAGCTCGTTCGACAGCTCCACGGCGTTCTCGTCGGCACACTCCTCGCCGCCGTGGGCCATCGTCGGCCAGTGGAAGGAGGCGGCCGTGACCGTACGGCCCGAGACGCGGTCCCGCAGCAGCGCCTTGACGCCCTTCGTCCGGGGCTGGTCGTTGTTCACACACGCCCCGTCGACGTGGTTCTGCGCCTGCCAACGGTTGTCCGGCGACTGGGACTTGACCAGGGAGAACCGGTCGGTGCGCCAGATCACCGCGTTGGTCTGCCGCTTCTTGAAGGCGTTGCAGTCGCCGCCGGTGGTCGGCTCGGGGTCGTTCTCCGCGAGCACCCCGGCGAACTTCTCCCCGAAGTGCTCCTCCATCCGCTGCAGCAGCAGGTCCAGCTGGGCCCGGTTGTTGAGCTGCTGCACCAGGTAGAGGTCGGGCTTCAGCTCCCGCGTACGCATGTAGTACATGAGGTCGTGCCAGTCGCCCGCGCACTCGGCGGGCGGCTGCTCGTCCGAGGTGGGCAGGTTCTCCACGTTGGCGTCGTACACCTGGAGGAAGCCGGGGTCGGTGTTGGGCCGGGCCTCGGCTGCGACCTGCGCTCCCGCGACCCCGGGGGCCAGGGCGGGCGCGGTGAGCGCTGTGACGAGCGCGGCGGCGACGGCAAGGAGCCTCGACCTGCCGGTCAGGAGCCGGGTTCTGACGGTTCGTGAGGATTTCGGCGTCTGCATGGCGCGATGGTAGGAGCGCGGGGAGCCGGAGGGACGGACTTTCGGGCAGGCCCGAAACAGGCCCCCGAAACAAGCCCCCGACAAGCCCCCGAAACAGGCCCCCGAAACAAGCCCCCGACAAGCCCCCGAAGCAGGCCCCCGAAACAGGTCCGCGACAGGCCCGGAGCACACGGGAACCCGGTCCGCGTACGCTCGCAGCACCATGACGACCGTACGCATCCCCGCCGACTGGCCCACCACCGAAGCGCAGGCACGCGCCGTCCAGGACGAGTTGCGCACCCGAGTCGAGCTGAGCGAACCCGGACCGGCACCCGGTACCGGCACGGTCACCGGGGTGGATGTGGCGTACGACGACGAGCGGGACGTGGTCGTCGCGGCCGCGGTCGTCCTCGACGGGGCGAGCCTGGAGGTCGTCGAGGAGGCGACCGCGGTGGGCAGGGTCAGCTTCCCGTACGTGCCGGGGCTGCTCGCCTTCCGCGAACTCCCGGCCGTCCTTGCCGCGTTGGAGGGCCTGACCGCCGCGCCGGGCCTGGTCGTCTGCGACGGGTACGGGCGCGCCCACCCGCGGCGCTTCGGCCTCGCCAGCCACCTGGGCGTGCTCACCGGCCTGCCGACGATCGGCGTCGCCAAGAACCCGTTCACGTTCACGTACGAGGAGCCGGGCGCCCGGCGTGGCAGCACCTCGCCGCTCGTCGACGTGGAGGCGGGCGGCGAGGAGGTGGGGTGTGCCGTGCGGACGCGGGACGGGGTGAAGCCGGTGTTCGTCTCGGTCGGCCACCGGGTGGCGCTGGGGACGGCGGTCGCGCACGTCCTTCAGCTCGCGCCGCGGTATCGCTTGCCGGAGTCGACGCGGCTCGCCGATGCCTTGTGCAGGCGGGCGCTGCGGGAGGCTGCGGGCTGAGGCCTGCCTTTCCCCTCCCCGCCCCTTCCCGAAAGTCTTGCCAGACGGGCCTCCTCAATCGCCGGAGTGGCTCAATTTTGAGCCCCTCCGGCGATTGAGGAGCGGGGGTCCGGGGGCGGAGCCTCCGAAGCGCCGCAGGCTTTCGGGAAGGGGCGGGGAGGGGATCAAAGCCAGCCCGTGTGGCCCGGAACCGGACTCACCCCCCGCGCGCCACCCGGAACCTGATCCCCGCCCCCTGCAACCGCTCCCGCAACGCGTCCCCCATCGCCACGGCAGTGGTGACCTGGCCCGATGTCGAGGGGAGCTCGTCGAAGGCGAGGCAGAGCGCGGACTCGGCGAACATCTTCGCCGTGTCGCCGTAGCCCGGGTCCCCGCCGGAGACCTCCGTGTAGACGCGCCGCCCACCGCCGTCGCCCACGAACCGCACCGAGAACCAGCTCTTCGCGCGCCGCTCCTCGCTCGGCCCCTCGCCCGGCTTGACCCGGTCCGACAACCAGCGCCGCGCGGCGGGCAGTTGGGCCGCACCGGCCACGGCGCCCAGCGCGGCGACCCCGCCGAGCGCCACCGGAAGGTGCTTCACGGCGGCGTAGTGCCGGTACCGGAAGTCGGGCCCGTACCGTTCCAGGGCGCGCGCCGAGCGCTGCACGATCTGCGGGTCGACCGTCGGCAACGGCAGCGCCCAGGCGTCGAGTTCCTTCGCGTACCGGGGCGCGCTCAGGGGCGCGTCCACGCGGCGGCCGGTCAGGCGCGGCTCGTGCCGGCGGCGGTCCCGCGCGGCCGCCGCCATCTGCCGACCACGGGAGAACGCGGTGAGCGCGGAGGCCAGCGTTCCGCCGGAGAACGTGGCGTTGGTGCGCACGAAGCCGTCCACCCGCAGCGGTACCCCCTCGGGCAGCTGCTGCACGGTGAAGAGGGCGCCCAGATCGTGCGGTACGGAGTCGAAGCCGCAGGCGTGCACGAGGCGCGCCCCGGTCTCACGCGCGCGTGCGTCGTGCCGCACGTAGGTGAGGTCGATGAACTCCGGCTCGCCCGTGAGGTCCACATAGTCGGTGCCCGCGTCGGCGCAGGCCGCGACGAGCTCCTGCCCGTACATGATGTACGGCCCGACCGTGGTGGCCACCACGCGCGCGTGGCGCACGATCTCGCGGAGCGAGGCCGAGTCGTCGGCGTCGGCCCGCAGCAGCGGCAGCTCGGCGAGGTCCGCGTCGATCCCGGCGAGCCGCTCGCGCAGCTGCTCCAGCTTGGCGGTGCTGCGCCCGGCGAGCGCCCAGCGCAGCCCCTTGGGCCCGTGCGTCGCGAGGTACTCGGCTATCAGTACGCCCACGAACCCCGTCGCGCCGAACAGCACGATGTCGTACGGGCGCTCCGCGCGGTCCGTGTGGTGCTCGCCGGGCGCTGCGGTCCTGTCGTCCTGCTCGTTGCCTGTGCTCATGACACCCCTCGGTCGTGCCCGCGCCGTTGTCGGTGGCCGAGGCTAGCGTGGGCGTGAAGTGGTCGTCCGAGCACCCCGGAGCCAGGCATGGTCGAACCGAACAATCCGCCGCGTAAGGCACCGCAGGCCGTCCGGCGGAAGTGGCAGCGCGTGCGGTCCTACGCCCTTGAGCTGCCGGGAGCCGTCGAGGAGTTCCCCTGGGGCGAGTCGGTGGCGAAGGTGAACCGCAAGGTCTTCGTCTTCCTCGGCGTGGAGGACGGCAGTTGGCCGCTGGGCATCACGGTGAAGCTGAAGGACGAGGACGCGCACGCGCACGCCCTGACGTGCCCGGGAGCGGAGCCCGCGGGGTACGGACTGGGGAAGGCGGGCTGGGTGAGCGTCCCCCTGGAGGAGCAGGGAGCCCCGAATGCCGAGCTGCTCTGCGACTGGGTGGAGGAGAGCTACCGCGCGATCGCCACGAAGAAGTGGATCGCGGAGCTGGACGCCCGCGGCTGAGGGGCCCGAAGGGCGGCCGCCGGGCGGAGAGGTGTCGATTTTCTAAGCGCTTGCTCGCCAACCCTTGTGCGGAGTGAAGCCTGTTCATAGCATCACTGGTGTTACATCAGTGGTGTCACAGTGTCTGGGGGCTCGATGGCAGGGACGGCACAGGGTCGAAAGGGTCCGCTGAGCGGGGTCCGCGTGGTCGAGCTCGCCGGTATCGGGCCGGGCCCGTTCGCGGCGATGCTCCTGGCCGACCTCGGCGCCGACGTGGTCCGGGTGGACCGCCCCGGCGGCGCCGGACTCGCGATCAACCCGGAGTACGACATCACCAACCGCAACAAACGCTCGGTCCTCGTCGACCTCAAGTCGCCCGAGGGCCCCGCCCAGGTGCTCGACCTGGTGGAGCGGGCCGACATCCTGATCGAGGGGTACCGGCCGGGCGTGGCCGAGCGCCTCGGCGTCGGCCCCGAGGAGTGCCGGGCCCGCAACTCCCGGCTCGTGTACGGACGGATGACCGGCTGGGGCCAGGACGGCCCGCTCGCCCAGCGCGCGGGACACGACATCGGGTACATCGCGATCACCGGCACCCTCGGCCTGATCGGCCGCCCGGACGAGGCCCCCGCGATCCCGGCCAACCTCGTCGGGGACTACGCGGGCGGCTCGCTCTACCTCGTGGTGGGTGTGCTCGCCGCTCTGCAGCACGCGCGCAGCAGCGGCGAGGGCCAGGTCGTGGACGCCGCGATCGTGGACGGCGCCGCGCACCTCGCCGCGATGATCCACGGCATGCTGGCCGCCGGCGGCTGGCAGGACCGCCGCGGCGCCAACCTCCTCGACGGCGGCTGCCCGTTCTACGGCAACTACGAGACGGCGGACGGCGGTTACATGGCCGTCGGCGCCCTGGAGCAGCAGTTCTACGACGAGTTCGTGCGGCTCCTAGGCATCGCCGAGGCGGCACCGGCCCGTAAGGACATCGGCGCCTGGGGCGAGCTGAGGGACACGATCGCCGCCGCGTTCAAGACCCGTACGCGCGCGGAGTGGACGGCGGTCTTCGAGGGCTCGGACGCCTGTGTGGCCCCCGTCCTGTCGCTGCGCGAGGCGCCCGCGCATCCGCATCTCGCCGCCCGCGCCACCTTCGTCGAGCACAGCGGCATCACCCAGCCGGCGCCCGCGCCCCGCTTCTCCGCCACCCCGGGCGGGGTCCACCGCGGCCCCGCACAGCCCGGAGCGGACACGGCTGAGGTGGCCCGCGACTGGGACGTGCCGGGCCTGACCACCGGCACCGACTGAGCAGCGCCCGTACCCACCCACCGTCGAAGCCGCCTCCAGGAGGCCCCCAGCATGACGCCACAGACGCCCTCGGGCATGCAGCGCAAGCTGTACGACGCCGATCACGAGGCGTTCCGCGAGACCGTGCGCACCTTCCTCGCCAAGGAGGTCACCCCGCACTACGAGCAGTGGGAGAAGGACGGCATCGTCTCCCGCGAGGCGTGGCTCGCCGCAGGGCGGCAGGGGCTGCTCGGCCTCGCCGTGCCCGAGGAGTTCGGCGGCGGCGGGAACGAGGACTTCCGCTACTCCGCCGTGCTTGCCGAGGAGTTCACCCGCGCGGGAGCCGCCGGGCTCGCCGTCGGGCTGCACAACGACATCATCGGCCCGTATCTGACCTCGCTCGCCACCGACGAGCAGAAGCGGCGCTGGCTGCCGGGGTTCTGCGACGGCTCGCTGATCACCGCCATCGCCATGACGGAACCCGGCGCGGGCTCCGACCTCCAGGGCATCCGCACCACCGCCGAGGACAAGGGCGACCACTGGCTCCTCAACGGCTCCAAGACGTTCATCTCCAACGGCATCCTCGCCGACCTCGTGATCGTCGTCGCGAAGACCACCCCCGAGGGCGGGGCGCACGGACTGTCGCTGCTGGTCGTCGAGCGCGGCACGGAGGGCTTCGAGCGGGGCCGCAACCTCGACAAGATCGGCCAGAAGTCCCAGGACACCGCCGAGTTGTTCTTCAACGACGTCCGCGTCCCCAAGGAGAACCTGCTCGGCGAGCTGAACGGCGCGTTCATCCACCTGATGACCAACCTCGCGCAGGAGCGGATGGGCATCGCCGTCGCCGCGATCGCCGCCGCCGAGCACCTGCTCGAGATCACGATGAGTTACGTGAAGGAGCGCGAGGCCTTCGGCCGCTCCATCGCCAAGTTCCAGCACATCCGCTTCGAGATAGCCGAGATGGCCACCGAGTGCGCGGTCACGCGGACGTTCCTGGACCGCTGCATCGAGGACCACGACAAGGGCGAACTGGACGCCGTGCACGCGTCCATGGCCAAGTGGTGGGCCACCGAGCTGCAGAAGCGCGTCGCCGACCGCTGCCTCCAACTCCACGGCGGCTACGGCTACATGACCGAGTACCGCGTCGCGAAGGCCTTCACCGACGGCCGCATCCAGACCATCTACGGCGGCACGACCGAGATCATGAAGGAGATCATCGGCCGTTCGCTGCTGCCGTAGCCCTCGTTCTTCGCAGAGCCACCCTCACTTCGCAGAGCCACCCTCACCTCCCGCACCACGAAAGGCTTGAGACCTTGAGCACCGAAGCGTACGTGTACGACGCGATCCGCACCCCGCGCGGGCGCGGCAAGGCCAACGGGGCCCTGCACGGCACCAAGCCCATCGACCTGGTGGTCGGCCTGATCCACGAGATCCGGGAGCGGTTCCCGGACCTGGACCCGGCGGCCATCGACGACATCGTGCTCGGTGTCGTCGGCCCCGTCGGCGACCAGGGCTCCGACATCGCCCGCATCGCCGCCATCGCGGCCGGGCTGCCCGACACGGTCGCCGGTGTCCAGGAGAACCGCTTCTGTGCCTCCGGCCTGGAGGCCGTCAACCTGGCCGCGATGAAGGTCCGTTCGGGCTGGGAGGACCTGGTCCTCGCGGGCGGCGTCGAGTCGATGTCGCGCGTGCCGATGGCCTCGGACGGCGGCGCCTGGTTCGCCGACCCGATGACCAACTTCGAGACCGGCTTCGTCCCGCAGGGCATCGGCGCCGACCTGATCGCCACGATCGAGGGCTTCTCACGGCGCGACGTCGACGAGTACGCGGCGCTGTCCCAGGAGCGCGCCGCCGAGGCCATCAAGGACGGCCGCTTCGAGCGCTCCGTCGTCCCGGTCAAGGACCGCAACGGCCTGACCGTCCTCGACGTGGACGAGTTCCCGCGCCCCGGCACCACCGCCGACTCCCTCGCCAAGCTGAAGCCCTCCTTCAAGGACATCGGCGACCTCGGCGGCTTCGACGCGGTGGCGCTGCAGAAGTACCACTGGGTGGAGCAGATCGACCACGTCCACCACGCGGGCAACTCCTCCGGCATCGTCGACGGCGCGTCCCTGGTCGCGATCGGCACGCGCGAGGTGGGGGAGCGGTACGGGCTGAGGCCGCGCGCGCGGATCGTGTCCGCCGCGGTGTCCGGCTCCGAGCCGACGATCATGCTGACGGGTCCGGCGCCCGCGACCCGCAAGGCCCTCGCGAAGGCCGGCCTGACGATCGACGACATCGACCTGGTCGAGATCAACGAGGCCTTCGCGGCGGTGGTGCTGCGCTTCGTCAAGGACATGGGGCTCGACCTGGAGAAGGTCAACGTCAACGGCGGCGCGATCGCTCTCGGGCATCCACTGGGCGCGACGGGCGCGATGATTCTGGGCACGTTGGTGGACGAGTTGGAGCGGCGGGACCTCCGGTACGGCCTTGCGACACTGTGCGTGGGCGGCGGTATGGGCATCGCGACGATCGTCGAGCGGATCTAGCGCCGCAAGGGTCGCTGGTTCGTCGCCGAGTGCGGGCCTGTGGAGGCTGGTCGCGCAGTTCCCCGCGCCCCTGAGATGCGCACTTCGTGCGGCATCTCAGGGGAAAGCGCGGCGCAGCCGCTGCTTTCCAGGGGCGCAGGGAACTGCGCGAGCAACCACGACGGACCCGCAGTCGGCCACGAGACCGAGCCACCCTCCCCAGTAGCCGCAACAGACCTTACGGAGACAGCACCCATGACCCAGAACAACACCATCCGCTGGGAGCAGGACGACACCGGCATCGTCACGCTCGTCCTGGACGACCCCAACCAGTCCGCGAACACCATGAACCAGGCGTTCAAGGACTCCCTCGCGGCGACGGCCGACCGCCTCGAGGCCGAGAAGGACACCATCCGCGGCATCATCTTCACCTCGGCCAAGAAGACCTTCTTCGCCGGTGGCGACCTGCGGGACCTGATCGCCGTCACCCCCGAGACCGCCCACCTCGCCTTCGAGGCCGGGCAGGGCATCAAGCGTGACCTGCGCAGGATCGAGACCCTCGGCAAGCCCGTCGTCGCCGCCATCAACGGCGCGGCCCTGGGCGGCGGTTACGAGATCGCCCTGGCCTGCCACCACCGCGTCGCCCTCGACAGCTCCGGCACGAAGATCGGCCTGCCCGAGGCCACGCTCGGCCTGCTCCCCGGAGGCGGCGGCGTCGTCCGCACCGTACGCCTCCTCGGCATCGCCGACGCGCTCCTGAAGGTGCTGCTCCAGGGCAACCAGTACAACCCGCAGCGCGCCCTCGACAACGGCCTGATCCACGAACTCGCCGCCGACCGGGACGAGTTGACCGCCAAGGCGCGCGCCTTCATCGACGCCAACCCGGAGTCCGCCCAGCCCTGGGACAAGCCCGGCTACAAGATCCCGGGCGGTACGCCGGCCAACCCGAAGTTCGCGGCGAACCTGCCCGCGTTCCCGGCCAACCTCAAGAAGCAGACCGGCGGCGCCGACTACCCGGCGCAGCGCAACATCCTCGCGGCGGCCGTCGAGGGCTCGCAGGTCGACTTCGACACCGCGCAGACCATCGAGGCCCGCTACTTCACCGAGCTGGCCGCGGGCCAGATCTCGAAGAACATGATCCAGGCGTTCTTCTTCGACCTCCAGGCCGTCAACTCCGGCGCCAACCGCCCGGGGGGCATCGAGCCGAAGCCGGTCCGCAAGGTCGCCGTGCTCGGCGCGGGCATGATGGGCGCAGGTATCGCGTACTCCTGCGCGCTCGCGGGCATCGACGTCGTCCTGAAGGACGTCTCGCAGGACTCCGCCGACCAGGGCAAGAACTACTCCGTCAAGCTCTGCGAGAAGGCGGTGAGCCGCGGTCGTACGACGCGGGAGAAGGCGGACGCCCTGCTCGCCCGGATCACCCCGACCGCCGACCCGCAGGACCTCGCGGGCTGCGACGCTGTGATCGAGGCGGTCTTCGAGGACCCGGCGCTCAAGCACAAGGTGTTCCAGGAGATCGAGGGCGTTGTGGAGCCGGACGCGCTGCTCTGCTCCAACACCTCCACCCTGCCGATCACCGTCCTCGCCGAAGGCGTCGAGCGGCAGTCCGACTTCATCGGCCTGCACTTCTTCTCGCCCGTCGACAAGATGCCGCTCGTCGAGATCATCAAGGGCGAGCGCACCGGTGACGAGGCCCTGGCCCGCGCCTTCGACCTGGTCCGGCAGATCAAGAAGACCCCGATCGTCGTGAACGACTCGCGCGGCTTCTTCACCTCCCGCGTCATCGGCCACTTCATCAACGAGGGTGTGGCGATGGTCGGCGAGGGCGTCGAGCCCGCCTCCGTCGAGCAGGCCGCGGCCCAGGCGGGCTACCCGGCGAAGGTCCTCTCCCTCATGGACGAGCTGACCCTCACCCTGCCCCGCAAGATCCGCAACGAGACCCGCAAGGCCATCGAGGACGAGGGCGGCACCTACCCCGAGCACCCGGCGGAGGCCGTCATCGACCGCATGGTCGACGAGTTCGAACGCCCCGGCCGCAGTGGCGGCGCAGGCTTCTACGACTACGACGAGAACGGCAAGCGCGCGAAGCTCTGGCCGGGCCTGCGCGAGCACTTCAGGAAGGAGGGGTACGAGATCCCGTTCCGCGACATGCAGGAGCGGATGCTGTTCTCCGAATCCCTGGACACGGTGCGCCTCATCGAAGAGGGCGTCCTGACCTCGGTAGCGGACGCCAACATCGGCTCGATCTTCGGCATCGGCTTCCCGGGCTGGACCGGCGGCGTGCTGCAGTACATCAACGGCTACGAGGGCGGCCTGCCCGGATTCGTGGCCCGCGCCCGCGAACTGGCCGAGCGCTACGGCGACCGCTTCGAGCCGCCAGCGCTGCTCGTCCGGAAGGCGGAGCAGGGCGAGAAGTTCAGCGACGGCTGAGCGAGCCCACGCGTCGACGGCCGCGCCCGGAGCCCCGAGCTCTGGGCGCGGCCGTCGGCCTGGTAGAACAGCTCGGTACTCGCAAGGGCCTTGCGGAACAGAACGCCTTGCGGAACAGAACAGTGAACGGAACAACGGGGGAGGATCCGCGATGAGGTTGAAGCCGCTCGCGATCACGGTCGTCGGACTGTCCATGGCGCTCTCGGCGTGCGGGGGTTCAGCCACGCGCGGCGGGGACGAGCCGAAGCAGCCGGAGCAGAGCGCCAGTTCGTCCGCGCCGGAGGCCGACCGGCACCTGGCACCGGCCGCGATCGTGGTGCCCCTACTCCCCGGCCACATGCCGGAGCCGCTGAAGAAGCCGCGCAAGAACGAGCACTACGGCGACCTCCAGGGGATGAAGGGCACCCTGCAGTGCCCCGCGAGCGAGAAGCGCTGCGAGGCCGTCGTCACGGGCGCGATCGCCGAGTTCGGCACGGACATGTTCGACGACGGCGGCGACTACGCCAACTTCGAGGTGTGGGAGTACCGCACTCCCGTCAGCGCGCAGGGCGGATACGACGCCTGGAAGAAGGAGCTGGGAGCCGAGGCCAAGGGCTCCCTCACCATGCCGGACGGCCGCTTCGGCGAGCAGCACTCCGCGACGACCTCCGTCAAGGGCGACAAGATGGGGGAGCGAACCCTCCTGGTCCGCCAGGCCAAGTACGTCGGCGTCATCCGTACGTACAGCCGTGCCGACATCGTCGACGACGGCAAGCCGGGCCCGACGGCCCTGATCGAACTCGGCAAGATGCTGGTCGAGCGCATGAACCAGGCCGAGCTGGAGCAGGGCCCGACCGCCTCGGCCGCCCACGTGAAGCTCCCCGGCTGAGCCCCGGACCCGACCGCCTCGGCCGCCCACGTGAAGCTCCCCGGCTGAGCCCCGGACCCCGGGGCCCGGTCAAGAACTCGGGCCCCGGCCGCACCCGCCCGGCCTCACCCGCCCGCGTACCGCGCGCGCAGCTCCTCCTTGAGGGTCCTTTGAAAAGCGGTCACCAGGGCCTGCACCACCATCGGCTGCATGTGCGCGGAGAGCGTCTTCATCGCGGCCACCGCCTCGGGGTCCCGCTCCCGCTCGCTGTACGGGCCCCACACCTCGTCCTGGAACAGCCGCGTCAGCTCCTTCGCGGCCTCGCGGGAGTGCTGCAGCATCACCCCGCGCGCGGCCAGGATCGAGTCGAGCCCGATCGGCACGTCGAGCAGGCGCAGGCCGAGGTGGAGCATGCCCGGGTCGATACGGAAGGTGTCCGGGTCGTCCGTGCGCTCCAGCACGTCCATGGCGGCGAGCCGGTCCACGTCCGCCTCGGCGAGGGCGCGCCCGGCGCGGCGCTCCAGCTGCTCGCGGCTCATCTCCGCGGCACTGTCGGGGATCCAGCTCGCGACCAGGGCGCGGTGGATCGCCAGGTCGTGCTCGTTCATGTCGGGCGGCAACTGCTCCAGGTACCGCTCGATCGCGGCGAGGGTCAGGCCGTGGTGCTGGAGCTCCTCGATCAGGGCGAGCCGCGACAGATGATCGGGGCCGTACCGCCCCACGCGTCTCGGCCCTATGGCCGGCGGGGGCAGCAGCCCGCGGGTGCTGTAGAAGCGGATGGTGCGCACGGTGACTCCGGCGCGCGCGGCCAGTTCGTCGACCGTGAGCGTCGGCGCGCCCGGGGCGTCGCCGGCCGGGCTTTCCTGGGCGGAGGAGTCCGCTTCGGTCGTCATGGCTGCGCTCCATCTCCGGTCGTGCGTCTGTCCGATCCGTCCGATGGAACAGTATTGCTGTCTCACCATCGTTGTGAAAGTGCGGGCAGGCTCGCCGCAGGCCGCCGTTCCCAGGCCGTACGGGCCCGGACGATCCGAGCGCAAGGCCCTGACCAGCATGTGAGATACAACGCGATGTGATCTGTGCCACCGCATAATCGGGTGGCTCCGGGTGAGGGTATGCCGTTGGTTCGTGTCGAGGTGGTCTCGTGTCGAGGCCAGGTGGGGGTACGGACCAACGCACATCCCCTCGAGAGAGCAGATCCACCCGTGAGCAAGGACGCCGTCACGACGGCCTCGGCCGCATCCCGCACAGATGCCGCCCAGACGCCCGCGGATGCGGGCGACGCCGGTTACAGCAAGGACCTCAAGGCGCGCCACATCAACATGATCGCCATCGGTGGCGCGATCGGAACCGGGCTCTTCCTCGGCGCCGGAGGACGCCTCAACTCGGCGGGACCGGGCCTCGCGCTCGCGTACCTCGTGTGCGGTGTCTTCGCCTTCTTCGTCGTCCGCGCACTCGGAGAGCTGGTCGTCTACCGGCCCTCCTCCGGTTCCTTCGTGTCGTACGCACGCGAGTTCCTCGGCGAGAAGGGCGCCTTCGTCGCCGGCTGGGCGTACTTCCTCAACTGGTCGACCACCGGCATCGCCGACATCACGGCGATCGCGCTCTACACCCACTACTGGAGCTTCTTCACCGACATCCCGCAGTGGGTGCTCGCCCTGATCGCGCTCGCGATCGTGCTGGTCGTGAACCTGATCTCGGTGAAGATCTTCGGTGAGATGGAGTTCTGGTTCTCCATCATCAAGGTCGCGGCACTCGTCGCGTTCATGCTCATCGGCATCTTCCTCCTCGTCACGCAGCAGCCGGTCGGCGGCGAGACCCCCGGCCTGCATGTGATCACCGAGAACGGCGGCTGGTTCCCCGTCGGAGTCATGCCGCTCGTCATCGTGATGCAGGGCGTGGTGTTCGCGTACGCGTCCCTGGAGCTCGTCGGTGTCGCGGCGGGCGAGACCGCCGAGCCGCAGAAGATCGTCCCGCGCGCGGTGAACTCGATCATGTGGCGCGTCGGCCTGTTCTACGTCGGCTCGGTCGTGCTGCTCGCGCTGCTGCTGCCCGGCTCGATGTACTCGGGCGACGAGAGCCCCTTCGTCACCGTGCTCTCCAAGATCGGCGTGCCGGCGGCCGGCGACGTGATGAACCTCGTGGTCCTCACGGCCGCGATGTCGTCGCTCAACTCCGGCCTCTACTCCACCGGCCGCATCCTGCGCTCCATGGCGATGGCCGGCTCGGCGCCCAAGTTCACGGCGAGGATGAACCGCTCCAAGGTGCCGTACGGCGGCATCATGCTCACCTCGGCGGTGTGCGTCGCGGGCGTCGGCCTCAACTTCCTGATGCCGGAGAAGGCCTTCGAGATCGTCCTCAACGTCGCCTCGATCGGCATTATCACGACCTGGGTCACGATCATGGTCTGCCACCTGGCGTTCGTCCGCCGGGCCAAGCAGGGCCTGGTGGAGCGCCCGAAGTTCCGGCTTCCGGGCAGCCCGGTCACGGAGATCGTCACGATCGTCTTCCTGCTCTCCGTACTGGTCCTGATGTGGCAGGACCCGGAGATCGGCCGCCGCACGCTCTACCTGATCCCGGTCATCGCCGCGGCCATGGTCGGCGGCTGGTTCGCGGTCCGGAAGAAGGTCGCGCAGAACGAGCTCGACAAGTCGTACGACGAGCTGGGCATCAAGTAGCGCCCGCGGACGTACTGGTGGCCCCGTCCCGAGCAAGCCTCGGGACGGGGCCACCGTCGTAGGCGGGGCTACTTCCCGGTCGCGGTCACCGGGTAGTGGTCCGAGAGATTCGTGTACGTGTACTCCTTGCCCCAGCTCGACACGGTCCAGGGCGCGCTCTGCTCCTTGACGACGTCGTTGTTCCAGCCCTCGGGCCGGGCGTGGCCGCTGCGGTGCAGGACGTAGTCGAGGTCCTCGACCGGGTCGTCCGGGTAGCGGTCCTTGGCGATGGTGTTCTCCTCCGTGTCGAAGGAGAACTTGTGCCCGGTCCGGGTCTCGGCGCCGTCCAGGCCCGCGTCGCGCAGCATCGAGGCGTACTCACCCCCGTGCGAGTCGACGTTGAGGTCGCCCGCGACCATGACCTGTTCGGACGCGGGGATGTTCTTCGCGTCCAGGAACGCGTCGATCTCCTTGAACTGGGCGCTGCGCATCCGCACCGCCTCGCCCTCGCCGCAGCCCGGGTCGGTCGACTGCACATGGGTGCCGACCACATGGACCTTCTGCCCGTTCACATTCAGCACCACATAGGCGAAGCCCTTGTTGGAGTACCAGTCCGCGCCGCAGGCGTCGGCGAAGACGTACTGCTCCTTGTGCAGCACCGGCCACTTGCTGAGCACCGTCACACCGCCGTCCTCGGGCGTGGTCGCCGAGTAGCTGCCACCGGTGGAGTCCCAGCCGTCCTTGGCGCGGCCCACGACCGGCGTCTGGTGCGGATAGGCGGCAGCGGCCTGCTGCTTCAGCGCGTCCGACGAGGAGTTGTCGAAGGCCTCCTGCAGCACGACGACGTCCTGGCCCTGGAAGAACGGCGCCTTGACGATCTCGGCGGCCCGGTGGTCCTGGCCCCAGTTCGGGTACAGCGCCTTGCTGAACAGGAAGGCGTTGTACGTGAGGACCTTGAGGTTCTGCGCGGAGCTCGGCTGGACCGGGGACGCGGCAGCCGGCTGGGCGGCGAGCGCGCCGCCCGCGAGAGCGAACGCGAGGGCGGCACCGCAGGCGCGGCGGGCCGGGACATGGGGCATGGGGGACTCCCGTGGTCAGTGGGGGTGCGGGTTCGCGCCACATCCAATCAGGTGAAGTTACTTACAGGTAGTGCCGATCACGGATTGACCTGTTGCGATTGCGTCAAGCCGTTCCGCCACCTCGGAACGGTCGATTCCGTTGAGCGCCGGGACATGGCGAGGGGGCAGTCGGCATCTCGCGGCAGAAGCTGGCGGACGCGATAGGTTCCTGCACTACGTCGGCGACGTCGTGAACGCCCACGGGTCGAGCGACGCCCGATACACGCCGTCTCTCACGAAGCAGGCGAAGGTGCTGCGCTGCAACGTCGAGACGGTCAAGAAGTGGTACAACGCCGCGCACGCCGCGCACGTCCTGAACGTGCAGTGGACCGCCTCGGGGTCCCGGCCCAAGTCCTGCCACCTCCGGTATCCGGTCTGCGACACCCCGGACTGGCTCGGATGCGTGGCTGTACTGCGAGACGACCGGCCCCCAACGAGCGTGGGGCGTACGTGCCGAGCAGCACCGCGAGCGGATGCGTGCAGGTCTGCCCGATGCCCCAACCCCGTCACGTGACTGTGTTCCGGAGCGGGGTGCTGACCCCCAAACTCCGTCACGTGACAGCAGCAGCCAGCCGAGGACGAAACGCACGTGCCCGCGCCGCTGCTCGGCTCGGTTCCGCCGGGACGTGTGGTGCCGCACCGGCCAGAACCTGCGTGACCGTGCCCGAAGTGAATGCGGCCACCACCGCCCGGCCTGGTGTTCCGTCTGCTCGCGATCAACAGCCGGCATGTGAGCGACCGCATGCCGCTGTCAGTGACCGCGTACGTGCTCGATTGGAGAGGCCTGCCATCGATGCCCTCAGGCGGACTGGTCACCAGCAGGCTCCCCCCTCAGGCCGAATGCCTCACGGACCTCCACCAGCTCGACGTCGCGCGGCTGGGACCCGGCCTGAACTCGATCCCCTCTCCCGGCAATCAATCGCCGACGTCGTTCTCCGCGAGCCTCGGCGGGGACCTGTCCGGCACCATCGCCACGATCCTCGACACCAGCGACGACAATGCGCCGTACTGGTACATCCAGCCCCCCTTGCAGCCCGGTTACGGCGACCAGGCTGCCAGAGTCGACTACGCCTCCACCGACCAGGCCGCGACCGCCCTGGCTATGTCCTACGTGCACCAGACGCCCCTGAGCTGACCCGCCCAAGAGCAACTCATCTCCCTGGCAATGCCGTTGACGGGTTTGCCGTCGAGCAGGGCCAGAAGCTACTGTCCGTCGTAGTTCGAGCCCGTCCTGGGAGCGATCCGGGTGCCGCGGCTCGGATTCGGCAGGCCGCTCTTTCGGTCAGACCGGGTGCGGGCGGCCGCCGAGGTCCGACAAGGCCGACTACAAACAGCGGCACACGGTTGAGTGTGGGAGCAAGCGCCTTCGTTCGAGCGGGCCGTAAAGGACAAGCTGAGGGATTCGGCGCGGTGGGGACGCGGCTCGACCGTTGCCGATACGGTGCCGCGATGTCGGCCTTCTCCAGCAACTTCCGGCGCTGATCGGCGTGGTCATCGGCCCCCTCGGCTCCTATCTGGCAGTCACTCTCGCCGCCGAGCTGGGCCGCTCCACTGCCTACATGCAGCAGCTCGCCTACCGCATGCACTGGCACGACCGCGCCAAGGCGTACGACGTCGACCAGCGCCGCCAGGAAGCCGGGACCCTCGACGCCGCGCGCCGCTCGCACGCCAAGTAGATGTCGCCGCGACCGGCCTGGCTCTGCGTCAGCTGATCGAAGGCCTCAAGCGGGAACGCACGTACACGACGAACGAACTCATCAGGCTCTACAGCGTCCTGCGCCCTGCCGTGGACGGCACCCGCCTGACCATCGCCGGAGCCGACGACGCTCCCGCAGTGATGGTCACCCAAGTCCCGGCGACAGAGGAGGAGTTCCGCAGCGAAGTCGCGCGCCTGGCCGGCATGTTGGCCGACGAAGGGGAGACGCCGGTGACGATCGGCTATGACGAGGACGACGATGCGCAGTGACCGCACCCATGCCCTGGAGCGTGCCCAGTTCCTCGCGCGCCTGACGGACCCGGTCACGCTCGCACACTCGCTTCAGCCCTCGTTCGAGCCCCGACCCCACAACCGGATCATCGCCCGTGGGATGCGGCAGGAGACCGACTCCCCAACGATGCGCAAACGCGTCGCCGACTCCTACAGCGCCGACCTGTACTCCCGCCTCGCACCCGGCGGCCCGCTCCTCCTCGTCCTCACCCGCTGGCACGAAGACGACCTCGCCGGACGCCTCCTGCGCGACGAACCGGGGGAGTGGGACGTCATCCACATGCCCGTCATCGCCGACCTCACCCTGACCCCCGACGGTGGCCCCCTCGGCCGCCAGGACGGCGACCCGCTCTCCCACCCGAAGATCCCCACCCGCGACAGGCAACCCCCAGCCCGTCGAAGGAGCCCTGGTTACCGCGGAGTTGCTGCGCAACCAGACCCCACCTCACCGGGCTGCCGGCGCCGACGCGGATCGGCGTCGTGGTCGACCCGTCCGGGGGAGGGCGGGATGCTGCGGGGATCATCGGCGGGTTCATGTGCCGCGATGGGCGCCTGTACTGCACGCACGACAGAAGCGCGGTGATGTCGTCCGACGTTTGGTCCCGCACGGCGTGCACCCTCGCGGGCGAGACCGGCGCCCAAGTCATCGTCGTAGAGAAGAACTTCGGCAGGGGCCAGGCGGAGTTGGCGGTGAAGGGCGCCTGGGACAAGCTGCGCCGCGAGTACGAGGAACGGCACCAGGACGTCCCGGACGCGCCCAGGAACCCGTACGCGACGATGTCCCCGCTCGCTCACATGCGTTCAGCGAAGCTCTCGAAGATCCTGCGGGTGGAGCCGGTGGCCGGGCAGCTCCGCGAGGACCGCATCCGCGTAGCCGATCACATGCCCGAGCTGGTGACCGAGTGGTGCCAGTTTCAGCCGGATTCGTCGTTCTCACCGGGCCGGATCGACGCCTCGGTGCTGCTGGCGTACGAGTTGTTGGGGCCTCCCAAAGCGGTCAAGGCTGTGTCTGCGCCGAGGGGTTCGCGTGAGGACATTGCGCGCAGGAACGGACCGGGCGCACGTTGTATGGGGCCGCGTTCGTACGGCGGCGGACGCGACTAGAAGTCAGGCTGACAGGCGCAGTTCCCGCTGCATCCGGGGCATGTCGGCGAGGTGGGCATGAGTCGGCGCGTCACTGCTCATCGAGGGGTGCCTGCCGGGCAAGGAACTCCTCGAACGCCGCCTTCTGCTTCGGATCCATGAAGCCTTGGCGGACATGGCGGGACTTCTCCTGGAGCCAGTGGGCCTCGCTGGGGTCCAATAGCTCGGCGACCACCACGCCTTGGCGAGCAACCGCCGTGCGCCCTCCTACGCGACGACGAAAGAGCGTGAACGGGCCGAATTCCGCTGGGTGAGCCAGTTCCAGCTCCTCTGCCACCGCCCGGTTCTCTTCCTCAGCGCCACTCCTCGGGTAGGCGGTGGGGGCCCAATGCTCCCAGAGCGCCAGCATGGCCGCGGGTACCAGCACCGCGCGCTCCGCCTCTTCGCGCCCCTCCCACATGAACGTCACAGTAACGGGCTCGCCGACCGCCTCGGCCAACCCGAGCACCCTTTCCATCTCATCGTTGATCGGATAAGCCACTACTACGTCGATCTGAATGCCCATGGTGCCCGAGGCTACTGGCCGCTCCGCCAACGAGCAGGAACGGGGCGAGTATCCCTGTGCGCCCGCCGGGCGAGCGCGGACTGTACGCGCTCGTCACCTGCCCCTGGTGCATCGGCTTCTGGCTCTCCACGCTCGCGTACGTCCTCGTCTACGCGATCGGTACCTGGCCCAGCACTCTCGCCGAGCGGGCGCTCGCCGCCGTACTGGTCGCCTCCACCTCATGGCTGGTCGGCGCACTCAACATCCGCTACGCCCGCTGACGTTGAAGAAGGGGCGGGAATGCCGCTGTCGCGTCTCATGCCGCTGTCGCGTCTCATGCCGCTGCGCGGCGCCGCATCCCTGATCGCCTCCGCCGAACTGCTGCGCGAACCCGCCGTACGACAGCCGAAGCCAAGCGGCGCGGCAAGTCCTGCTCCCAGCTCTCCGGGCCGCTCCCCGCCCAGCAGTAGTGGCAGGTCAACGCCTGGGGCTCCTACCGCACCTGCGGCGAACTCCGACAGGGAGTGCGCTGGCTGTCCAACGCCTGCTCCCGAGCCACCCTCAAGCTCGGACGGGTCGGCCCGCGAAGGGACGGCACCTCTGTCCCCGTCGATGACCAGGTCCTCATCGAAGCCGCTATGGGCGCTTTGGGTCTCGGTGATCACGAGACGGAACTCGGCCTCCTCGGTGAAGGGCTCGTCACGGCCGTCGTCGTACCAGGCCACGGCGTCCCAGTAGAAGGCATCGCAGTGCAGGGCGGCGACGACGCGATAGCCGGGGGAGTCCTGGTAGTAAGCGGTGAGGGACATGTTGTAGTTGACCTTCGAGCACTCCCTCGGCTTCTTCGAGCGCGAGGTGGCGGTGCCGTTCGGGACGGTGGCTTTCTCGTAGACACGGTCGGACATGGGTTACCTCCTGGTCAGGGGGCTGGACGGTTGGGGGGGCAGCGGTGGCCTGTGCCCGGGGCGAAGAGGGCGAGAGGGTCACCCACCACCGGGAAGCCTCGCCCAAGTTCGCTCAGCTGCCGATGGCCTGGCTGCCCGGGGCCGGAGCCACAGGGGCATGCCCGCCCTCTCCTCCGCCGGAGGCGACCACGACGACCCACGGCAAGGCATGGAACCGGCCGTCCTCGTCCTTGCCCTGGCAAGGACGAGATCAGACGTACGCGCACGCTGATGCTCAGACCGCAGACCGGCCCCCGGGACCGGCGTGCAGGTCTGAGCACCAGCGGGTCAGCTGGTCAGCTGGTCAGCGGATCAACGGGTCAGTTTGAGTGTGGCCTCGTCCTTGTCCTGAGGGCCGAAGAAGGCCATGGCCTGTACGTCACCTTCCGGGAAGGTGGTGCCGTGGTAGGGCACTACCCGGAAGTCGGCGGTGTGCTCGGCGCCGTCGAAGGTGACGCCGTCACGGTGCTGGAGGTGCAGGCTGCCCGCGGCGCTCTGGTCGGCCGCGGTGACGGTGAGGAACAGCCCGGCCCGGTCGGTGGGTGCGACCTCGTCGGCGACGTCGGTCTCGTTGTAGGCGTAGGTCACGGGCCGTGGCCGCCGGGTACGCGACCGAGGCGAACCTGAGACCCACGTCGTCCTGCTGGGGCAGGGCTTCCATGTCCGCGCGCAGCAGGGACGGTCGGGCTGGGCCATGCTCCTTCCTCTAACGGCGGTGACCGAACTGAGGCGTTCCCGGCGACGGTTCACAGGCCCCTTGCACGGTCCGGCGTAAGGCGACGCTGCCAGGCAGCTCTCGTTCCTCTTGGTTCGCGCCAAGTGGCTGGCGCTGCCGTTGCGGGGCTTGCTGTTGGTGGTTGTCAGCGGATTCCGAGTGCGACGATCTGGGTGACCGCGTCTTCAACGAAGTTGTCGTCGCTGACCAGGACCAAGGTTTGTTCGCCGTTGGGCAGTGTCGGGCCCCAGGTCATGCCCTCGGTGTTGTCGATCGTGGACAGGCCCAAGTCGTCGAAGTCCGCGACCAGTTCCTTGCGCATCGGTACGACTTGCTGTCCGTTCAGGGAGTCCATGTTCCGTACGTCGGTGGCGCCGCGGGTGGTGGCGTCGTAGAGGCGGATCTTGTAGCCCGAGCCCGCCACCCAGGTGCGTTCGAGTACGAGGTAGCGGTCGGGGTCGTCGGGGAAGGCGAGGATCGCAGGCACGCCGGTGTCCGGGCCCCAGGGGCTGGTGGGGTCGGAGGGAGCGAAGATCTTCTCCAGGGGGTAGGCGAACTGCCCCCACATCTGACCGCTCCGGTTCTGCTGGGTGACGCGGATCAGTGCGCCGCGTTCCAGATCCGGTACGGGGCCGTCCTGGATCAGAGGGCCTTCCACCGCGCTGGTGAGCAGGCCGCCCCAGGCGCCGAACGTGATCGCTTCCACGGACTGGTTCCGCCGGATGCCCCAGTCGCCCGTGGTGATCCGGTAGTTGGACGGCAGGGGATGCTGACCGCGGTACTCACCGGTGCGGCCGGCGAACTGGATCGACGGCTGGATCACCGGGTCACTCGACGACTTCGGGCGGTCGCCCTCCTGCGCCCACACGTACTGGCAGCCCCGCGGGTCCACCCGCAGCTCCTCCGGGTCCACCACCTTGCCGTCGCCGGCGCTCGCAGGCGGGTAGACCGAGCCGTCCGGCTGCCGGAACGGGTGCGTACCGGTGAAGTCGACGGAGTGCACCCCGTCGCCGTCCACACCGATCCTGGCGGTGTAGAAGCGGGCGGGCTGCAACTGCGAGCGGTCGTCGCTGATCATGACGTACTCGCCCGTGCACGGATCGCGGTCGATGCCGGACAGCCCGCCGACGGTGGTGTTCTGGAACGGGAGCTTATGGGGACGATCTTCTCGCCGAGCAGGCGGGCCTGTGCCCCGATGCGCTCGGATGGTGCGCTGTTGGCGTCCGGCGGGGCTGCTGCCGCAGGGCATCGTCGTTGCCAGGACCAGGGCCGCGGCACATGCGCGGCGAATCAAGGAGCTTGCATGGCGCTGATCTTGACCTGGTTGCGGCGCGTGCGCAGTCACCGAGTGGGGTGATCACTACGGCGGACGACACTGTGCAGGTGCGGCGTTGAGCCCCAAACCGCCCCGACCTTGGCTGAAGGCGACGCGCTGATTGGGCGGTTCGTGAGTCTCTGAGCGGTTCTGGTATCGCCTGATGGTGTGGGCGAAGCCGGAACGCGCCGGTCCGGAGCTGGTGGCCTGCTGGGAACGGTGGGGGTGAGTGAACGCAAGCCGTAACAGTACGACTTGACGGACGATCAATGGGCGCTGAGCGAGCCGGTGCTCACCGCCTGGAAGGACCCGCGCCGGTCGGTCAGCGGCCATGAGGGCCGTCCCGGCATGAGCCGAGGCGGCCCGGAACGGAACGCTCCCGAAGGCGTGCATCCCGGCGAACTGCCAACGGCACGCCATCCGTCCTCACTCCATCGGAGCGGGCAGTCACCTCGCTCGGTCGAGCAATCAAGGCAGAGGCGGACCAGAGTCTCAGCCCCTTCATCGCCAGCGCCTGCGCGGCGGGAAGGGCACCACTCAGCGGGCACGGCGGAGCGCGATGCGCCGTCCCCGCCGGGAGCTGGGGCGTGTCCGGCTGGGCCCGTGTCGCATGGCGGGCGAGAGTGGTGGGCAGGGTTCGGCTGCCCGGTACGTCCAGCGACTGCTCCACCGACCTTCGAGGAGATGCCCGTGCGGGTGGCCCTGCTGATCGGCACGCTCACCGAGCTCGACACCTGCCACGCCCTGTACGCCAATGCCCTGACCGCGGACGGCCACGAGGTGTGGGTCGGTTCGGTCAATCATCTGACGGGACACGGCCCCGACGTGCGGACCGCCGCATGCCGCGTGGACACCCAGGTGAAGGCGTACGCGGCGGCGCCAGGCGGGCCGCGGGCGCGCACCCTCGCAGACATGGACGCCGTCTGGATCCTCAACTACCCGCAGCCCAGCGTCCAGACGGAAGCGTGGCAGCTGCTGTGGCGGCTGGGCAGGCGCGTCCCGTTCGTCAACGACGTCACCGGCATCCTGATGCTGGGCAACAAGACCAACCTTTCGGTCGTGGTGGACGAGCGGCACCTGCCGCGCACCGTCATCGCGAACTCCTACGCCGAACTGGCCGCCGTACACGCCAAGGATCCCGGCGCTACCTGGCTGGTCAAGCCGACGGACGACGACGCGGGCGCCGACGTGTACGTCCTTGAGCCGGGCTCCACCAACAACCGGGTCCTGCTGCAGTCCATGACCGGGAACGCGGAGGTGACCGAACTGCTCACCAAGGGCAACCTGGCCGGATTCCGGGGCCGCTACTGCGCCTTGCAGGAGTTCGTAGCGCACACCGAGGAGAAACGCGTGATCATTGCGGCAGGCGTCCCGGTGGCCCAGCAGGTGCACCACCTGGCGCCGGACGAGCACCGCGGCAACACCGCCCACCGCGCCCGCTGCGCCGACACCCTTCTCACCGAGGCCGAGCACGAACTGTGCGTACGTATCGGCGCCCGGCTGCGTGAGTACGGCATCCGCTTCGCAGGGATCGACATGGCGTATCCGTACGTCTTCGAATGCAACGTCGTCAACCCCGGTGGCCTGGACGAACGCATCGCACTGGGCCTGCCCGATGTCACAGGAGACGTCGTGCGGGCGCTGCTGGCCGACACGGCGGCCGGGCGATGACCGTCATCGGGCGGACGGCGACAGACCTGCTGCGCGATCTGGCGGCCGACGCCCGGCGCATCCTCCCCGGCGTCATCGCCATCCGGCGCCGGCTGCACCGCCAACCCGAGCTGGGCCTGCATCTGCCCCGCACCCAGCACACCGTCCGCTCGGCACTGACCGACATCGGACTGACTCCCGTGGACGGGCGACGGCTCAGCTCCGTCACGGCCGTCCTCGACGGCGCCGCACCCGGACCGACTCTACTGCTGCGCGCCGACATGGACGCCTTGCCCCAACAGGAGGACACCGGACTGGAGTTCGCCTCCGAAGTGCCCGGTGCCATGCACGCCTGCGGTCACGACACGCACACCGCCATGCTGATCGGCGCTGCCCGCCTCCTCGTCGCGCGCAGGCAACATCTGGCGGGACGGGTGGTGTTCATGTTCGAGCCCGCCGAAGAAGCAGGCGGCGGCGCCCTGCACATGATCGAGGAAGGGGTGCTGGGACCGCCCGGAGGTGATCCGGTCTCGGCCGCGTTCGCCCTGCACATCACCACACGCTTCGCATCCGGCACGGTCCACCTCAAGCCCGGCCCCACCTTCGCCGCCGCCGACCTGCTGCACATCACGGTGCGTGGCGCCGCGGGCCACGCATCCGCCCCGCACCTCGCGCTCGACCCGATCCCCGTCGCCTGCGAGATCGTGCAGGCACTGCAGACGATGATCACGCGGACCGTGCATGTCTTCGATCCCGCCGTGCTCACCGTCGCCCGCATTCAGGCAGGCACGACCACCAACATCATTCCCGAGACCGCACGGATCGAAGGCACCTTCCGCACCCTGTCCGCCGCCACTCGCGTCGCCGTGCGGGATGCCGTCACCCGGGTCGCGCAGCATGTGGCGGCGGCCCACAGGGCCACTGCCGAGGTCGAGTTGACCGAAAACTATCCGCCCGTCGTCAACGATGAGCAGTTCACCGCCACGGCCACCGTCTGCGCGGCGGCCGCACTCGGCCCGGACCGGGTACACCTCCTGCCGGAGCCCTCCATGGGCGCGGAGGACTTCTCGTACGTCCTCGAACGCGTCCCCGGCGCGATGGCCTTCCTCGGCGCCCGCCAGCCGCACAAGCGTCCCGAGGAAACGCCTGACTGCCACTCCAACCGCGTCATCTTCGACGAGGACGCCATGGCCACCGGTATCGCCCTGCACGCCGGTGTGGCCTGCGGCCACCTGGCCCGATAGGAGGCACGCTTGTACGTTGCCCAGCCTCGCCCTGCAATTCACCGCCCGTGAAGCTCGGGTTTGCTGCTCACGTTCTGGGCAACGCCGGTGCGGTGCAGGTGATCGCCAACGGGCGAGAGGTCGAGGATGTGTGACAGCACGGAGAGGTTGAACGGCTGCGTTACACGGCCACGGACTGAGCATCCCGACAGATACAGGAACCTGCCTGCGCAGTCGCCGAATCGGCGCTGGCGGTGCGGGGGTTACTCCTTGCCAGTGATGGCGACCGGCGCCCGCGAGTCCAAGACGCTCCGGCAGGCTGAACGGTTCAGCGGCGGGACGGGAGTGGGCCAACACGCCCGGCTGCACTTGCGGTTGGAGCAGGTGACAGGGTCGTCCCCACACCGGCACGCGGTAAGTCGCCGGCCTTGGCGCCATCTTGCGGGCTCCAGGCTGGTCGTATGCCAGAAACGGATCGCATTTCCGGAACATACAGCCTGACCAGCAGCCACAACTACGACGAGTACATGAAGGCGATCGGGGTGAGCCTCCTCAACCGGCAGATCGGCAGCCAGCAAAATCCCAAGATCGTAGTGACGCTCAGCGGCGAGCAGGGGAGCAGGGGAGCATCAAGACGATCAGCAGCCCGAAGACCAGGCAGCAGGACTTCGTCCTGGGCGAGGAGTTCGACGGCATGACATTCGACGGACGGGACGCACGCACGGTCATCACGCGCGAGGACAGCTCCCTCGTCGAAGTACTGCGACTCAAGGACGGGCTGACCCTCAAACACACCTGGGAGTTCACTTCCGAGGGCCTGGAGATGACGCTGGAGGGGGGCGGGACCAGCGCCAAGCGCACCTACAAGCGCGCGTAACGGCCGTGCGGCGGCACCTGACCGGCCACAACCCGGCGACTGCCCCTGCGCCGCGACCCGCGTCCTCCATCGAGTCCTCTCCAGACCAGCCGGTCGTCCCCACGCAGCCTGGACGATGACGTGATCTGCATGTCGAAATGCGCCGCAGGGAGCCGTACTTGCGCGCCACGGCGAAGTCACGCAGGACGACGGTGCGGCGTGCGCCGGGCCGTGTGAGCGGCTGACGCGGTGGGCGGTGGTGTCGCTGCGCAGCAGATACGCGTCGCCGGGCCGATGGTGGGCGGTGCGGACCGAGGGGGTGTCGAGGTCGCCCAGCGACGAAGCTCCCGCGGCGTACTCCAGGAGGCCGCCGTCGGCGGGGGTCTCGGGGGCTTCGAGGAAGAGGACCAGGGCGTAGGGGTAGTCGTCTGTGTGGGCGCCGTGGGTGTCGCCTTGGCGGTGGAGAATGTTCAGTACGTGCCGCTCGACTGGATCGTCCACGTCGGTCACCTCATCTCCGGTGAGTGCCCTGAGCCAGGCACGCAGTCTGCGGTCGGCGTAAGCCGCAGGGATGGCTTCGGAATCTCTGGAGATCATGTGGCCGCCGAGGGTGGTCATGTGGCGGGGTGAGCCGTCCATGCACTCCATGGCGAAGTCACGGCGACGTGCGAGTGCCTCCAGCCGCGCTGCCTCTTCCAGCAGCCTGGCCAGCCCTCGCGGGGTGAGCAGCCCCGGCAAGGGAAGATACCCGTCCGCCTGGAATCGCCGACGCCCTTGTTCCGCCACCGACGTCGGCGTGCAAGGGAACAGGAACATGAGGATGACCTCCTGTCTCCGGCCCGAATACGAGAGTCGTTCCCGTTCCGGGGCCGGGTTCTTCACGAGACCGATAGCAGCTGTCCAGCTTCGGGTACAGGCCGGCCTGGAGCCGCCCTCGACCCACCAGAACAAGAGGCACTGGACCGTCGCTTGTCCCCCCACTCGGCTGAAACCGGCGCGGTTTGCCCTGACCGGAGGCCATCCGGGCGCGTTCGCCTGCGCCAGCCCCGTGGAGGCAGCCGAACGAGTACTCGACATGCGTGCGGGAATCGAACGGAACTGATCACCTGCGTGGAGTACCAGGCCACGCCCCGGGTCGGAACCCCCTTCCGAGTCGGAGCGCCCCGTCCAGGCGGTCCCTCAGGTACCAGCGTCCAGCGTCACCAGAGGGATGACTCGCGGTCGGTGATGCCACCGGTACCGGGTTTGAGCATCAAGCACTTCGGCCTCACGCGGGCCGCTTGCCCGTGACCAGCGCCTTGGTGAACGGCAGGCGAGTTGTTCCGCACGGGAGGGTGCTGTGAAATGCCGCATCGGCGAGCGCCATGCCGGTGGCGGCACGCATGCCATCGGTCAACCGGACCTTCAGCTCCGACTCGACCTCGGCAGGGGACCCGAAAGCCCCTCGGCCCGCTGGCGCTGTTCTGGTGGGACCGGATCCGCAGGCCCCTGCGCAACTCCCGCGTCTGGCTCACCCGCGGACTGCACCACGACTCTGCCCGGCCGGGATTCCGACTGCCGTGGTGGCCCCGCTGGCCCCGCCACGTCACGGGCCGGGCTACCGGGTCAGTCGGTAGCGAAGCAGCCGGGCTCGGGCGTCTGTTGCTGACAGGCCAGAGCCGTCGCGAGGGTCTCGTCCGACAGCTCGTCCGCGTCCGTGTAGGCGGCGGCCCCGCTTCCGAAGCGCTTGGCCGTCCGCTCCAGTGCGGCCACGGCCTTGAGGGCGGCAACCGGGGAGTCCTGCACGAGACGGTCCAACTGCCCCTCGATCTGCTCCAGCAGGGTGGTCACCTCGTCGGGCAGTGGGACAGTTCGCGCCTCCACCTCGTTCAGGTGCTTCTCCCAGTCGGCCAAGGGCTCGGGTGAGGGGAAGTCCTGGCACGAAGGAGTCGACCTGGTCCCAGTCGATCGGATACTCCGTCTCACCCCGCTACCCGCACGAGCACGCGGCACGGGCCCTCGCGGCCATGGGCCTGTTCAACTGGCCTCGGTAGGCCCACCACTCGCGCGTCTCATAGAAGTTGGACCCGCTCCCCGGGCCCAGGTACGCCTTCTTCGGTTCGTTTCCGTCCGCAAGGACGGCGGCGCTCGTCCAGCGCTCGCTGATCGGTCGCTACAACGAGCTTGCTGAGGGCGTGTGTTGACGCTCAACCCCGGCGAGTCGGGGCACTACCCGAGCACGTCCGGTCGGCACTCTGGGAGCGGGATGAGAATCCCGATGTCTGAATGTTTCGGTCCCTGCCGAAGAACGCTGCGCTCTGCCCACGGCGGTGTGAGGATGCCCCGAACAACACACGCAGGGGGAAAAATGGCGATCAAGAAGGTGCTCGCGCGTACGTCGATAGTCGCCCTTCTGACGGCGAGCGGAGTCGTGGTGGGGACTGGCTTGGCCGTGGCCGGGGATGGCGACGGCTCGCCCGGCGGGACATTCGCTCCGGTGGCGGATGACTACGGCGGCGGCTATTCAACCGCACTGAAGCCTGTGGATGGTGGCTCCGCCGACGGCACGGGCGTCGCGCCGTCGGGTGACGGGCACGGCGCCCCTGGAGCCGGGTTGGCTCCGCTGGGTGATGACCACGGCTCGCCGACCAGCGGCGTCGCGCTCATGGGTGACGAATCCGGCTCGCCCGGTGGCGGGAGCATGGCGCTGACCGGTGACGGGGACGGAGCCCCAGGCGCCGGGATGTCACCCCCCGTCAGCGAGTGGGACGTCGGCACTATGGAAGCCGGTAACGGTTCACCCGTGGGCGGCCCTGCGCCTATGAGTGAGAGCGACGGGGCGCCAGGTGAGACAGGTCTGGTACCGATGGGCGAGAACGAAGGCGCGCTCGGCGGGGCTGGCGTGTCTCCGCTGTTCGACGGCGATGGCGAGGGGGACGACTACTAGAGCTCCATCAGTCACTGGCGACGGCTTCGGGCTACGCATCAGGTGGCTGCGGTCGGCCAGAACTGCACCAGAAGCCACGCTTCCGGCTCACTGACCGCGTCATCGTCGAGGTCGTCGGCCTCTTCGTCGTACGCGAAGGGCACATCGCTCAGCTTCCAGGAGGCCCTCGCCCGCCACCGGCCTGGCCACGGGAGGTCGATCGCCTCGGCGCCGCCCGCAGCGATCAGGTTCTGCCCCAGGTGACCGCTCGGGGCATCCAGGACGAAGTCACCACCGCGGTCCCAGGCGCCCCCGTCGAGGGGAGCCTCGCCATCCCAGACCTGCAGCCGCAACTCCAGCCTGATGACCTCCTCCTCGCACTGGAAGAGGACCTTTCCCGGGGTGGTGGTGAACCACTCGTCCCCTCCCTGTGGCAGCGGCGGCGCCTCGCGACCAGCCTGCACATCTTCAAGGCCCAGCAGGCGGTGGTCCATGGTCGACTGGTGCACGCGCTCTTCCAGTATCCGTGCCACTCGTAACTCTTCCTCACCCTTCCTCGACTCATCTGCTCGCCCTGAGCGCGCTCCGGGCATCGCGACCGCGCACGGCCTGAGTCTCCCGACTTCGGGTGGGCCGCCCCGAGTTCGGGCGCGGCGAGGTCATGTGTGGCTCAAGCCGGGCCGTATCGCCCTTGCCTCTTCGGCTGTCACGGCGGTCAGTCCTCGTCGAGGATCCTGTCGAGGGCGTTGTCGAGGGCATCGTCGATCCCGCCCAGGATTGCCTCAGAGCCGAACGGGACCAGAGCATGGGTGTATTCGAGGTACTGGAGCAGAGCCCTGTGATCAACGTGCAGCAACGTTTCGCCATCCAGCTCGCGGACCCGGATCCGGACCTGTAAGTCCAGTCCGTCGAAGGCTTCGGGCTCCACTGCCACTGCCCCGATTCCGGCCGCACCGGTCAGGCCGGCGGACAGTAGGTCGCGCGAGAGGCGCCACTTGCTGCTGTCCGTGTCGGGTGCTGATGTGCTGACGGTGACCACGTACGGATTATTGGCGCTGAAGCGTAAGTGCACGTCACACGGCACGAGTTCGGCCCCTTGGCTGATGGCGCCCTTTGCGACGGCATCGAGCTTCTCATTGCCTCGGTACTCACTGGGGATCACTTCGGTCCGCCCTTCGCGCCGGTAGCTGTTTCCGTTGTATGGAATCGGTGTTCCACGCCATCGAACCTAGCTCTGGCCGGCGCTCATGTTCGGCATATGCCGGAAGGGCAGTCGGTTGACTCAACTCCTTCACATGACGTTCGGGACGAGTCGCACCTGAGGTAAAAGATCACGGATGTTGGCACAGCCATGAGGCCTGCTCACTGCCGTCGGTTCACACCAACGCCCCCTGCCGCAAGGGATCCGTGTCACCCCGCATGCCGGCCCATCACACATATCCCCGCTGGCCACCGGATACGACGAGTACCAGCGTCACGGCCCGTGCGGGGGCGCAGCGCGAGCGCGCGGAGCTGCTTGCGGCCGCGTACGCGGAGCTGGAGGGGAGTTGTGCGTCGGCTGAGGCGGTGCTGTATATGCGGCTGGCGCCGCGTGGCTGCGGCGCTTCGGGGCCGGCCCCCGGACCCCGCTCCTCAAACGCCGGAGGGGCTGATCCTTCAGCCCCGGTCAACTCTCGTCCGGCAGCGGTCGCAACGGGCGCGTATGGGTCCACCCCGGACCGAGGTCGTCGAGCGTGTAACCGAAGGGATACGAGCGGGGCTTGGGCAGGCGGGGCCATCGCTCGGGCCGCGCCGGGAGCAGCCGTACGACATGGGCCCGCAGGCGCAGCGCCCCCGCGGCGAGACGACGCACCCCACACGGCTGCGGGGGATAGCCGAGGGCGCGCAGCAGCGGCTCGTCAAGGAGGGCCAGCGTGAAGCGGGTGACCAGCGGACGCAGGGGCCGCGGGTACCAGGACGCGCTCGTGCGGAACGTGGCCCGGGCGACACGGTGGTTGGCGGGGGCGTACGCGAAGTGCCGGTGCTCGTACGCGTCGAGGAGCCGCTCGAAGCCCGCGTACGTCGACGGGGCGTCCTCGATGTTCATCAACTGCGCCATCTTGTGGCCGACCAGGGCCAGGGACTCGGTCTCGTTCGCGCACAGCCCGCGCCAGCCGAAGCGGTCGATCCAGCGCGCCGGGCCGACGACCGTGGTGGCGAGGACGTACAGGAAGTCCTCGTTGCGGATGTTGTACCGGTCGTGGACGCGGTTGAGGTGGCGGGCGGCGGCACGGCCGCGCTCCGAGTCGAAGCCGTCCTGCGCCATCTCGTGGGCGAACAGGATCGTGTCGTCGTACCGCTTCTGGCCCGCGTGCTCGAACTCGCCCGTGGCGTCGAGGAGTCGGGAGATGCGGGGCACGCCATAGTCGCGGATGAAGGCGAGGCCGATGCCCTGCATGTAGTCCCAGGGGAACTCGTACTGCGAGATGAGCTTGTGTATCCGCTCGTAGTCGCGCTGCGGGTCCATGCCGCGGATCGCCCGCAGCCTGCTGTAGCGCCCCATGGCCGGTTCCTCCCCGTGCACATGCGCCAGGACGGCGCACCCGAAGGTACGTCGTCCTGGCGCGAGTTGACACCTCAGTGCTCGTGGACCGTGTTCGTCCGGGCGATCTTCTTCCAGGACTTCGGCTGCTCCGCCTCGGCGGCACGCGAGACGCCCGCCCCCGCCGCGGCCGGGGCGGACGGCTTGCCCGGCTCGTACAGCCAGGTGTCGAACAGCGCGGCGAGGGGCTTGCCGGAGACCTTCTCCGCGTACTTCACGAAGTCGGAGACCTTGGCGTTGCCGTAGGCGTGCTCGGTCGGCCAGCCCTTGAGGATCTCGAAGAACGCCTTGCCGCCGACCTCGTTGCGCAGCGCCTGCACGGCGAGCGCGCCGCGGTCGTACACCGCGATGTCGAACTGGTTCTCCGGGCCCGGGTCGCCCGGCTTCACCGTCCAGAACGGGTCGTCGGCCGGGTGCGAGGCGTACACGTAGTCGGCGAGCTCCTGGGCCGTGCCCTCGCCCTCCTTCTCCGACCAGAGCCACTGGCTGTAGCGGGCGAAGCCCTCGTTGACCCAGATGTCCTTCCAGCCGTCGACCGAGACGCTGTCGCCGTACCACTGGTGCGCCAACTCGTGTACGACGACGGAGACGTTGGAGCCGGACGCGAACTGCTTCGGGCTGTAGAACGGCCGGGTCTGGGTCTCCAGGGCGTAGCCGCTCGTCACGTTCGGGACGTAGCCGCCGAGCGCGTTGAACGGGTACGGGCCGAAGACCTCCTCCAGCCACTCCGCGACTTCCCCGGTCCGCTCGATGCTCGCCTTCGCCGCGCCCTCGTGCTCGCCCAGGTCCTTGCTGTACGCGTTGAGGACCGGCAGTCCGCCCGCCGTCTTGTCCGTCGTGATGTCGAACTTGCCGACCGCGAGCGTCGCCAGGTACGAGGCCTGCGGCTTGTCCGAACGCCAGCTGTAGCGCGTCCAGTCGAGGCCGACGGGCCGGGTGGACCGCAGCACGCCGTTGCTGATCGCCTGTGTGCCGTTCGGCACCTGGACCGAGACGTCGTACGTGGCCTTGTCCAGCGGGTGGTCGTTGGACGGGAACCACCACACGGCGGAGTCCGGCTCCTGCGCGGCGACGCCGCCGTCGGGGGTGCGGTGCCAGGCCGTCCAGCCGTTGATCTCAAGGTCGGACGGCTTGCCCGCGTACTTCACGACGACCGTGATCTCACTGCCCTTCGGCAGCGGTGCGGCTGGGGTGATCTCCACCTCCTGGTCGCCGGAGAAGGTCACGCGGGCCTTCTTGCCGTTGACCCGCACCTCGCTGACGTCCAGGCCGAAGTCCAGGTTGAACCGGGACAGGTCCTGCTTCGTGGTGGCGAGGATCGTCGCCGTGCCCTCCAACAGGTCCGACTTCGGCTGGTACTTGAGCCGCAGGTCGTAGTGCGCGACGTCGTAGCCGCCGTTGCCGCTCGCCGGGTAGTAGGGGTCGCCGATGCCCGGTGCGCCCGGCTCGCTGTGTTTTCCGGGGGACGCCCCCGGACCCCCGGCGGCGGCCGACGCCGGGATCGCCAGCATCAGGGCGGCCACGGACGCGCCGGGGACGATCAGTCTGCGGTGCACGGTAGCTCCAAGTCATGGTGGGGGGTGGTCGGTTGAGCGCGGCGGCCGGATGGGTGTGCGACCGTCCGCGTCTCCCGGAGCCTATTCAGCCCCGTACGCCCCGGTCATGTCCATGGCCTCTTCCGTCACATGACTGCCATCCGGCCGACATGTGCCACTTCGTCCCGCACTCCTGACATCGAGCCCCAGGAAGACCACGACTGACCTCTTTTGTACGGGAGTTGACCCAGGTACGTTCCCGCACATGCCTCTGCCGATACGTGTGCGGGATCTTCGCCTGATACGTGCGCTGCTGCTCGCGGGAGCACTCCTCGCGACGCTGCTCACACCGCTCTCCCCGGCCTACGCCGACAGCCACGCCGCCCGGGAGAGCAAGCCCGTCCACTCGTACGAGAACGCCGTACGCGAGTCCGTCTGGGTCGACACCCGGATCGACGGGGACGGCGACGGCAGGACCGACCGGGTCGCGGCCGACATCATCCGGCCCCGCGAACCCGCGCGGCAGGGCCGCGAGATCCCCGTGATCATGGACGCCAGCCCGTACTACCAGTGCTGCGGGCGCGGCAACGAGAGCCAGAAGAAGACGTACGACGAACACGGGAACGTCGTCCGGTTCCCGCTGTACCTCGACAACTACTTCGTGCCGCGCGGCTACGCCTTCGTCGCCGTCGACCTCGCCGGAACCAGCCGCTCCGACGGCTGCGTGGACGTCGGCGGCCGCTCCGACGTGCAGTCCGCCAAGGCCGTCGTCGACTGGCTGAACGGCCGCGCCAAGGGCTACACCACCCGCACCGGCGGGGAACGCGCGCGGGCCGACTGGTCCAACGGCCGCACCGGCATGATCGGCAAGAGCTACGACGGCACGGTCGCCAACGGCGTCGCCGCCACCGGGGTCGAGGGCCTGGAGACCATCGTCCCGATCGGCGCGATCTCCTCCTGGTACGACTACTACTTCCAGCAGGGCGCGCCCCTCTACGACTCCGGGCCCGAGTGGCTCTCGGACTACGTGGAGAGCCCGGCGGCCCGCGCCCGCTGCGGTGCCGTGCAGCAGCGGCTCATCGACGGGGCGCCCCGCAGCGGCGACTGGACCGGCCTGTGGCAGGAGCGGGACCACGTCCCCGACGCGGACCGGGTGAAGGCCAGTGTCTTCCTCGTCCACGGCATGCAGGACCTGAACGTCCGCGCCAAGCACTTCGGGCAGTGGTGGGACGCCCTCGGCGAGGCCGGGGTCGAGCGGAAGATCTGGCTGAGCCAGACCGGCCACGTCGACCCCTTCGACTTCCGCCGGGAGGACTGGGTGCGCACCCTGCACCGCTGGTTCGACCATGAACTCCTCGGCTACGACAACGGCATCGATGAGGAGCCGATGGCCGACATCGAGCGCGCCCCCGGCCGGTGGACGACCGAC
This sequence comes from Streptomyces luteolus, assembly GCF_029968015.1. Taxonomy (GTDB): domain Bacteria; phylum Actinomycetota; class Actinomycetes; order Streptomycetales; family Streptomycetaceae; genus Streptomyces; species Streptomyces luteolus. Next base: position 107,723 of record NZ_JASCIS010000018.1, read on the forward strand.
CGGCACTGGCCGCCGCGCGCCACCGGCACCGTGCGCCTGCACCCCGGCAAGGGCGAGCAGCCCGGCGTCGGCACCCTCGGTCCGAAGCGTGCCCCGGTCGGCGCCGTGGAGAGCTTCACGGACGACCCGAAGCGCGGCGAGGCGGACTGGGCGGCGCAGGTGGACAAGTCGACACCGGACAAGGCCTCCTTCGTCACCGGACCGCTCACCAAGGACCTGCGGCTCTCCGGCTCCTCGCGGATCACCGTCACGGCCACCCCGAACGCGACGAGCGCCCACCTGTCGGCCGTCCTCGTCGACCTCGGCCCCGACTACACCGCCGTCGGCGAAGGCATCAACACCCTGGCCGAGCGCACCTGTTGGGGTGCCGCACGCCCCGGCGACAGCCCCTGCTACAAGGAGACCGAGGCCGACACCGCCGACGTCGACTTCACCGTCTTCGCCCGCGGCTGGGCCGACCTCGGCACGTACGCCGACCCGGAGCGGGGCCGCCCGCTCACCCCGGGCAAGCGGCACACCATCAGCATCGACATCGCCGCGAGCGACCACGTCGTACCGAAGGGCCACCGCCTCGCCCTGATCGTCGCGGGCACCGACGCCGGCCTCATCGAACCGCCCGCCGCCACCCCGAAGCTGAGCCTCGACCTCGCGCGCACCCAGGCGCGGCTGCCCCTGGTCGGCGGCGCCCGTGCCTTCGCGGCCGCGACCCGCGGCGCGGCGGACCACCCCTCGCCGCGCGAGAGCCGCTACGAAGGGCTGCACCGCGATCCCGCCGCCGACCGGGTCCCCGGACCGTCCACCGGCTGAACCCCCGTACGAACACAGCAGGGAGGCACCACCCTTGAGACCCCGCACCAGCGCCCGCACCCGCACCGACGCGCGCACCCGCACCCGCACCAACGCGCGCACCCGCGTCCGCACCCTCGCCCTCACCGCCGCCACCGTGCTCGCCGCGCCCCTCCTCGCCGTCCCGGCGACCGCGGCCGACGTCCGGGCGGCGGGGGACGGGCCCCGCACCGGATTCGAGCTGAGCGACGGCGCCCGCTGGACCAACGGGCCCGAGGAGCAGAGGTTCCTCACCGCGATCGACCGCGCCCACCGCGACGTCAGCATCGACCGCATCGGCACCACCCAGCAGAACCGCCCCGTGCAGCTCGTCCGTATCGGCGGCGAGCGGCGCACCACCAACACCGTGCTGCTCATCTGCAGCCAGCACGGCGACGAGCCCTCCGGCCGCGAGGCCTGTCTCACCACCACCCGCGAGCTCGCGGCCGCCGCCGACCACGGCGATGCCCGCACCCGCGCCCTGCGCCGGAACACCACGTTCCTGATCGTGCCGACCGCCAACCCCGACGGCCGCGCCGCAAACACCCGAGGCAACTCCGACGGCGTCGACATCAACCGCGACCACATGGCCCTGAAGACCGCCGAGGGCCGCGCCCTGGCCGCCGTGATCCGCGACGAGCGCCCCGACGTCATCTACGACCTGCACGAGTACGGCGCCACCCCGCCCTACTACGACAAGGACCTCTTCGACCTCTGGCCGCGCAACCTCAACGTCGCCGACAGCGTGCACGGCGAGGCGCAGACCCTCTCCGGAAAGTACGTCAGGCCCACCGCCGAGGGCCACGGCCACTCCACCGGCACGTACGGCATCTGGACCGACCCCGTCACCGGCGAGCCGATCAAGCAGACCGCGGGCGACGGCCAGGAGCGCATCCTGCGCAACGCCTCCGGCATCAAGCACGCGGTCGGCCTCCTGATCGAGAGCCGCGTCGACGCCCTCACCGAGCAGGAGCAGGCCGACGAGGCGTTCAACAACCGCCGCCGCGTCACCTCCCAGCTCGACGCTCTCGACGGCCTCCTGTCGTACGCGGACGAGCGCGCCGCCCAGATCAGCGCCGCCACCACCGCCGCCCGCACCGAGGGCCTCGCCGACCACGGCCCCGTCTACACCGGCGGCGCCGACAACGACCCCGCCGAACCGTCCGAGACCCTCCAGGACCCGCCTTGCGGCTACCTGCTCGACGCGGACCAGTACGCGGACGTCGGCGACGAGCTGCGGCTGCACGGGATCAAGGTCAAGCGCACCGACGAGGGCGCCTTCGTCCCCGTACGGCAGTCACTGCGGGCACTCGTGCCGCTGCTCCTCGACGAGCGTGCCGCGTACCACCTCACTGAGGCACGTCCGTTCGAAACTTGCTGATTGGGGTAATAGAACAGGCCCATGTGGTAAGGGGTAGCGGTGACTTAATTCCATACCTCGATTTCCATACCTCGATTCAGTACTTCGAAGGGTGTGCCAGTGACACAAGATCTCGGCAAGACGGCTGACCGGGGAGACCCACCGAGTGGATCGGTGGAGGAGCTCCCGGGCAGTCCGCACGAGGGGCCGCCGCCCCAGACGGACAGAGTGGTGTTCGGCGTCACCGCCGTTCTCACGCTCGCGTTCGTCGTCTGGGGCGCGGTCTCCACGGACACGCTGGAGAGCGTCTCCACCAGCATGCTGAACGGGCTCATCCACAGCGGCGGCTGGGCCTTCGTGCTCGCGGCCTCGGGCTTTGTGGTCTTCGCGCTCTGGCTGGCCATCAGCCGGTACGGGAAGATCACCCTCGGTGCGGAGGGCGAGGGGCCGGAGTTCCGTACGGTGTCCTGGATCGCCATGATGTTCAGCGCCGGCATGGGTATCGGCCTGATGTTCTACGGCGTCAGCGAGCCACTGACGCACTACACCTCGCCGCCGCCCGGCACCTCACCGGCCGACTCGGGCGCGCAGATGGAGGTGTCGATGGCGACGACCCTCTTCCACTGGACGCTGCACCCGTGGGCGATCTACGCGGTGGCCGGTCTCGCCATCGCGTACAGCTGCTTCCGGCGCCGCAGGCGGCAGACCATCAGCGCCGTCTTCACGCCGCTGATCGGTGAGAAGAACGCCAACGGCGGCATCGGCCGGGCCATCGACATCCTCGCGATCTTCGCGACGCTCTTCGGCTCCGCCGCCTCCCTCGGCCTCGGCGCCCTGCAGATCGCCAACGGCATGCGGGAGCTCGACTGGGCCAGCCGCGTCAGCACCGCCGTCCTCGTCTCCATCATCGCCGTCCTCACGATCGCCTTCGTGGCCTCCGCGGTGTCCGGTGTGGAGAAGGGCATCCAGTGGCTGTCCAACATCAACATGGTGCTCGCGGGTGTCCTCGCGGCCTTCGTCTTCGTGGTCGGCCCGACGGTCCTGGTCCTCGACCTGGTGCCCACCTCCGTCGCCTCGTTCCTCGGCGACCTGCCGATGATGGCCGGCCGTACGGAAGCGGCCAGCGATGCGGGCAGTGAGGTGGACATCGCCACCTGGCTCGGCGGCAACACGGTCTTCTACTGGGCCTGGTGGATCTCCTGGACGCCCTTCGTCGGCATGTTCATCGCCCGCATCAGCCGCGGCCGCACCATCCGCCAGTTCATCGGCGGCGTCATCCTGGTCCCGTCCACCGTGAGCCTCATCTGGTTCGCGGTCTTCGGCGGTACGGCGATGCAGCTGAGCGAGCAGGGCCGCCTCAGCACCGACCTGACGGTCGAGGGCCAGCTCTTCGGCGTCCTGAACGAGTACCCGATCGCCACCGTCATGAGCCTGCTCGTGATGATCCTGGTGGCCATCTTCTTCGTCTCCGGCGCCGACGCGGCGTCCATCGTGATGGGCACGCTCTCCCAGAGGGGCACGTTCGAGCCGACCCGGTTCGTCGTCATCTTCTGGGGTGTGGTCACCGGTGCCGTCGCGGCCATCATGCTGCTCATCGGCGGCGGTGGCGACGACGCCCTGACGGGCCTGAAGAACCTCACGATCCTCGTCGCGGCCCCGTTCGCCGTGGTCATGGTCGGCATGTGCTGGGCCCTGATGCGCGACCTGCGCCGCGACCCGCTGATCGTGCGCGGCGAGAAGGGCGAGGAGGCCGTCGAGATGGCGGTCATCGCGGGCCACGAGAAGTACGACGGAGACTTCGAGCTCCGCATCGGCCCGGCGGACACGGAGCCGCCGTCCGCTCCGGCGGACAAGACGGAGGCGAAGCCGTAGCGCTTCCCGCTCTCCCGGCACACACTCGGCGGCGCCGCCCCCAGATCGGGGGCGGCGCCGCCGCTGGGTTTCCCAGCCCGCTCCTCAGCCGCCGGAGGGGCTCAGCAATCGCCGGAGGGGCTCAGTAATCACCGGAGGGGCTCGATTCTCGGACCACCTCAGCCCACCAACCCCGCCGCAGCCTCCGCACACCCCCAGGCCACCGTGACCCCCGCCCCGCCGTGACCGTAGTTGTGCACCAACACCCCACCTCCGTCTACCCGTTGGCTCTCCAGGCGCACCACGGCCCGCGCGGGCCGCAGCCCGACCCGATGGGCCAGAACACGGGCCCCGGCGACCTCCGGACGGACCCGCGCGCAGCGCGCCACGATGGCCGCGGCCGTCGCCGGATCCGGCTCACGACCCCACGCGCCCTCCTCGGCCGTCCCCCCGAGCACCAGCCCGTACGGCTGCGGCAGCAGATAGGTCGTCTCGGCCGCCGCCGCGGCACCCGGAGCCACGAACCACTCCTCGACCCCCGGGTTCTCCACGACGACCAATTGCCCGCGCACCGGATGCACCGCGGGGTCGTCCGCCAGTGAACGCGCCCCGAGCCCGGTGCAGTTGACCACCACGGCCGCCTCGGCCGTCGCCTCGCGCAGGTCCGCCACGGTGCGCCGCTCGACCCTGCCGCCCGCGGCGGCCAGCCGATCCTCCAGGTACGACAGATGCGTCGGCATGTCGATCAGCGGCACCGTCGCCCGCAACCCCCGCCCCTCGACCTCCCGCAGGCCCGGCACGGCCTTCGCCCACCGCCCGAGATCCGCTGCCCTGGTGTCGGCCATGGTGCCCGCGACCAGCCGTACGCCGGTCGTCGACGGCTCGTCCGCCAGCGGCACGTACACATCGAGGGAGCGCAGCGACCACTCCTCCACCAGGGCCCGCGGCTCGATCCGGTACGGCCAGCACAGCCCGCCCGCCACGGCCGACGTGCACTCCGCGGCCGTCTCCCGTGCCCAGACCCGTACCCGCTCGCCCCGCTCGGCGAGGACCACGGCCGTCGTCAGGCCGATGATCCCGCCGCCCACCACGATCACTTCAGCACTCATACCGGGACCCTAATCCGCAATCCGCACCGGCCGACTTGCTCACTTCCGTGCCCCGACGGGAATACTCCACCCATGTCTGCCGAATACGCGTCATACACGTCCTTCGGCCTGGCCCCGGCGACCCGCGCCGGGGGAGTCCTCGCGGACGGTGGCTATCAAGTGCACCGGGATTTCCTGGACTTCATCATCGACGGCCGCCCGCTGCTGTTCCAGCTGGCCGACCTCGACGCGGTCTCCCCGCTCGCCGCGGACGTGCCGCCCGCCATCTTCATCGACCATGTGCGCCGGCTCCTCCTGGAGGCGGACGCCCCGCTCGCCGACGGCCGGTACGTGATCTACGGCTGCCCCGAGTGCGAGGCCCTGGCCTGCGGCGCGGTGACGGCGGTCATCGAACACTCCGAAGACGATGCCTATGTGTGGCGGGACTTCGCCTGGCAGACCGACGAACACGCCGACCTTGGGCTCAACGGCTACCACGGCATCGGCCCGTTCCGCTTCCGTGCGGAAGAGTACCGGGGTGCCTTACGCCGCCTGCTTGAGGCCGAGGAGACCTCCGACGGTTCCGCCGCCCGCCGCCGCGTCCTCCTGGTCGGCGCCCGCGCGGCCGTCCTGGCGAAGCTCGCCGCCGCGCTCCGGATCATCGGCATCGGCGCGGAGATCCTGCCCGCCGACGGCACGTTCGACATCCCGCCCGATGAGTTGCGCACCTACGGCGCTGTCGCCTTCGGCCGGGCCGTCACGGAGGCTCAACGCGCCGTGACACGCGGGGAGTTCGAGCGGGCGGGCGTGCGAGTGGAGTACGTTGACGGGCTCGCCCCGATCGTCCCGCTGCTGGTCGCCCAGATCGAACAGGCCCTGGGCGAGGGCCAGTTCACCCGGCACCGGCTTGCCGGTCTCGCGGTGATCGAGGGCGAGGCGGACGTCCAGGTCACCTCGACCTGCCGCGTCCGCCTCACCGCATACCGCCTGGACCGCCTCCACCGCGCCCGCACCCACGAGGTCTACGAGGGCGTCCTGGAGCCCGGCAGCCACCGCATCGCCCTGGCCCCCGGCGCGGTACGGGGCCAGGCGTTCCTGGTGGCTCGGGCGCCGGGGGCGGTGGCGGTGACTCCGGTCCGCTGAGGATCCGCGCCCCGAAAAGGGCGCGGGGAACTGCGCGACCAGCCACGACGGCGCTGCAGCCGAACGCAGGCTCCGCAGCCACGCGGCGCCAGCCGCATATCGACACAGCCGGGAAGGGGCGGGGCGGGGAGAAAGAAGCCGGCCGGTCTACCGCCGACCCCCGCGCCCCTCGTCCAGCAACCCCGCCTTCCGCAACGCATCCGCCATCGCACTGTTGGCAGGCGGTGCCGCCTGCCGACCTCCACCGCCGCCACCACGCCGCTCACGCCCGCCCCGCTGCTGCGGAGGCCGACCGCCCTGGCCGCCGCCCCGCCCGCCGCGCTCGCGCCGCTGGCCCTGGGCCTTGTCGGCGCCCGAACCGCCGCCGGAGGAACCGGAGTTCGCCTCGTCCTCCAACCGCAGCGTCAGCGAGATCCGCTTGCGCGGGATGTCGACATCGAGGACCTTCACCTTCACGATGTCGCCCGGCTTCACCACGTCCCGCGGGTCCTTGACGAAGGTCTTGGACATCGCCGAGACGTGCACGAGACCGTCCTGGTGCACACCGACGTCCACGAACGCGCCGAACGCCGCGACGTTCGTCACGACCCCTTCGAGCACCATGCCCGCCGACAGGTCCGCGATCTTCTCGACGCCCTCCTTGAAGGTGGCCGTCTTGAACGCCGGCCGCGGGTCGCGCCCCGGCTTCTCCAGCTCGCGCAGGATGTCCGTGACCGTCGGCAAACCGAAGGTGTCGTCCACGTACTCCGCGGGCCGCAGGGACCGCAGCGCGCCGGTGTTGCCGATCAGGGACGCGACCTCGCCGCCCGCCGACTTCACCATCCGCCGCACCACCGGGTACGCCTCGGGGTGCACGGCGGAGGCGTCAAGCGGATCGTCCCCGCCGCGGATGCGCAGGAAGCCCGCGCACTGCTCGTACGCCTTCGGGCCGAGCCGGGCCACGTCCTTGAGGCCCTTGCGGTTCCGGTACGGGCCGTTGGCGTCGCGGTGCGCCACGATGTTCTCCGCGAGGCCCGAGCCGATGCCGGAGACGCGGGCGAGCAGCGGGGCCGACGCGGTGTTCACGTCCACGCCGACGCCGTTCACACAGTCCTCGACCACCGCGTCGAGCGAGCGGGACAGCTTCACCTCGGACAGATCGTGCTGGTACTGCCCGACGCCGATGGACTTCGGGTCGATCTTCACCAGCTCGGCCAGCGGGTCCTGGAGGCGCCGCGCGATCGACACGGCGCCGCGCAGCGACACGTCGAGCTCCGGCAGCTCCTGCGAGGCGAACGCCGAGGCGGAGTACACGGAGGCGCCCGCCTCCGACACCATCACCTTGGTGAGCTTCAACTCCGGGTGCCTGGCGATGAGTTCACCGGCGAGCTTGTCCGTCTCGCGGGACGCCGTGCCGTTGCCGATCGCGATCAGGTCGACGGAGTGCCGCGCGGCCAGCTCGGCCAGCTTGCCGAGCGCCGCGTCCCACTTGTTGGCCGGGACGTGCGGGTAGACCGTGTCCGTGGCGACGACCTTGCCGGTGGCGTCGACCACGGCGACCTTCACACCCGTACGGAAACCGGGGTCAAGGCCGAGCGTCGCGCGCGTGCCCGCGGGCGCGGCGAGCAGCAGGTCCCGCAGATTCGCCGCGAACACCTTGACCGCCTCGTCCTCGGCTGCCGTGCGCAGCCGCAGCCGCAGGTCGATCCCGAGGTGCACGAGGATCCGCGTCCGCCAGGCCCAACGCACCGTGTCGAGCAGCCACTTGTCACCCGGCCGGCCACGGTCGGCGATGCCGAAGCGGTGCGCCACGATCGGCTCGTACGAGGACGGGGGTGTGGAGGCGGACCCGGTGGCCGCGGAGTCGGCGGGCTCCTCGGGCTCCAGGACGAGGTCGAGGACCTCTTCCTTCTCGCCGCGCAGCATCGCGAGGACGCGGTGCGAGGGAAGCTCGGTGAACGGCTCCGCGAAGTCGAAGTAGTCGGCGAACTTGGCGCCCTCGGTCTCCTTGCCCTCGCGGACCTTCGCCGCGAGGCGCCCGCGCGTCCACATCCGCTCGCGCAGCTCGCCGATGAGGTCGGCGTCCTCGCCGAAGCGCTCGGTGAGGATGGCCCGCGCGCCGTCCAGGGCGGCCTGCGGTTCGGCGACGCCCTTCTCGGCGTCCACGAACGCGGCGGCCGCCGCGAGCGGCTCCACGGACGGGTCGCCGAGCAGCCCGTCCGCCAGCGGTTCGAGGCCCGCCTCACGCGCGATCTGCGCCTTCGTACGACGCTTGGGCTTGAAGGGCAGATAGATGTCCTCCAGGCGCGCCTTGGTCTCGGCGCCCCGGATCTGCGCTTCAAGCTCCTCGGTCAACTTGCCCTGTTCCCGCACCGAGTCGAGGATCGCCGAGCGCCGGTCCTCCAGCTCCCGCAGGTAGCGCAGCCGCTCCTCCAACGTGCGCAGCTGCGCATCGTCGAGCATCTCGGTGGCTTCCTTGCGGTACCGGGCGATGAACGGCACCGTCGAACCGCCGTCGAGCAGCTCGACGGCGGCCTTCACCTGCCGTTCCCGTACGCCGAGCTCCTCGGCGATCCTGCCTTCGACGGACCCTGCGACGGGTGTCGGTGTCGCCCCTGTGGTCACGATTCCCCTACCGCCTTCTCGCTGAGCTTGAACTGGCATTGTGGCAGGTGGCAGTGACACTCCGGGATCGGGTGCGCCCGTGCACGCCCCGCGCGGGGCTCCCGCCGCCGGTCAGACCCGGTGCGCCCGGCGCGTCGTACCAGGAGGGCCGGGGCTCCGCACGGGGGCGAGCCTCAGCTCTTGCCGAGCAGGTCCGCCGGGAACGCGCCCGCCGCGAGGGCCGTCCCGACGAACCCGGTCGCGAGCTCGGTCAGGCGCTCCACGCCTTCGGCGCCCAGGTGCTCGTACGGGGCGGCGTCGAGGCGGTCGGTGGCGTCCTCGATCCCGGCGCGCAGGGCGACGCCCGCCTCCGTCAACTCCCCGTCCGCGCCGAGCAGTCCGCGTTCGCGCAGCCGGTGCGCGGCCGCGTCCCAGTCGTCCTGGGTCCAGCCGCGGGTGGCGAGGATCCACTTGGGTGCCATGCCCTTGCCGGTCGCGGTGTGGCTGACCAGTGCCTCGACCGGGTCGAGCCCGGCGTCCAGGAGCGCGGCGAGATGGCCGTCGCCGCGGTGCTCGCGCAGCAGCGTCGCCGCGTGCCAGTAGGCGAGGTGCGGCTCCTGCGGCACGGGCAGGTCGGCGTGCGCGGCGTACAGCGGGCGTGCGTGCCGGGTGCAGGCCTCGGTGGCGCGCAGCGCGAGCCGGGCCGCCTCCGCCATGGCGTCCGAGGCCAGCGCCTCGTCGCCGAGCAGCCGCCGCAGCGTGGAGTCGACGGAGCGGAGGCGCGCGGCGAGCACGTCCTCGGGCGACGCGGTGTCCCAGACGGCGGGCAGTGCCTTGGCGACCAGGTCGTACTTGAAGTTGTAGAACGACGCGGCGACGGCGCCGGGGCCGACCCGGCCGAAGGCGGCGGCGCGACCGGCGAAGTAGGCGGTACTGCGGTCCTCGACGCCGAGCGCGCCGAGCTCCGCGGTGAAGTCGGGGGAGAAGTAGACGGTGGAGTGCAGCGGGTTCACGACGTTGTGACAGCGGCGTCCGGCGCGCGCGGGCAGAGTGGTCATGACCCGCACGCTACCGACTGGTTGGTACGGCGTGAAGGGCAGGGCCCCGATGGCAGGAAAGGTGGGGTGTTCGTCATTGCGGCCATCCGGGCCCGGCAGAAGAATCGACCGCATGAAGCCCCAGCGCACCGGGCGCGGCCGAGCGGCCAGGGACGTGCTCGTCGTCCTCTTCGACGAGGTCCAGAGCCTCGACGTGACGGGCCCCGTAGAGGTCTTCACGGGCGCGACCCACGCGGCCGGGACCCCCGGCTACCGCGTCCGCACCGCCTCCCTCGACGGCACCCTGGTCCGTACGTCCAGCGGGCTCACCCTCGTACCGGACGGTGCTCTCGCCGACGGGCCCGCCCCGCACACCCTGCTCGTGCCGGGCGGGCACGGCACGCGCTCCTCGGACCCCCGCCTGACCGACGCCGTACGGGACATCGCCCCGCGCGCACAGCGGCTGGTGTCCGTCTGCACCGGCGCCCTGCTGCTCGCCGAGGCCGGACTGCTCGACGGCAGGCGGGCCACCACGCACTGGATGTTCTGCGAGAAGCTGGCCCGCGACCACCCCGAGGTGCGGGTCGACGCGGACCGGATCTACGTACGCGACGGCCATGTCGCCACCTCCGCGGGCGTCACCGCGGGCATCGACCTGGCGCTCGCCCTCGTCGAGGAGGACCTCGGCCGCGACATCGCCCTGACCGTCGCCCGGCACCTCGTGGTGTTTCTGCGCAGACCCGGCAACCAGGCCCAGTTCAGCGCCCAGTTGGCCGCGCAGACCGCACAGCGCGCACCGCTGCGCGAGGTGCAGCAGTGGATCACCGAGCACCCCGCGTCCGACCTTTCCGTGGAGGCGCTCGCCGAGCGCGCCCGGCTCTCGCCCCGGCACTTCGCGCGGGCCTTCCACGCGGAGACGGGCACGACCCCCGGCCGGTACGTGGAGCGGGTCCGCCTCGAACACGCCCGGCGGCTCCTGGAGGACACCGCCGACGGCGTCGAGGAGGTCTCCCGCTGCTGCGGTTACGGCACGCCCGAGGCGATGCGCCGCGCCTTCGTCAAGCACCTGGGCACGGGCCCTTCCGAGTACCGCCGCCGCTTCCGCACGACCCGCTGACACCGCGAGCCGCCCCCAACTCCCCACCCCGGAAAGGCCCTTGATGCAGATCGCCGTAGTCCTCTTCGACCGGCTCACCGCACTCGACGCGGTCGGCCCGTACGAGGTGCTCAGCCGCGTCCCCGACGCCGAGACCGTCTTCGTCGCCGAGCACACCGGCCCGTACCGCACCGACACCGGCAGCCTCGCGCTCACCGCCGACCGCACCTTCGCCGACGTCCCGCGCCCGGATGTCGTCGTGGTGCCGGGCGGCCCCGGCCAGACCCCGCAGATGGACAACCCGGTGCTCCTCGACTGGCTGCGCGCCGCCGACGCGCACACCACCTGGACGACGTCCGTCTGCACGGGCTCCCTCCTCCTCGCCAGGGCCGGACTCCTCGACGGCCGCCGCGCCACCTCGCACTGGCTCGCCCTGAAGGCACTCGACGACCTCGGCGCCGAACCGACCGGCGAGCGCGTGGTGTTCGACGGCAAGTACGTCACCGCAGCCGGTGTCTCCTCCGGCATCGACATGGGCCTGGCCCTGGCCGGGGAGATCGCGGGCGACGAATCGGCCCGACGCGTCCAACTGCTGATCGAGTACGACCCGCAGCCCCCGTACGACGCGGGCTCGCCGCAGAAGGCCCCGGCCGGCCTGGTCGCCGAACTGCGCGCCCACACCCGCCACCCGCAGTGACCCCGAACCGAAAGGAACCCCCAGCCGCCATGCAGATCGCGATCCTGCTCTACGAAGGCTTCACCGCACTCGACGCCATCGGCCCGTACCAGACCCTGAATCCGCTCCCGGACGCCGACGCCCTGTTCGTCGCCGAGCACGCCGGGCCCGTCACCGACGACAACGGCACCCTGACCGTCACCCCGGCGAAGACCCTCGCCGAGGTACAGCGGCCCGACATCGTCGTCGTACCGGGCGGACCGTCCGAGAACGTCGAGCCGCAGATGGCGAACCCGGCGGTCGTCGAATGGCTGCGGACGGCCGACGCGCACAGCACCTGGACGACGTCCGTCTGTACGGGCTCGCTGCTGCTCGGCGCGGCCGGGTTCCTGAAGGGCCGCCGCGCCACTTCGCACTGGCTGGCCCTGGACGCGCTGGCGGGCCTCGGCGCCGAACCGACCGGCGAGCGCGTGGTGTTCGACGGCAAGTACGTCACGGCCGCCGGAGTCTCCTCCGGCATCGACATGGGCCTGGCCCTGGCCGGGGAGATCGCCGGTGATCCGTACGCGCAGGGCATCCAGCTGATGATCGAGTACGACCCGCGCCCCCCGTACGACGCGGGCTCACCGGAGAAGGCCCCGGCCGAGCTGGTCGAGAGGTTCCGTGCCGGGGCGGCCGCTCAGGCCTGATCGGCGGCCGGGCTCCAGGTGAAGCGGGGCGCCCGGCGCTCCAGGAAGGCGGCGACACCCTCGGCGGTGTCGCCGCTGCCGCGCGCCTGCTCGGTCCAGTGCCCGGCCCGGTCCGCGCGGCCCGCCGCGAACTCCTTCGCCGCCGCCTGCGTGAGCAGCGAGCGCGAGGCGAGGACCCGCGCGAACTCGCCGACCCGCTTGTCCAGTTCGCCCGGCGCGTGCACCTCGTCCACGAGCCCGGTGCGCAGCGCCCGCGCGGAGTCGATCAACTCCCCTGAGAACAACAGGTACTTGGCGCTCGCCGGGCCGACCAGGTCCACCAGGCGCCGGGTCGACGAGGCCGGGTACACGATGCCCAGCTTCGCCGGGGTGATCCCGAACGACGAGCCCTCCTCGGCGAACCGCAGATCGCACGCGCCCGCCAGCTGGCAGCCGCCGCCCACGCAGTAGCCCCGTACCGCCGCGAGGGTCGGTTTCGGGAAGGACGCGAGCGCCTCCTCGGCGGCCACGGCGAGCTCCTGCGCCTCGGCCGCCGAGGCCCGCAGACCCGAGATGTCCGCACCGGCGCAGAAGGTGGGGCCCGCGCCGGTCAGCACCAGGACACGCACCCGAGGGTCGGCCGCGAGCCGGTCGAGCAGCGGCGGCAGCGCACGCCACATGTCGGTGGTCATCGCGTTGCGCTTGGCGGGGTGGTCGATGACGACGGTCGCGACGGAGTCGGCGACCGCGTGCCGCAGCCGCGGCCCGGTGAGCTCGGAGTGCGCCATGCGCCGGATGCTATCCGCACGGTGCGAACGTACGATCGGCAAGGGGGCGGCAGGCGCGGACAGAGGCGCGGACAGTGGCGGGGGCCCGGCTCCAGGAGGCGCTCGATGGCCAAGCAGACCAAGGCCACCACCCCCAAGGTCACGACCCCCGACGAGGACGGCAGGAAGCTCAGGCGCGGCTTCGTCGTCCTCGCCCTGCTCGGCGCGGTCCTGGTGATCGGCGGCCTCGTCGGACTGATCTACGTCGGTGTCGCCACGCTCACCTCGATGTTCCTCTTCGGCTGGCTGCTGCTCATCGGCGGTCTCGTCGGACTGCTCCAGTCGGTCCAGCTGCGCGGCACCAGCGTGTTCTGGCTGGGCGTGGTGGTCGCGGCGCTCTACATCGCGGCCGGTGTGGTCGTCCTGCGCCACCCGGAGGGCACCGCCGAGGCCCTGACCATGTTCGCCGCGCTGCTCTTCCTCGCGGGCGGGGTGTTCCGCCTCGTGGGCAGCGTCGTCGTGCGCGGCCCGCACTTCGGCCTGACCCTCGTGCAGGGCGCGTTCGGCCTGCTCCTCGGTGTCCTGGTGCTCGCCGAGTGGCCCGGCAGCAGCCTGTACGTCATCGGTACGTTCTTCTCGCTCGCGCTGCTCTTCGACGGGCTCGGCCTGATCGCCCTCGGCCTCGGCGGACGTCGGCTCGTCCGGTACGTGACGGACTCGGTGACCCCGGGTAACGCGGAGGTCGGCGGGGATTCGGGTGACTCCTTGAGCAAGGGGAGCTTGAAGACAGAACAAGATGAGCAAGACCAGTCGCCCAAGTGACCCCGGCGCGCGTCTGCGATCAGAAGCCATCGTTAGGTGACCAGTTCTGATCACTTCGGTGGTAAGGGGATGTTCCTTACCAAACTCGATGTGTGGCGACAATCGAGCGTGAGGGCAGGGACCGGACGATGGGCGACCACGGCAGCGCGGCAGTCGACCCGACATCGTCGGCCGGACCGTTGCCGTACGAAGGAGTCTGGCGGTTCACCGCACCCGCGGTCGACGCCTCGGTACCGCAGGCCCGCCGCGCGGTGCGCGACCTTCTCGCCCGCCAGGGGGTGCCCGCGTCCGACGACGTCGTCCACGGGCTCCTCCTGATCGTCTCGGAGCTGGTCACCAACTCCGTACGGCACGCGGCCCTGCTCTCGCCGATGATCGCGGTCGAGGTCGCCGTCGGCGCCGAGTGGGTCCGCGTCGCGGTGGAGGACAACCACCCCTACCGGCCCACCGCCCTGGTCGCCGAGGAGAGCCAGACCGGCGGGCGCGGCCTGCTGCTCGTCCGGGAGATCACCAAGGAGGCCGGCGGCGCCTGCGACGCCGAGCACACCGCGACCGGCGGCAAGATCATCTGGGCCGCGCTGCCCCTCAAGCCGGGCCCCGCTCCCGTATAGCGAAACGGACTCCGCCCCCGTATAGCGAAACGGACTCCGCCCCCGTATAGCGAAACGGACTCCGCCCCCGTATAGCGAAACGGACTCCGCCCCCGTCGAGCGAAAGGGCCCCTGCATAGCGAAACGGGCCCCGCACCCGTACAGGTGCGAGGCCCGCGCGCCGGGTCCGGCCGTGCTACCAGTTGGCCGCCGGACCCGTCAGCTCCTCGATCGCCGGACGTGCCGCCTGAAGCACCGTCATGAACCAGGCGGAGAACGGCACTTGGTCGTGGCGCACGGCCAGCTCGTCCGCCGTCACGAAGGCCGTCTCCGCGATCTCCTCCGGATCCGGCCGCAGCTGCGCCTGCACCATGCCGACGAACAGATGGTTGAACTCCTGCTCCACCAGGCCCGATTCCGGGTCCGGGTGGTTGTAGCGCACCGTGCCCGCCTCCGCGAGCAGCGAGGGCGAGACCCCCAGCTCCTCGTACGTACGCCGCGCGGCCGCCGCGAACGGCGACTCACCCGGGTACGGGTGCCCGCAGCACGTGTTGGACCACACGCCGGGGGAGTGGTACTTGCCGAGAGCGCGGCGCTGGATCAGGAGCCGGCCGCGCTCGTCGAAGAGGAACACCGAGAACGCCCGGTGCAGCTGACCGGGGGCCTGGTGGGCGGCGAGCTTCTCCGCGGTGCCGATCGTGTTGCCGTCCTCGTCGACGAGTTCGAGCAGGATCTCTGCGGCGGAGCCGTTCGTGGTGTTCGCCGCGGCGCCTTGTGTGATCGGCATAACCATCCTTCGATTCGGTCTTCGACCCCACAAGTCTGCCGTACGCATACGGCGCATCCCGACACTTCTCGGCACCGCATGTCATGTCCCGCCCCCGGCGCGCGACCTGCGCGCCGGGGACGGAACCTCGGATTCAGCGGCTCAGACCCCGAACGCCGCCGGATAGGCGACCGTGCCGCTCGGCAGCTCGCGCTCCGAGGCGTCGAGGGCGAGCGCCATCAGCGCCTCGTCCGGCACGTCGAAGGCCACCCGGACCCCGAGATCGGAAGCGCGCGAGAAGCCGAACCTCGGGTAGTACCCGGGGTGCCCGAGCACCACCACGAGCCGCTCCTCACCGCGCGCCCGAGCCGCGTCGAGCACGGCCGCGATCACGGCCGAACCCGCGCCCTGCCCTTGGAACTCCGGCTCGGTGGCGACCGGCGCCAGGCACAGCGCCGCCCTGCCACCGACCCGGCAGCGGGTCAGCAGGGCGTACGCGGCGATCCGGCCGTCCGGCTCCTCGGCCACGTACGAGAGCCCGTCGATCCAGGCGTCCGGGTCGGCGCGCAGGGCGTCGACGAGTCGGGCCTCGTCCTCGGTGGGGAACGCCGCCGCGTTGACCGCGTGCACGGCCGCTACGTCCGCCGCCGTCTCGGGGCGCACGCGCCAGCGCGAGTCCTTGAGGACATAGCCGGTGTAGCCGTACTCGCCGCCGTGCTCCGCCCGCATCCGGATCTCCTCGCGGGTGGCGGCGAGCGCCTCGGCCATGCCGGGCTCCCGTGGGTCGGCGTCGGCCCGCTCGCCGAGCGGGCCGTAGTACGCGTCCCAGTCGGACTCGGGCTGGTGGTGGACGCCGAGCACGGAGTACCCGGCGGCCGCCGCGGCCCAGCGGTTCGCCGCGCCCGTGCGCAGCGCGTAGTGCCGGTCCCAGAAGGCGCGGGCCTCGCGGGACGGCGCATCGGTGGTCCACTCGCATTCGGTGAGCACCAGTGCGCCCCCGGGCGCGAGCAGCCGGCGCCAGGAGCGCAGCGCGGTGTCGAAACCGATGCTGTACGCCGAACTCTCCGCCCACACCATGTCGTACGCGCCGTCGGGCAGCGGCAGCTCGCCCATGTCGGCCTGGACGGTGGTGACGCGGTCGCCGAGCCCGCGTGCGGCCGCGGCCGCGTCGAGCTCGTCGAGGAACGGGCGGTGCAGATCGACGGCGGTCACCTCGGCGCCGGCCTCCGCGGCGAGCAGCAGCGCGGCACGGCCCGGGCCGCAGCCCAGGTCGAGGACGCGCGGCCGCTCGGGCAGCGGGCCGACGAGGGAGAGGAGGTGCCGGGTGGTGGCGTCGGAGCCGGGGCCCTGCCGGGGGAGTCCGCGGTGCAGGGCGAAGAAGGCCTCGTAGGAGGCGGCCTCGATGGAGGCGTCGTTGACGCAGCTGTTGTCGGAGTTGCTGTCGGAGTTGCTGTCGGACAACGTGAGAACCCTTTGAGTGGGGTGGGTTCGCGGGCGGCAATCTCGCCGGTCAGCCGCGAGCCCGGAGAACGGGGACGACCATGTCGCTGCGCACGGCAGCGCGGAACGCGACAGTCATCAACCCACCTCCAAGATCGATGGCCAGCGTATCACCATCAGTGAGGGCGAGTGAGGGCGAGTGAGGCGGGCGAGGGGAGTGCGTGCATGTGTGTCAGTGGCAGACCTTCTCGTGCGCCTCGTGCCCGCTCGGCTCCAGCTGGAAGGTGCAGTGCTCGACGTCGAAGTGGTCCCCGATGCAGCCCTGCAGCTCGTGCAGGAGCTTCTCGTGCCCCACCGAGTCGAGGACGTCGTGGTCGACCACCACGTGAGCGGAGAGCACCGGCATCCCCGAGGTGATCGTCCAGGCGTGCAGATCGTGCACGTCCTGCACATCGGGCAGCTCCAATATGTGCGCCCGCACTTCGGCCATGTCGACGCCCTTGGGCGCGGATTCCAGGAGCACGTTGACCGTCTCGCGCAGCAGCTTCACCGTACGAGGAACGATCATCAGGCCGATCACGATCGAGGCGATCGGGTCCCAGGCCTGCCAGCCGGTCAGCACGATCAGGGTGGCGGCGACGATCACGGTGGCGGAGCCGAGCGCGTCCGCGAGGACCTCAAGGAAGGCGCCGCGGACGTTGAGGCTCTCGCGCTGGCCGCGCAGCAGCAGCGTGAGCGAGATCATGTTGGCGACCAGGCCGATCACGCCGTAGATGATCGCGAGCGAGCCGTGCGTCGGCGAGGGCTCGATGAACCGCTGCACCGCCTCGACGAGGACGAAGCTGCCCACGCCGAGCAGCAGCAGGCAGTTGGCGAGCGCCGCGAGTATCTCCGCGCGGGCGTAGCCGAACGTGCGGTTGCCGGACGCGGGGCGGTTGGCGAAGTGGATCGCGAGCAGCGCCATCGCGAGCCCGAGCGCGTCCGTCGCCATGTGCGCGGCGTCAGCGACGAGGGCGAGCGAGTTGGCCGCGATGCCGCCGACGATCTGCACCACCATCACGAACAGCGTGATGCTCAGCGCGATGCGCAGCCGTCCCTTGTACGCGGCCGCGGCCGTGCCGGTCAGCGGCTCGGCGTGGCCGTGTCCATGTCCGTGGTCGTGCCCGGCCCCCATGGGGTCCCCCTCGTCTCGGCGGACGTGCTCGTGGTCGTTCTCTCCGTGCCGGTTCCCCGGCGGCGACAGCCAGTCAACTACGGGGGTGGGGTATGGGGCAACACGGCACTGAACACCGTTGTCATGTGCCCTGACCTGCGGAAATGACTCCTGGTCAGAGAACTGACAAGATCATCTGGGATGCTGGTCGCCGAGGGCGTGCCCCATCGGGAGTTTGTCGTGCGGCACCCCGTTCGATGATGATGACCGACGCGGTCAGGCCCTTGGACGTGCCTTGCAGACCGCGCTTATCGGGCCGTAAACGGGCGGTGAATTACCGCTTCCCATCATCCGATAGCCTTCGCCGACGTGCCGCCCGGCCGCCCCTCGGCCGGAGGCGCCTTGCACGCTGCCCGGCGCCCGCGCGCGCCGACCTCAAGGAGTGAGTTCGTCTGTCGACCGCCATCCTCACCGGTCAGCCGGTCCCTGGCTCGTCGCTTGAGGGCGACCTCCAAGGCCTCGGCTTCGACGTGCGGGTCGCCTCGCGAGCAGCGGACGTCGAGGCCCTGCTCACCGAGGTCCCGGCGGGCGAGCGGGTCGCGCTCGTCGACCCCGGCTTCGTGGGCCACGTGCACGCCCTGCGCCTCGGCCTCACCGACCCGCGCTTCCCGGCGAGCGCCGTCCCCGGCGCCGTCACCGCGCAGCCGTCCGCCCGCCCCGCCCTCGCCCGCGCCGTCCGTACCGCCGCGCAGGCCCCGGCCGGTGACACGGCCCTGCGCACCGACGTCCTGGCCGACCGCGCGGCCGCGGAGCTCGCCGCGGACGACGTACCCGTGCACCACCCGGAACTCGGCGCCCTCGTCGCGACCGTCCCGCACGACCCGCAGGCCCGCAACGAGGCCCGCCAGGCCGTCGCCGCCGTGGACGACGAGGCGATCCGGCTGCGTACGGCGGTGAAGTCCCGCGACGGCTTCTTCACCACGTACTGCATCAGCCCGTACTCCAAGTACATCGCCCGCTGGTGCGCCCGGCGCGGGCTGACCCCGAACCAGGTCACCACCGCCTCACTCGCCACCGCCCTGATCGCGGCGGGCTGCGCCGCCACCGGCACGCGCCCCGGCTTCGTCGCCGCCGGCATCCTGCTGATCCTGTCCTTCGTCCTCGACTGCACCGACGGCCAGCTGGCCCGCTATTCGCTGCAGTACTCGACGATGGGCGCCTGGCTCGACGCCACCTTCGACCGCGCCAAGGAGTACGCCTACTACGCGGGCCTCGCCCTCGGCGCGGCCAACGCGAGCGGCGGCGGTGACGACGTATGGGCGCTCGCGCTCGGCGCGATGGTGCTGCAGACCTGTCGGCACGTGGTCGACTTCTCGTTCAACGAGGCACACGTCGGGAGCACCGCCGCCACCGCCAACACCAGCCCCACCGCGGCCCTTTCGGGCAAGCTCGACAGCGTCGGGTGGACGGTCTGGGCGCGCCGCATGATCGTGCTGCCCATCGGTGAGCGCTGGGCGCTGATCGCCCTGCTCACCGCCGTCACCACCCCGCGCATCACCTTCTGGGTCCTGCTCGTCGGCTGCGCCTTCGCCGCCTGCTACACCACGGCGGGACGCGTCCTGCGCTCCGTGACCCGCAAGGCCCACCGCACCGACCGCGCCGCGAAGGCCCTCGCGGACCTCGCCGACAACGGCACGCTCGCCGACTCCTTCGCCGCGCTCGGCCGCGGCCTGCGCCCCCTGCCCGCACCGGTCGTCGCCTTCGCCGGCGCCGCCCTGCTCGTCGCTGTGGCGGCTCTCACGTCGTACGGCAGCACCTGGGTGATCGTCGTCGCGGCGGTGTACGTGGCGACCTCCGGCCTCGCGCTCGCCCGGCCCCTCAAGGGCGCCCTGGACTGGCTGGTCCCGCCGTTCTTCCGGGCCGGCGAGTACCTGACGATCCTGGTGCTCGCGGCCGCCGCTGACGTGAACGGGGCCTTGCCCGCGGCTTTCGGACTGGTGGCCGCGGTCGCCTACCATCACTACGACACGGTGTACCGCATCCGCGGTGACGCCGGCGCGCCCCCGCACTGGCTGGTGCGCGCGATCGGGGGGCAGGAAGGCAGGACGCTGGCGGTCGTACTCGCCGCCGCACTGCTGCCCGCTCAAGGTTTCACCGTCGCGCTCACGGTTCTCGCCGTGGCCGTGGCGCTCGTGGTGCTCGCCGAGAGCATCCGCTTCTGGGTGACCGCCCACAACGAAGGCGCACCCGCCGTTCACGATGAAGGAGAACCCGCATGATCGGCCTCGTCCTGGCCGCCGGCGCCGGCAGTCGGCTTCGCCCCTACACCGAGACGCTTCCCAAGGCGCTGGTGCCCGTGGTGGGCGAGGGAACCGAGAACGAGCTCTCCGTCCTCGACCTCACCCTGAAGAACTTCGCCGAGATCGGCCTCACGGAGGTCGGCATCATCGTCGGCTACCGCAAGGAGGTCGTGTACGAGCGCAAGGCCGCCCTTGAGGCGAAGTACGGCCTGAAGCTGACGCTCATCGAGAACGACATCGCCGAGAAGTGGAACAACGCCTACTCCCTGTGGTGCGGCCGTGACGCCATCAAGCACTCGGTGATCCTCGCCAACGGCGACACCGTGCACCCGGTCTCCGTCGAGAAGACCCTGCTCGCCGCCCGCGGCGACGGCAAGAAGATCATCCTCGCCCTGGATACCGTCAAGGACCTGGGCGACGAGGAGATGAAGGTCGTCGTCGACCCCGACAAGGGCATGCAGCGCATCACCAAGCTGATGGACCCGTCCGAGGCCACCGGTGAGTACATCGGCGTCACCCTCATCGAGGGCGAGGCCGCCGACGAGCTCGCCGACGCCCTGAAGGCCACGTACGAGCGCGACCCGCAGCTCTACTACGAGGACGGCTACCAGGAGCTCGTGAACCGCGGCTTCAAGATCGACGTCGCCCCGATCGGCGACGTGTCCTGGGTCGAGATCGACAACCACGACGACCTCGCCAAGGCCCGGGAGATCGCGTGCCAGTACTGACGAGGCTCATCCCCTCGCCGGTCGTCGTCGACATCCGAGCCGGGGCCCTGAACGACCTCGCCGGGGTCCTGGCCGACCAGCGCATCTCGTCGTCCACCGGGCGCCTGGCCATCGCGATCAGCGGTGGCTCGGGCGCATCCCTGCGCGCCCGCCTCGAACCCTCGCTGCCCCGCGCCGAGTGGTTCGAGGTCGGCGGCGGCACCCTGGACGACGCGATCAAGCTCGCCGACGACATAAAGAAGGCGGGCCGCTACGACGCGGTCGTCGGCCTCGGCGGCGGCAAGATCATCGACTGCGCCAAGTTCGCTGCGGCCCGTGTCGGCCTGCCGCTGGTCGCCGTCGCGACGAACCTGTCGCACGACGGCCTGTGCTCTCCGGTCGCGACCCTCGACAACGACGCGGGCCGCGGCTCGTACGGGGTGCCGAACCCGATCGCGGTCGTCATCGACCTCGACATCATCCGGGAGGCGCCGGTCCGCTTCGTGCGCTCCGGCATCGGCGACGCCCTGTCCAACATCTCCGCGGTCGCCGACTGGGAGCTCGCCGCCCGCGAGCGCGGCGAGGACATCGACGGACTCGCGGCCGCCATGGCCCGCCAGGCCGGCGAGGCCGTGCTCCGCCACCCCGGCGGCGTCGGCGACGACGGCTTCCTGCAGGTCCTGGCCGAGGGCCTGGTCCTCACCGGCATCGCCATGTCGGTGTCCGGCGACTCCCGGCCCGCCTCCGGCGCCTGCCACGAGATCAACCACGGCTTCGACCTCCTCTTCCCCAAGCGCGCCGCCAGCCACGGCGAGCAGTGCGGCCTGGGCGCGGCCTTCGCGATGCACCTGCGCGGTGCCCGCGAGGAGTCCGGCTACATGGCCGACGTGCTGCGCCGCCACGGCCTGCCCGTGACGCCCGAGGAGATCGGCTTCACCGTGGACGAGTTCGTGCAGGTCGTGGAGTTCGCTCCGCAGACCCGGCCGGGCCGCTACACCATCCTCGAGCACCTCGACCTCAACGCCGACCAGATCAGGGACGCCTACGCCGACTATGCAAAAGCCATCGGTAGCTGAGCTCCGGCCGGTCGTTCACCCCCCGGGTGTGAAGGACCGGCGGAGCGGCGAGCACTGGGCCGGCCGGCTCTACATGCGCGAGGTCTCCCTGCGCATCGACCGCCACCTGGTGAACACCAAGGTCACGCCCAACCAGCTGACCTACGTGATGACCCTCGCGGGCGCCCTCGCGGCCCCGGCCCTCCTGGTGCCGGGGATCACGGGCGCGGTGCTCGGCGTGCTCGCGGTCCAGCTCTACCTGCTGCTCGACTGCGTCGACGGCGAGATCGCCCGCTGGAAGAAGCAGTACTCCGTGGCGGGCGTCTACCTGGACCGCGTCGCCGCGTACCTCTGCGACGCCGCGGTCCTCGTCGGCTTCGGCCTGCGCGCCGCCGACCTGTGGGGTTCCGGGCGCATCGACTGGCTCTGGGCCTTCCTCGGCACGCTCGCCGCGCTCGGCGCGATCCTGATCAAGGCCGAGACCGACCTGGTCGGCGTGGCCCGCCACCAGACCGGCAAGCCCCCCGTCCAGGAGTCGGCCGCCGAGCCGCGCTCCTCCGGCATGGCCCTGGCCCGCAAGGCCGCCGCCGCGCTGAAGTTCCACCGCCTGATCCTCGGCGTGGAGGCGTCCCTGCTGATCCTGGCCATCGCGGTCATCGACAGCATCCGGGGCGACCTGTTCTTCTCGCGGCTCGGCGTCGCGGTCCTCGCCGGCATCGCGCTGCTCCAGACCCTGCTGCACCTCGTGTCCATCCTCGTCTCGAGCAGGCTCAAATGACGGCCCCCGCACAGCGAACCGGCCAGCAGCTCAAGGTCGGCGCGGTCATCATCACGATGGGCAACCGCCCCGAGGAGCTCCGCGCCCTCCTCGACTCCGTCGCCAAGCAGGACGGCGACCGGGTCGAGGTCGTCGTGGTCGGCAACGGCTCCCCGGTGCCCGACGTCCCCGAAGGCGTACGGACCATCGAACTCCCGGAGAACCTCGGCATCCCGGGAGGCCGCAACGTCGGCATCGAGGCCTTCGGCCCGGGCGGCGAGGACGGCTATTCCGTCGATGTACTCCTCTTCCTGGACGACGACGGCCTCCTCCCGCGCACCGACACGGCACAGCTCTGCCGTGAGGCGTTCGCCACCGACCCCGAGCTCGGCATCGTCAGCTTCCGTATCGCCGACCCGGACACCGGCGAGACCCAGCGCCGCCACGTGCCGCGCCTGCGCGCCGCCGACCCGATGCGCAGCTCCCGCGTCACCACGTTCCTCGGCGGCGCCAACGCCGTACGTACGACGGTCTTCGCGCAGGTCGGCGGCCTGCCCGACGACTTCTTCTACGCGCACGAGGAGACCGACCTCGCCTGGCGTGCCCTGGACGCGGGCTGGCTGATCGACTACCGGGCCGACATGGTCCTGCACCACCCGACGACGGCCCCGTCCCGGCACGCGGTCTACCACCGCATGGTCGCCCGCAACCGCGTCTGGCTCGCCCGCCGCAACCTGCCCGCGCCGCTCGTCCCCGTGTACCTCGGGGTGTGGCTGCTGCTCACACTCGCGCGGCGGCCCTCGAAGCCCGCGCTCAAGGCGTGGCTCGGCGGCTTCAAGGAGGGCTGGACGAGCCCGTGCGGCCCGCGCCGCCCGATGAAGTGGCGCACGGTCTGGCGGCTGACCCGACTGGGCCGACCTCCCGTCATCTGACAAGCTCTGGTCTGAGAGCATTCGGGCCTAGGGGGTGCCCGGCAGACCCCGGCCCGCGGTTTCCGCTGCGCCCATCCCGGCAGCGCATCCTGAAGACGAAAGTTTCCCCTTGTGAGTGAGACAACGCATGACGGTCCAGTCGCGGTGAGCGCACCACCGTCGCCCGATGACGGCCTCGCCCCGGCCGAACTCGCAGCCAAGTACGGGCTCGCGCAGTCCGGGGCACGCCCCGGCCTGTTCGAGTACGTCGGACAGCTGTGGGACCGCCGGCACTTCATCCTCGCCTTCTCGCAGGCCAAGCTGACCGCGCAGTACAGCCAGGCCAAGCTGGGCCAGCTCTGGCAGGTGGCGACGCCGCTGCTGAACGCGCTGGTCTACTTCCTGATCTTCGGCCTGCTGCTCGGCGGCCGGGGGAACATGGACATCTATGTCTACGTCCCGTTCCTCGTGACCGGCGTCTTCGTCTTCACCTTCACGCAGAGCTCGGTGATGTCCGGCGTCCGCTCGATCTCCGGGAACCTGGGCCTGGTGCGGGCGCTGCACTTCCCGCGCGCCTCGCTGCCCGTCTCGTTCTCGCTGCAGCAGCTCCAGCAGCTGCTGTTCTCGATGATCGTGCTGCTGCTCATCCTGATCGGCTTCGGGCACTACCCGTCCTGGTCCTGGTTCCTGATCCTGCCCGCGCTCGCGCTGCAGTTCGTCTTCAACACCGGTCTCGCGCTGATCATGGCCAGGGCCGGCAGCAAGACCCCCGACCTGGCCCAGCTGATGCCGTTCGTGATGCGTACGTGGATGTACGCGTCCGGCGTGATGTTCCCGCTGGACTACATGCTCACGAAGGTCACCGCCCCCGGCTGGATCGCCGAGGCGCTGCTCGCCAACCCCGCGGCGGTCTACATGGACCTGATGCGCGACGCGCTGATCACCGGCAAGGGCGCGGAAACGCTGCCCGACCTGCCCAAGCACGTCTGGGCCCTCGGCCTGGGCTGGGCCCTGCTGCTCGGTATCGGCGGGTTCATCTACTTCTGGAAGTCAGAGGAGAAGTACGGCCGTGGCTGAGCAGACCCCCGAAGAAGCACAGCAGCCCCGCGTCCCGACGGTCATCGCCGACGAGCTGCACATCGTGTACCGCGTCAACGCGGGCTCCAAGGGCAAGGGCAGCGCCACCGCGGCCCTCAGCCGCATCGTGAAGCGCGGCGGCGAAGAGCGCGGCGTGCGCAAGGTGCACGCCGTCAAGGGCGTCACCTTCACCGCGTACCGCGGCGAGGCCGTCGGCCTGATCGGCTCCAACGGCTCCGGCAAGTCCACGCTCCTGCGCGCCATCGCGGGCCTGCTCCCGGCCGAGAAGGGCAAGGTCTACACCGACGGCCAGCCCTCGCTCCTCGGCGTGAACGCGGCCCTGATGAACGACCTGACGGGCGAGCGGAACGTCATACTCGGCGGGCTCGCGATGGGCATGTCCCGCGAGCAGATCCGGGCGCGCTACCAGGACATCGTCGACTTCTCGGGCATCAACGAGAAGGGCGACTTCATCACCCTGCCGATGCGCACCTACTCGTCCGGCATGGCGGCCCGCCTCCGCTTCTCCATCGCCGCCGCCAAGGACCACGACGTCCTGATGATCGACGAGGCCCTGGCCACCGGCGACCGAAAGTTCCAGAAGCGCTCCGAGGCCCGCATCCGCGAGCTGCGCAAGGAGGCCGGCACGGTCTTCCTGGTGAGCCACAACAACAAGTCGATCCGCGACACCTGCGACCGGGTCCTGTGGCTGGAGCGCGGCGAGCTCCGCATGGACGGCCCCACGGACGAGGTGCTCAAGGAGTACGAGAAGTTCACCGGCAAGTAGCGCGTTCAGGCCAGGGCCCTCCGGTCGGTACCGGCGGGGCCCTGGCCGTCAACTCCCGTACGAAAGCGGAACGTTGACCCACAAGTCCTCGCCGACCTGCGGCGCGGCGCACCCCCGGAAGACCGCGCGGCAGCGTACAACGTAAGCTGGACTGGTCGGCGGCGTGTCCGAAATGAGCTGTCTCGGGTTGGCAGTGTAGAACGGGAGATGTGACGGCAATGGCTACGGAAAGCCCCCTCCTCCCCAATGCTTCCGCCGTCCGCGCACCGGGCAGCGCACGGTGACGGGAGGCCGGACGGCGCGCCCCGCACTCCCGGAGCGCGCGACTCTCGACAAGGCTGCCGACGAGAACTTCCCGGTGGCTCCTTTCTTTCTGCCCCGTGCCTGGCGCACGGACCTCGTCGCGATCTACGGCTTCGCCCGGCTCGTCGACGACATCGGTGACGGCGACCTCGCCCCCGGCGGCGCCGACGCCCGCCTCCTCGGCCTCGACTCCACGGCCGCCGAGGACCGGCTCACCCTCCTCGACGCCTTCGAGGCCGACCTGCGTCGCGTCTTCGGCGGCTCCGGCGGCCCCGGCCACCCGCTGCTCCGCCGCCTCCAGCCCACCGTCCGCCGGCACCGCCTCACGCCCGAGCCGTTCCTCGGCCTGATCGAGGCCAACCGCCAGGACCAGCTGGTCAGCCGGTACGCGACCTACGCCGACCTGCTCGCCTACTGCGAGCTGTCCGCCAACCCCGTCGGCCGGCTCGTCCTCGCCGTCACCGGCACCACGAGCCCCGAGCGCCTCCGCCGCTCCGACGCGGTGTGCACGGCACTGCAGATCGTCGAGCACCTCCAGGACGTCGCCGAGGACCTGGCGCGCGACCGGATCTATCTGCCCGCCGAGGACATGAAGCGCTTCGACGTGCGGGAGTCCGACCTCGCCGCACCCGCCGCCTCCGCGCCGGTGCGGGCCCTCGTCGCCTTCGAGGCGGAGCGCGCCCGCGCCCTGCTCGACGAGGGCGCGCCGCTGGTGCGCAGCGTGCGCGGACGGCTCAGGCTGCTGCTCGCCGGATTCGTCGGCGGCGGCCGCGCCGCACTGCGTGCCGTCGAGGCAGCCCGGCACGACGTACTCCCCGGACCGCCCAGGCCCACGAAGGCCGGGCTGCTGCGCGAGGTCGGGGCGACCCTGCGAGGTGAGGGGTGAGCGAACCCATGGGTTCCGCACTGGACACGGACAACAGCGCGCCGCCGACCGCGCCGGTGATCGCTGCGTACAGCTACTGCGAGGCGGTGACCGGCGGGCAGGCGCGCAACTTCGCGTACGGCATCAGACTGCTGCCGACGCCCAAGCGGCGCGCCATGTCCGCGCTGTACGCGTTCTCGCGGCGGGTCGACGACATCGGTGACGGCACGCTCGCCCCCGAGGTCAAGCACACCCGCCTGGAGGAGACCCGGCAGCTGCTCGACCGGGTCAGGCACGGCGCCGTCGACGAGGACGACACCGACCCGGTCGCCGTCGCCCTCAGCCACGCCGCGCAGACCTTCCCGATCCCGCTCGCCGGCCTCGACGAACTCATCGACGGCGTCCTCATGGACGTACGCGGCGAGACCTACGAGACCTGGGACGAGCTGAAGACGTACTGCCGCTGCGTCGCCGGGGCCATCGGGCGGCTCTCGCTCGGCGTCTTCGGCACCGAGCCGGGCGCACAACAGGCCGAACGCGCCCCGGAGTACGCCGACACACTCGGACTCGCCCTCCAACTCACCAATATCCTCAGGGACGTTCGGGAAGACGCCGAGGGTGGCCGCGTCTATCTGCCCGCCGACGACCTCGCCAAGTTCGGCTGCACGGACGCCTTCCGCGCGTCCGAGCCGCCGCACGGCGCCGACTTCGCCGGGCTCGTGCACTTCGAAGTGCGCCGCGCCCGCGCCCTGTTCGTCGAGGGGTACCGGCTCCTTCCCATGCTCGACCGCCGCAGCGGCGCCTGCGTCGCCGCCATGGCGGGCATCTACCGCCGCCTCCTCGACCGCATCGAGCGCGACCCCGAGGCCGTCCTGCGCGGCCGCGTCTCGCTGCCCGGACACGAGAAGGCGTACGTGGCCGTGCGCGGCCTGTCCGGACTCGACGCCCGGCACATCGCCCGCAGGTCCACGAGGAGGCGCGCATGAGCGGGTACGAGAGCAAGTCCGCCGTCGTCGTCGGCGGCGGACTCGCCGGGGTCACCGCCGCGCTCGCGCTCGCCGACGGCGGCCTGCGCGTCACCCTCCTCGAAGGCCGGCCCCGCCTCGGCGGCCTCGCGTTCTCCTTCAAGCGCGGCGAACTGACCGTCGACAACGGCCAGCACGTGTACCTGCGTTGCTGCACCGCGTACCGCTGGTTCCTCGACCGGATCGGCGGCGCCGCGCTCGCCCCGCTCCAGGACCGGCTCGACGTCCCGGTGCTCGACGCCGACCGGATGCGGCTCGGCCGGCTGCGCCGCACCGCGCTGCCCGTGCCCCTGCACCTCGCCGCCGGCCTCTCCACGTACCCGCATCTCTCCCTGGCCGAGCGCGCCAAGGTGGGCCGCGCCGCGCTCGCCCTGAAGGCGCTCGACCTCGACGACCCCGCCCTGGACGCACAGGACTTCGGCTCCTGGCTCGCCGCGCGCGGGCAGTCGCCGCGGGCGGTCGAGGCGCTGTGGGACCTGGTCGGCGTGGCCACCCTGAACGCCACCGCCGGGGACGCCTCGCTCGGCCTCGCCGCCATGGTCTTCAAGACCGGCCTGCTCACCGACCCGGGCGCCGCCGACATCGGCTGGGCCCACGTCCCGCTCGGCGAGCTCCACGACACCCTCGCCCGCAAGGCCCTCGCCGCGGCGGGCGTACGGGTCGAGACCCGGGCCAAGGTCGATGCCATCTCCCGTACGGAGAACGGTGGTTGGCGGGTCGGCACCGAAGGCGAGCGCATCGACGCCGACACGGTCGTGCTCGCCGTACCGCAGCGCGAGGCCTACGAGCTGCTGCCGGACGGCGCGCTCGACGACCCGGAGGCGCTGCTCTCCATCGGCACCGCGCCGATCCTCAACGTCCATGTGCTGTACGACCGCAAGGTGCTGAAGAAGCCGTTCTTCGCCGCGATCGGCTCGCCCGTGCAGTGGGTCTTCGACCGTACCGACGCGTCCGGGTACGAGGGTGGCCAGTACCTCGCCCTGTCCCAGTCCGCCGCGCAGGACGAGATCGACGCGCCCGTCGCGCGGCTGCGCGCCCGCTACCTGCCCGAGCTGGAGCGGCTGCTGCCCGCGGCACGCGGCGCCCAGGTGCGGGACTTCTTCGTCACCCGGGAGCGCACCGCGACCTTCGCCCCCACCCCCGGCGTCGGCCGCCTGAGGCCCGGCGCCCGCACCGAGGCACCCGGCCTGTACCTGGCCGGCTCGTGGACGGCCACCGGCTGGCCCGCGACCATGGAGGGCGCCGTGCGCAGCGGGACCACCGCCGCACGGGCAGCGCTCTCCGCCCTGAGCCGCCCCCACGACCATCTCTTTCAGGAGGCGGCATGAGCAGTAGCAGTACCGGATCAAGAGGAGAGACTGTGCCGACTGTGCCTTCGGCCGCCGGAGTCGCGGATGATGTCGATGGCGTCGACGTCAGCGGGATGCTCGACCGCGGACGCACCCTGGCCACGCCCGTGCTGCGCGCCGCCGTGGACCGCCTCGCGCCGCCCATGGACACCGTGGCCGCGTACCACTTCGGCTGGATCGACGCCGAGGGCCGGCCCTCCGCCGGTGACGGCGGCAAGGCGGTACGCCCGGCGCTAGCCCTGCTCTCCGCCGAGGCCGCCGGAGCCGCGCCCGAGGTGGGCATCCCCGGCGCGGTCGCCGTGGAGCTCGTGCACAACTTCTCGCTCCTGCACGACGACCTGATGGACGGCGACGAGCAGCGCCGCCACCGCGACACGGTGTGGAAGGTGCACGGCCCGGCGCAGGCCATCCTCGTCGGCGACGCCCTCTTCGCCCTCGCCAACGAGATCCTCCTCGAACTCGACACCGTCGAGGCGGGCCGCGCCACGCGCCGGCTCACCACCGCCTCCCGGAAGCTGATCGACGGCCAGGCCCAGGACATCAGTTACGAGCACCGCGAGCGGGTCACCGTCGAGGAGTGCCTGGAGATGGAGGGCAACAAGACCGGCGCCCTGCTCGCCTGCGCGG
Source organism: Streptomyces luteolus (assembly GCF_029968015.1). Classification (GTDB taxonomy): domain Bacteria; phylum Actinomycetota; class Actinomycetes; order Streptomycetales; family Streptomycetaceae; genus Streptomyces; species Streptomyces luteolus. The sequence continues at coordinate 137,351 of NZ_JASCIS010000018.1, forward strand.
TCTCCATCGGCGCGGTCCTCGGCGGCGCCGACGAGCGCACCGCCGACGCCCTGGAGCGCTACGGCTACCACCTGGGCCTCGCGTTCCAGGCGGTGGACGACCTGCTCGGCATCTGGGGCGACCCGGAGGCCACCGGCAAGCAGACCTGGAGCGACCTGCGTCAGCGCAAGAAGTCGCTGCCCGTCGTCGCCGCCCTGAGCGCCGAGGGCGAGGCCGCCGAGCGGCTCGGTGAGCTGCTCGCCGCGGACGCCAAGAGCAGCGACTTCGAGAACTTCTCGGAGGAGGAGTTCGCCGCCCGCGCCGCCCTCATCGAGGAGGCGGGCGGCCGCGACTGGACCGCCCAGGAGGCGCGCCGCCAGCACACGATCGCTGTCGAGGCCCTCGACAGCGTGGACATGCCGGAGCGGGTCAGGCGCCAGCTGGTCGCCCTGGCCGACTTCGTCGTCGTACGAAAGAGATGATCGCCATCTGCGCCACCCGCAGCACCCGTATATGAATCGCAGTCGCCGGCCGGTGCGCTGACCACACAGCACCACAGCACCACAGCACCACGGCAGCCACCGGCCGACGGCGGACCCCAGCACAGCAGCACTTCGAGAACCACGAATCTGCACGGAGGGGAAGCCATGACAGCGACGACCGACGGAAGCAACGGGGCGTTCGGGCCCCGCGCGGCCGCGGCCACGGAGACCGGGAGTCCCGACACGTTCGAGGCGGCCCGGCGGGCCACCGAACGCGCCACCCAGCTGCTGTTCTCGCGACAGCACAGCGAGGGCTGGTGGAAGGGCGACCTCGAGACGAACGTGACGATGGACGCGGAGGACCTGCTGCTGCGTCAGTTCCTCGGCATCGGGGACGAGAAGACCACCCGGGCCGCCGCCCTGTTCATCCGCGGCGAGCAGCGCGAGGACGGCACCTGGGCCACGTTCTACGGCGGTCCCGGCGAACTCTCCACCACCGTCGAGGCGTACGTCGCCCTGCGTCTGGCCGGGGACGAGCCGGATGCCCCGCACATGGCGCGGGCCTCCGCCTGGATCCGCGCCCGCGGCGGCATCGCGGGCGCCCGGGTCTTCACCCGCATCTGGCTGGCCCTGTTCGGCTGGTGGAAGTGGGACGACCTGCCGGAACTTCCGCCGGAACTCATCTACTTCCCGAAGTGGTTCCCGCTCAACATCTACGACTTCGGCTGCTGGGCCCGGCAGACCATCGTGCCCCTCACCATCGTCTCCGCGAAGCGGCCGGTACGCCCCGCGCCGTTCCCGCTCGACGAGCTGCACACCGACGCGCGCGTACCGAATCCGCCCAAGTCCCCTGCCCCGATGGCGAGTTGGGACGGCCTCTTCCAGCGGCTCGACCAGGCCCTGCACGCGTACCAGAAGGTCGCCGTGCCCGGTCTGAGGCGGATGGCGATGCGCTCCGCGGGGCGCTGGATCGTCGAGCGGCAGGAGAACGACGGCTGCTGGGGCGGCATCCAGCCCCCGGCCGTGTACTCGATCATCGCCCTGCACCTGCTCGGCTACGACCTCGACCACCCGGTGCTCCGCGAAGGGCTCGCCTCGCTCGACCGGTTCGCGGTGTGGCGCGAGGACGGGGCGCGGATGATCGAGGCCTGCCAGTCGCCCGTCTGGGACACCTGCCTCGCGGCCATCGCCCTCGCCGACGCGGGTGTGCCCGCCGACGACCCGCGCCTGGTCAAGGCCGCCGACTGGATGCTCGCCGAGGAGATCGCCCGGCCCGGCGACTGGTCGGTGCGCAGGCCCGAACTCGCCCCCGGCGGCTGGGCGTTCGAGTTCCACAACGACAACTACCCGGACATCGACGACACGGCCGAGGTCGCCCTGGCGCTGCGCCGGGTGCGGCACCCCGACCCGGCCCGCGTCGACGGTGCGATCCGCCGGGGCATGGCCTGGACCCTTGGCATGCAGTCGAAGAACGGGGCCTGGGCCGCGTTCGACGCCGACAACACCAGCGGCTTCCCCAACCGGCTGCCCTTCTGCGACTTCGGAGAGGTCATCGACCCGCCCTCCGCCGACGTCACCGCCCACGTCGTCGAGATGCTCGCGTACGAGGGGAAGGCGAGTGACCCGCGGACCCGGCGCGGGATCACGTGGCTGCTCGCCGAGCAGGAGGCGAACGGCGCCTGGTTCGGGCGCTGGGGCGTCAACTACCTGTACGGGACGGGCTCGGTCGTGCCCGCCCTGACCGCGGCCGGGATCCCCGCCGCGCACCCGGCGATCCGGCGGGCGGTCACCTGGCTGGAGTCGGTGCAGAACGAGGACGGCGGCTGGGGCGAGGACCTGCGGTCGTACGTCGACCCGGAGTGGGTGGCGAGCGGCGAGTCCACCGCCTCGCAGACCGCCTGGGCGCTGCTCGCGCTGCTCGCCGCGGAGGAGCGGGGCTCCAAGGCCGTCGAGCGCGGCGTGGCCTGGCTCGCCCGGACGCAGAACGACGACGGGACCTGGGACGAGCCGTACTTCACCGGCACCGGGTTCCCGTGGGACTTCTCGATCAACTACCACCTGTACCGGCAGGTCTTCCCGCTGACCGCGCTCGGCCGGTACGTCCACGGCACCGGGCACGTCGGCGGACCCGGGCCGGGGGGCGGTACGGGACACGGGCCGGGACACGGGGCGCCCTGATGGCCCACGGTGCGGCGGAGCACGTACCGCCGCTGCTCATCGCCTGTGCGCTGCGCATCGAGAGCCTCGCGCTGCGGACGGGGGAGCGCGGCGGTGCGGACCTTCCGGTCACCGTGGTGCGGACGGGGATGGGGCCGAAGGCAGCCGAGCGTGCGGTGTCGCGCACGCTCGGTGAGCCGGGCGTGGACGGGGCCGCGGTCCTCGCCACCGGCTTCTGCGCCGGGCTCGCCCCCGGTATGCACCCGGGCGATCTGGTGGTCGCGGACGAGACCCGTGACGCGCACGGCACGACGGCCTGCGAAGGCACCGGGATCCTGGTGAAAGAGCTGGTCAGGACCGTACCCGGGCGGACCGTGCACACCGGCGGCCTGACCGGCTCCGACCATGTGGTGCGCGGGCACGAGCGGGCCGAACTGCTCGCCGGAGGGGCCATCGCGGTCGACATGGAGTCCTCGGCGACACTGCGGGCGGCGGTGCGGGGCGGAGCCCGTCCGGTTGCGGCCGTACGGGTGGTCGTGGACGCTCCAGAGCATGAGCTCGTCCGGATCGGCACGGTACGCGGTGGAATATCGGCTTTCCGCGTTCTACGCGGAATCCTTCCGGCTTTCTATGAATGGCACCGTTCTTTGCTGCTCCCCAGGAGGTGAGCGAGTCATGGCCATGCCGCTGAGGCAGTCCATCAAGGTGGCTACGTATCTCGTTGAACAGAAGCTCCGCAAGCGGGACAAGTTTCCGCTGATCGTCGAGCTCGAACCGCTTTTCGCATGCAACCTGAAATGCGAGGGCTGCGGCAAGATCCAGCACCCGGCGGGGGTTCTGAAGCAGCGCATGCCAGTGGCGCAGGCCGTCGGGGCGGTTCTGGAGTCCGGAGCGCCGATGGTGTCCATCGCCGGCGGCGAACCGCTGATGCACCCTCAGATCGACGAGATCGTACGGCAGTTGGTGGCCCGGAAGAAGTATGTCTTCCTGTGCACCAACGCGATGCTGCTGCGCAAGAAGATGGAGGACTTCACGCCGTCGCCGTACTTCGCGTTCGCCGTGCACATCGACGGGATGCGCGAGCGGCACGACGAATCCGTCGCCAAGGAAGGCGTGTTCGACGAGGCGGTCGAGGCGATCAAGGAGGCCAAGCGGCGCGGCTTCCGGGTCACCACCAACTCGACCTTCTTCAACACCGACACCCCGCAGACCGTCATCGAGGTCCTGAATTTCCTCAACGACGACCTGAAGGTGGACGAGATGATGCTCTCGCCCGCCTATGCCTACGAGAAGGCGCCCGACCAGGAGCATTTCCTCGGGGTCGAGCAGACCAGGGAACTCTTCAAGAAGACGTTCGCGGGCGGGAACCGGGGCCGCTGGCGGCTCAATCACTCGCCGCTCTTCCTGGACTTCCTGGAGGGCAAGGTCGATTTCCCGTGTACGGCCTGGGCCATTCCGAACTACTCGCTCTTCGGCTGGCAGAAGCCCTGCTATCTGATGAGCGACGGCTATGTGCCGACGTACCGGCAGCTCATCGAGGACACCGACTGGGACGCGTACGGCCGCGGAAAGGACCCGCGCTGCGCGAACTGCATGGCGCACTGCGGATACGAGCCGACGGCCGTGCTCGCCACGATGGGCTCCCTCAAGGAGTCCCTGCGGGCGATGCGGGAGACCGTCTCCAGCGGTCGCGGCTGACACCGGCAGCGCGGTCGGCCCCAGGGCCGGCCGCGTCGCCGGGATTGGACGTGCCGTCCGAGAGGGGGACCGCATGACGATCCTGGAGAACATCCGGGGGCCGCAGGACCTGAAGGAGTCCGATCCGGAGGAGCTCGACGTGGCGGAGCTCGACCCGGCGGAGCTTGACCAACTCACCGAGGAGATCCGGAAGTTCCTCGTACACGCGGTCGCTCGCACCGGCGGCTGCACGGTGGTCGACCCGCGCTGGGTCAAGCCCGTCGATCCTGCCCTGCCTGGGCTCGCCGCGCGGCACCGGCTCGTGGCCGTCGTCGAGGACAACTCCCGTACGTCCGGGGTGGGTTCGGCCGTCGGGCAGGCGCTGCAGGACGCCGAGGTGGACCTGCCGCCGCGTACCTTCGGCATCCCCGAGCAGTTCCTCGCCCATGCCAAGCGCGGCGAGCTCCTGGCCGACCTCGGGCTCACCCCGGTCGACATCGCCGGACGCATCGGCGCGAGCCTCGCCCGTAAGGAGAACCAGTGATGACGGACCAGCCGAGGACGGACCAGCCGAGGACGGACCCCTCGATGGCCGACAAGCCCCTGGCGGACGGGCCGGTGAATGGCTTCGAGCTGGCCGCGCTGCTCGCCGAGCGCGGCGCCGAACGCTACGACCTGCACGCCCGCCACCTCAACCACCAGCTGCCGCGCATGCTGCACACCATCGGCTTCGACAAGGTCTACGAGCGGGCCGAGGGCGCGTACTTCTGGGACGCGGACGGGGACGACTACCTCGACATGCTCGCCGGGTTCGGCGTGATGGGCGTGGGCCGCCACCACCCCGTCGTACGCAAGGCGCTGCACGACGTGCTCGACGCCTCGCTCGCCGACCTCACCCGCTTCGACTGCCAGCCGCTGCCCGGACTGCTCGCCGAGAAGCTGCTCGCGCACAGCCCGCACCTGGACCGGGTGTTCTTCGGCAACAGCGGTACGGAGGCGGTGGAGACGGCGCTGAAATTCGCCCGGTACGCCACCGGAAGGCCCAGGATCCTGTACTGCACACACGCCTTCCACGGCCTGACCACGGGCGCGCTCTCGGTGAACGGCGAGTCCGGGTTCCGGGACGGGTTCGCGCCCCTGCTTCCCGATACGGCGATCCCGCTCGGCGATCTGGACGCGCTGGCACGCGAACTGGCCCACGGCGACGTGGCGGGGCTCGTCGTCGAGCCGATCCAGGGCAAGGGCGTGCACGAGTCCCCGCCCGGATTCCTGCGCGCCGCCCAGGAGCTGCTGCACCGGCACAAGGCACTGCTCATCGCGGACGAGGTGCAGACCGGGCTCGGGCGGACCGGGGACTTCTACGCGTACCAGCACGAGGACGGGGTCGAGCCGGATCTGGTGTGCGTGGCGAAGGCGCTCTCCGGCGGGTACGTGCCCGTCGGCGCGACGCTCGGCAAGGACTGGATCTTCAAGAAGGTCTACTCGTCCATGGACCGCGTCCTCGTGCACTCCGCGAGCTTCGGCTCCAACGCCCAGGCCATGGCCGCCGGGCTCGCCGTGCTCTCCGTACTGGAGGACGAGCAGCTGGTCGCCAACGCGCGGGTCACCGGTGAGCAGCTGAGGTCCCGCCTTGCCGCGCTCGTGGACCGCTACGAGCTGCTGCATGACGTACGGGGCCGGGGCCTGATGATCGGCATCGAGTTCGGGCGGCCGTCCTCGCTGAAGCTGCGCGGCCGGTGGGCGGCGTTGCAGGTCGCCCGGAAGGGGCTCTTCGCGCAGATGGTGGTCGTACCGCTGCTGCAGAAGCACCGCATTCTCACGCAGGTCTCCGGGGACCACTTGGAGGTGATCAAACTGATTCCGCCGCTGGTCGTGGGGGAGCGGGAGGTCGAGCGGTTCGTCGGCGCCTTCACGGCCGTGATGGACGAGGCGCACAGCGGGGGCGGGCTGATGTGGGACTTCGGGAAGACGCTGGTGAAGCAGGCCGTCGCGGGCAGGTGAGCGGCCCGCCGGAGACCAAGGTGGGCCGCTGGACGTACAGCCACTCCTGGCCGGCGCGCATCGTGCGCGTGCACCCCGGTCAGGAGTGGCTGTACGTACTCGAAGGGAGGCCGCGGCTGCACCTCGGGGACACGGCGCCCACCCTGTCCTGGTCGCGTCCTAGTCGAGCAGGTTGGCGCGCAGGCGCTCGCGTATCTCCGGAGTGACCTTCAGGCCCTCTTCGAGGTAGCGGTCCACCGTGCCCCAGGTCTCCTCGATGGTGGTGAACGCCTCCGCCAGGTACTCGGCTCGGGCGTCGAAGAGCGGGCTGAGCAGCTCCATCACCTCGGGGGACATGGCGTCCGCGGAGGTGCTGCTGCGGTGCACCTTGTAGCGGCGGTGGGCGGCGTTGGACTGGAGGTAGTCCTCCTCGATCGCCGGGCGCTCCACGCCGACGGCGAGCAGCGTGACGGCGATGGAGAGGCCCGCGCGGTCCTTGCCCGCGGCGCAGTGCATCAGGGCCGGGACACTGTCGTCGGCCATGGCGTGCAGCACACGGCTGTGCTCGGCGGTGCGCTCCTTGATGATCATGCGGTACGAGGAGATCATCCGGCCCGCGGCCCTGCCCTCGGAGAGCAGGCCGCGCAGCTGCTCGATGTCGCCCTCGCGGACCATCTCCCAGAACTCGGCGCCGTCGGCCGGATCGCTGAGCGGCAGGTTCACGTTCCGTACGCCGGGGAGGGCGACGTCCTGGCCCTCCAGCTTCTGGTCGGCCGCGTTGCGGAAGTCGAAGATCGTGTGCAGGCCGAGGGCGGTGAGGAAGTCCGCGTCGGCCGCGGTGGCGTGAGCCAGGTGACCGCTGCGGAAGAGGCGTCCCGCCCGCACCCGGCGCCCGTCCACGGTCGGCAGCCCGCCCAGGTCACGGAAGTTGCGTACTCCGGCGAGCTCGGGCTCTGTCGACGGGACCTGCTGCGTCACGGGGGCTCCTCCCATTCGGCCGCCGACGCTGTTCGTCGGCGGGGCGCGTCTTCGACGATACGACACGGGTTCCTCGGGCAATCATTCGTTCGGGCGGACTCCTCCACCGTTCCTCAATGACGCAGATGGGCCATTCACCCTTGATGTCCGTTTAGGTGGTTTCGGTGCGTTCGCGGTAACTAGCCCTGGAGTAAAGGGCGGTGGCCGATTCCGTGGTGAGCGGGATCATATTCGTGACGGTGTGTGGCGATCTTCGCCGAGCAATTCCCTTATGGGCGGGCACTTTTGAAGGGTGACTATCCACGGAGTGTGACCGGTATTTCGAGAAAGGATCACCGCTCCGCGATGGTCCGGGAATTGATTCCTTGTCGCTCGGCTCTCAACTCCATTACGGTCGCCGACGTCCGGGCGGACGCCCAATCCTGCCGCCGCTCGGATTCCCGCACACCAACCCGTGCACGGCAGGAGCGGGGGACCCACGGTAAATCGCCGGATCCGGTCCACCGGAGCGGCTTGGGGTGAAGTCGCGGAAACGCGGCCGGGCATCTCCAGCCCGAACCCGACAGCTCACCTCGCAGGCGCCGGAGAGGAATTCGCCATGCCCGTGAAGGGTAAGCACCGCCGTCCCAAGTCCCTGCGTCTCACCCGCGGTTTCGCCGTCGCCGGAACCGGCTCGGCCGCGCTCGCGCTGCCGCTGCTCGGCGCGACCGGAGCGAACGCCGCCACCCCCGAGGCCGCCCCCGCCGCCCACAACCTGGCCCCCCAGGGCGTCAAGTCCGCCGCCCCGCAGGCCGAGAAGAAGGCCACCAAGGCGGCCGCCAAGGCCGCGAAGTCGTACTCCGTCGTCTCCGGTGACTCGCTCTCCGCGATCGCCGAGCAGCTCGACGTGGACGGCGGCTGGAAGCAGCTCTACAAGGACAACCGCAAGGTCGTCGGCGGCGACCCGGCGCTGATCCTGCCTGGCATGAAGCTGACGGTCGGCGGCGCGAAGGCCGAGGCCGCGCCCAAGGCCGCGCCCAAGGCGAAGGCCGCGCCCAAGGCCGAGAAGGCCGAGAAGAAGGCCCCCGCCAAGGCCGAGTCGGACAAGGTCGAGGCCGAGCCCGCCGCCGGTGGCTTCACCGCCCCGGTCGAGGCCAGCATCTCCACCGCGTACCGCACCGCCGGCAGCATGTGGTCCAGCGGTTACCACACCGGCACCGACTTCGTCGTCCCCTCCGGTACGCCCATCAAGGCCATCGGCGACGGCACCGTCGTCTCCGCCGGCTGGAGCGGCTCGTACGGCAACGAGGTCGTCATCCAGCACGCCGACGGGCACTACTCCCAGTACGCCCACATGACCTCCCTGGACGTGGCCACCGGCCAGACCGTCAGCGGCGGCCAGCAGATCGGCCTGTCCGGCTCGACCGGCAACTCCACCGGCCCGCACCTGCACTTCGAGGTCCGCACCGGCCCGAGCTACGGCTCGGACATCGACCCGCTGGCCTACCTCCGCTCGCACGGCGTCAGCATCTGACATCGCGGCGGCGGACCCGGCGCGACGCGTGCGGCGCCCTCGGTGGTTCCGAGGGCGCCGTTACCGTACGCCCGGAGGTCAGTCGAAGAGGTCAGGCTGCTCGGCGGGCTGGAGCGCTCCATCGTGATGAACCACCAGGCCGCCTCGGCCACGCTCTGACCTACCGTCAGAAGCCCGTGGTTGGCGAGGATCACCCGAGGACCACCGCCTTGTGCGGGCCGAGCGCGGCACCGATCCGCCGACCCTCCTCGGTGTCGTTGACCACGCCGCGGAAGTCGTCGTACAGCCCCTGGTCCTCGAAGAACGCGCACGCGTCCTGGGTGAGCGGGTCGAGCGGGCGGCGCAGCGCGGCGAAGGCCTTGCGGTGCAGTGAGTGTGCGTGCGCGGCGGCGACCGCGTCCGGGCGGGCCTTGTGCACCTCGGAGTGGATGCAGGACGCGGCGCGGTTCACCGGACGGTCGCCCTCGACGACATTGCCGTCGTGGTCGACGAGTACGAGGTCGGAGACCCTGACGCACGGGTCCCTTCACGCCTCGCTGCGCGGCAGGTCCCAGACGACGCGCTTCTTCCGCGGGCCGCGCAGCAGGCCGCTGCTCTGCGTGGTGATCGCGGCCAGCGCGTTGACCGTCCAGTACGCCAGTGGATAGATCGGCAACAGCAGACAGGCGTACGGGAGACTCGGGTCCAGGCGGCGTTCGATGACGACCGCGAGGGCGATCTGCAGCACAGCGACGATCGCGATGCCCACACCCCACGCGATCAACCACCGGAGCTTGGTGTCACCGGGCTGCGTGATCCAGTGCACGACGCCCCAGACGGTCGCCGTCAGCATGGCCAGCACCCAGAGGTACGAGAGCAGCGCCTCGACCGCGATCGGCCACAGCTTCCAACGGCGCGGGTGGGCGACGGTACGGGCATGGGTGCGCAGGACCTCGCCCTGTCCGCGGGCCCAGCGGGTGCGCTGGGCCCAGATGCCGCGCAGCGTCTGCGGGACCTGCATGCCGACCAGTGCATGGGGTTCGAAGCCGGTCAGATGTCCGGCCTCCAGGAGCCGCCAGGTGAGTTCGATGTCCTCGGTGGCCATCCGCGCGTCGTAGCCACGTCGACGGTGCGGTCGGCGGAGCCGTCGTTGAGGATCAGGATCTCCAGATCGGGGTGGTCCACGCCGCGCAGCGCCTGGACGCAGCGGGCGATGACCTGTTCCTCGTTGTACGCGGGCACGAGGACGGTGACCCCCGGCCAGCCGCCGGGCGGGGTGGCGAGCGCGGAGCGCTCCTCCAGGATCCGGAAGAGCACCCCGCCCACCATCCACGCGGCACCGGTCACCACCGGGTAGAACGCGAGGAAGGCGAGCAGTACGTCAAGGAAGCTCACGGCGTTCCTCCCCGCGCCTGATCGCGATCCCCCAGAGCAGGGCGAGTCCGAAGCCGAGCCAGGAGATCACCACGGCGGCCAGGAGGTGGCGCAGGATGTAGCTGTGCCCGAGCAGGGCGATCGCCAGGGCGCCCGCCGCGACCCAGACCAGCGCGCCGAACACGAACATGCCCGCCTTGCGTCCGCGGGTCAGGGGCCGGGTGGGTTCGAAGGCGACGCCGGGGGGCTGCGGCCTCGCGTCCATGGGGCACCCTTCGCAGAGCTCGCGTACTACATGCTTTGTCACCCTATGCTCCGATTTCGGCGGCCTGCACTTCAGGACCTGCCGGGAACTGGGCTGAGGGCTCGCTCCGACACACCTGCGCCATCGATGAACTCGACTACGGCGTCCACTACTTGGAGGAGGCCGACGCATCCCAGGGTCGGCCCGTACCTCGTCAACGCCCGCAGCAAGCAGGTCAACGGGCCTCGCTCCTCGCTCCTCGCTGCCGCGCGGGCGTCACGGTCGGCCTCGTCGTCTCCACGTACGCCGACCCGGACGGCAGCAACGCCTTCCCCGAACGCGAGACCATCGCGCTGCTCACCGGCATGAGCGCCGAGCGTGTGACCGCTTGCCTCAAAGTCCTTGTGCTGAGCGGGGCGAGTGCGCGCACACCATCCGGACGACGTGCACGCACGCGGTCCGGGAACCGGCGAATCGGACACAGAGGGGTCGGACAGCGTGCACGCACGCGTTCCGGATGACGTGCGTGCCGGGTCTTCCGAACTTCCCGGACAGCGTGCGCGCCGGGTCCCTACAGATGCCCTGCACAGATACCCATCCACAGACAGGGGCTGACGAGCGTTCACAGCCTCAGGTAGATACGGGTGACTGGGCGGCAGCGGACGACCTCCCCAACGACCCCGACGCGATCCGCGCCGAACTGGTCCGCCTCGACGTGTGGGAAGCCGAGCACGCCGGCAGCCCCGGCTGCGCCGAGGACGGTGCTGTCTACCGCAGACGCCTCGCCCTCAACCGCCAACTCCCCGCCCCTGCACGCCGCCACGGCCCGCGCGGCCTCGAAGGCAGGAGAGCCTCGTGAGCCTCGCCCCGGTGTCCAGCCCTGTCGTCAGCGCCATCCGGGTCTGCCCGCGCAAGGGATGCACCGTCTACCTCCAAGGCGGCCACGCCGGACTGGAACGCCACTTCGGCGTGCTGCACCCCGGCGAACCCATCCCGGTGCCCCCACCGCAGCCACGGCGCCGAATACACCCCGTGCCCGAGCAGCCCGCCTTGTTCGACCTGCCAGAGAGAGCCAGATGACCAAGAACAAAGGCCCCACCCCGAGCCAATGGGCAGCCGCAGACGCCGCCATGAACCGCGTACAACACGCCTGGACCGGACTGCGCTCCATGCCCTCACCCGCACTCTCACCAACGCCCTGGGGGCGGTGCGCGCCCTCTATGAGAAGCCGACCGTCACCAGCTGCAAGCGCCACCCCCGTGGGTCCGTCGATCCCGCCCCAGCCCAAGGTGAAGGCCCCTGCCTGGCCTGCAACATGGAGCGCCGACGAGCCCTGAGAGGCACGCAGGGCATCCCCGGCGCGCCAAGGGGCTCAACGTGCGCGCGCTGAACACCCGCAGCTTCGAGTACACCCCGCCCGCTCAGAACGCCGGTGAGGGGGCCGGCTGATATCGCCACAGCCCTTGCTTGCCCTGCATCGGCAGTGCCTCGTCCAACAGGCGCGGCTCGGCCAGCACCCAGTGGAACATCGACTCCTGCGCCCACTGGGAGGGATGGTCGGTGACAACGTCGACAAGCGTGACCCACCCGAGCAGCGCCCCGTACACCTCGTCGAGCGCGAGCGCCTCATCACGGCCCTGCACACGCATCGACGCGGTGACGGGCACCCCTGGGTCGTCGCGGTGACGCTGCATGCCCGCGTGAACGGCGAGAGGACCTCGGTACTTCGTCGCCCACGACCGGCTCTCCACGTCCTTCACCGAGGCCATGATCAGCCCGGCGTACGGCTGACTGATCGTCAGGGTCGGGAAGGTCTCCGGGATCGCCGAACTCATCCGCGCGCTCTAACGTAACCCACCGTCTGACCTGGGAAAACACGCATGCCCACCGACAAGACCCCGCTCACCCTCGACCCCACACACGAGCTGTGGGAGCAGCAGCCGCGCGAGAGCGACGCGAACTACCGGCGCTTCGAGTCCTACCTGAAGATGCGCGACCGCAAGGTCCGCACCCTCGCCGCCGAGCTGGGCGGCTCCACCGCCTACCTGCAGCAGCTCGCCTACCGTCTGCACTGGCACGACCGCGCCAAGGCGTACGACGTCGACCAGCGCCGCCAGGAAGCCGAGACCCTGGAGGCCGCACGCCGCTCGCACGCCAAGTAGATGTCGCCGCGACCGGCCTGGCTCTGCGTCAGCTGATCGAAGGCCTCAAGCGGGAACGCACGTACACGACGAACGAACTCATCAGGCTCTACAGCGTCCTGCGCCCTGCCGTGGACGGCACCCGCCTGACCATCGCCGGAGCCGACGACGCTCCCGCAGTGAAGGTCACCCAAGTCCCGGCGACAGAGGAGGAGTTCCGCAGCGAAGTCGCGCGCCTGGCCGGCATGTTGGCCGACGAAGGGGAGACGCCGGTGACGATCGGCTACGACGAGGACGACGATGCGCAGTGACCGCGCCCAAGCCCTCGAGCGTGCCCAGTTCCTCGCGCGCCTGACCGACCCGGTCACGCTCGCACACTCGCTTCAGCCCTCGTTCGAGCCCCGGCCCCACAACCGGGTCATCGCCCGTGGGATGCGCCGCCTCATCAACGGCAAGACCCGCAAGCTCCTGATCACCACCCCGCCGCAGGTCGGCAAGAGCACCACGGCAGCGGTGTGGGGTGTGTTCTGGTGGCTCGCCCGACATCCTCGAGACCACGTCATCATCGTCTCCTACGGTGCGGAGCTTGCCGAAGAACGCGGGCGCGCGATCCGCAAGCTCATCCGCGCCCACGGCGCCGAGTTCGGCCTCGCCCTGGACGCCGAGCGGGCCTCGGTCGCCGACTGGCGCCTTACTACCGGCGGCGGCGTGCGCTGCGCGGGCATCGGCGGCTCCCTGACCGGCCACCCCGCCTCGGTGATCATCATCGACGACCCGCACAAGAACCGGCAGGAGACCGACTCCCCAACGATGCGCAAACGCGTCGCGGACTCCTACAGCGCCGACCTCTACTCGCGCCTCGCACCCGTCGGCCCGCTCCTGCTCGTGCTCACCCGCTGGCACGAGGACGACCTCGCCGGACGCCTCCTGCGCGACGAGCCGGGGGAGTGGGACGTCATCCACATGCCCGCCATCGCCGACCTCACCCTGACCCCCGACGGTGGCCCCCTCGGCCGCCAGGACGGCGACCCGCTCTCCCACCCGAAGATCCCCACCCGCGACAAACAGTCACTGCTCGACCACTGGCTCGCGAAGAAGCGGGGCTCCTCCCCGTTCGACTGGGGCGCCCTCTACCAAGGCAACCCCCAACCCGTTGAAGGAGCCCTGGTCACCGCGGAGTTGATGCGAACCCAGACCCACCTGACCGACGTGCCGGCCGCGCGGCGCATCGGCGTCGCCGTCGACCCCTCTGGGGGTGGGCGGGACACAGCGGGGATCATCGGCGGACTCATCGGCACCGACCGACGCTTGTACTGGACGCACGACCGTACGGCGCGGATGTCCTCGGACGCATGGTCGCGGGCGGCGTGCACGCTGGCGGCCGAGACGGACGCGTCGGTCATCGTCATCGAGAAGAACTTCGGTGGCGACCAGGCAGAGCTGGCCGTCAAGGGTGCGTGGGACAAGCTGCGTCGCGAACACGACGAGCAGCACGAGTACGTGGACGACGCGCCACGAAACCCGTACGTGAAGATCCCGCCGCTGATCGAGATGCGCTCGGCGCGGCAGAACAAGATCGTGCGCGCCGAACCGGTCGCGGGGCAGTTGCGAGAGGACCGCATCCGCCTGGCCGGCCATCTGCCGGACTTGGTGAAGGAGTGGGTGACATTCCAGCCGGACTCCTCATGGTCGCCCGGCCGGATCGACGCATCCGTACTCCTCGCCTACGAACTGCTGGGGCCGCCCATCTCGGTCAAGTCCGTGTCCACGCCGAAGGGTTCACGAACTGACATCGCCCGCAGGAACGGGCCTGGCACCCGACGGATGGGACCGCGTTCGTACGGCGGCGGGCGTGACTAGCTGGCCTGTAGCGGCCCATAGGCAAAGGCGTGCCGCGTGTCACTCACGATCGGTCATATGGGGCAGAGCCCCGTTGCTGCGGAGTACGTGGTTCTCTGGCTGGTCGTTCCAGCCGCTCACATAGCCGCCTTCGGTCTCGGCATCGCTCTGACCGGCCACTCAGGCCATGCCCGCTTCGGTCAGGAGTCGCGAGGCTGTGGCGGAGAGTTCGCGCAGTCGCTCCTCCGGCAGTCGGGACGCGGGTCCGGAGACACCAAGGGCGGCCACCACACGGCCGTTCTGGTGCACCGGGACGGCCGCGCAGCACAGTCCAGGCTGGTAGTCCTCCAGGTCGAGGGCGTAACCAAGTTTGTGCACCTCGGCGACGGTGTCCTTCCAGCGGGTCCATTCGTCCGGCTGCTCGTGAGCGAGACGCTGGGCGGTTGCGGGGCGGAAGGCGAGCAGGACATGACCGATGGCGGTGCCGAAGAAGGGGTCATGGCCGCCAATCGGCACGGCGAGCTTGAGCAGCTGCGGGGACTCGACGGTGTCGATGTAGACGTAGTCGCGCAGTGCCGGGACGGCCAGGTAGCAGGTTTCTGCGCTGATGGTGGCGAGTTTGCCGAGGAGCGGGTGGACGAGCTCGCGCAGGGCGTCGTCGCTGCCGACCGAGCCGCGGACGAGTTCAGTCAGCCGCTCGGTGAGAACGTACCGTCCCGCGTACGAGCGCTGGGTGACATAACCGAGCGACTCCAGGGTGGCGAGCAGATTGTGCGCTGTGCTGCGGGACAGGCCGACGGACTCGGCCGCGTCACTGAGCCGGGCGCCGTCAGGGGCGGCGCTGACCGCTTCGAGCAGGGAGAAGGCGCGGGCGACGGACTGCACGCGGTGGGGTCGCACCGAGCCGGATTCCATCATGCCGAATAGTCCTCTTCTTGACTGGGTCTCATTCCCGCATGAAGATCAACGTGCTAGCGTTGTGGCGCAATGCGGAATCTGATGAGCTTTACATGGCGTGAAGTTCAACATACCGGAAACATGTTGTTCTCGTCCTCTCTGTGACGCCATGACTTCGGGTATTTCACCGGATGGCCGGGAGAGTGAAGGACGACCAAGGGGGAAGCGTGCGCGCTGCCGGTTTGAGGGTCGCGACTGAACCGTGGGGCGGGTCCGCATCGTCGGTCGCTGCCGAGGTGGGGCAGGGACTGACCAGGCGTGTCGACAGGGTTGCGGTGAGCGCACTGCGGAGGGCGGACTCGCCCAGGCAGTACCTGGACCGAGAGCACATCGAGACCCTGGCCGCTATTGACGAGCCTTTCCCGCCGATCGTTGTGCGCATCGACACGATGGAGGTCGTCGACGGCCTGCACCGCCTGGAGGCCGCTGCATGCCGCGGTGACCGGGAGATCTCCGTGCGCTGGTTTCAGGGCGGGCAGGAGGAAGGGTACGTCTACGCGGTCCACGCCAATATTGCGCACGGCCTTCCGCTGTCGCTCGCCGAGCGGCGCGCGGCGGCCCAGCACATCCTCGTGACACACCCGCAGTGGTCGGACCGCCGCATCGCTGCCGTCGCCGGCCTGTCTGCCCGCGCCGTGGCCGAGCTCCGTGACCTTGAGAACGGACTGTCTGCCGCCGACGGTGCCGCGGTGCGTGTGGGGCGCGACGACCGAGCGCGTCCCATCGACCCCAAGCGTGGCAGGCTGCTCGCCGCGCGACTGTTGGGCGAGCAGCCTGACGCCTCGCTGCGGACCATCGCGGCACAGGCGGGCGTGTCCCCGGGGACAGTCCGTGACGTGCGTGCACGGCTGATCCGGGGCGAGGACCCCGTACCGATGCGGCAGCGACGCGCACAGCCGGAGTCGGGCGTCGCGGCGGCGACCGCGAGCCGCCCCTCGACGGCGCCTCCCGGTGCTTCGCTGCCGACAACCGGAGACTTAACGGG
Organism: Streptomyces luteolus; assembly: GCF_029968015.1. Lineage (GTDB taxonomy): Bacteria > Actinomycetota > Actinomycetes > Streptomycetales > Streptomycetaceae > Streptomyces > Streptomyces luteolus. The sequence continues at coordinate 153,636 of NZ_JASCIS010000018.1, forward strand.
TTCGCAAGCAACCATGGACGTCTCGCCGACTGCCATCACGGGTGTCCCCGCTCAGCTGCGTGCGGACGCGCGGGTGAAGCGGCCGGGCAACGAGGGCTCCACGCAGGCGTGCGACATTGAGGCGACGCTCCGTTCGCTGCGCCAGGACCCCGCACTGCGGCTCACCGAGGTGGGCCGATTCCTGTTGCGCACGCTGGAGCCTCAGCTGCTGCTCGCCGCCGAGCGGCAGCGCATCTTGCACCGTGTCCCGGGGCATGTTGCCCCCCGGCTGTCGGCGGCGGCCCGTGCCTACGCGGTATCGCTGAACGAGTTCGCTGACCAACTGGAGTCCGGTAGGCGGTAGTCGCAGCTTCCGACTGTCCATGCGACCTGATCTTCCATGTGCGCGGACGGCTGCAGCTCACGGAGTGCTGATGAAGTCAGCCACAAGCCCGATGAACTCGTCCGGTGACTCGAAGGGGAACGCGTGCCCTCCCTGCACTCGTATGAGTTCGGCATGCGGGATGAGTTCCGCCATGCGGTCCTGATGGGCAGGGGGTACGACCACATCGCTCGCGCCGGAGATGATCAGCGTCGGGGCCGTGACTCGGGGCAACAGGTGCTCGATGTCAATGTGCTGGTCCAGGTGGAGCTGTCGGCCGATGCCTTCGGGCCGGAACAGAGCGGCGAAGCCCGCTACCTCGGTGTCGAGGGTCTGGGAATCCTGGAACGGCGAGCCATCCGTGTCGTACGCGTTCAGCAGGACGAGACGGGCAAGGAGCTCAGGGCTGGCTGCTACGAGTTCCTGCCACAGGCCGAATTGGAGCACCATCCGCGGATCGCTCTTGGCCCACCCCGCGTGCAGCACGAGCGAGCGGATGCGGCGGCGGGCAACGGCGGACGCGGCGGCGGCCACGCAAGCGCCGAGGGAGTGGCCGACCAGGGCGAAGTCATCGAGCCCGGCGTCGTCCGCGGCGGCGAGGACCTGTTGTGCGAGATCCTCCGCTGTCAGTGGGGCCCCGGAATCGGTGGTGCTGCCCGAGCCAGACAGGAACGGGGCGACGACGGTGTGTTGAGGCTTCAACTCTGCTATCAAGTCGGAGTAGTTGGCTTCCGGGGTGGCGCCGGTGCCGTGGACCAGGACGATTCCCGGGCCCGAACCGGTTCGCAGGTACTCGATGGTGCTCGGGCCGGTGGACAGGGCGGTACGTACGTGGGGCACACGTGCTCCTTTTCAGTAGGGGCGTCGACGCCGTCATAGGAGTGAAGGTCGTTGCGCTGGTTCGGCGGCGGCCCCGTGCCACGGATGGTGACCGGGCGCGGGGCCGCGAAGAGGGAAGGCAGAGAAGGGCGTTGCGGGTCAGGTGCGGGACGCGGGCGCCGGGGCGGACTCAGTACTGGCGCCGGTCGCTGCGATGATCGTGTTCTTGGGTCGGTTGCGGCGCTCCATGCCCACCGAGACGACCGCGAGGAAGATGCCGACCGTGGTGATCACGGCGCCCACCCAGTTGGGCGACGTGTAGCCGAGGCCCGCGTCGATAGCGGCTCCGCCCAGCCAGGCGCCAACGGCCGCACCCAGGTTGAAGGCCGCGATATTGGCGGCCGACACCAGCGTCGCAGGGCCGCCGGCTAGCTGCATGACCCGCGTCTGCAGGGGCGGAATGGTACCGAAACCGACCCCTCCGAGAACGAAGAGAGTGATGACGGCGGCCACCTTGTTGTGTGCCGTGAACGTGAAGAGCAGCAGAACGACGGCGAGCGCGATCAGCAGGGTGAAGATGGTGGCAGTCAGGGCACGGTCGGCAGCCTTGCCGCCGAAGTAGTTGCCGGCCACGAGTCCGAGGCCGTACAGCGCGAGCAGCCACGTGATGCTGGACGAGGAGAACCCGGCCACGTCCGTCATCATCGGCGTGACGTAGGTGAAGGAAGCCAGGAGGCCGCTGAATCCGATGGCGGTGACGGCCAGCCCCAGCCAGACCTGCGGCTTACGGAAGGCTGCGAGTTCCGACCGCAGGTTGCTTTCTTCGGCCACCTGCTCGTTGGGCACCAGGGTCGCGATGCCGACCAGGCCGACCAGGCCGAGGACGACGACGCCCCAGAACGCGGAGCGCCAGCCGAAGTGCTGGCCGAGCACTGTGCCCATGGGCATACCGAGGACGTTGGCGAGTGTCAGACCGGTGAACATCAGGGAGATGGCGCCCGCCTTCTTGTCCGGGCTGACCAGACCGGCAGCGACGACGGAGCCGACACCGAAGAAGGCACCATGGCACAGGGCCGACAGCACGCGGCCTGTCATGAGCAGGCCGTACGTCGGCGCGAGCGCGGCCACGAGGTTGCCCGCGATGAAGAGCACCATCAGGCCGATGAGTAGATGCTTGCGGCGAATCCGGGTGGTGGCAGCGGTCAGTACGGGGGCGCCGACCACCACACCGAGCGCGTAACCCGACGTCAGCAACCCCGCCGTGGGAATGGAGACGTCGAAGTCTCCGGCGACCTCGGGCAGCAGACCGTTCGTGACGAACTCGGTCGTGCCGATCCCGAAGGCGCTGATGGCCAGGGCTAGCAACGCGAGAGGCATGGAAGTCCTCCTCCTTCAAGTGGACGCTTGTAACTGGCGCCCACAACAGTTGCAGCCGCTTTATATGTGCACAAGCCGATAGCTTGCACATGCATATGTGCGGTACGAATCTCTCGAGAGGGTGGGATCCGGGGGTGCGCCAAGAGGTGCTGCTGCCCGAGGTGACCCGAGGAGGCAGCCATCTACATCTCCGACGACTCGTCCAAAGTCCGGGTGCGCGGCTGGCGCACCCTCGCTGCACTGCACTGCGACCTGGAGAGGGCACTGGAGGGCGCGCTGCGCCCTCACGGCCTGTCAGTTGTGGAATACACAGTCCTTGAGGCGCTGAACCGGCAGGACGGCTGGCATCTGCGCATGAAGCAGCTGGCCCGAGTGGCCGCTCTCAGCGACAGTGCCGCAACTCGTATGGTCAACCGGCTCGAAGAGCGGGGCCTGTTGTGCCGAGTGCTGTGCACGACAGATCGTCGCGGTGTTTTCACCGAGCTGACCGAGGACGGGCGCAAGCTTCTGGCAGAGGCGGGGCCGGGCCACGATGCGACACTCTGTCAGGCCTTGGAGCAGTCTCCGCTCATAGGTGAACTCGCCGAACTCCTAAGAGCGTTGGAAGAAGAGTAGAAGAAGAATCGTCGGCAAGTACGGTCACGTGCTGTGCAACTGCGGATCGAGACAGTTGCACAGCACGTGGCCATGCAGATAGGTGTGACCTTCCTTACGTCATTGTGCAACACGGGAATGTGCTGAATGGCCGCCTCGATGCTCGCCCGCTATCGTCCATGGCCGATGAACTCCGGGGCAGAAGGCAGTTGTTGGTTGCGATCGCCCCGCAGGCATTCTCGAAAGGAATGGTCATGCCGGATCGGCAACTCGGCGGGAACAGGCAGAAGCTGCCCTCACTGACCGGACTGCGGTTCTTTGCTGCAGCGCTCGTCTTCTGCTTCCATGCCTCACTCGCCAAAATGCTGGACCCGTTTGCGGACAGAGAATTCGCCGATGGGTACGCGCTGTTGTTCAGTAAAGCAGGGTGGGCGGGGGTGTCGTTCTTCTTCATCCTCAGCGGATTCGTCCTGGCCTGGTCGGCGCGGCCGGGCGACACCTTGGCCGGCTTCTACCGACGCCGCCTGCTGAAGATCTACCCCAATCACGTGGTGACCTGGGGCATCGCGCTCCTGTTCTTCTCGGCGACCGTCGCAGGCCCGGAGGTGTGGCTGCCGAACCTCCTCCTGGTCCACTCCTGGGTGCCCGACCTGGACACGTTCGTCAGCGTCAACCAGCCCAGCTGGTCGCTCTGTAGCGAGCTGCTCTTCTATCTGCTCTTCCCGCTCCTGTGGCGCTGGGTGCGCGCCATCAACGGCAACCGCCTGTGGGTATGGTTCGGCATCACCTTCGCGGGCCTGCTCGGCACGCAGCTGATCATCTGGGCTTGGGTGCCGGCCACGCCGCGCCTCGAGGAGTGGCCACTGTCCGAGCTGCAGTGGTGGCTCTCCTACAACATCCCGCCGTTGCGACTCTTCGAGTTCGTCCTGGGCATGCTCATGGCCCGGGTCCTCAAGGAGGGCCGCTGGATCGGCCTGGGTATCTCGCCCGCACTGGCTCTGACCGGCGTCGGGTACGCGCTCGCCCTGGTGGTTCCCTGGCAGTTCGGGCTGAACGTGACCCTCGCCGTACCACTTGCTCTGCTGGTGACGGCGGTCGCGGCGGCCGACATCTCCGGGCGCCGGACTGGTCTGCGCGGCCGCTTCATATCCCTGCTCGGCGAGGTCTCGTTCGCGTTCTACTTGGTGCACTATCTCGTGCTGCTCGCTGTCCATGACCTGCTGGACGAGCGGAAGTTCGCCACGCCGGTGGCACTGGCTGTACTCGTTGCCGCCTTCGCCTTCTCCCAGCTGGTGGGCTGGCTGCTCTTCGTATGCGTAGAGCGTCCGGTGATGCGGCGGTGGGCGTCGGGTGGCAAGAAGCAGCGTGTGACAACCTCGGCCCCGTCCCCGGCCTCGGTTCCGGACGCGGCGGATGAGGCCAAGCCTGTGGTGCAACAGGTCTAGCCTTCTCGACGGGGAAGCTCGTGCCGAAAGAAGGAGGGCGGGACTTGAAAGTCCCGCCCTCCTTCTTTCGGTTCACGCTGGACACCGCAGGCACGTCACTGCCCACGGTCCCAGTGCCGTCACAGCACGCCGCGCAGCACCCCGCCGTCCGCTCGCAGCGCCGCGCCCGTGGTCGCCGACGCCTGGTCAGAACAGAGGTAGACGGCGAGGTTTGCCACCTCCTCCGAGCTTGCCAGACGGCCGAGCAGGGAGGTGGGTCGCTCCTTTTCGATGAACAGGCGGCTGGCCTCCTCCATCGAGGAAGCTTCGTCCCCGACCACCTCCTGCACGAATTTCTCGACGCCTTCGCTCAGCGTCGGTCCCGGCAGGATGCTGTTCACCGTCACGCCGCTTCCGCCGACCGCCTCAGCCAGCCCTCGGGCGACGGTCAGCTGTGCTGTCTTGGTCATGCCGTAGTGCACCATCTCCGGCGGCACCTGCACGGCAGACTCACTGGAGATGAAGACCGTCCGGCCCCACCCGCGCCGCACCATCGCGGGCACGTAGTGGCGGGACAGACGGATTCCGCTCATCACATTCACGTCGAAGAACCGCTGCCATTCTCCGTCCTCGATCTCGAAGAGTGGCTGCGGTGCGAAAATGCCCGCGTTGTTCACGAGGATGTCTACCTCGGGAATCTCCTCGGTCAGGACGCTGCATCCTTCCGCGCTCCCGACATTCGCCGCGATCGTGCGAACCCGAGCCGTGTCGTCGAATTCTGTCACCGCCTTTTCGAGGCGCTCCTCGGTCCGGCCATTGAGTACCACCTCTGCCCCAGACGCGTGGAGCCCCTTGGCGATGGCCAGGCCAATCCCGGCGGTTGACCCGGTTACCAGCGCGATGCGACCCGACAGATCGATTTGCATGGAGGAAAGCTCCTTCTCATGGGCTCGGTGCAATTTGCTGTGCGACTCTAACCCGCGCTGGACAAGAACAGGGGTGTTCGAGAAAGACTCGGCTCGCACACCGCAACGCTGACCAGGGAGTAAAATCGTGGAATCCAATCTCGAAGGAAAAGTCGTCCTCATCACCGGTGCCGGCGGCGGCATAGGTCTTGCCACGGCCCACGCTTTTGTAGCCAAGGGCGCAGCGGTGGTGGGCGGCGATCTGGATCCCGGGGCGCTGGAATCTCTGGGGAGTGCCCAAGTGCTGCCGGTCCAGTCGGACCTGCGTGACCCGGACGGTGCCGGCCTCCTCGTGCAGGCGGCACTGGATCGCTTCGGACGCATCGACGTTCTGCACAACAACGCTGGGGTTGCTGCGGTCAGGCCGGAGGGATTCCTCGGCGTCGACGACGATGCGTGGCGGGCCAGCCTGGACCTCAATCTGCTCGGATACGTCCGGATGGCACGCGCGGTACTGCCGCACATGCTGGAGCGGGGACGCGGGGTCCTGCTGCACACCGCGTCCGAGGCCGCGCGGATGCCCAACCCGAGGCTGCCCGACTACAGCGTCACCAAGGCGGGGATTCTGAGCCTTTCCAAGGCGCTGGCAAGGGAGTTCACCCCGCGCGGAGTGCGCTCCAACGTGATCTCACCCGGCTTCATCCGTACCGCGATCTATGACCGGCCGGGCGGTCTGGCTGATGCGCTGGCCGAGGAGTTCGGCACCGACCGCGAGGCGGCGCTGAAGCGGTACGTGGATCTCAACGGCATTCCGGCGGGGCGGCTCGGGCGACCCGAGGAGGTTGCGGCGGCCGCGGTGTACCTGGCTTCCGACCTGTCAGGTTTTGTGTCCGGTGCCGAGATCGTTGTCGACGGCGGCGTCACACCGACCGTATGACGGCGGCTGCGCCGAATCGGCAGTGACCGTATGGCGGTTCTGGGCGAGATGAACCCCGCCCTAGATTCCGCACAGTGCAACCAGAGCATAGATCATGTGCAATCTTTTCCGTGATGCGGGATCGAGTGCTACCGTCACGATCATCCGGTGGGCGACCGCGTCATCGCACGGCGTGACGAAGTGTCGTACCGGTGTTCCATATGCGTGCGACAGCGTCGCCGCACGCTGTTCAGGTGGGGGGAGCGGGAGCGCGGCCTCTCATGCGCGAAGTCCCAAGGAGCTGTTCAGTCTTGAAGAGAGTCACCCTTGTCATGGGCACCCGCCCGGAGGCGATCAAATTCGCACCGGTGATCAGGCTTCTGCAACAGGACCCGCGGTTCGAGCCGATCGTGGTTTCCACGGGCCAGCACCGCGAGATGCTGCAGGAGACGCTCGCTGCGTTCGGCCTGGCCGTGGATGTCGACATGGCAGTGATGCGGGAACGCCAGACTCTTTCCGGCACCACCGCGCGCATCCTCGACGGCCTCGACTCCTACGTGCCGCAGCACCGGCCGGACGTCATGCTGGTCCACGGTGACACCGCGACGACGCTCGCCGGCGCCCTCTCGGCGTTCCACCACCGGATCCCCCTGGTGCACGTCGAGGCCGGACTGCGCAGCGGCACGCTCTCCTCTCCGTTCCCCGAGGAGGGCAATCGCCGGCTCGTCGCCCGCGTCGCCGATATGCACCTGGCGCCGACCTGGGGAAACCGCGACAATCTGCTGCGCGAAGGCGTCCCTGCGGGCGACATCGTGGTGACGGGAAACACGGTCATCGACGCCCTGCGGTGGGGCGCCCAGTACGCGGCCGACTGGGACCGGTCCGAGCTGGCGGACCTGGGCCAGGAGAGCCGCAAGGTCATCCTCGCCTCCGCGCACCGCAGGGATGCCTGGCCTCAACTGCGCGACATAGCCGACGCCTGGCGGCGGCTCGCCGACCGCGGCGACGTACGCATTGTCGTCCCGCTGCACCGCAACCCGGCTGTCCGCGAGGCGATCCTGCCTGTCATCGACGGTCACCCGCACATCACCGTGACCGACCCGCTGCCCTATCTGTCCTTCTGCAAGCTCCTGGACCGCGCCGACATGATCATCTCGGACAGCAGTGGCGCCCAGGAAGAAGGACCGGCGCTCGGCACCCCGACCCTGGTGCTCGCAGACGTCACCGAGCGCGTGGAGACGATCGAGACCGGCGCGGCCCGCCTCGTTGGCAAGACCACCGAAGGCATCGTCGACGCCGCCACCACACTCCTGGACGACAGCGCCGCGTACTCGGCGATGGCGCGGGCGGTCAACCCGTACGGCGATGGCCTTGCCGCCGAGCGCACGGTGGGCGCCCTGGCACACCACTTCAAACTCGGCCCGGCCCCATCCCTCTTCGCTCCCGACTCAGCGCTGGTCACAACGGCCTTCCGGGACGACATGGCCCAACTCGCCAGCTGACCGCCGAGCTCTCCTCTCCCCGACACCTCACCGCCTGTAGGTGCTTCCGCACACGGCCACCAAGGACACCCATGACCCGTACGACATCCGTGCCCTCCGCGACCCCGGCCGCTGGCACTTCCACCGACACCGGCACACCGCTCGCATTCTCCACCCGCGGGTTGCGCGCCGAACTCACCACCCCCGGCGCCAAGATACCCCTGCAAGAGGAGACTCTCGTCGTCAACCTATCCGCCGAGCCGCTCGATCTGCATACCGAGCGCCCCTCCCAGGTGGCGCCCCTCCAGTCTGCGCTCCTCGACCGGGTGACCCTGCGCCACCCTGCTCCGCTGCTTCTCCTCACCGGGATGAACACCGAGCGCATCGCCGACCTGGGAGCCCGGGAGAACTGGCTGCGCATAGGGAACGACCCGGCAGTGGCAGCCGGTGCGGGCGAGGGTGCACCCTTCCCCGCAGGAACCCCACTATGGCGATCCCCCATCGCCCAGTTGGGCACCGTCACCCTGCCGGCGCAGCTGCTCGGCGCGCCCAGCGAGGCCAGTACACCCGTGCCCCTGAAGCTGCAGGCCAACCTCTGGTACGCGCCCGCGGGCACCGACTGCCACATCCACCGCCGGCACGACTTCCTGGAAGTCCACACCCAGGTCGCGGGTCGCGGCCGGATGCAGAAGTTCCACGCGCAGGACGCGGAGACCCGCTACCAGGACGTGGTCCTCGAGCCGGGCAGCACCCACGCCCCGTTCTGCGGCTACGACGCGACCGCCACGTGGAGCTATCCGTGGCATCGGTACTGGGCGGACACCGACTGCGTCTGGCTCGCCCTCGAATACCACCCCTGCTGAGCGTCGACGGTTCCAACCTTCCACCGAGACCTGGAGTTTGATGCCATGACCAGCACCACAGACAGCTCCTCCGTGCGCATCCCCCGCTTTGGTTCCGAAGTCGTCACCGACCAGCTCAGGGACGGCTACTGGTTGGAGGCCACCGATCTCGACGGTGACGGCCGCACCGACCTGTTCGGCTACGGACTGCGCCTGGGCGAGATCTACTGGTACCGCAACGACGGCACGTGGGAGCGCCGGCTGGCCGCCGACGGCATCCACATGCCCGTCGGTGCCGACTTCGCGGACATCAGCGGCAACGGCGTGGCCGACATCATCGTGTGCCACGAGCTTTACGGGCCCATCGGCACCATCGTCGACCCCGACCCCCAGGGCGGAAAGATCAGCTGGCTGGAAAACCCCGGGCAGCCCGACAAGGACCCCTCGCGCTGGAAGCGCCACTACGTGGGCCGGGCGATCGGCATGCACCGGCTGCGGGCCGGATACTTCACGCAGCGCGAGCGCCTGGAGATCATCGGTCTGCCCATCGTCGCTGTCGAAGACGTCCATGCCGTCCTGCCTGTCGTCATGTTCACCCAGCCCGACGACGTACACGCCGCCGACGAGTGGCCGATGACGGTCATCGACGACCGCAACTTCCGCATGATCCACGGTGCGGAGAAGAAGGAAGGGCTCGTCCCCGGCAGCGACCTCGACAGCCTGCTGCTTGCCTCTGACGAAGGGGTCACCTGGTTGCACTGGGACCAGGAACGATCCCAGTGGCAGCGGGAGTTGGTCGGCACGGGCGAGCGCGGCCAGTTCGAGCAGACCGGGTTCCGGGGGAGCGGAGACCTGAACGCCGGTCGCCTCGGAGACGACCCGATGGCCTACGTCGCCGCTGTCGAGCCGTTCCACGGCAACACCGTCGCCGTCTACACCAAGCAGCCGGGACCGGACGGAAGCACGTCCTGGAGCCGCAGCGTCCTCGACGTGTTCGGCGACCCCAACGAGAACGGCGAGGGCCCCGGCCACCAGATCGTGTGCGCGGACTTCGACGGTGACGGTGACGACGAGTTTCTTGTGGCGCTGCGCGGACCCTGGCCCTGGCAGGGCGTCTTCTACTACAAGGCCATCGACGCGCGGGCCGCCGTCTGGAGCAAGTGGCGAGTCGCCGATGAGTCCGTAGCCCGGATCGCTCTCGGGGACTTCGACGGCAGGGGTCGCATCGACTTCGCGACGATCTCGTATGCCGTCGACAACTACTACGTGGCCAAGGACGCCAAGATCGTCTTGCACCGCAACCAGTTCGGGGAAGACCGATGACTTCTCGCGTACGCAAGGCCGTGATCCCTGCCGCGGGCCTGGGCACCAGGTTCCTTCCTGCCACCAAGGCGACGCCCAAGGAGATGCTGCCGGTCGTCGACAAGCCCGCCATCCAGTACGTCGTCGAGGAAGCAGCAGCGGCTGGCCTGGGCGACATCCTCATGGTTACCGGCCGCAGCAAGCGAGCCCTTGAGGACCACTTCGACCGCAATCACGAACTGGTAGCCACGCTCCGACGCAAGGGCGACGACCGACGCCTGGCCTCGGTGACAGAGTCCGACACGCTGGCGAGGATGCACTACGTCCGTCAGGGCGACCCGCTGGGACTCGGCCACGCCGTTTTGTGCGCTGCCGACCACATCGGTTCCGAACCCTTCGCGGTGCTGCTCGGCGACGACCTCATCGACCCGCGCGACCCGCTCCTTACCGCCATGCTCGATGTGCAGGAGCGGCACGGCGGCAGCGTAGTGGCGCTGATGGAAGTTCCCGACGAGGACATCGGCCTCTACGGCTGTGCGTCTGTGGCCTCGGGGGGCGCAGGCGACGTCCGCAGGATTACGGGTCTGGTGGAGAAGCCCGATCCGGGTAACGCCCCATCGAACCTCGCCGTAATCGGCCGCTACGTCCTGGCACCGGAAATCTTCGACGTCCTGCGAACCACCCCGGCCGGACGGGGCGGAGAAATCCAACTCACCGATGCTCTACGAGCGTTGGCTTCCGGAGAAGCAGCCGGCGGGCCCGTGCACGGTGTTGTATTCCGCGGCCGTCGCTACGACACCGGTGACCGCGGATCTTACCTACAGGCGATCGTGCGGCTCGCTTGCGAACGGGACGATCTGGGGCCCGACTTCCAGGACTGGCTGCGCAAGTACGTGGCCAACGAACTGTAAGGCACGGAACTTGAAGGCAGGGGGCAGATGTGGGAAGGGATATCAGGTGGCTGATCTGTCGCAGATCGTGAAGGCGTACGACGTACGCGGGGTGGTCCCCGACCAGTGGGACGAGTCCCTGGCCGAGCTGTTCGGCGCGGCCTTCGCGCGGGTCAGGGACGCGCA
>NZ_JASCIS010000019.1 GCF_029968015.1 Streptomyces luteolus
TCGGAGCCCCGCGAATCCGGCGCGGAGCAGGACGTGCCGAGGAGCAGGCCCGCCCCGGGCGCCCCCCCCCCCCCCCCCCCCCCCCCCCCCCCCCCCCCCGCTCCCAGTTGGCGCTGCTCCGAGCCTCGGAGAGGCCGGACGGGAGGTCAGACCTCCACGACGACCGGCAGGATCATCGGGCGCCGACGGTAGTTGTCGGAGACCCACTTGCCCAGCGTGCGGCGGACGAGCTGCTGCAGCTGGTGCGGTTCCACGACGCCGTCCTGAGCGGAGCGCTCCAGGGCTTCCCCGATCTTCGGAATGACGGCGCCGAAGGCGTTGTCCTCGATACCCGAGCCACGTGCCTGGATGTGCGGGCCGCCCGTGATCTTGCCCGTGGTGGAGTCCACGACGACGAAGACCGAAATGATGCCCTCGTCGCCGAGGATGCGGCGGTCCTTGAGGGAGGACTCGGTGACGTCACCGACCGACAGGCCGTCGACGTAGACGTAACCCGCCTGGACCTTGCCGACGATCTTGGCCTTGCCCTCGACGAGGTCGACCACCACGCCGTCCTCGGCGATCACGATGTTCTGATGCGGCACACCCGTCAGGGCGCCCAGCTCGGCGTTGGCGCGCAGATGGCGCCATTCGCCGTGGACCGGCATCAGGTTCTTGGGCTTGCAGATGTTGTAGAAGTACAGCAGCTCGCCCGCCGACGCGTGGCCGGAGACGTGGACCTTGGCGTTGCCCTTGTGGACCACGTTGGCGCCCCAGCGCGTCAGGCCGTTGATCACGCGGTAGACCGCGTTCTCGTTGCCGGGGATCAGGGACGACGCCAGGATCACGGTGTCGCCCTGGACGATGCGGATCTGGTGGTCCCGGTTGGCCATGCGGGAGAGCGCGGCCATGGGTTCGCCCTGCGAGCCCGTGCAGACGAGGACCACCTCGTCGTCCGGCAGGTCGTCGAGGGTCTTGACGTCGACCACCAGGCCCGGCGGGACGCGCAGGTAGCCGAGGTCCCGGGCGATGCCCATGTTGCGGACCATGGAGCGGCCGACGAAGGCGACCCGGCGGCCGTACTCGTGAGCGGCGTCCAGGATCTGCTGGATGCGGTGGACGTGGCTGGCGAAGCTCGCCACGATGATGCGCTTTCGGGCGCTGGCGAAGACCTGTCGTACGACGTTCGAGATGTCGCGCTCGGGCGGGACGAAGCCGGGGACCTCGGCGTTCGTCGAGTCCGAGAGGAGCAGGTCGATGCCCTCCTCGGCGAGACGGGCGAAGGTGTTCAGGTCCGTGAGGCGGCCGTCGAGCGGCAGCTGGTCCATCTTGAAGTCGCCGGTGTGGACCACCATGCCGGCAGGGGTGCGGATGGCGACCGCGAGGGCGTCCGGGATGGAGTGGTTGACCGCCACGAACTCGCAGTCGAAGGGGCCGACCCGCTCGCGGTGGCCCTCCTTGACCTCGAGGGTGTACGGGCGGATGCGGTGCTCCTGGAGCTTGGCCTCGATCAGGGCGAGGGTCAGCTTGGAGCCGATCAGCGGGATGTCCGGCTTCTCGCGGAGGAGGTACGGGACGGCGCCGATGTGGTCCTCGTGGCCGTGGGTGAGGACGATGCCCTCGATGTCGTCGAGGCGGTCCCGGATGCTGCTGAAGTCCGGCAGGATCAGGTCGATTCCGGGCTGCTCCTCCTCGGGGAAGAGCACTCCGCAGTCGACGATCAGCAGGCGTCCGCCGAACTCGAAGACGGTCATGTTGCGGCCGATCTCGCCGAGGCCGCCGAGCGGGGTGACGCGGAGGCCGCCCTCGGGCAGCTTCGGCGGTGAGCCGAGCTCAGGGTGCGGATGACTCAAAAGACTCTCCTAACCACACGCGCCACGTACCCAGAGGCACGTGGCGCGCATGACATTCGTGCAGGTGCAGTTGTTGTCTGCAGTTCTCGTCTGTGCTGTCTGTTTGCGTGTGTGGTGCTTGTTGAGTTGTGCGGTGCTGTTGAGTTGTGCGGTTGTTCAGTTGTGAAGTCTGTGGTCAGAGCTGTACCCCGCCGGCGGCGAGGTCGATCTTGAGCTGATGGGTTTCCTCGTTCGACAGTTCGACCAGCGGCAGGCGCAGCGGTCCGGCGGGCAGGTTCTGCAGGGTGAGGGCCGCCTTGGTGGTGATGACGCCCTGGGTGCGGAACATGCCCGTGAAGACCGGCAGCAGCTTCTGGTGGATCTCGGTCGCCTTGCGTACGTCGCCCGAGAGGTGTGCGTCGAGCATCGCGCGCAGCTCGGGCGTGACGACATGGCTGACGACGGAGACGAAGCCGACCGCGCCGACGGAGAGCAGCGGCAGGTTGAGCATGTCGTCGCCGGAGTACCAGGCGAGGCCGGAGCGGGCGATGGCCCAGCTGGCGCGGCCGAGGTCGCCCTTGGCGTCCTTGTTGGCGACGATCCGCGGGTGCTCGGCGAGCGCGACGATCGTCTCGGTGTTGATGGGGACGCCGCTGCGGCCGGGGATGTCGTAGAGCATGACGGGCAGCTCGGTGGCGTCCGCGATCGCGGTGAAGTGCCGGTAGAGGCCTTCCTGCGGCGGCTTGTTGTAGTACGGCGTGACCGTGAGGAGGCCGTGGGCGCCGACCTTCTCGGCGGCGCGGGCCAGTTCGAGGCTGTGACGGGTGTCGTTGGTGCCGACTCCGGCGACGACGTGGGCGCGGTCGCCCACCGCCTCCACCACGGCTCGTACGAGCTCGGTTTTCTCCGCGTCGCTGGTGGTCGGGGACTCGCCGGTGGTGCCGTTGACGATCAGGCCGTCGTTGCCTGCGTCCACCAGGTGGGTGGCGAGTCGCTGCGCGCCGTCGAGGTCGAGTGCGCCGTCCGCCGCGAAGGGCGTGACCATGGCGGTGAGGACCCTCCCGAAGGGGGTTTGCGGAGTCGAGGTCGGAGCCATGGGTAACACGCTACTCGCTGCTCAGTGCGAGGTCCCCCCTCGGGTGGGCGTGAGGGGGCCGACAACGGGGCCAAATCGAAAGGATCCCGGCACTGCCTGCTCGGGGGTTCAAGCAGTGCCGGGTCCGTTTGATCAGGCTAGATGAACTTCTCGAAATGCCGCAATACGGACACTTCGCACGGCTGACCGTACATCTGTGCCTGCCACCGAAAGCCCCGTGTGTCGCGCACCGCGGAGCCCTGCGGGGCACGCGCCAGCGGTTGCGGATCCCGCGATCGTCGCTATGGGGCCACGCGGCCGTTCTTGTTGAACGCGGCGTACGTGAGCGGCATGAGCCTGGCCCACTCCTGCTCCATCTTCTCGCCGACCATCTCGATCTCCCGCTGCGGGAACGACGGCACCTTGGCCTCCTCGTGCTGCGTGCGCAGGCCGAGGAAGTGCATCAGCGAGCGGGCGTTGCACGTCGCGTACATCGAGGAGAAGAGGCCGACCGGCAGGACCGCGCGGGCGACCTCGCGGGCCACTCCCGCCGCGAGCATCTCCTGGTACGACTCGTACGCCTGGCGGTACGTGTCCTCCATGACGCGGCCCGTGAGCTCCTGCTGCGCCTGGGTGCCCTCCACGAAGACGTACTTCCCCGGGCGGCCCTCCTGGACGAGCTTGCGGGACTCGTCCGGGACGTAGAACACCGGCTGGAGCTCCCTGTACCGCCCCGACTCTTCGTTGTACGACCAGCCCACGCGGTGACGCATGAACTCGCGGAAGACGAAGATGGGGGCGCTGATGAAGAACGTCATCGAGTTGTGCTCGAAGGGGCTGCCGTGGCGGTCCCGCATCAGGAAGTTGATCAGGCCCTTGGAGCGCTCCGGGTCCTTGGTGAGCTCGTCGAGGGACTGCTCGCCCGCGGTGGAGACGCGGGCCGCCCACAGCACGTCGCTGTCTGCGGCGCTGTGCTTCACCAGCTCGACGGTGACATCGCTGCGGAAACTCGGCTTCAGCTCTGCTTCGGGGGTCTCTTCGGGGGTATCGCTCACCGGCGGGGGTCCTTCCAATCGCACTCGCTCGGGCGGCGCCCACTCTACGGCTCGGCACTGACAGAGGGCCGTTCGGCGGTGCTCTGGAACGTTCTTCGGTGAATTTCCTGATTCAGGGCACCAATGTGACCTTTTGAACGTCTGTCTTGGTAGCAGCGATTCAGTTCGAGACCCGTGTGGTCTCCCGTGACACCAAGGAGCCGAGCCCCTCATGTTCCGTCGGCGCGAGCCCGTTCCGTTCGCCTTCATCGCCGAAGCCGACAAGTTCCGCAGCAACGTCACTCCCCCGCCCCGCGAACGCGCGACGGTCAGTCAGATCATGGGCCGCACGCTGATCGGCGCGACGCTGGTCGCCGGCCTGGTGGGCTCCCTGCTCTTCGGGCTGCCCGCGCTCTCCCCGGAGCAGTCACCCGCGTCCACCCAGCAGTCCGAAGCCGCCGACGGACGCTGACGCGTAGTACGAACGCTGACGCGCAGTCAGGGGCACGGTCCGTCCGGCCCCGGCGACACGGCACGACGCGGCCGAACCCCCGAGGGTGGCCGCTCGTCCGCCCTCTGGGTAGCCTCACCGGGCACACAGCCCAACGCGTGCTTCGAGTGAGGAACAGTCGTGCCCCTGCCCTTCCTGACGGCCGACCGCGCTTTTGACGAAGCGGCGGACGACGTCGCGCTCCCGTACGACGACCGCGACACCTGGCGGCGTCCGTACCGGCCAGGCCCGTGGCGCGTCGCCGCGGCCGCGCTGCTCCTGCTCCTCGCCTCGTACGTGCTGTTCGCCGCGGTGATCATCGCCGTCGCCGGGGAGACACCGGGTGCGATGGCGTGCGGGGCCGGTGCGTCGCTCGTGATCGCCGCCGCCGTGCGGATGCTGCGCGTCGGCACCTGGGTCAGCGCGCGCGGGCTGCGGCAGGTGGGGTTCCTCCGTACGCGTACGGTCGCGTGGGCGCGGGTCGCCGCCGTGCGCACGACGCAGCAGCCGGTGCGGTGGCTCGGGCTGCCGCGGACCGTGCAGGGGCAGGCGCTGGTGCTTGTGGTGCAGGACGGGGAGGCGTTGGCTGCGCCGCTGCTCACCGATCGGAACGCGGATTTTCTTTCGCGGAGCGAGGCGTTCGAGCGGGCTGCGGATGCGGTGGAGGCTTGGGCGGACGAGTATCGGGCCGCTGCCTGATCCCTCCCCGCCCCGCCCCTTCCCGACAGCTTGCAGCAGCTTCGGGGGCCAGCCCCCGGACCCCTGCTCCTCAAACGCCGGAGGGGCTACTTGTCGCCCTCGTGCAACGTGATCGCCCGCTGCATGGCCTTGCGGGCGCGCGGGGTGTCGCGGGCGTCGTGGTACGCGATCGCCAGGCGGAACCAGCAGCGCCAGTCGTCCGGCGCGTCCTCGGTCTCTGCGCGGCGCCTGGCGAAGACCTCGTCCGCCGATTCGCGGTCGATACGGCCGCTCGGCAGGCGCTTGAGCTCGTCGACCGGGAGGCCGCCCTCCGCTTCGAGCTCGGCGGCCAGGGCGTTCGCCTTGCGGGCGAACTGGGTGGTCTTCCAGAGGAACCACACGCCGATCAGCGGCAGTACGAGCACCGCGATCCCGAACGTGACGGTGATCGCGGTGCCTTCGCGTATCAGCAGCACGCCGCGGCTGCCGACCAGGACGAAGTAGACGACCAGGGCGGCGGCCAGGGCGAAGTACGTGATCTTTGCGCGCATCGGAGAGTCGATTCGAGGAGAAAGAGTCAGCTGTCGAGGTCGAGGAAGTGCTCCAGGCCGAAGGTGAGGCCCGGGGTGTCCACGACGCGGCGCACACCGAGCAGGATGCCCGGCATGAAGCTCTTGTGGTGCAGCGAGTCGTGACGGATCGTCAGCGTCTCGCCCTCGCCGCCGAGCAGCACCTCCTGGTGGGCGAGCAGTCCGCGCAGCCGTACCGAGTGCACCGGTACGCCGTCGACGTCCGCGCCGCGGGCGCCGTCCAGGGCCGTGGAAGTGGCGTCGGGCTGCGGGGCGCAGCCTGCCTTCTCCCGGGCCTCGGCGATCAGTTGGGCCGTACGGTGCGCGGTGCCGCTCGGGGCGTCCGCCTTGTTCGGGTGGTGCAGCTCGATGACCTCGGCGGACTCGAAGAAGCGGGCCGCCTTCTGCGCGAACTGCATGGTCAGGACCGCGCCGATGGAGAAGTTCGGGGCGATCAGGACACCCGTGGAGGGCTGGGCGTCCAGCCAGCCGCGCAGCTGCGCGAGGCGCTCGTCGGTCCAGCCCGTCGTACCGACGACGCCGTGGATGCCGTTCGCGACGCAGTACTCGAGGTTGCCCATCACCGCGTCCGGGTGCGTCAGGTCGACGACGACCTGGGCGCCCACCTCGGCGAGGGTCTCGATCTTGTCGTCACGGTCGAGGGCGGCGACCAGGTCCAGGTCCTCGGCGGCCTCGACGGAACGGGCCGCCTCCGAGCCGATCCGGCCCTTGGCGCCGAGGACCGCCACGCGCAGCTTGCTCATGTGCTTGATTCCTTACGGGTGTTGAGGGCGGTACGCCGTTACGCGACCGTCCGCCTTACGCGACCGCTTCGTGCAGCCGGGCCGCCTGCTTGTCCTTCAGCGGGCCGATGACGGACAGCGAGGGACGCTGTCCCAGGATGTCGCGTGCCACCTCCCGCACCTCGTCCGGGGTGACCGCCGCTATCCGGGCGAGCAGGTCGTCCACCGAGATGTGGTCGCCCCAGCAGAGCTCGCTCTTGCCGATGCGGTTCATGAGCGCACCGGTGTCCTCCAGGCCGAGCACGGTGGAGCCGGCGAGCTGGCCGATGGCGCGGCCGATCTCGTCGTCGGAGAGGCCGTGTTCGGCGACCTGGTCGAGCTCGTCGCGGCAGATCCTCAGGACGTCGTGCACCTGGCTCGGGCGGCAGCCCGCGTACACCCCGAAGAGGCCGCAGTCGGCATAGCCGGACGTGTACGAGTACACGCTGTAGGCCAGGCCCCGCTTCTCGCGGACCTCCTGGAACAGGCGGGACGACATGCCGCCGCCCAGTGCCGTGTTGAGGACGCCGAGGGCCCAGCGGCGCTCGTCGGTGCGGGCCAGGCCCGGCATGCCGAGGACGACGTGCGCCTGCTCGGTCTTGCGGTCGACCACGTCGAGTCCGCCGGCCGTGCGGATGGTGCGGCGGCCGTCGCGGGGCGCGATCGGGCTCGCCTCCAGGTCCTTGAGGGCGCCGGCCTTCTCGAAGGCGGCGCGGACCTGTCGTACGACCTTGTTGTGGTCGACGTTGCCCGCGGCCGCGACCACCAGGTGGCGGGGGTCGTAGTGCTTCTTGTAGAAGCGCCGGATACGGGAGGCGTCCAGGCCGTTGACCGTGTCGACGGTGCCGAGGACCGGGCGGCCGAGGGGGGTGTCGCCGAGCATGGTGTGCGCGAACAGGTCGTGCACGCAGTCGCCCGCGTCGTCCTCGGTCATCGCGATCTCTTCGAGGATGGCGCCGCGCTCGACGTCGACGTCCTCCTCCAGGATCAGCGAGCCGGTGAGCATGTCGCACACCACGTCGATCGCGAGCGGCAGGTCGGTGTCGAGCACGCGCGCGTAGTAACAGGTGAACTCCTTCGCCGTGAAGGCGTTCATCTCGCCGCCGACCGCGTCGATCGCGGCGGAGATGTCCAGGGCGGTGCGCTTCTTCGTGCCCTTGAAGAGGAGGTGTTCCAGGTAGTGCGTGGCGCCGTTCAGGGACGGCGTCTCGTCGCGCGATCCGACGTGCGCCCAGATCCCGAAGGTCGCGGAGCGTACGGAGGGCAGGGTCTCGGTGACGACCCGCAGGCCGCCCGGCAGGGTCGTGCGGCGCACGGTGCCGATGCCGTCCTTGCCCTTGAGCAGGGTTTGAGTACGGGCGACGGCCCGCCTCTCCGAGGAGGGGCGGGCCGTCGTCGTGGTGCTACGGGACGTCACTTGGCGGCGTCGTCCTTCTTGTCGTCGGCCTTCTCTTCGCCCTCTTCGCCCTCGATGACGGGGATCAGGGAGAGCTTGCCGCGGGAGTCGATCTCGGCGATCTCGACCTGGACCTTCTGGCCCACACCGAGGACGTCCTCGACGTTCTCCACGCGCTTGCCGCCGGCGAGCTTGCGGATCTGCGAGATGTGCAGCAGACCGTCCTTGCCCGGCAGCAGGGAGACGAACGCACCGAAGGTCGTCGTCTTCACGACGGTGCCCAGGTAGCGCTCGCCGACCTCCGGCATGGTCGGGTTGGCGATGCCGTTGATCGTGGCTCGGGCGGCCTCGGCGGCCGGGCCGTCGGCGGCACCGATGTAGATGGTGCCGTCGTCCTCGATCGTGATGTCGGCGCCGGTGTCCTCCTGGATCTGGTTGATCATCTTGCCCTTGGGGCCGATGACCTCACCGATCTTGTCCACCGGGATCTTGACGGTGATGATCCGCGGCGCGTTCGGGGACATCTCGTCCGGAACGTCGATCGCCTCGGTCATCACGTCGAGGATGTGCAGACGGGCGTCGCGGGCCTGCTTGAGGGCCGCGGCCAGGACGGAGGCCGGGATGCCGTCCAGCTTGGTGTCGAGCTGGAGGGCGGTCACGAACTCCTTCGTACCGGCGACCTTGAAGTCCATGTCGCCGAAGGCGTCCTCCGCACCGAGGATGTCGGTGAGGGTGACGTAGTGCGTCTCGCCGTCGACCTCCTGGGAGATCAGGCCCATGGCGATACCGGCGACGGCGGCCTTCAGCGGCACACCGGCGTTGAGCAGCGACATGGTGGAGGCGCAGACCGAGCCCATGGACGTCGAGCCGTTGGAGCCGAGGGCCTCGGACACCTGACGGATCGCGTACGGGAACTCCTCGCGCGTCGGAAGCACCGGCACGAGGGCGCGCTCGGCGAGGGCGCCGTGGCCGATCTCGCGGCGCTTCGGGGAGCCGACGCGGCCGGTCTCACCGGTGGAGTACGGCGGGAAGTTGTAGTTGTGCATGTAGCGCTTGCGGGTCACCGGGGAGAGGGTGTCCAGCTGCTGCTCCATGCGCAGCATGTTCAGCGTGGTGACGCCCAGGATCTGGGTCTCGCCGCGCTCGAACAGGGCCGAGCCGTGCACGCGCGGGATGGCCTCGACCTCGGCGGCCAGGGTGCGGATGTCGGTGACACCGCGGCCGTCGATGCGGACCTTCTCCTTGATGACGCGCTCACGGACCAGGGACTTGGTCAGCGAGCGGTACGCGGCGGAGATCTCCTTCTCGCGGCCCTCGAAGTCCGGCAGGAGCTTCTCGCCGGCCAGCGCCTTGACGCGGTCCAGCTCGGTCTCGCGCTCCTGCTTGCCGGCGATGGTGAGCGCCTGGGCGAGCTCGGGCTTGACGGCGGCGGTGAGCGCCTCCAGGACGTCGTCCTCGTAGTCGAGGAAGATCGGGAACTCGCCGGTCGGCTTGGCGGCCTTGGCGGCCAGCTCCGACTGGGCCTTGCAGAGCACCTTGATGAAGGGCTTCGCGGCCTCGAGACCGGCGGCGACGATCTCCTCGGTCGGCGCCGCGGCGCCGCCCTTGACGAGCTCGATGGTCTTCTCGGTGGCCTCGGCCTCGACCATCATGATCGCGACGTCGCCGTCCTCCAGGACGCGACCGGCGACAACCATGTCGAAGACGGCGTCCTCGAGCTCGGTGTGCGTCGGGAACGCGACCCACTGGCCCTTGATGAGCGCCACGCGCGTGCCGCCGATCGGGCCCGAGAAGGGCAGGCCGGCCAGCTGCGTGGAGCAGGAGGCGGCGTTGATGGCGACCACGTCGTAGAGGTGGTCGGGGTTGAGCGCCATGATCGTCTCGACGACCTGGATCTCGTTGCGCAGGCCCTTCTTGAAGGACGGGCGCAGCGGGCGGTCGATCAGGCGGCAGGTCAGGATCGCGTCCTCGGAGGGGCGGCCCTCACGGCGGAAGAACGAACCGGGGATCTTGCCGGCGGCGTACTGCCGCTCCTCGACGTCCACCGTGAGCGGGAAGAAGTCGAGCTGGTCCTTGGGCTTCTTGGACGCGGTGGTGGCCGAAAGGACCATCGTGTCGTCGTCCAGGTAGGCGACGGCGGAGCCGGCGGCCTGACGGGCCAGGCGGCCCGTCTCGAAGCGGATGGTGCGGGTGCCGAACGTGCCGTTGTCGATGACGGCCTCGGCGTAGTGGGTCTCGTTCTCCACTAGCGATCTCTCCGTTTGCTTGTCGTTCCGGTGTCGGCGTGACGCCGGAACTGTTCGTCTTTTGTCCGCGTCGCCCGTGTGGCGAGGGGACGGGGGGCGGAGAAGCGCCTTGAGTGCGGGCCGGTCTTCGATCGAAGCACCCGGGGATGGCACTTCGTTTTCCCGGGGGCCACTACCGAGGACCGGCGTCGGCGGAGGTCGCCTCTCCTCGTGCGTATCGTCTTGTTCTGCGTTGTCCGGTACGGCTGTGCCGCGCGGGACGGTCCGTCACGGGTGACGTACGTCTCGTACGACGTTCCGTGACCAGACTACAAAGCCGTCGTGCTCTGTGCGCACGTACAGCAAAGGGAGCGGCCCCCTAGGCGTGGGAACCGCTCCCTTCACGGCGTCTTACTTGGCGCCCGCCGCACCGCGGCGGATGCCGAGGCGCTCGACGAGGGCGCGGAAGCGCGTGATGTCCTTCTTGGCCAGGTACTGAAGCAGGCGGCGACGCTGGCCGACCAGGATCAGCAGGCCACGACGGGAGTGGTGGTCGTGCTTGTGGGTCTTCAGGTGCTCGGTCAGGTCCGAGATACGGCGCGAGAGCAGGGCGACCTGGACCTCGGGGGAGCCGGTGTCACCCTCCTTGGTGGCGAACTCGGCCATGATCTGCTTCTTCGTGGCGGTGTCGAGGGACACGCGAACTCCTCATATGTCTGGTTGCTGCCACCGAGTGCCCCTGGTCTACATCTCAGGGGAGCTTCCGTGACTCGGGAGGCGGGGATCCGCCGGTCGCTGTCTCCAGTGCTTCTGAGGGCTCCGGGGACGCGTACACAAACGGCCGCACACAGAGTACCAGTCAGCTGTCGGGGGCTTTACCACGGCGTACGCGAGAGGGGCCCGGGAAGACCCGGGCCCCTCTCGTCCTTCGTACCGGCAGGGCGCTACACCCCTCCGCGCACCTTGGCGTACACGTCGAGCACGGCCAGGCAGAGCGGGATGAGGGAGAGCAGGACCAGCGAGTCCGCGAGGTCGAGCATCCGGCCCCAGAACGGGGAGAGGCCCTTCTGCGGGACGATCAGGGCGATCGCGATCAGGAGCAGCGCACCGGCCACGACGCAGGCGCCGAGCCACAGGGTGCGGAGGTCGACCGGACCCGAGTCGCCCGCGGCGAGGTCCTTCAGCATCTCCAACGGCGGCGAGATCGCGAGGCCGAGGATCAGCAGCGCGATGGTGACGACGCCGGAGACCATCAGGCAGGTGACCTGCGCGGTGTAGCGGAAGAGGCGGGCGCGGAGCATCGCGGCGAGGCCGACGACCAGGGCGACGAGCTGGGCCCAGCCGCTGTCGCTGAAGCCGAGGACGGCACCGGCGGAGCCGACGATCACGATGGCGCAGCCGCCGACCATGCCCAGCAGGAGCTCGTGGCCGCGGCTGGTCTGGGCGACGATGCGCTGGACGTCGACGGCCTCGAGGTTGCCCTCCTGGCCCTCGCGGCGGGCGCGGGCCAGGTCCTCCGGCGAGCGGAAGCCGATCGGCAGCTTGGCGAACCGGGCGGACCAGCCGGGCAGGAAGCCGATCACGGCGACGGCGACGACGGCGGTTCCGGCGGCGATCTCGCGCGGCTCGGCCTCGGTGAGGATGCCGACGAACGCGGCGAGCGTGCCGATGGCGGCGGCGAGCGCCGCGGCGACGAACGGTGCGTCACCCTGCGGCAGCAGCATGATCAGCACGACGGAGAAGATCAGTACGACCACGCAGCCGACCAGGAACTGGAGCTTGCCCGGTCCCTCCGTCGCATCCTGCGGAAGGACGCCCGATCCGGCGATCAGCGCGTGCGGCAGTGACGCGATGCCGAGTGCGACCGCCGCGCCCCGGTCGTCGTACACCCGGCCGCGCACGCCCGCGAGGGCGGTGAGCGCGATCGCGACGACGCCGGCGACGATGCCCTGCAGTCCGTTCATGTCGTGGCGCAGCGGATCCGCGAACCAGAACACGAAGCCGAGCATCGTCAGGAGCAGTACGCCCGAGACGAGACCGGCGACGCGCATGAGGTTGTCGTTCCACCCGCGCAGATCCTGCTTGACCGCCGAGGCGACCGCGTCCACCACGTCGTCGTGGACGGCCGGCGGCAGCGAGTCGGCGAACGGCCGCAGCAGCAGCACCTCGCCGTCGCGGACGCGGTGCTCGAGGAGCGAACGGCTCGCGTCGAGCACGTCGCCGTCGCGGCGCACCAGGTGGTAGCCGGCGAGGGCGTTGTCGTCGTGGGCCATGCCCGAAAGCCGAACGATCTCCGGATAGATGTCCTGGATCGGCAGATCCTCGGGCAGCGCCACATCGATCCGACTGTCCGGCGCTGCGACGGTGACCCGGCAGAAACCTGTCGATGTGCCCGTGCTCACCTGGTAGTTCCCCCTGTATACAAGGCCCTGACTTACGTCTTTACGCCGCGCGTACAACGGCGGAGCGCCACCCTACCCCCAGGCCCGGGGGGTGCTGGCGCCACCTCCCTCATTTCTCCTCGCACCCTTGCCGCATCTCCACCCCTCCTGGATGCCTGAGTGTCGGAGCTTGACAGTAGGATCGGCGCCTACGACGGGAAGCCGTCGCCGCTCAACGGGGGGCGTCGGTGCATGGACGTATCAATGACGAAGGATGAGTGCATCGGTGAGCGTCGTCATCATCAAACGGCAGCCGCGGATTCAGCCGCCTGCCGTCCCGGAGGGGGAGGTCAAGCTCGAGTCACCGCCCGAAATTCCTCGGGAGGGCGACGACAGTGTGCTGATGAACCTGCTGCCGATGTTCGGCATGTTGGGTTCCGTCGGCTTCTTCTTCATGCCGAACCTTCCGTCGTACATGCGCGTGGTGGGCGGTCTCATGCTCGCCTCGACGCTGGCGATGGCCATCGCGCAGTTCGCCAAGTCCCGGCAGGGCGGCGGCGCGGGGATGGCGCAGGACCGGCGTGACTACTTCCGGTATCTCGAGCAGGTCCGCAAGGACGTGCACAAGACCGCCGAACTCCAGCGCCGTACGCAGCTGTTCCAGCACCCGGACCCGGACCAGCTCTGGGCCGTGGCCGCGGACGGCAAGCGGCTGTGGGAGCGCCGGCCGACGGACAACGACTTCGCGTCGGTCCGTATGGGCCTGGGCAGCCAGCAGTTGAACACTCCGCTGGTCGCGCCGGAGACGGCGCCCAAGGAGGAGCTCGAGCCGCTGACGGCAGCGGCGATGAAGGCCTTCCTCGACGCGCACGGCTCGATCGCCGACCTGCCGGTCGCGGTCTCGCTGCGCGCCTTCTACCACCTGGCGCTCTGCGGCGACACGGACACCGTGTACGCCAACGCGCGTGCGGCGATCGCCCAGTTGACCACGCTGCACTCCCCCGAGGACCTGCTCGTCGCCGTGGTGGCGCACCCCTCGGCCGCGGCGGACTGGGACTGGATCAAGTGGCTGCCGCACGCCCAGCACCCGAAGGTGAAGGACGGCGCGGGCTCGGCCCGGCTGCTCTTCGACGACCTCGGCGAGCTGGAGGAGGCGCTCGAGGACCAGCTGGGCGACCGCCCGCGCTGGAACCGGGACGCGAACCCGGTGTACGACCAGCCGCACCTGATCGTCATCCTCGACGGCGGCACGGTCCCGCCCGACTCCGAACTCGCGGGCGCCGAGGGCCTCCAGGGCGTGACCTTCCTGGAGATCGCCCCCGGTGAGCTGGAGGACGAGCTGCGCGGCGGTCTGACGGCGTACCTGAAGCCGGAGAAGCTGCAGCTGTTCGTCGGCCACGAGTCGGCGTACAACGGCACGCCCGACGCCCTGAGCCTGGAGCAGGCCGAGGCGCTCGCCCGGCAGCTGGCGGCGTACCGCGTCGGCAGCGCCGAAGAGGGCGAACCGCTCCTCGCCAACCTGGACTTCACCGACCTCATGGGCATCGGCGACGCCGGTTCGGTGGACGTCTCGCGCACGTGGCGGCCGCGCACGCAGCACGAGCGCCTGCGCGTGCCGATCGGTGTCGGCCAGGCCGGCGAGCCGGTCATGCTCGACCTCAAGGAGGCCGCGCAGGAAGGCATGGGCCCGCACGGCCTGTGCGTCGGCGCCACCGGTTCCGGTAAGTCCGAGGTGCTGCGCACGCTGGTGCTCGGTCTCTCGGTGACGCACTCCTCGGAGACGCTGAACTTCATCCTCGCGGACTTCAAGGGCGGTGCGACCTTCGCCGGCATGGCGGACATGCCGCACACCGCGGCCGTGATCACCAACCTCGCCGACGACCTCACGCTCATCGACCGCATGCGCGACTCGATCACCGGTGAGATGCAGCGCCGCCAGGAGCTGCTGCGTACGGCGGGCAACTTCGCCAACCTCACGGACTACGAGAAGGCGCGCGCCGCCGGTGCCGCCCTCGAACCGATGCCGTCCCTTGTCATCGTGCTCGACGAGTTCTCCGAACTCCTCACCGCGAAGCCGGACTTCATCGACATGTTCATCCAGATCGGCCGTATCGGCCGGTCCCTGGGTGTGCACCTGCTGCTCGCCTCGCAGCGCCTGGAAGAGGGCAAGCTGCGCGGTCTGGACACGTACCTCTCGTACCGCATCGGTCTGCGGACGTTCTCCGCGGCCGAGTCGCGTACGGCGATCGGCGTGCCGGACGCGTACCACCTGCCGTCGATCCCGGGTTCGGGTTATCTGCGGTACGACACCGACACCATGGTGCGTTTCAAGGCGGCCTACGTGTCCGGTCCGTACCACGGCGAGGGCCCCTCGCGCGTGCACCGTTCGACGCAGCTGCGGCCCGCGGTGTTCAAGGCCGGGCACGTGGAGCTGCCGCCGCAGCCGGTGATCGAGGAGCCGGAGCAGGACAACCGCGTCGACGACGCCCTCGCGGACACCGTGCTCGACGTGATCGTCAGCAAGATGGTCGGCCAGGGCCCGCCGGCGCACCAGGTGTGGCTGCCGCCGCTGGAGGAGGCGCCCTCGCTTGAGCAGCTGCTTCCGGCCCTGGCGATCACGCCGGAACGCGGCCTGACCGCACCGGAGTACACGGCGCTCGGCCGGCTCAACGTCCCGGTCGGCCTCGTCGACAAGCCCTTCGAGCAGCGCCGCGACGTCCTGTACCGGGACTTCTCCGGCGGTGCAGGTCACGGTCTGTTCGTGGGTGGTCCGCAGTCCGGAAAGTCGACGCTGCTGCGCTCGATGATCACCTCGTTCGCGCTCACCCACACGCCCAGCGAAGTGCAGTTCTACTGCCTGGACTTCGGTGGTGGCGGTCTCATCGCGATGGAGGACCTGGTCCACGTCGGCGGTGTCGCGAACCGGCTCGACGCCGAGAAGGTGCGGCGTACGGTCAGCGAGGTCGAGGGCATCCTCAACGCGCGCGAGGAGTACTTCCGCGCGAACAACGTCGACTCCATCCAGACCTACCGGCAGCGCCGGGCCTCGGGCCAGCTGCCCGACCAGCCCTGGGGTGACGTCTTCCTGGTCATCGACGGCTGGGGGACCTTCAAGACGGACTACGAAGCCCTTGAGGCGTCCATCACCGACATGGCGATGCGCGGTCTCGGCTTCGGTGTCCACGTGATCATCACGGCGAGCCGGTACACCGAGGTGCGGCCCGCGCTCAAGGACATGCTGCAGAACCGCATCGAGCTGCGCCTCGGTGACCCCACCGAGTCGGAGATCGACCGCAAGGTCGCGCAGAACGTCCCGGCGGCCGTGCCCGGCCGCGGCCTGAGCACGGACAAGCTGCACTTCATGACGGCGCTGCCGCGCGTGGACGGTTCCTCGGAGACGGAGGACCTCGCGGAGGCCACCTCCGTGGTGATCAACGCGATCAACGAGAACTGGCAGGGCGCCCCGGCCCCCGCGGTGCGGCTGCTCCCGCGCGAACTGGACGCGGACCGGCTGCCCAAGGGCTTCGAGCACCCGGAGCGCGGTATCGCCTTCGGTATCGACGAGTCGCAGCTCGCCCCGGTCTTCGTGGACTTCGAGAGCGACCCGCACTTCGTCATCTTCGGCGAGAGCGAGTCCGGCAAGTCCGCGCTCATCCGGCTGCTCATCAAGCAGATCTGCGAGCGGTACCAGCCCGACAAGGCGAAGATCGTCATCGGTGACTACCGCCGTGCGCACCTGGAGGGCGTCCCCGAGTCGCACCTCTCGCGCTACTGCGCCTCGGCGCCGGCCCTCACGGAGACCCTGGAGGGTCTGGCGGGCTCGCTCAGCCGCCGTATGCCGGGTCCGGATGTCACGCCCGAGCAGCTGCGCAACCGCAGTTGGTACAGCAGCCCGGACGCGTTCGTCATCATCGACGACTACGACCTGGTGGCCACGGGCATGAACCCGCTCCAGCCGCTCCTTGAGTACCTGCCGTTCGCGCGGGACGTGGGTCTGCGCGTGATCATCGCGCGCCAGTCCGGCGGTGCCAGCCGCTCCCTGTACGAGCCGGTGATGCAGCGCATCCGTGAGCTCGGCGCGCAGGGTGTGGTCCTGTCCGGTGACCGTGTCGAGGGCCAGCTCCTCGGCAACATCACGCCGACCCAGCTCCCGCCCGGCCGTGGCTTCTTCCACACGCGCCGCCGTGGTGGGCAGATGGTCCAGACGGGCTGGCTGCCGTCCCGGTTCTGAGGTTCGGTTCTGAGGTTTGTTCGTACGACGCCGAAGGGGCGGCACCCGTTGTGGGTGCCGCCCCTTCGGCGATCCGGCTCGTACGGCTCGGTCTCAGAACAGGCCGTGCCACATCTGACGGCTCAGAACAGGCCGTGCCACATCTGATCGACCACCGTCGCCCACCAGTTGTCCGGGTCCAGGGCCCGCGCGTCGATCGCGGCCAGCCTGGTCTGGAACTCCTCGACGGCGGTGCCGGCCTGGTGGGGGTCCATGCCCACCATGCCGTTGCGGGTGGCGACGAGCAGGGCGAGGGAGCGTACGAACGCGTTCAGGGAGGTGTTGACCAGGCGGCCCGAGCCGGACTTGGGGCTGGCCGCCCACACCAGGCCCTTCCACTCCTCGGCGCCCGCGCACTGCACGGTGATCTCGGCCCAGCCGTCGGTGCCGACGCGTACGTGTCCGGCGAGCGTGGCGAGTACGGGCTCGGGCAACTGGGCGCCGTGGTCGCGGAGATGGCTCGCGGCGTCCTGCACCGGGTCGGTCTCCTTGGGGGCGCCGAAGAAGAACGGGACGTCGGCCGGCAGACCGGCCACGAGGAGGGTGCCGCGCGTGGGCCCGGGCAGATCGAGCCCGGCGAGCTCCTCGGGCCTGAACCGCCGTACGCCGCCGGTCTCGTCGAAGAGCTTGTCGAGGTGGCGGCCGAGGGCCTCGTCGGCGACGGGCGCGGCGGGCCGCACATAGGCGGGCAGCCGGGTGCGATGCGGGCGGGGCGGCGGTTCGTGGCCGGTGATGGCGTACAGCGACTCGACGTGCTCGACGAGTCGGGCGGCGCCGTCGTTCCGTTCCTGGGCGAACAGGCCGTACTCGTGCGTCGAGGAGAACTCGGCGCTCGGCAGCGCGCCGGACAGCAGCAGCTCGCCGGTGTAACCGCCGGGCAGGAGGCCGGGGTTGAGGTCGGTGTGGACGGCGGTGACGTTCTGCGGCGGGATGTTGAGGCGCAGCAGTTCGGCGTAGCAGCGCGTCTCGGCGGGGGCGAGTCCGGGGCCCGAGGTGCGCAGCAGAGAGGTCTCCTCGCCGGTGGCCGGGTCGACGTACGTGAACACGGCGGTGTTGCCGGGCCCGGTGACGGGGCGCTCGCGCGGGGGCGGGGCGGCCTGTGGGGCGGGCGGGGCGTCGGGCTCCGGTTGCTCCTGCTCGGGCGCGTGCTTCTCCTCGTAGAGGCGGGCGACGTCCTCCACGGGGAGGGCGGGCCAGGTGGAGAGTTCGCCGGTGCGGCGGTCCACCACGGCGGTGGCGGCGTCGACCTCGGCGGGCGGCCGGCGCTCGCCGGTCTCCGGGTCGCGTTCCCCGGGCGGCGGCGCGGCCCAGACGACCCAGCCGAGGGAGAACTCGTGCATACGGACTTCACGGCGCCGCTCGGTGGCCGCGTCGCCGTTGAGCCAGCCGTCGGCCGCGGCTCGGGCTTGCTCCTGCGTGGTCTCGGGGGGCGGGGGCACGCGGGGGCTCCTTGGGGGGTTCGGGTCCGAGGTGTCCGGGTGGATGGTGTGACGTACGGGGCCTGCTCCACGTCTCCGACGTAAGGCTGGTGTGGGCTGATGTGATGCTTCCGTGTCAACTGTCCGTTGACCTTAATCGACCGCTGTGGTGCGCCGCGCGCGGGCGATACGCTGGAGCTGCGACAGCCAAACGCGAGTCATGGGGGAGCAGTTGTGAGCGGTTTCCGCGCGGATGCCAAGGTCCTCAAGGACGAAGGCTTCAACATGTTCGAGGTCGGCCAGGACTGGGGCAAGGCAACGAAGGCCCTCCAGGACGGCCTCACCGCCCTGGAGAAGGGCGACACTCCCCCGTGGGGCGACGACGACCTGGGGGAGAAGTTCGGCGTGGTCTACGAGGGCCTGCGCGACGGCATGTTCGAGTCGATGAACAGCCTCGCCGAGCGGCTGGCCGGCATGGGTATCAAGTTCACCGAGATGGGCATGCGGCACGAGAAGGGCGAGCTGGCCGAGGAGGAGTCGTACGCGCAGCTCACCTCGCAGCACGACGCGTCGGGCGGCGCGGGCGCCCGTGGCATGCAGTCGGTCTGAGGGACCTGGCCGGCGGGTCGGTTCGGCTTCGGGTCGACTGCCCGCCGGTTCCTGTCGGCTTCGTGCCGGCTTTCCGCGGGGCTGGTTTGTCCCCGTTGTGACGCTCGGCCTGGAACGCCCATGACAGCGCGGCTCGTTGGAGCCGTCCTGTGACATTCGGGCGCGGCGACTGTCACTGGTGATGGTTAGGCTTTGACCACCGCTGTACAGCGTGTGACCTCTCTGGCGTGTCCGGAGGCCGGTCCACGGGCGGTTGTCGCGATTCGGGGGTGTGCTGCAGTGTCGATCATGTTGCCGGACGAGCTCGAGTGGGTCCTCGAGATGCTCGGCTTCACCTGGCCCACCGCCGACGAGGACAAACTCGTCCAAAGCGCGGAAGTCTGGGAGAAGTTCGCCCAAGACGTCACCGACCTCCGCGCCAACGCCAACACCAGCGCCTCCACCGTGATGTCGCACAACACCGGCGACTCCATCGACAAATTCAAAAAAACCTACGACAAATTCGACACCGGCGGCGACGGCTACCTCCAGGACGCAGCCCAAGCAGCAACGATCATCGCCTTCGCCCTCCGCGGCGCAGCCATGCTCGTCATCACCTGCAAAATCGCCGTCATCGTCCAACTCATCGCCCTCGCCATCCAGATCATCGCCGCAGCCGCAGCCTCCATCGTCACCTTCGGCCTCTCCAACGCCGCCAGCATGGCCGCCACCGCCATCACCCGCATCACCGTCCGCCAGATCCTCGACGCACTCAAAGACGCACTCGTCGAAGCCATCATCGAGTGCATGAAAGAACCGGCGGTCTCCGCGCTCGAAGCGATGGTCACCGACCTCACCCGCCAAGCCGTCAACGTCGGCTTCGGCGCCCAGTCCGGCATCGACGTCGCCGCCACCGTCAAAGCCGGCGCCGAAGGCGGCTGGGAAGCCATCAAACAAACCCCCCAGACCTTCATGGAAAGCGTCCGCGACAGCCTCGGCAGCAAAGCCGGCGGAAACATCCGCAACGGCGCCGAGAACTACGCGAACAACGGCCCACTCGGCAACAACTCCTCCCTACCGAACGGCAACCCGGGCTCGGACTCCGCGGCACCCGACGCGTCCAACCCGACCTCGGACCAGTCGAGTTCGGACTCTCCGACGTCGGACTCGACCTCCGAATCGTCGACGGACAGCAACGGCCCGAGCGTGAGCAGTACGGTCTCGGCGGACATCGGCAACGACGGCCCGTCCGGCCCGGACCTCGGGGACGGCCCCGGCTCGGACTCGCCGAGCAACTCCGACCGCCCCTCGCTCGGCGACTTCGACGACAACTCCGGTTCCGACAACTCCCCGTCGTCCGGCTCCAACCCGAGCTCCGACAGCGGCCCCGGTGCCTCGCCGGGCGGCAACAACTCCAATCCGGGCGGCATCACCTCGCCCAACGCACAGACCGCGCCCACCCCGTCGCCGTCCAACACGACACCGTCCGGCAACGACGGCCGCTCGATCGGCACGCAGGTCGACAGCCTCGCGGCGAGCGCCCCCACGCAGACCAACTCCGCTCCCCCGCCCTCGACTTCGGACAACTCAGCTCCGCGCGGCGACGGCAACCACTCCATGCCGACGTCCCCGAACTCCCCGTCGAACAACGACTCGGGCCCGCGCAACAACCCGTCGAACCAGGGCAGTACGTCCTCCGGCGGCGGTACGGCGACGAGTCCGAACCCCTCGTCCTCGGCACCGCCGCGCAACAACCCCTCGGCGCCCCCCGGCACGTCCCCGGGCGGCCCGCCGCCGTCGTCGCCGAGCCCCTCGAACCCGGGCCCTGCCTCGACACCGCGGCCGAATCCGGGCGACGGTGCGGGCAGCACGCCGGGCGGGCGCCCCTCCGTACCGCAGCAGGGCGGCCCTGTGCATGTCGCGCCGAGCCCCTCGACGCCGCACAACTCGCCGGGCAACTCCCCCGGCAACACGCCGGGCAATCCGGGTACGCCCAACAGCCCCGGCCAGCAGTCCGCCCCGAACACGCCTCCGCAGACCCCGGCGAACAACCCGCCGCAGCAGCAGCCCACTCCGGTGCCGGTCGCGGTGCACACGGTGACGACGACGCCCGCGCCCACGCCGCAGGCGGCCCCGGACAACACGAGCCAGCAGCCCGGCGCGAACAACAACAACGACACCACCAACAACAAGGACGACGACTCCAAGTCGGAGCCCACACCCGCCTCCTCGACCCGCGACAACACCCCGCCCGGTGGTGTCAACGACCCCTCGCGCACCGAGCAGAACGCGCTCGAGAACTCCGTCCCGCGCGACGAGAACGGCGACCCGACACGTCCGCCGAACCCGAACGACGGCAACTGGGTCGAGCGCATCAACGGCGACGGCAGGGACGCCCCGGGCCGCAACAACAACTGTGTCGACACGGCCCTGTCCACGGTCGACACGTACGCGGGCAACCCGACCGCGGCCGGCGCGCGTACGCCGGACCTGGACGCGGACGGCAACCCCTCGGACCGCGGCGAGCGCGGCGGCCGCGACCGCATCGAGAACACCCTGGGCGCCCGCTTCAACGACATGGGCAACGGGCGGGACGCGTACAACCGCCTGGAGAACACCCTCCGCAACAGCGGCCACGGCTCCCAGGCCGTGATCATCACCCAGGACGCCAACGGCCGCGCGCACGCCTGGAACGCCGTCAACCACAACGGCAAGATCACGTACATCGACGCCCAGACGGGCCAGCGCAGCCCGCACCCGCTGCACAGCGGCAAGAACGGGGTCTTCGCGATCCCGCTGGACTCGGATCGGCGGCCGGTGACGCCGAACACCGGCGGCCAGTCCCGCTCCGACACCACGCGCGACTCCGGGCGCAACGGAGCAGAGACCTCGGGCAGCACGGAGCGGCGGCCGGCCGCGGAACCGGCTGGACAGTCGAAGGAGCCGCTCCAGGACACGTCCAACGACGATCCCGATCACCCCAAGAACGACCCTGAGCGCAAGAACCATTCGCGTCTGCCGGAGCGGGAGCCCGACGACGCGAAGCACTACGGCATGGAGCCCATGCCCGATCAGGCCGAGCTGCGGCGCACGAACGACGTCCGGCAGGTCGGCATGGACCACGTCCACGGCCAGCTGAACAAGTGGCTGAACCCGCGGACGGACGACGAGGGCAACCTGATCACCGATGAGAACGGGAACCCGCGCATCCCTCTCGTCGAGGCCATGGAGGCATGCAGGCCTCCTCAAGGGGACGGCCCCAACCACGAGCCGAACGTCCTCCGGCACGACGACCTGTCCGATCTGCTGCCTGGCTTCAACGACATGCACCCCGGCGAGCGTGGCGCCGTGGTCGCCTCCCTCGCGCGCCTGAGTCACAACTTCCACGCCTCACATGCCGTGGGCGCAAGCCCGGAGCACACTCCGGGCTACGAGTCACGCGGTGAGCAGGCCCACGCAACGGCACAATGGAAAGCTGCCCACCGCGACGACGCAGATCTCAAGCAGGCGATCAAGGACGAGTTCGGCAAGTCGGGAATCAAGGGTGCACTTTCCGGGTCGGGACTGCATCGGCCGGACTTCACGGGCCGCAATTACGCCGCTGTCGAGGTGTACGACCCGGCAAGCAAGAAGATCAGCTACATGGTGGACAGCTCCTATCCGAATCCCGATGGCAAGCATTCGGAAAAGAATTTGCTCGACTACCTGAACACGGTCAACGAAGGTCGAGCCGACGGAAAGAAATACGAGCCCCTCAGCATGTTCTCCGACCGCGAACCCTGCGGAAAGGGCTCCGGCTACGCTAACTGCTCGAACCTGCTCTCCACGAAATTGCCCGGCGTGGACATCTTCTACGGGACCGGATACCGCAAGGAAGTAGATATAGCGGAGGAAGACAAGGGAGACGTCCCGAAGGAAGGGCATAAGAAGCGGTTCGACAAGGACCTCGCAAAGAATCTGGCGGCGCTCGGTAAGGTGTGGGTCCGGGCAAGGTCAGAGAGCGCCTCGAACTCGCAGTGACGGCGGCGGAAGGAAAGTTGGCCACCATGCATCCCCAGCGCAGCACGGACGAAGCCGCACAACGGCTTCTCTCCTGGCTGCGGACCCCCGACCCCCGTCACGGGTGTCTGTTCGTGGACGGTCCCTCCGGGGCGGGAAAGAGCGCGCTGCTGCGTCGGGCCGCCTCGGACGTTCCGGAGGCCGTTCTGGTCGATGCCGCCGGCCTGTCCGCCGAGGAGGTTGCCGACCAGGTGATGCGGGCCCTGGGTGTGTCGTACGGGGACTACCGAAGCGTCCAGTTCCTCTCCGACGAACTCACCGAGCAGAGCCCGAGTCACTCCGCAGTCCTGGTGACCAACACCCAGTGGGCCGGGCGGACCCGGTCCACCACGGAACCCCGTTTCGTCATGAGCCTGCTCGCGGGCGCCCTCGGTCTCGATCACCGGTCGACGGGCGTGCGCTTCGTCATCGAGGTCGACGGTGATGTAGGTGGTGTGGATCTTCGGGGTCAGAGCCCTCTCGCCCTCGGCCCTCTCTCCACATCCCCCCGCGTGGATCTCGACGCACTTGCCCTTCGGCATCGCACGGCGGTCCTCGCTCTCGCCCTGGCCGAACTCCGTGAGCTCCGGCTCGAAGAGTGGCGTGCGTTGTGCTCCGCCCTCGGGGCCGACATCCAGGAACCCGAACTCCGCGCACTGGCAGCGGAGTTGCCGCAGATCACCCTCGAACCGGGTGGCCACACCAGCTCCAACCCGTCCGAGTCGCGCGTGCGTATGACGCACGAGTCCGATGCCCAGAGTCTGCGGGCATCGGTGTCCGTGCCGGAGTTCCAGTCGTTCCAGAACGCCGTGGTGGACCAGTTGCTCGCGAGCGGCCAGCAACTGGCGTCCTACGCCGCAAGCGCACTGCCCGCACACGCAGCCGCGGCCGACCGTCTCGAAGAACTGCTCGGCGCCCCCTGTTCACTCGCCAAGTGCCGTCACACCGCGCTGATCGAGGCCTTGCCGGTCGCTTTCCCGAACGGCGTCCCCGCGGGGACGTACGCCGCCGAGCTGCATTACCTTGACGCGCTCGGCCTCGCGCCGTCCTCGCACGCGGAGTGGCTGTCGATCCTGCACCTTCTCGCACTCAGTCGAGGCGAGGCCGAACGAGCCGGCGCTCTGATCGCGGACGCGGGGCGGCTCCCCTGGCGGACCGTATGGACCGACTGGCGTGCCCCTGGGACGCTCCACCGTCCCGGACCACCCCTGGACGCCGTCGAGTTCGTGCAGGCGGACGCCCGGGGCGAGTACGTCACCAGCATCGACGAGAGCGGTGGTGAGCTGACTTGGCGAGCGGCCACGGGGGAATTCGTCGAGCCTGACGAGCAGGCGCCGCCCGAGACCACCGCCGAGAACGGCTCGCCCTTGGCCGCGCTGTGGCAGGTAGAGCCTTCATGGAACATGGCACGACTGGCACCCGCGGGCGCCGGCACCGGCGGGTCCCGCACCATCCAGGCCCCCAACGTCGAGGACGCGGTCGGTGTCGCCCAGTTCGTGGTCCTTGGCGGCCCTCGCGGCCTCTACGCTGTCGAGCCCGACGAGCAGCCCGCGGAGGCCGATCCGCTCCCCGTCCTCCCAGCCGTAGGCCCGCGCTGCACGATCACTCCGCGGCCCTACGACGCTGCGGCCTGCAACCCCACACGGGAACGGGTACTGACCACCTTCAGCGAGCGCCACGTCCCGGTGATCCCCGCCGATCACCTGCCCGCGGGCCTGACGCACGAGCCGACCCGGCGTTTCCTCAGCGAGGCCGGGTTCCCCTCCGTTTCCGACTTCTACGGTCTCAACACCCACAACCTCCACGTCTGTGGCCTCAAGGAACATCTTCGGGAGGGCTCCGCGGAGCTCGCGGCTTCCGCGAGCGACGGCCCCTGCTACGAGTTGGGCACCTGGATCGGCGGCACGCTACTCCTCGACGGCCCCACCGGCCGGGTACTGCGGCTGCCCCGACCAGACGCCGACGAAGACGACCCTGGCGACCCGCTGGCCGGCTCCTCGCTCGCCTCGTTCGTCGCGATGGTGTGCCTGCAGTGGGACTACATGCTCGCCTACTCCACCTCCGGCGGGCTCGACAGCGCCGACCTGCTGGCCGAACTCACCGCATGGCTCTCAGCCCTCGACCCGGCAGCGGCATCCAACCGCAACTGGGGCCACGTTTTGGAACCCGAGAACTTCCCCGCGTTGTAGGCACAAGCGGCCCCGGGTTCGGTGCCCTTGGTACAAAACGGCAGGCCGGAGCTGTTGAGCTGACCACAGGATCGCCGTCGCAAGCCACATGTCCGAGAGGGCGAAAGACAGGAATCATGACGAGATCGACCGAGGGCTTCGCACCGCACCCCCACATAGGTGGCCGCACCGCCGCTCTGCGTGCGCTGGCCGCCTGGCGCATGGAGTGGCCCGGCTCCCCTCGCGTCATCGTGCTGACCGGCGCTCCCGGCAGCGGAGTTTCGCGACTTGTCACGGGGTTCCTCATGCTCTGCGACCCGGAGTTCCGCAAGCAGTTGCCGTTGGACGAGATGGACCCGGCCACGGTCCCTCCGGAACTGCCCGCCCCCGCCGCCCCGAGCGCGGAAGGACGCACCTCGGCGCAGGTGCTCTGGGCCCTCGCCGATCACTTCGATCTCGTGTCCGATGACACAGACGAGGTCTACGCGGAACTTGCGGCCCTGGAGCAGCCGGTGCACGTGGTCGTGCCCGACGTCGACCGGGCCGGGCCGGTGCCGACGGTGGGCGAGCCCGCCCGGCTCGTCAACGACGTACTCAAGAGGCTCGCAGCCACGGAGACCGTGCGCCTCCTCGCCGAGGCTCCACGCCCGTTGGCAGCCGAGCTGGCCTCGGGGCTCGGCGCCGGGATCGTCCAGGTCATCGACCTCGACGCGCCGGAGTGGGCGGACCAGGCGGCTCTCGTCCGCCAGGCCGAGGCGGCCCTCGACCCGCAGTTCGGCGCACCTGAGCTGCCGTTCACCACCGACCCGGCGGCCCGGAGGGCACTCGCGGAGGTCTGGGGCCGCAGGGCGAGGAGTAATGCGCTGTCCGTGGAACTCACAGCCCGCTGCGTTCTCACGGCTCCAGACGGTTTCGACCCGTCGGCCGCGGACGCGCCCACCAATGTCGGCGATGTCCTCGACTGGCACGCCCGACGCGTCGGTTGCCCCCCGGAGACTCTGCGTTCGCTCCTCTCGCCACTCGCTCTCTCCGAGGGCCGGGGGGAAGGCCTTCCCGTGCATCTGTGGGTTCGTCTTGCCAACGCAGTGGGCGGTCAGGACCTGAGCGGGCTCGCGGCGGAGAGCATGCTCGCGATCGGGCCCTTCGTCCAGCCGGTCGGGGACGACGGAGAGGGCGGGCCCACCCGGCTCAGACTGCTGCACCCTGCCGTGGCCGACGCAGTCCGCGCCACCCTGCCGAACGTCCGCACCGTTCAGTCCCGGCTCGCGATGGCGCTGCTCGAGGCAGTG
This sequence comes from Streptomyces luteolus, assembly GCF_029968015.1. GTDB lineage: Bacteria > Actinomycetota > Actinomycetes > Streptomycetales > Streptomycetaceae > Streptomyces > Streptomyces luteolus. Next base: position 26,213 of record NZ_JASCIS010000019.1, read on the forward strand.
CCCGAGCAGGACTGGAGCCAAGCGGATCCCTACGTTCGGGATCACATCGCCGGGCACACTCTCGACGCCGGTCTGCTGCCTCAGCTTCTCACCGACCCTGGGCTCTTCGTGTACGCGGATCCACTGGCGCTCCGCACGGCAGTGGAATCCGTACCCCTTGAATCCGTGGGCTCGCCGGGGCGCACCTACCTTCGTACGGCACCGCTCCTGACCCGCACCCAGGCGTCGGCGGAGCTGCGGGCGGCGCTGCTGGAAAGCGCGTTCGTCGAGGACGGCCTGGAGGACTACGCGAGTGCGGTGCGGCAGCTCGGTCTCGATCTCCCATGGCAGACACTGTGGAGTGTGCGCCTGCCGAACGTCCGTGGGGCGACGGTCGGCTACGTGCCCACCGCGCAGGGCCACGCTCCCGTCGCGGTCGTGATGGTTCCAGCGGACACTCCCGGCGCGGCCCCCGTCGCCACCGAGGGCGCCGCCGACCAGCGGTTGGGGCTTCTGATCCATAGCTTGACGGCCCCCTCCGCACCGTTGCCCGACATCGATCCACAACGGATCCTGCGTCCGACGGCGGAGGAGCGTGCCGCCGCGCCTCTGGCTCTCAGCCGGGGTGCTGACTACCTGCGTGTCTGGGACCAGGCGGCGGGCCGGATCGTGGCCGCGCTCATCTCCGACACCCCATTCCTGGCTGCCGACCTCTCCCCCGAAGGCATTCTGCTGACGGCGACCGAGCACGGGGTGAAGGCCCTGCGTATCCGTCCTCCCGCCTCGGCGATAGCCTCGTGACGCCTTCACGCACTCTCATCTCGAAGGAGCCTTCGTGACCAGCCAGGAGCAGGCGCTCACCACCGCGGACCGGTGGCTCAACCCCGACGGCTCACAGGCTCCGCGCCGTGAGGTCAAGATGCGGGAATTCGACCTGGGCTGGGTGGTGTGGGCGGCCCCTGCTCCCGTGGAGCAGGACCCGACCACCGGCCAGCGGCGACCGCCGGCCCAGATCGGCGACTCCTGTGCCGTGGTGGACCGCAGCACGGGCGAACTGACCGTCTGGCCTTCCGTGCCGGTCGACGAAGTGATCCGGATGTACCGGCAGAAGCACGCACCAGAAGGCGCCGGCGACGGTCGCCCGGTCACCGGCCCCGGTAACACGGCTGTCTTCACGTACACCGATCCCGCCACGCACGAGCAGTCCACGCTCGTGCGTGTCTCCGGCCCGGGCTCGCCGCCCGCCGAGTACCAGGCCTGGGCCGATCTGCGCCGGTTTGAGATCCCGGACGCAGCCGTCACCGCCGTCCACACCGACCTCCGTCCGAGCCTGCTCCCGGGTGGCTACACGGCCGAGCTGCTCAACATCTTCCGCAACGCGGAGCTCTCCACCTCGCATCCGTACGGCGCCAGCCCCCAGGCCCGTGCCGAAGGCATCGACGCCCTGATCAACCAGGTCGAGCAGACCCACCGCATGGCCGGCCAGCAGCCCCCGCCGCGCCCGCACCGCACCCCCGTCCCGACACAGCTCCCGCCCGCTGTCCCGCTCTCCGACCAGGCCCTGGGCGAACACCTGACCTCCGTCTTCGGCCACGACGGCGTACGCCACTACGCCCCCGAGGCCGTCGCCGAGAGCCGCCTCCCCGACACCGCGAAGGCCACGCTCACCGAGGCGGGCCTCCCCGCCGACCTCCCCCTTTTCTTCACGGCGGACAACCCCGAAGCACCGTCCGCGGGCGGCCTGTTCACGGACGTACCGACGAACCTGCGTGAGCGTCGCAGCCCGGCGGGCGAGGAGAAGCTCGCGGTCCTCGGCCACCTCATCCGCATCGGCTTCGACGGCGTCGCGGTCATCGCCGTCCAGTGCCTGCCCGGCTCGACCGAGCCCAACGGCCTCGGCGCGATCTGGGCCATCGACCCGGTCACGGCCGACGCCCGCTACGTCAACATCTCCCTGTCCGCGTACGCCCGTTCCCTCGCCCTCCTCGCCGAGACCCGGCAGCGGATGGTGGGCATGAATCCGTACGAGGCGGGCGCGGCGGCCGCCGAGTTGCAGGAGCAACTCGCCGCGATCGACGGCACGGCGCAGGCGAATCCCGACACGTGGTGGTCGTTGATCGTCGAGCAGATGTGGCACGGACTGTTCTGAGGGCGCACGCCCGAGACCATCGGCTGCACCCGAGCTGTTCAGCGGCGCCTCCGCGCCGCAGAAGGTTCACGCAGTGCGGTTCAAGAAGCTTGATGCTTACGGGGGAATGTGGACCTGACGGCCGATCAGGCCTTGGAGCGGATCGGCGATTGGCTGGCGGAACGAGACCGCCTGTATCGGACGTTCGCCGTCCGAGGAGCAGCCGGGTCCGGGAAGACTCTGCTGTTGCTGACACTGTCCGAACGTATTCCGGGGCCACAATCTACGAACGCAGGGATGCCTTGCGCAGCTTCCGCGAATGGGCCAATGCCATTGATCCCGCCACCGAAGACGCCGACCACTGGGAACACGTCTTCGACGGTTCCATGGACACCGACACGGAGTTGGGGTAACGACCTCCCCGGCCTCGACGACGCCAGGGCGGAGTCGGGAGCTTGGACGACCGGGTTCGGCGAGACCGACTGAGCGGAGGTGGCGGGAGGGCACGGCGGAGGTGGGGGAAGGTTCGGCGGGCCGGGTTCCCCCTTGAAGCAGTCCTGTGACATACACGCCCGACCGTCCCCAACACCCGCTCGGTAAGGTTCTGTTGCCGCTGGCTCTGTTCGGTCATTGGTGCGACACGGGCCTTGCGGTGGATGGTTGTCGCGATTCGGGGGTGTGCTGCAGTGTCGATCATGTTGCCGGACGAGCTCGAGTGGGTCCTCGAGATGCTCGGCTTCACCTGGCCCACCGCCGACGAGGACAAACTCGTCCAAAGCGCGGAAGTCTGGGAGAAGTTCGCCCAAGACGTCACCGACCTCCGCGCCAACGCCAACACCAGCGCCTCCACCGTGATGTCGCACAACACCGGCGACTCCATCGACAAATTCAAAAAAACCTACGACAAATTCGACACCGGCGGCGACGGCTACCTCCAGGACGCAGCCCAAGCAGCAACGATCATCGCCTTCGCCCTCCGCGGCGCAGCCATGCTCGTCATCACCTGCAAAATCGCCGTCATCGTCCAACTCATCGCCCTCGCCATCCAGATCATCGCCGCAGCCGCAGCCTCCATCGTCACCTTCGGCCTCTCCAACGCCGCCAGCATGGCCGCCACCGCCATCACCCGCATCACCGTCCGCCAGATCCTCGACGCACTCAAAGACGCACTCGTCGAAGCCATCATCGAGTGCATGAAAGAACCGGCGGTCTCCGCGCTCGAAGCGATGGTCACCGACCTCACCCGCCAAGCCGTCAACGTCGGCTTCGGCGCCCAGTCCGGCATCGACGTCGCCGCCACCGTCAAAGCCGGCGCCGAAGGCGGCTGGGAAGCCATCAAACAAACCCCCCAGACCTTCATGGAAAGCGTCCGCGACAGCCTCGGCAGCAAAGCCGGCGGAAACATCCGCAACGGCGCCGAGAACTACGCGAACAACGGCCCACTCGGCAACAACTCCTCCCTACCGAACGGCGACCCGGGCTCGAATTCGAATACAGGAAGCGATTCGAGTACGGGTAACAATTCGAGCACGGGGAACGACTCCGGCTCCAATTCCACGTCGGACTCGAATTCCAACTCCAACTCCTCGTCGAACTCCAACTCCGGCTCGAATTCGACCGCCAACAACGGCGGCCCGAACGTAGGCAGCACGGTCTCGGCGGACAACAGCGGCGACAGCCCCTCCGGTCCGAACGTCGGCCCCGGGCCGAGCTCGGACTCCGGCGGCAGCAACAGCACCCCGAACACCGGGCCGAGCCAGTACAACGCGCCCTCGCGCAGCGACAGCCCCGGCCTGAGCGACTTCGACGACCCGGCGCCGAACAACAGCCCCTCGCCCAGCCCCTCACCGTCGCCGAGCGCCTCTGACAGCGGCGGCAATCCGGGCGGTACGACACCGAGCGGCGGCAACTCCAACCCGGGCGGCATCACCTCGCCCAACGCGCAGTCCGCGCCCAGCCCCTCCCCCTCCACCAGTTCGCCGTCCACGAACAGCGGGGGGTCCGTCGGCGCGCAGGTCGACAGCCTCGCGGCCAGCGCGCCCACGCAGACCAACTCCGCACCCCCGCCCACGACTTCGGAGCCCGCGACGTCCGCCCCGCGCGGCGACGGCGGCAGCTCCATGCCGACCTCACCGACCGCACCGTCGACGGGCGGCGACGCGGGAGCGCGTACGAGCACGAACTCCGGCGGTACGCCCTCCGGCGGGGGGACGGCGACCAGCCCCAACCCCTCGGCGTCCAACGCTCCGCGCGGCACGCCGTCCACGGCTCCGGGCACGTCCACCCCGTCCGCCGGCGGCCCGCCCTCGTCGCCGAGCCCTTCGTCCTCGGGCCCGGCCTCCACGCCTCGTACGACGCCGAGCGACAGCGGCTCCACCACGCCTGGCGGTCGCCCGTCCGTGCCCCAGCAGAGCTCCCCGGCCACGAGCACGCCGGCGTCCGCCACTCCCGGTACGAGCACGCCGAGTACGAGCACGCCCAGCTCCAGCACTCCCAGTACGAGCACGCCGAGTACGAGCACGCCGAGCGCGGCTGACGGTCGTACGCCGGGGACCAACACGAACTCCGCCCCCGGCCCCGCCACGACCCCGAACACGACCCCCGGCAGTACGACCACTCCGGGCACGCAGCCGTCGACACCGTCCTCCAGCCAGGGCAACTCGCCAGGCACGTCGAACCCGTCCAACTCGCCCAGTACGACAGCCCCTTCGACGCCGAGCGCGCCGAGTACACCCGGCACACCCAGCACTCCGAACACAGCGGGCACCCCGAACACCAACGACCGGCCCGGCCAGCAGCAGCCCACCTCCAACCAGCAGGCCACGACTGCCACGCCGACCCGGCCCGCGCAGCAGTCGCCCGCGAGTACGCCGAGCACCACCCCGAGCACCACTCCGGGCAGCAACCCGCCCGGCCCTAGCAATCCCGCGGGCGCCAACACGCCACCGTCGCCCGCGCCATCGCCATCACCATCACCATCGGCATCGCCTTCGACGAAGAACGACGGCCCGAGCACGCCCAACACCCCGGGCATGCCCAGCCAGTCGAACGACCCGAACTCTCCGGACAACCCGAACGACCCGAACGACCCGAACGACCCGAACGACCCGAGCGACCCGAGCGACCCGAGCGACCCGAGCGACAAGACAGCCGACGACACGTCCGACGAGACCAAGGACGACGAAAGCACCAAGCCCGAGGACGAGAACAAGAAGCCGGAGACCGAGAGCCTCCAGGACATCCGCGACAGCCTCGACCACGAGCCCGGCGGTCTCCGCGAGGTCGATCCGGACGACCAGCAGGCCCTGGAGGACGCCGTCCCACGGAACGAGGACGGTACGCCGCAGCGCTACCCGGACCCCTTCAAGGACTGGGCCCAGCTCCAGAACGACGGCGGCAACGAGGTCCCCGGCCGCGGCAACAACTGTGCAGACTGCTCCCGCTCGTTCCTCGAGACCTGGTACGGCAACCCGCAGGTCTCCGCGCCTCGTACGCTCGACCCGGACGGCAACGGCGGCATCGACCTGCTGGGCCCCGAGGACAACGCCAACGACAACCAGATCAGCTGGTCCGGTGCTCCGCACACGTACGCGGGTACGGGAGACGACCCGGACACCCCCCTGCGAATCGAGTACGACCTGCTGGTAGCAGGCCCCGGATCCGCCTCGATCGTCCAGGTCGACTGGCCCGGCGGAGGCGGTCACGCATTCAACGCGGTGAACCACAACGGGAAGATCGTCTGGATCGACACCCAGACCGGCGAGGTCAGCCACGACCCGATCCACATCGAGAACGCGGAGCGCGCCTGGCACATCCCGCTGGACCGCGAAGGCAACCCCCTGCACCCGGCACAACCGGAAGCGCAGAACGAGAACAACCAGCAGCAGAACAACGCCACTACGCAGAACACTCAGGACCAGCAGGGCACCGAGGCTCAACAGCCCGACCAGACCCAGCAGTCCGACCCAGCCGCCCCGGATCCCACGCACAGCGACGACTCGACGCCCACGGAGCAGACGTCCCCCTCCGACGCCCCAAACTCAAACAACCCGGACGACAACGCCACAGCTCCCCCGACGACTCCGGACGGGCCCACCCCCGACCAGTCGCCCTCCCCGGACCCTGAGTCCCCGGACCAGACCACCCCGGACAACACGAGCCCGGACCACGCGAGTCCGAACAACACGAGTCCGGACAACGGGTCGCCGGACAACAAGACCCCGGACCAGGACACCCCCCCGAACGCCAAGCCGGACTCCGACCCGCGGACGACGCCGTCCGTCCCGCACCAGCAGTCGAACTCGGAACCGCGCACCGCCGACCCCACCCCGAGCGACCCGCGCACCACGGACCCCCGAGCATCTGACCCTCGTACGCCCGACCCGAGGGCGGACGACCCAAGCGCGGACGACACCACCCGCCCGGACGACACCACCCGCCCGGACGACCACCGGCAGCCACAGGACGACCCCCAGCCCCACACGGACCCCCGCACAGAGCCCGACGCACAGCCGGACTCCACCCCGGACAAGTCCCCCGACGACACGAGCACGCCGGGCAAGTCCCCGGACGGCACCGCCGACACCAAGCCGGCCCAGCTCAACACCGACTCGACCATCCCGAGCCGCGAGAGCCTGCCACCAGGCAAGACCGCCGACGCCACGCGCCACATCGAGGACGCGGTCCAGAACAAGAAGCCGCTGTACGGGGAGATCAGCCCGGCGAATCACGCGAGCCCGCCCGCCACACCGGACCGGCCAACCGGCCCGGCTCAGCCCTCGGGGACGACCGACGACCCGAACGAGCGAGCCAGGCAGCGGGCAGGCGACCGGCAGAAGCTCGACTGGGCGAACTCGGACAACGCCGAGCACAAGAAGTGGTTCGACAAGTACTACGACAAGCGCGGCCACCGCATCCGCATCAACCGGCTCTGCGAAGACGGCTTCCCCGCACCCCAACTGCACCCGGCTAAGCCGCCGAACCGCTGGATGCTGGCGAGCGACACCCCGGATCCGGAGCCCGAGTCGTACACCGACTGGAAGCCCAACCAGAGCGACAGGACGGACCTCTCCGAGGACCAGCGGCGAACCTTGGACAAGGCCGCGGAGGACCGCCGCAAGGCCATCATCGCGGACAAGGTCCCGCACGACGAACGGGCCGCGGCCAAGAAGGCCAAGGAGCAGAACCCGACGCCCGAGAACGAGAAGAGGTACGCGGAGGCTGACGCGAAGCACAGCCCGCTGCATGCCGACATGGGGCGCTTGAGCGAGGACTATGGCGATACGGTCGCCGAATTCCACGCCATGCCGGACAACTTCCCCGACGCCGACCGTGTCGACAACAGGGAGAGGGGCAACAACCGCTTCGACCAGATCTGGATCAACCCGGGCGAGCCTCCCGAGATCATCGTGGTCGAGGCCAAAGCCGACAAGGACACAGGACTGGGTGAACGCCGCGGGCTCCCGGACCAGATTCCGGATCAACGGGACTCGTCCGATTCCGACAGCCCCTCGGACGAGAACTCGGACCAGCCGCCACAGGATGAACCCCGCAGCAGCATCCCCAGGGTCAAGCAGGGCACACGCGCGTACTTTGAGACGATCGTGCACGAGATGGAGACTCGCGCGGAGGACAGAATCCAGCACGGCAGCGAGGCTGAAAAGGAAGCCGGTCGGAAAGAACTGAACCTTGCGTGGCAGCTCCGCGACGCCCTGGCGGGCGAGGAGGGCGCGGCAAGCCTCCGCTACGTGCTGGTCAAGGGCAACGCCCCCGGCACGGAACACACGGGGTACGAGATGCGTGAGTTCGACATCAGGACCGATGAGGAGAAGCAGCATGACAACCGTTCGACGGCATGAGTTCCCGCTGGGAAACATCGGCGAACTGATGGAACTCACCGAGCCGCGATTCTGGAAGGAGGTCGGGACTCTGCAGAACCAGCCACTCTGGTTCTCCAATCTGCTGCTCAAAGCCGTCAATCGCATCGGCCTCTACTGCTCGATCACCCCCGACGCCAGCACCCTGGAATCCTGGGAAGCCACCGTCACGGCTATGCAACTCGGCTCCGCCCTCTTCGTCTCCGCCCAGGCCGAAACCGGCACGTTCGAGTACCGCATCAACCACGACATCCGGAACATCCGGTACGGCGCCGGTCCCCGCGCCTACGCCGGGCACTGGGTCACCGCCTTCTACCTCGCTGCCGTCTGCCGCGAACCCAAACGCATGTGGCAGCTCTCGCAGGTCCCCGTCAGCCTGCTCCGCCAGGCCGAGGGCGCCTACGACCGGTACATGTACGACTGGGTCGAAGCCCTCCAGGCGTACCGCCTCGAACAGGGCGATTTCGGCGACAAGCTCGTCACCGCCATGGAGAACACCGACCCGGCACGCCTGCGTCACGCACCACGCGAGACGGTTCTGAAAATCAATTACCCGCCCATGAACCTCCTCGCCCAGATCGCCAAACGCGACGAGAGCGCCTTCAACACCGAACTCGCCCAAGCCCTGGAATGGCACAAGGACTACTGGACCAGCAGTCAAGACCGTTCACGGGACAACGAAGGCGTCATCGCCCTGGGCCCCCTTGCCATGGCCTGTCTCGCCAAAGACGCCGGATTCACCATCACCGTCGAATCCGAATACCTCCCCAGCGCTCTCCTCGACGGCGACTGGCTCAACGAATTCCCGACCTGAGCGAGCAGACCGGCCTCACCGACCCGACCGACCTGACCGAACAGGCCTCACCTGTCCCACCTGGCAACCCCCACAAAGGACCTCACATGCCCTCCGGAACACCGGACCCGAATCAGCAAGCCCACACTCCGCCCACCACCCCGGAAGAAGCGCTCGCCATCTTCCACAGCCGTTACGCCGAGCCGAAGCTGGCCGACGGCACGCCCCTCGAACTGGCCGTGCACGAATTCGACGAGGGGTTCCTGATCTACCCGGTGCTGCCGCCCGTTGCGCAGCCCGAAGGCGGCCCCGCCCGGCCCGCCCAGCCCGGCGGCGGGAAGATCGTCGTGTCGAAGGAGACCGGTAAGTCGTACGGGACTCCCAACTTCCCGACCGAGCAGGCGATCGCGCTCTACAAGAAGAACCGCGCGCGGGAGCGCGAACGCAACTCCTGACCGTCCTCCGTACCGCCCACCCCGGGCCCCGCCTCCATCGACGGGATTGAGAACGATGACCGTGACCGCCGCAGCCCCTCAGAACCACGCACCGCACCCCTACATCGGCGGCCGCACCGCCGTGCTGCGCGCCCTCGCCGCGTGGCGGGCTGGGCAGGCCGGCGCGCCGCGCGTCGTCCTCCTGACGGGCAGCCGAGGCAGCGGCCGTACGCATCTGCTCACGGGGTTTCTGATGCTGTGCGACCCGGAGTTCCGCGGACGCATCGCCCTCGACGACCTCGACCCGTCGACCGTCCCGCCGGATCTGCCCGCGCCCGCCGTTGCCGGCGCCGCCGGCCTCACCGCCGCCCAGCTCACCTGGCTGATAGCCGGGCACTACGGTCTACGCGCCACCACCACCGACGACGTGTACGGCGAACTCGCCGCCCTGCCCGGCCCGTTCACCGTCGTCGTGCCGGATGTGGACCGCGCCGGCCCCGTCCGCGCCGCCGCTGAACCCGACCGGGTCGTACGGGACGTACTGCGCCCGCTCGCCGGACTCGGGCACGTCCGGCTGCTGGCCGATGTGCCCAGGGAGTCCGCCGCCACGCTCGCCTCGCACTTGCCCCCGGGCACCGTGCAGATCATCGACCTGGACGAGCCGCAGTGGGCCGACCCGCAGGGTCTCACCCGCCAGGCCGAGGCGCTTCTCACCCAGCGCTCCGCAGCCCAGCCCGCCCTCGCCGCGGCCATCGCCCGGCACGCCGGCACCAGTCCCCTCGTCGTGGAACTGGCGGCCGTCGGCCACGTCCCCGCCGGGCCGGTCGACGAGCAGTCGCTGCCCGCGACGGTCGACGAGGCCCTCGACTCCCACGCGTACCGCCACGGCTCGGACCCGCAGACCCTGCGCCACCTCCTGACCCCACTCGCGCTCGCCGAGGGCGACGGCATGCCGGTGGAGCTGTGGGCGCGGCTCGTCAGCGCGGTCGCCGGGCAGGACATGAGCGCCGCCGTCGCCGCCGCCCCTGCCCTCATCGGCCCGTTCGTCCAGTCCCGCCAGTCGTACGGCGCGGGCGACACCGGCACGCCCCGTACCCTCGTCCAGCTCCTGCACCCCGCCATCGGGGATGCCGTCCTCGGCGGGCTGCGCGGCGTGCGCGCCGTGCAGTCGCAGATCGCCATGGCCCTGCTGGAAGCGGTGCCGGGTCAGGACTGGAGCAAGGCCGATCCGTACGTACGTGACCACATCGCGGGACACACACTCGAAGCCGGGCTGCTGCCTCAACTCCTCACGGACCCGGGCCTGTTCGTGTACGCGGACCCGACGGTTCTGCGCGCCGCAGTCGAGGCCGTACCGGCTGAGCAGCTGGGCGACCCCGCGCGGACGTATCTGCGTACGGCACCGCTGCTGAGCCGCACGCTGGCGCCCGCGCGGGTCCGTGCCGCGCTGCTTGAGAGCGCATTCGTCGAGGACGGTCTCGCGGAGTACGGCGCGGCCGTGCACCGGCTCGGGCTTCCGCTGCCCTGGCAGACACTGTGGAGCATCCGGCTTCCCGGGATCAGCGACGTACGCCTGGCGGGCCTCGTGCAGCGCGACGCCCCGCCCGTGCCCGTCGTGGCGCTCACCGTCCCGGCGGACACCCCGGGCGCACGCCCCCTGGGCACGGCGGACGGGGCCGAGCTCCTCGTGTACGACCTCGCGCACGCGACGGCCGTGCCGGGCGCGGGCCCCGAGTATCTGGTCGACCACGCGGAGGCCGAACGCGCCACGGCACCCCTGTTCCTGAGCCGCGCCAAGGACCAGATACGGATCTGGAACCGCGAGCAGAACCGTGTGGCGGCCGCCCTGCTCTCCGAAGTGCCCTTCACGGGAGCGGACTTGGCGCCCGACGGCTTCCTGGTCGTGGCGACGGAGCGCGGGGCGAAGGCCCTTCGCGTACGAGGGGACCAGGGCCCCGCCCCGCACTAGTGCCGTACCAGCCCTGCTCTGGTCCCCGTCCTAGTCCCGTCCTAGTCCCGTCCTAGTACAGCGAAAACCCCCCGCTGTGCCGCCCCTGCCCCTTCTTCGGCTGCTCCTGCTCCTGGGAGCGGCGGGGCTGTTCGCCGTCCCCCCGCGAGTCGCGGCCCGCGCCGTCGTCCGGCGTCACGTCGTTGCGCAGCCGGTCCCGCTCCTCGTCCGAAGCGGACTCCCACTGCCCGCGCAGCTTCGCGAACTCGCCGCCACCGAAGGCGCGGGAACCCGACGGGTCGTCCACGATGTCGCGGAGCGAGACCCGGCCGGACAGCAGCTTGTTCGCCATGTCCTTCAATTCGGGGCTCACGCCGGGCAGGTCCCTGACCTGGCGGAGCGAGGCGTTCAGGGCCCGCTGCTGCTCCGGTTCGAGCGCTTCGTCCCACGCTCCCCGTTCGTCGTCCGAAGGGCCTTGCGGGTTGCGCGGGTTCGGGGAGTTGTCGCCGTGCCTGGCCATGTCGCTGCTCCTCACTCTCGTCCCGTGCAGTATCGCGCGTACACCGGTGTGATAGGCAGTCCGTACGGAAAGGGTGGCAGCACTGTGACGCACACAATCGGCCGCCTCGGTGGCGCGGTCTTCCTCATCCTCGGGCTGCTGTTGAGCGGTTACTCAACGTACGAAGGCGTGTACGCGGCGGGCTTCGCCGGCACTGCGGGCACGCTGAAGGTGACCTCGTGCGAGGCGAAGTTCCACCACAACGCCTCCCGGCGCAGCCGCCGCGGCACCGACAACGTCCGCTGCCACGGCACGTTCGTACCGGCCGCGGGCACCCAGGGCGAACGGGATTCCCGGGCGTACGTCGACACCCGCCGCGGCTATCCGGAGGGCGCGCTCCTTGACGTGCAGCAGGGCGGGCCCGCGCTCTCCCTCACCCACCTCGGCGAGGACCGCGACTACGTCGCCACGGACGGCAAGCGCGCCCTGCGCTGGTTCTCGGGCTCGCTCGGCGGGCTGGTCCTCATCGGCCTGGGCATCTTCTGCACGGCCACCGGGTACGCGCCGTTCGGCCGCGGCCAGATCACGTACGAGACCGCCTGGGAGCGCGCCGGCCGGTCCCCGCTGCGCCGGATCGTGATCGCGTTCCTCGCGGCCGGGCTGGTGGGGGCGGGGTTGTGCTGGCTGGCGAGCTTGTTCGCCTGACGTCGGCCGCACCGCCGCCGGGACAGGCGAGCCCGCAGAGCACGGCCACAACCCCCACAGTCCAGCGCAGGACCGCCGGCATCTCGAACGTGAGGAGCGCGGCACCCAGCAGAGCTGTGGCGGCGAGCCCCAGCGCGAAGCGGCTTACGGTCGCGGGCCAGTGGGCTCCGGGATCCCAGAGGTGGAGGCGGCGGGGTGCTCCGGGTTCGATGCTCCCGACGGTCCTGAATCCGGCGGTCCTGCTCCCGGCGGTCCTGCTCCCGGCAGTCCTGCTGCCGCCAGTCCTGCTGCCGCCAGTCCTGCTGCCGCCTGTCCTGCTGCCGCCTGTCCTGCTCCCGGGATCCGCTTCGGTGCTTCTGAGCAGCATGCCGTGGATGACGAGGCCCGAGTCGAAGACGAGCACAGCCGGTGAACGAGAGGGCCCGTGCGGCGTCCTCGCTCCGCGTCCTGGCCCAGGGGGCGGCGTCGGTGCGGCGCCCCCAACTCAGCCACAGCGGCTGCCCCTTGAGGCTCGCCGGGACCGTCCGCGCGTCGAACGGCGCGCGGAAGTCCAGCTGAACGGTCCGGCCGTCCTCCCTCTCCGCCTGCACGGTGAGCGATTCCGCTTTCCGTATGCCCACCCACGTACCGCGCACCGCGAAGTCCTCCGCCCGGAGGCGCGCACCCGAGCCGCACCCGAACCGCGTCAGGACCACACTGACCGTGACCGCTCCCCCGAGCAGCCACAGCCCGACGAACACCAAGGTGAAGACGACGAGAAGGTCCGGCCCGCCAACTCGTCGTGCAGCGAGGTCCTGCTCGCCACGGCGCCGAGGGTGAGGTCGTCCGGGGCCTAGAGCACGGTGGTGCGGTCGCCGGGGCGCGGCGGGCCGTCCGAGCGGGCCCGCACGGTCGTGGCGCCACGACCGTCCCCCTCCGCTCCGTGCAGCTCCACGACGACATCCGCGGTGTAGTACGAGGAGCCACGACTCGGGTCGTGGAAATCGCTCTCGCCCACCTCGAGGATGCGGACCTCCGCGAACAGTCCCCCGGCCGCACCGAGCCGCGCCACTTGCGCCGAGGGCTCCGGCCGCCCGGCGGCCAGCGCGACAAGCGCGAGCAGCCCGGCGGTAAGCCCCAACCCCCGGGCGAGGATCCGGATTTGCTGGGGGCGGCGGGAGGGAAGTGCGCGCGGCAGGGGTGGTGGACAGGTGGACGCAGAGGTGGCGACTGGATCCGGGGCCGGGGTGCAGCGGGTCGGCGCCGGCTCGTCATCCGCAGGGACGCCGAACGCCTCCCGTACGGCTGCGGCGGAGTCCCTCTGTCGAGCCAGTACGACCAGGCAGGCCACGCCACAGGCCAGCGCGACGAGGACGAGCGCTCGGCGCACCGAGGGCAACGGCAGGAACAGCCACACGCCGAGCACCGCCACACTCACCGCCGCCCCGACGGCCACACACCATCGCCCGATCCGCCGGACCCGCGCCGCGGATCCGCCCAGAACCGTCTCCTCCGCCAACATGCCCACACACCTCTTCCAGCCGGGTTCTACGGCACACTCGCCCGTGCCCTGCTGCCCCACCCAGCCGACAAACGCCGCTGAACATGCGACAGGGCCCGGGAAACTCCCGAGCCCTGTCGCGAACTTCTACGACCTACGCGCTACTACTGCGGCCCGTACGGCCCACCCTGCTGCGGCGCCTGACCGGGCGCTGCCGGATAGGACTGCCCGGGCGCGGCGTTCGGGTACTGCTGCTGCCCGGGGAACCCACTGGGCCCACCACCGGAACCGCCGGGCCCACCGTTCCCGGGGCCGCCACCGTTTCCGCGATTACCACGGCTGCGGAGCACGGCGAAGATGACACCGACGACGATCAGCACGGCAACACCGATGCCGACGCCGATCAGCAGCCCGCTGGAAGAGGACGACTTCTTCTTTTTCCCAGCGGACTCGTTCGACGAGGAGTCATTCCCCTCAGCCGGCGACCCCTTGGACTCGGTCCCGGACGGCGCCTGCGCGAGGGGGCCTTCCTTGGGGCCCTTGGGGATGTCCATCCGCATGGCCGTACCCGGACGGGCAATGCCGTAGCCGAGGGTCTCCTTGTCCGGCGCGTTCCCCAGGTAGTCCGCGGACTTGACCATGCGGTTGATGATCTGTCCGGCGGTCAGGTCGGGGAACTTGGAGCGGAGGAGGGCGGCGATTCCAGAGACGTAGGCCGTGGCATCTGAGGTGCCAGTCGCCTTCCGGTACCCAGAAGAGGTGGTAGGTGTGGCGCTTGTGATGTCCACTCCAGGTGCAGCCAGGACAACACCCTCACCCGAGTTGGCCTCGCTCCACGGCTTGAGATCCTCGTCTACAGCGGTCACACCTACGACACCTGGCAACGTAGCGGTGGAGGAAACTGTTCCTCCGTCATTCCCGACACCAGCCACGACTACCACGTCATGGGCCAGTGCATAGGCAATTGCCTTGGCCCCCTTAGTCCCTGCTGACTGATTGGGGTCCTTGAAGGAAAGATTGATCACCTCGGCGCCCTGGTCCACGGCATAGCGAACACCGTCGGGCCAGGTCCAATCCATTGCCTTCTTGTCGTCCTTGAACGCCCTCACCGGAAGAATCTTGGCCTCAGGCGCAATGCCCATAACGCCCGAACGGTTGCCCGCCCCGTGACCATGGCCAGCGATGATGCTCGCCATGCCAGTGCCGTGACCGTACTTGTCCTTGTGAGCACCGATACTCGGTCGCGAGAAGTCCTTGCCTGGCAGGACATTCCCCACCAGGTCGGGGTGCGATGCGTCAACACCGGAGTCAACTACAGCAACCGTTACTCCCTTGCCGCGCGACTCCTCCCATACGTTCTTGGCGTCATACACGGAGAGTGGCCACTGGCTATCCCGAACTTCATCGGCGGAGGCAACTGGCGCTGAGGTGAGGAGCAAGGCTCCTGTCAGTGCCGCGACTCCCGCCGTGGACCAGACTCGCTTGACTCCCAATTCCTTGCTCCTCACTCAACTGCGACTGGTTTCGCCAGTCTTCATACGCGAACCGGCGATTGGTTCTCTGCTGGCTCGCTCAGTGCCTACTCGATGTTCCTCGGCACGTTCCTCTTGCGGTCCTCTTCCGAGACCCACGTCTCTTCGTCCTCGACCAGGTAGTCGGGACGCTCGCCGCGCTCGTTGTCCTCACCACGACGGCCACCACGGCCGCCCATGCCACCGGCCATGCCGCCAGCCATGCCACCGGCACGCTGAGCACCACCACGGCTGCCATGCAGGCCTGCGCCGCCTCCGGTGCCCTTGCCGGTGATGCCCTGGGCCGCGCCGACGACGCCACCACGAGCCTTGGCCAGCGCGCCTCGGCCGCCTGCACCGGCAGCACCACGGCCACCGGCACCGGCCCCCATGCCGCCACCCATGCCGCCCATGCCCGCACGGCCAGCAGCACCGCGGTTGGCTCCCGCAGCACCACCTGCACCGATGCCTCCACGGCCTCCAGCAGCAGGACCACCGGTGCGTCCAGCACCACCAGCCAGGCTCGGGCCACCAGCGGGCGGAACGAAGCCACCACCGGCACCGCCACCACCGCCACCGCCCGTGGGCAGGCCGGGTCCTCCACCACCAGGCAGCGAGGTCTTACCGGTCAGCCCAGGCGAGAGGCTGTCAGTGTTGGTGCCTACCGGAAGCTGAGAGCCGCCCGTGATGCCCTTGGGGCCGGGAATGGACGGAGCCGGACCAACCCCCTTCGGCGGGCCCGCGCTCCACGGCTTCGGAGCCGTGCCCGCTGCACCAGGTCCACTACCTCCAGGACCGGAAGGCACGATCGGCGGAGGCATCGACCCACCCGTGTCCGGGGGCGAGAAGGGATCTTTGTCGTCCGGCGGGTTGGGGTGGACAGGCTTCGCATAAGCCTTGTAGTTGACCGCCAGCTGCTCCATGATCGCGACACCCTGAAGCTGCGCTTCCTTACCCGCAGAAAGGGAGTCAGCGTTGGCCTTGGCGGCAGCCTCGGTGTTGGCGCCCTTCTTGATGTCTTCGAGGAGCTGCTCGTCGCTGCGCTCGTCGTCCCACATCTTGTCCCAGGCGCGGTCCCAGAAGCCCGGCTCCTCGACCTCACGCATCTTTTCGCGTGAGGTCCTGAGGTCCTTCTGAACAGCGTCCATGGTGTCCGCGTTGCGCTTCGCCCAGAGAGCACCGTTGGAGACCTTGTTCTGGATCTCCCCGGCCTTCCTGGCAAAGGACGCCGCCGCCTCACCCTGCCAGTGCTCCAGGACGTCCTCGACAGCCTTCTTCAGCATGCCCGCAACGCTGTCCTTGGCCGGCTCGGCACCCGCCTCGCCACCGGAGAGGATCTCGTGAACCTTCTTCCAGTGCTGACTGACCTCGTAGATGCGGTCCGGGTCCGCGTCCAGAATCATGGAGCGCAGTTCCGGAATGCTCATCGACATGAACGGCGAGTCGATCTGGGAACGGTCCGGCCCGCCCATACCACCGTCGGGCTGCTCCTCGAGAATCTCGTCGTGCTTCTCCTGAATGCGCTCTTCGCGCGCCTGCTGCTGAGCCTCGATCTGCTCAGGCGTCATGTGCGCGCCGTAGCCGTAGGCCATCTCCGTACATCCCCTCCGTCAGTGGCCGATTCTTGAAGTCGATTAGTTCGCCGCGCCCTGAGGAGCACCATCCTTGTAACGACCCTGCTCGGCGTGCTCCTGCTCGGTGTACTTGTCCTTCACCTTCGAGGCGCTCTTGCCGAATTCATCGATCAGCTCGTGCAGACCCTTGATGATCTTCTCAATCCGGGCCTTCTCATCGGCGTGAGCCTTGTGAAGCTGATTCGACTCCAGGAACTTGTCGCTACCGAAGGCAGTGCTAGGAATATCCGTCTCGTACTTGGCCTTCTCATTGGCCGAGTCCATGTTGCTGAGCAGCCCGTTGAGCTTCCTGATGACGTCATCGAGGGCGCTCAGATCAACCCGCATCCCGTTGCTCATACCCCGTGTCCTCTCCCCAGTTTTCCAATGTTCTTCGTGCCAACGGATTCCGTATCCATTTGGCCTGACTCAGTCAAAGGCCCTGATTCGCCCTGAACAGGCCGGTTCGCCTTAATCAGATCCAAACCCCCCAGCCTTCTTCCGTCGCCAGTCACGCACTGCGATCCCGCTACCGCCCGCCACGAAGACCAGCAGCAACCCCGCGCCCAGCACATAGATCGAGATGCGCCGGTCCCGTTCCGCAGGGGTCTCCCCCATGGTGACCTTCATGGGGGTCACCTGGGAAGCGCCGGCCTGCTGAGGCGCTTCGGGCTTCGGCGTCTCGCCCGGCTCCGTGCTGTCCGAGAGGGCCGCCAGGGGGTCGACAACTCCCCAGCCCACGTAGCGATTCGGCTCCGCCGTGGGTCGTTCGGCGGTCTCCTGCATGCGCGCGATGATCTGCTGCGCATTCCAGTCGGGGTACCGGTCCATCATCAGCGCGGCCACACCTGCGACGTACGGAGCCGCGAAGCTGGTTCCGTCGGCCGTGCACTGGCCGCCCTCGGGGACCGTCGAGACCATGCCCACGCCGGGCGCGGCGATGTCGACGAAGTCGCCGGCCTGTGAGAAGGAGGCCCGCTCGTCGTTGCGGTCGGAGGCCGCCACCGCGACGACACCGTCGTACGAGGCCGGGTACGTCTTCTTGGACGTGGCGTCCCAGCCGTCGTTGCCGGAGGCGGCGATGACGAGGGCACCGGAGTCGACGGCGTTCTTGATGGCCGCCCGCAGCCGCGGCGGGTCTTTCCGCTCCTCCGTGTCGGAGGAGATGTTGATGATGTCCGCGCCCTGGTCCACGGCGTACTTGATCGCCGCGACCATGGTGTCCGAGTTGCCCTGCTTCGGCTTCCCCTGCTTGTCCTGCGCACCTGTGTAGCGGATGGGCAGGATCTTCGCCTTGGGAGCGAGACCCATGAATCCGGTGCCCGGCACCTCCTTGGCCGCGATGATGCCCGCGACCCGGGTGCCGTGGCCCTCGATGTCCTCGGTGCCGTCCTTGCCGCCGACGAAGTCCTTGCCTTTGGAGGCCATCTGACCGGCAAGCTGCTTGTTGTCGTCGTCCACGCCGGTGTCGATCACGGCGACCGTGACGTCGTCGCCCGTGGCCTTGTCGTGCAGCTGCTCCATGAGGATGCGCTGCAGGGACCAGGGAGTGGACGGAATGTTCTTGCCGCCGAACTCACATTCGGAGCTCGAGCTGAGGTCGAATTCGGAAGCGTCGGGTCCGGAGTCGGCGACGGCGGCCGGGGTGGCGGCGAAGCACAACCCTGTGACCGTGAGTACGCCAACAGCCCGCTGCAGTGCGCGGGTTCCACTCGTACGCGTACGGGGTGTCAGGACCCCCATGCTCAGGACCCCCAGGGATGGCTTGGCGATAGCTGGTGCGGTTATGGCGTGGCGCTGTGGTGAGGTGGAGCGGTTGTACTGTCGGACACTTCCGGTGCCGTGCTGCTGAGTTGGACTCGGTGACAAGGGCGAGACGATCGCCCCGCTCACGGAGTTCAACTCAGCAACGAAAACACCAGGTTCCCCACAGATGAACGGGCCCGGGCCCGGGCGCCGAGGCGAGTTCGGCCCAGTCCGCGCGGATCGCGCCGACCGGGCCTCCCTCAACGCCTCGGATCACACCGACTCAGGCCCGCTTGGGGCTGAGGATCAGGTCCAGGTGTTGGCGTTCTGACGCTCGGTGGCCTGGTAGTTCTCGGCCGAGTTCTGGAGCGCCGACGCGATCTTCATCAGCGTCTGGTGCAGCGAGGCAGCAGTCTGGTCCCACTCGCGCTGCTTGCGCTGGTAACCCTCCTGGGCTTCACCTTCCCAGGACTGCGCGACGTTCTTGACCGCGGCCTCGATGTCGTCGAGCTGCTGCTTGATGCGACCTGCGGTGGTGCGCACGTCGGTCGAAGCGTTGGTGATCGTTGCGTAATTGACGAGAATGGACATCGTCGATCCCCTTCAGGGAGTTTGCGGAAGTTTGGTGGGGTGTGAGCAGTCCCGGAGTGAACGTCCCGAATACGCCGAGTCGTTCACGCGGTGATTGCCCGATCGAGCGACGATCAGCCGAAGTCCGACATGATCTTGCTGATCTCGGAGTTCTGCTGCTCTTCCGAGGCGGAGTAGTTGCTCCGCGTGGAGTCCACGGCTTCCTTGATGTCCTGCAGGATGTCGCTCATCCGCTTCGCGTCCGAGTTCCACCGCTCCTGCAGCGAGTGGTACGACTTGGCCGCCTGGCCCTGCCAGCCGCCCGCGATCTGCTCGATCACGCCGTTGAGGCGGCGGATCTCGCCCTGGATCTGGCCGTTCGCCGTGTCAATGTCACCCGAGAGCTTGGCGAGCTGATCTTCTGTTACCCGAAACTGGCCGGCCATGGTGAACCTTCCCCCATGTCGTTGTGGACCGAGAAGCCCGTACCGCTTCTCGGGTTTGAGGCGTCACTTCTGCCTAAACATCTATGAGCGCTGTCAGCACTCTATCGCCCGCCACTGACACATCCAGCGACAGCGGCGATCAGTTACAGACTTCACACAGTCACGCGACGGAGCTGTGATTGAGAGCGGCCAACTCCGGGCAGATGAAGGTCATTTGGGCCTCCGCACGCAGTCGGCCGCAGCCGTCGGACCTCACTGGCTCTGGGCCTGCTTCGCGCTGCCCGTGTCCAGCATCGGACCCTTCGGGATGAATTCGGCCCAGTTCTGCGGGACGAACACCTCGTCCTTCACCTTCTCGTAGCCGAGGCGCGTGCGGGCCTTGTCCGTCTCGTCGGGCTGCTCGCCCTCCTTGGCGCCGTTGCCCTTCTCGCCGGTCTTGTCCGAGGCGTCGTCGTTGCCGACGGGCAGGGAGTAGCGCAGACCGGTGTCCGTGAGCAGGTACGTGCCGCCGCCACCGGCGGCCGTGCCCTTGATCTGCTGGAAGAGCAGGCCGGATCCGGAGGAGACGTACGCGTTGAGGGAGTCGGTGATGACCTTCCTCGGGTACGCCTTGCCCGCCCAGGCGCCGAGGTTGGGCTTCTTGGCGGCCTTGTCGAAGGTGCCGTCGAACACGCTGCAGGAGGTGTTGTTCGCCGCGCCGGTGGCAGGGTTCACCTCGTTGGCCTGCTTCGGCGGCTGCTGGGGCCATTCCTCGTGGCCTCCGAGCGGCTGCGCCGCTCCCCCGTTGGCGGTGCTGACCTCCGGGGTCGTCACGGCCACCGCGTCGGCCATCGAGCCCTGCGCCGTCGGCGAGTTGGTGATGAGCGAGGCCTCGAACTCACTGATCGAGGCGACCCGGTCCTCGAGAACGACGTAGAAGTTCTCACCCTGCGCGTCCTCGGCCTTGAGGACCTGGCCGATGGTGCCGGCCTCCTGCGGCAGGCCCTGGACCGAGGCGGGAGAGCCCGCACTCGGGATTTCCGGGAAGGAGATCGTGCCGCTGTCGTCCAGGGTCTTGAGCCACTCCGGGCTCACCGGCATGGGCTTGTTCTTGCTGCCGATGGTCGCGGCGAGCAGGGTGTTGCGCAGCGTCGGGTCCGCGTTGACGGCGTTGCTGCCCAGGCGGAACACGTTGCCCTTGCCGTCCACGAGGAAGCGGAGCTTCGACTTCGGCTCCTCGACGTACAGGACCTCGCTGGAGTCGACCTTGCCCTTGCCCTGGACCGCCTTGGCGTCCTCCTTGTCGAGGACGAACACCGCGCGGTCAGGAGAGGCGCCGGCGCCGGGCCGCTCGCAGACCGCCCAGGTCTTCGCCTTCTCGGCGTCCTCCTTGGCGGGCAGGCGGTCCGGCGCGTACGGAATCCCGATCGTCGGGCCGTGCCGGATGCCGCTCTTGTCGATCTCCTTGGCGGGCACCTCGATGACCGAGCCCTTGCCCTTGTCCAGGAGGAGCTTCGCGGACGCGTAGTTGAGGACCGGGTGCAGGATCTTGTGGTCGCCCTCCTCGAGGACGACGTACCGGGTCGTCGAATCGCTGTCCACGATGACGTGTTCGCCCGGCTTGTCCCAACCCTTCGGCGCCGCAGGCTTGATGACGCCCCACGCGATGAAGCCGACGACCAGGATGACACCGACGGCCAGGCTGGGCATCACGGTGCGAACCGGACGCGGTGCACCTTCCTCCGACCCCCCGGGCTCCGGTGCCAGGAAAGCCGCGACAGTGCGCTTGCGCGCGAATGTGTAGGCGGCGAGCTCATCCCGACGCTTTGCCATGTGTCCCAGCTCTCCCGTTTCTCCCGTTTTGCCATGCTCAGTCGTTGCCCCCGACCGGTCCCCGGCTGCATCAGCGCGCATACGAGGGCCGGTTGAGCAGAACAGGCACCTACTATGCACTGCGCCGTGGGGCCCCGGTCCACCAGGTTCGGTGTGCGGGTCCGCTCTGTACCGGAAGTTCACAGAGCCGCCGCACTTCCCTGTCCCGGCCCCCGTGTCGCAGGGGCCTCATCAGCGGGTAGCGTGACCTCCCACACGAACACAGGGCACCGCAGCGCACGGCGGCCGCGACGGCGACGAGCGATCGACGAGCAGTCGACCAGCACAGCCGTGCGCCACCGAGCGAACCGATGCCACATTGCGAAAGGGATGTCCCGGGGGATGACCAGCGCTACGAGCACTCGGCGCGGACGCCGCGCACAGCAGCAGCCGAGGGGCGGGGGCAGGGGCAGGCCCAACCCCGCTCCGGCGCCCACCGGAGCAGCACCCTCCACGTCGGCCGCGCCCCGCACGCTTCCGCGCCCCGGCGGGCTCGGTCCGCTGCGCCTGCAGCAGCTGGTCCTGGTCGAGCTGGCCGCCGCGATCATGGTGGCCGCCTGGGTGACCGAGCGCTGGCTGCTCGCCCCGGCCGGAGCCGTCGCCGCGCTCCTCGTCCTGCTCGCCATCCTGCGCCGCCACCACCGCCCGCTGCCCGAGTGGTACGAGACGGCGCGCGCCCTCAAGCAGCGCCAGCGCGAGGCCAAGTCGCCCGTCCCGCCGGGCACCGACCCGATGCTGGCACCGGCCGTCGAGTGCGACGCCGCTCTGCGTACGTACGGCTTCGTGTCCCGGGACGACCGGTCGATCGGCATGATCGGTGACGGTTCGTTCCTGACGGCCGTGCTCTTCGTGCAGCCCAGTGACGAGCCGCTGCGGCCCGAAATGGCGGGCCGCCAGCTGCCGTTGCAGCTGATCCAGGACGCGCTCGAGGTGGACGGCATCGAGCTGGCCTCCGCCCAGATCGTGCAGCACACGCAGCCCGCGCCCGCCCCGCACCTGCCGCAGCAGTCGGTCGCCGCGCGGTCGTACGGCCCGCTGCAGGCGCAGTCCGGTTCGCCCGCGCTGCGGCTGACCTGGATCGCGCTCAAGCTCGACCCCGAGCTGTGCCCCGAGGCCGTCGAGGCCCGCGGCGGCGGTGTCCCCGGCGCCCAGCGCGCCCTGCTGCGCGCCGCCGACCAGCTCGCCAGCCGCCTGGCCGGCGCCGGTTTCGAGGCGACGATCCTCGACGAGAACGAGCTGGTGAACGCGCTCGCCACCTCCAGCTGCCTGAACCCGCGCGCCAACTCCCAGCACAGCAACGACGGCCGGCCCACCCAGCGGCGCACGGTCGAGGCGGTCCGCACCTGGCGCGTGGACGACCGCTGGCACACCACGTACTGGATCTCCCGCTGGCCGCAGCTCGGTCAGGGCGGCGTGGGCCTGCCGCAGCTGGTCACCCGCTTCACCTCGCTGCCGGTCCTCGCGACCACCTTCAGCACCACTCTGAGCCGGGCGGGCAACCGCGGCATCGCGATCGCGGGCCACGTGCGCATCACGGGCCGCGGTGAGAACGAACTGGACCAGGCCCGCCGCGAGTTGGAGCGCGCCGCCGGTGCCTCCAAGGTCGGCCTCGTGCGGCTCGACCGCGAACAGGTCCCCGGCGCCCTCGCCACCCTGCCGCTCGGAGGTACGTCCTGATGTCCTACCCCACGCCGACCATGAACCAGGGGCAGCGCCAGAACCCCGAGCGCCGGCCCGCCCATGTCGCCTCGCCGACCGACACCGGCATGATCCCGCTGCTGCAGCAGCCGGAGGCACCGCAGCAGCCGACCCAACGGCGCATCTTCAGCCCGGGGTTCGGCCTGCGCGGCCCGCGCCGCAACCGCCATGTGGTGACGTCCGACGAGATCGCCGCGATCGGCATGCCCATCGGCGACGACGGTGTGATCATCGGCACGGACACCGAGAACCAGCCCGCCGTGCTCGGCCTGGCCCGCCCGACCCCCTTCGACGTGTGCGTGGTCGGCGGTCTGTGGCTCGCCCAGGTGCTCGCGCTGCGCTCCGCCGCGACGGGCGCGCGCGTGGCCGTCGAGACGGGCCGCCCGCAGGTCTGGACGCAGCTCGCGCAGGCGGCGGGCGGCGGCCAGCAGTGCGTGACGGTGTACCCCGTGGGCCGGGTGCCCGCGCAGGGTCCCTCGGTCTCCAGCCCGGTCGTGCTGATCCGTGACTGCGGTGTCCGCCCGCCGCGCGGCCGTGTGACGTCGCTTCCGTGGCAGGCCGTCGTGACCGTGCTGCCGTACGTCGGCGAGCACGCGCCGCGCTGGCTGTCGCAGGCCCAGCTGGTCGGCATCCAGCGCATCTCGCCGCAGGAGACCGAGGTCGTACGCGAGACCCTGGGTGTGCCGGCGGACCACCTGCAGCTGCTGCCGACGCTCTCGGACAACGTCGCGCTGTGGTGCACCCGCAAGCACCGCAAGTACGTGATGACCGAGCCGACCGACGCCGAGAACGGTCTGCTCGGTGCCGCGCGCCGCATGGACTGACCGCTCGGCGGGAGTCTCGCAACCGGATTGTGATGTCCGGTCGCGAGGCTCACGCCGGGCCGATCGGCTCGCGAAAGGGCTCTCCGGCCGGCGTTCGACGTCCGGCCGGATCGCGTCTTTCCGTGGCCGGTCCGATGCCCTTGGATACTCGGAGTCCGTCCGGACGGTCCGAGAATCCCCCAACCCGCCTGGATGTTCCGTGATTCCGGGCACCCGGGTCCGACACTCGGCCCCGGGTCGAACAGAGCCCGGGGGCCCCGGGGAAGCCGGGCTAGGGCCTGTCCGGCGGATCTTCGCGGAACAGCCCGCGGCGTCATGGGGGTTCCCCCTGCTCTGGGGGCACCTCCCGGCCGAAGGCTGGGGGAGGAGTCGAGAGCTTGGGGGAGCGTGCTCTCGGCGTGCGCCCGGGTCTCCCTCGTACTGGACGTACTTGGGTGACTCGGGCGGGCGGCGGGTGGGGGTCCCCCCGGCCGAAGGCTGGGGGAGCGTGCCTGGGGGCACCTCCCGGCCGAAGGCTGGGGGAGTCGTGGGCCCGCGAAGATCCGCCGGACAGGCCCTAGCGCACCGGCGGCGGAGACGGAGCGCACACAAGGGCGCTTTCCCGTACCGCGGTGTGAGTGATTAGGCTCTTCTGGTGATGCGGTTGCGTCGCAGACGCGTGGGACGCGCCACCCCATCCGCCCGACCGCGACGACGCATTCAGCAGCAGTGGCTGACCAGGAGGCAAGCAGTGAACAGGGATCGGTCCGACTACCACGGCGGCCAGTCCCCTGACGGGGAAGAACGTGAACTCGACCTCACGGGCGAGTTCGAGATCGTCTACGAGCCTCCTGCTTGGTACGACCAGGGATCGCGCGGTGGCAATACCGCCTCGGCCTCGCCGCCACCTCCCACCGGCCAGCCGCTCGGCCCGCCGGGAACCCAGGGTCCCCCGCAGCCTCCCGCCCAGGAGCAGCCCCAGCAGCCCCAGCAGGGGCAGTACGGGCAGGGGCAGTACGGCCAGGGCGCGCAGGGTCAGTACGGGCAAGGGCAGTACGGGCAGGGGCAGTACGGGCAGGGCGCGCAGGGTGGCGCACCCCAGTCCGGTTACCCCCAGCAGCCGCAGCAGGACACCTCCGGCGGATACGGGTACCCGCAGCAGGCACCGCCGCCGCAGCAGGACGCCGCGGGCGGTTACGGCTATCCGCAGCAGGCGCAGCCCGCTCAGCCCGCTCAGCCCGCGCACGACACTTCCGGCGGGTACGGCTACCCGCAGCAGGCCAACCCCGCCGCGCCTCAGGCAGCCGCACCCCAGGCAGCCGCACCGCAGGCCGCGCCCGAGCAGGCCGCCGCCCCGCCGTCCGGCCAGGACACCTCGGGTGGTTACGGCTACCCGCAGGCCGCCCAGAACACCTCGGGCGGGTACGGCTACCCGCAGTCCGGGAACGAGCCCGCGCACTCGCCGTCGGTCGACGCCTCGCCCGCGCCGTCCGTGGACGCCTCCCCGGCTCCCCCGGCCCCGGCGCCCGCCACCCCTGCCCCGTCGGCTCCGGTGGCCCCTGCGGCTCCGTCCACTCCTTCCGCGGGCGCCCCGGCCGCGCCCGGCTTCCCGGTGCTGCGGCCCGTGGACGACGAGGACAGCGGTACGACACCGGCCGCTGCCCCGGCCCCCGCCGAGCCGGAGCCGTCCGAGGCCGAGCCGGAGCAGCCCGTCTCGCTCAACCACGCGGCCGCGGACGCCGAGGCGGCCGCGCTGTTCGGCTCGGACGACGACGAGCCCGAGACGTCGGGCGAAGCGGAGAGCGAAGAGGCTTCGGCCGAGAGCGGTTCCGGCGACGAGGGTGCCGAGGACGCGGCCGACACGTCCGGTGCCGCTGAGGCCCCGCAGGCACCGGAGGCACCGGAGGCTCCCGAGGCCACCGCGCCGGCCGAGGCTCCGCAGGTCCCTCAGGCCCCCCACGTACCGCAGGCGCCGCAGGCCCCCCAGGCCCCCCAGGCCCCCCAGGCCCCGCAGCAGCAGTTGCCTCCGCTGCCGCAGGGCTACCAGCCGGCCCAGCCCGAGCAGGCCGGCGCGCAGCAGCAGGCGGGTCAGCAGCCGCAGCAGCAGGACCCGGCCGCGGCCGCCGCGGCGGCACAGGCCGCTCAGGCGCAGCAGGCACAGCAGGCACAAGCTCAGGCCCAGGCTCAGGCGCAGCAGCCCGGTTACGGCTATCCGCAGCAGGCCGGGCAGCAGCCGCAGCAGGGCCAACAGGCCGCCGGGCAGGGCGGGTTCGGGGCCGCGCAGCCGCTGCCGCAGCAGCAGCACCCCGGTGCCCAGCCGATGCCGCAGCAGGACCAGGCAGCCGCCCAGGCGCACGCAGCGCAGCAAGCACAGCAAGCGCAACAGGCACAGCAGGCGCAGCAGGCACAACAAGCCGCCCAGGCCCAACAGGCCTACGCCGCGCAGCAGGCCGCCCAAGCCCAGCAGGCGGCCCAGCAGGCCCAGCAGGGTCAGCAACCCGGTTACGGCTACCCGCAGCAGCAGGTTCCGCAGCAGTACGGCTACGGCTACCCGCAGCAGGCCGGGCAGCAGCCGCAGGCCCAGCAGCCTCAGCAGCAGCCGCAGCACCCGCAGGCCCACCAGATGCAGCAGCCGCAGCAAGGCCAGCAGCCCGGTCAGCCCACGCCGCAGGCCCAGCAGGCCCCGCAGGCACAGCAACCGCAGCAGCAGGCCCCGCAGGGCTGGTCGCAGGGCGGTCAGGCCGGGCAGGCCGGGCCGGGTGCGCAGCAGCCGCAGCAGCAGGCGGCGCCGGGTACCCCGCTGGGTTACAACGCGGCGGTGGAGCTGTCCTCGGACCGGCTGCTCCGCAGTCAGCCCAAGCAGCGCAAGAACAACGCGGGCCCGTCCCGGTTCAAGCTGGGCGCGAAGAAGGAAGAGGCGGAGCGGCAGCGGAAGTTGGAGCTGATCCGTACGCCGGTGATGTCCTGCTACCGGATCGCGGTCATCTCTCTCAAGGGCGGCGTCGGCAAGACCACGACGACGATGGCGCTCGGCGCGACGCTCGCGTCGGAGCGGCAGGACAAGATCCTCGCGATCGACGCCAACCCGGACGCGGGCACCCTCGGCCGCCGTGTGCGGCGCGAGACGGGTGCGACCATCCGTGACCTGGTGCAGGCGATCCCGCAGCTGAACAGCTACATGGACATCCGCCGCTTCACCTCGCAGGCGCCCTCCGGTCTGGAGATCATCGCCAACGACGTGGACCCGGCCGTCTCGACCACGTTCAACGACCAGGACTACCGCTCGGCGCTCGACGTCCTCGGCCGCCAGTACCCGATCATCCTGACCGACTCGGGTACGGGTCTGCTCTACAGCGCGATGCGCGGAGTGCTCGACCTGGCCGACCAGTTGATCATCATCTCGACCCCGTCGGTGGACGGTGCGAGCTCGGCCTCGACCACGCTGGACTGGCTGTCGGCGCACGGCTTCGCCGACCTGGTGCAGCGCTCCATCACGGTGATCTCGGGTGTCCGTGAGACCGGCAAGATGATCAAGGTGGAGGACATCGTCGCGCACTTCGAGACGCGCTGCCGCGCCGTCCAGGTGGTGCCGTTCGACGAGCACCTCGCGGCCGGTGCCGAGGTCGACCTCGGCATGATGCGTCCGAAGACCCGTGAGGCGTACTTCAACCTCTCGTCCCTGGTGGCCGAGGACCTCGCGCGGGCCGCGCAGAGCCAGGGCTTCGGCGGTCAGCAGCAGATGCAGCAGCCGCAGCAGGGCTACCCGCAGCAGCAGGCCCCGCAGCAGGGCTATCCCCAGCAGGGCGCCCCGCAGCAGGGCCAGGGCTGGCAGCAGCAGGGCCAGCAGCCCCCGCAGGGCCAGGGCTGGACCCAGCAGCCGCAGCAGGGGCAGCAGCCGCAGCAGGGCCAGCAGCAGGGCGGCGCGGTGCCCCCGGGCTGGACCCAGTAGCAACACCCGTACGAACGAAAGGGGTTGGCGTCCGGATGACGCCAACCCCTTTCGCGTACCCGCGTACCCGCGTACCCGCGTACCCGCCTACACCCCGGAAACGAGACCGGAAAGCCGCCGCGCGCTACTTCAGGTCGAACTCGCCGTCGCGCGCGCCGAGTACGAAGGCGCGCCATTCCGCCTCGGTGTAACGCAGCACCGTGTCGGGCTCCTTGGAGTTGCGCATGGCGACCGCGCCGCCGTCGAGATAGGCGATCTCGACCTTCTCGTCGTCCGGCCCGCCAGGGGCGCTGTGCCATTCGACGCCGCTGATGTCCAGGGCGTACAACGCGTCCTTCTCCGCCTCTTTGCGCGCCTTGAGCTCCGCCTCTGCTTGCTCCTGCCGCTGCTCCGTCGACATCAGGATCTCTCCGTTCCGCTGGCCTGACCCGGTAGGGGGACTCTACCGTCGGTGATGGCCTTTCGGCGGCTGTCTCCAGAGGGCTGTACCAATGTCGGTCACGGGCCCAACTCGGCGGCATAACAGGCACGTTCCCGCAGGCCACGTAGGGTTCATCCGCCGTTGACATGTTTAGACCACCGCTGATAGACACACACCTCATCCAACTGAGCTGTTCCGCATGGCACCGCATGGCATCGCATGGCACCCGATGTCATCCAGTACGTCCCGCAGTACGTCCGCCTTTCTGAGCGAGCATCTACGCGAGGTCAACTGCCCATGGACACAAGAGTTCAGCACGTACCGCCGAGAAGAAGATCACCCCGTCGCGTCCGCGTGCTGCTCGGCTCCGGCGCCGCGGCCCTCACCCTCACCGCCGGACTCGCCTCGCCGCTCAATCCGGCGCCCGACGAGGCGCAGGCGGAGAGCACCGGCAAGAAGACGCTGACGGTCGCGGTGGCGCAGAGCGTCGACTCGCTCAGCCCGTTCCTCGCCCAGCGGCTCGTCAGTACGAGCATCCACAAGCTGATGTACGAGTACCTGACGAACTACGACCCGAAGGACAGCCACACGGTCCCGGGGCTCGCGACGAAATGGGAGCCGTCCGCGGACAAGCTGACCTGGACGTACACGATCCGCAAGGACTCGAAGTGGTCCGACGGCAAGCAGGCCACCGCCGAGGATGCGGCGTGGACGTTCAACAAGATCATGACGGACGAGGGCG
This sequence comes from Streptomyces luteolus, assembly GCF_029968015.1. Classification (GTDB taxonomy): domain Bacteria; phylum Actinomycetota; class Actinomycetes; order Streptomycetales; family Streptomycetaceae; genus Streptomyces; species Streptomyces luteolus. Next base: position 55,405 of record NZ_JASCIS010000019.1, read on the forward strand.
CCGCCACGGTCAATGCCAGCTATGTCACCAACTTCAAGAAAGTGACGGCTCCTTCGCCGGATAAGCTGGTCATCGAACTGAAGAAGCCGCAGGCGACCATGACGTCCCTCGATGTCCCGATCGTGCCCAAGCACGAATGGGAGAAGGTCGAGGACTTCGGGAAGTTCAACAACGACGACAAGTTCCCGATCGTCGGCAACGGCCCCTTCATCCTCACGGACTACAAGAAGGACAAGTACGTCAAGCTGGAGCCGAACAAGGACTTCTGGCGCGGCGCTCCGAAGTTCGACGAGCTGGTCTTCAAGACGTACAAGGACCAGGACGCCGCCGTGGCCGCCCTGAAGAAGGGCGAGGTGTCCTTCGTCGCAGGTCAGCCCTCACTGACCCCGGCGCAGGCGGCGGAGTTGAAGAACGTCCCGAACGTCAAGGTCAATGACGCGCCGGGCCGCCGTTTCTTCGCACTCGCCACGAATCCGGGTGCGCAGACCAAGGACGGCAAGAAATTCGGCGACGGCCATCCGGCCCTGCTCGACCAGAAGGTGCGCCAGGCCCTTTTCCTCGCCGTCGACCGCGAGACGATCGTCGACAAGGTGTTCCAGGGCCACGCCGTCGTGGGCGAGGGATATATCCCGCCGCGTTTCTCGGACTACTTCTGGAAGCCGGCCGCGGACCAGAAACTCGCACACGACCCGAAGAAGGCCGCCCAACTCCTCGACGAGGCGGGCTACAAGAAGAACGGTGACGGAAAGCGCGTAGGCAAGGACGGAAAGCCGCTCGACTTCCGTATTCTGTGCCACGCCACCGACCCGATGGACAAGTCGATCGGCAACTACCTCAAGGAGTGGTGGGGCGAACTCGGTATCGGCCTTGAGGTGCAGTGCCTCGACAACGTCACCGACCCCTGGTACGCGGGTGAGTACGACCTGGCCTTCGACGGCTGGTCGGTCAACCCCGACCCGGACTACGTCCTGTCGCTGCACATCTGCAGCGCGCTCCCGTCCAAGCCGGGCGCCACGTCCCCGACCGACAACTTCATCTGCGACAAGAAGTACGACGACCTGTACGCGAAGCAGCAGGCCGAGTACGACCCGGCCAAGCGCCAGGACCTGGTCAAGCAGATGCAGTCGCGGCTCTACGACACCGGGTACATGAACATCCTCGCGTACCCGAACGCCGTCGAGGCGTACCGCACGGACCAGATCAAGTCGATCACCACGATGCCCTCGGACGCCGGCAACATCTATGGCCAGGACGGCTATTGGAGCTGGTGGTCGGCGGTTCCGGCGGACTCGGAGGCGGGCTCCGACGGCGGTACGTCGGCCGGTGTGGTGATCGGCATCGCCGCTGGCGCGGTCGTCCTCATCGGTGCCGTGGCGTTCGTGGCGCTGCGCCGTCGTGCCACCGCGGAAGAACGCGAATAGGGGCGGAACCGTTCCATGACCGATGCCTCCACCAGCACCACCGCGCTCGCGGACCCCGACGGCCCGGCTCCGGCCGGGCCGTCGGCCCGCGGGCCCCGCGCCCGTGACACCGTCGCCTATCTGAGATACGGGGCGGGCAAGCTCGTCGGCGCGGCGGTGTCGCTGTTCGCCGTGCTCGTCACGAGCTTCTTCCTGTTCCGGATCATCCCCGGCGACCCGGTGCGCACCATCACGCACGGCCGGGCGGTCTCCGAGGAGCAACTGCAGGCGCTGCGCCGCCAGTTCGGCATCGACAAGCCGCTGTGGGAGCAGTTCACGCAGTACTGCGGCCAGGCGCTGCGGGGCGACTTCGGCAACTCGTACCAACTCCACGATCCCGTGGGCGAGTTGATCTGGGACCGGCTTCCGGCGACGCTGCTGCTCACCGGCACGGCCTTCGTCCTGTACTCGCTGATCGGGGTCTGGCTCGGCACCCGCTCCGCGTGGCGCAACGGCGGGCTCGGCGACCGCTTCAACACGGGCCTGTCGCTGACGCTCTACTCGGTGCCGTCGTTCTGGCTCGGCCTGATGCTGATCAATGTGTTCGCGGTCGGCGTCGGCTTCGTCCCCGGCCTGTTCCCCACCGGCCTGATGGAGACCGGCGACGGCTCCACGGGCCTCGCGCACGCCCTGGACGTGGCCCACCACATGGTCCTTCCGGTGGTCACCCTGGTCGCGGTGGGGTACGCGCAGACGCTGCTCGTGATGCGGTCCTCGCTGCTCGACGAGATGGGCAGCGACTATCTGACGACGGCCCGCGCGAAGGGCCTGCGCGACACCCTCGTACGGCGCCGCCATGCCGTGCCCAACGCGCTGCTTCCCACGGTGACGCTGATGTTCGTGAACCTCGGGCATGTGGTGGCGGGGCAGATCCTGGTCGAGACGGTGTTCTCCTGGCCGGGCCTCGGCGGACTCTTCTACGAGGCCCTCTCGATCCCCGATCTCCCGCTGCTCCAGGGCCTGTTCTTCGTCTTCGCGGCCGGTGTGATCCTGATGAACACCCTGGCCGACCTGATCTATCCGCTGCTCGACCCCCGGGTGGGCCGATGACCACGACCGACGCGTCCACGAAGGACGCCCCCGCGAAAGACGCGGCCGCGAAGAGCCCCCGCACGCTCGCCCGCGAGCGCCGCCGCCGCTCGGTGGCCCGCTTCTGGCGGCAGTACCGCACGCACCGCGCGGGCCTGTTCGGGCTCGCCGCGCTCGCCCTGTTCGTCCTGCTCGCGCTGCTCGCCCCGCTGCTCGTCGGCGCGGACGTGCAGAGCGTGACGAAGGCGCCGGGCAAGCCCCTCGAAGCTCCCAGCGGGGAGTTCCTGCTCGGCACCGACAAGGACGGGCGCTCGATGCTCGGGCTGCTGATCTGGGGTGCGCGCTTCTCGCTCACGGTGGGCTTCCTCGCCGCGGCGCTGTCCGTCGCGATCGGCACCCTGATCGGCATCACGGCCGGGCACTACAAGGGCTGGTACTCGACGGTGATCATGCGCGTCACCGACTGGTTCCTGGTGATGCCGACGCTGGTCCTGGCGATCGCCCTGGCCAGTGTGCTGTCCCGGTCGATCTGGACGATCATCCTCGCCATCGGCGTCACCACCTGGCCCACCACGGCCCGGCTCGTACGGGCGCAGACCCTCGCCGTGGAGTCCCGCCCGTACATCGAACGCGCGAAGGCGCTCGGCGGCGGGCACAGCCACATCATGACCCGGCACGTGCTGCCGAACGTGATGCCGCTGGTCCTCGCCCAGACCACCCTGGTCATCTCCTCGGCGGTGCTGACGGAGGCCACGCTCGCGTTCCTCGGCCTCGGCGACCCGACGGTCACGTCGTGGGGCGGTCTGCTGCAGGACGCGCGCGACTCGGGTGCGACGACGAAGTGGTGGTACGTGATGCCGCCCGGTATCGCCATCGCCCTGGTGGCCCTGTCCTTCACGCTCTGCGGCCGCGCCGTCGAGTCCGTGCTCAACCCGAGGCTGGGGGCGTCCCGTTGACCACCGCACCACTCCTGGACATCAAGGACCTGACGGTCACGTACGACTCCGGGGCCGCCGCCGTGCGCGGAGTGGACCTCACCCTGGAGGCGGGCCAGAAGCTCGGCATCGCGGGCGAGTCCGGCTGCGGCAAGTCCACGCTCGCCCTGGCACTGCTGCGGCTGCTGCCCGCGGGCGCGAAGCTCACCGGGGAGGTGCTGCTCGACGGCGAGGACGTCCTCACCATGAAGTGGGGCCGCCTTCGCGCGGTGCGCTGGGCGGGCGCCTCCATCGTGTTCCAGGGCGCGATGCACTCCCTGAACGCGGTGCACCGCGTCGGCGACCAGATCGCCGAGCCCATGCTGATCCACGGGACGGTGCCTGCTTCGGGCGTACGCAAGAAGGTCACCGGACTCCTGGAACACGTGGGCCTGCCCGCGTCCCGCGCGGACGCGTACCCGCATGAGCTCTCCGGCGGGCAGCGGCAGCGCGTGATGATCGCGATGGCCCTTGCCTGCGACCCGAAGCTGATCGTCGCGGACGAGCCGACGACCGCGCTCGACGTGATGATCCAGGCCCAGATCCTGCGCCTGATCGAGCAGTTGGTGGCCGAGCAGGACGTCGGCCTGATCATGATCAGCCATGACCTCGCGGTCCTCGCCGACACCTGCGACCGGCTCGCGGTGATGTACGCGGGCCGCGTCGTGGAGCAGGGCCCGGCCTCCGAGGTCTACGCCGCGGCCCGCCACCCGTACGGGAAGGCGCTCTCGGCCGCGTTCCCCCGCATCGGCGACCCGTCCTCCCGGCACGCCCCCCGCGGCCTGGCGGGCGACCCACCGGACCCCTCGGACCTGCCGTCCGGCTGCACGTTCCACCCACGGTGCCCGGTGGCGATCGAGGCTTGCTCGGTGGAGGACCAGGAGTTGAGGGGCGAGCGGGACTGGCAGGCGGCGTGCCTGCATGTCTGACCGTTGTGGCAGGACTTTCCCCTCCCCCGCTGTGGGCAGCTGGTCCGCCAGGGGCGGAACGGGTGGGCACAGCACCCCGGTGCCGGGCAACTGAAGGACGGACAATGACCGAGTCAACCTTGCTCAGCGCAGCCGACGTGCACGTCACCTTCCCCGGCCGACGCGGCAGCGGAAGCGCCCGAGCCGTCGACGGCGTCCACCTGGCCCTCGGAAAGGGCGAAATCGTAGCCCTGGTAGGCGAGTCCGGCTGCGGAAAGACCACCCTGGCCCGCACCCTCCTGGGCCTGGAGAAGCCGACCGCAGGCCACATCACCTTCGACGGCGCCCCCTTGTCGTACGACTCCCGCTCCCTGAAGGCGTACCGCAACCGCGTGCAGCTCGTCCTCCAGGACCCCAGCGGCTCCCTCAACCCGAGGCACACGGTGTACGAGGCCGTGGCCGAGGGACTGCGGGTGCACGGGTACGCGGGCGACGAGCAGGCGAAGGTCGCCGAGGCCCTGGCGCGGGCCGGGCTGCGGCCCCCGGAGCGGTTCTTCCAGCGCTACCCGCACGAGCTGTCCGGCGGCCAGCGCCAGCGCGTCGTGATCGCCGGGGCGCTCGTCCTCGACCCCGAACTGATCGTCGCGGACGAGCCGGTGGCGTCCCTTGACGCGTCGGTGCGCGGCGAGATCCTCGCACTGCTGCTCTCGCTGCGCGAGGAGCTCGGCCTGTCGGCCCTCGTCGTGACGCATGACCTGGGCCTCGCCTGGAACATCGGGGACCGGGTGGCGGTGATGTATCTGGGCCGGGTGGTGGAGACGGGCACCGTCGAGGAAGTGCTCACTTCTCCTCAACACCCGTACACCCAGGCCCTGTTGTCGGTGCTGCCGGAGGCGCCCGGGGAGCCGGTCGTGCTGACCGGCGAGCCGCCGGACCCGACGCGCATCCCCGGCGGCTGCCGCTTCCACGCGCGCTGCCAGGTCCTCGCCTCGGGCGAGGCGGAGCGCGCGGGCGTCGCGGACGCCTGCCGTACGAAGGACCTGCCGGTGCTGTCGGCCGAGCACCGGACGCAGGCCGCGTGTCACTGGGCGGCCAGAGCCGTCACCCCGCAGGGCCCGGAGGCGTCTCCCGCTCCGTGAAGCGGAACTCCCCGGTCGGGAGGAGCTCCACGAGCGGCAGGGGCTTCTGCACCGGGTTGCCGTCGTCCGCGAAGTGGATGAGTCCGCTCAGCCCCGCCGCCTCGTTGCCCTTCTTGATCTGCAGCAGCATCTGGCGGACGGCGAGGTGGGGCGGCTCCTTCGGCGGCCACGGCAGATCGGCGCCCGAGCCGCCCTTGCCGTCGTCCTTTCCACCGGAAGAGGAATCGGACGGCTCGTGGGTCCACACGTCCTGGATGGCCTTCCCGGCGACGAGCATCGCGTCGTACACGGCGATGACCTGCCCGTCGTCCAGCTTGGCGCGGTCCCGTCCGGTCAGCTTCTCGTAGCGCGCGGCGAACGCGGGGAACGGGTCCTTGCCCTGCGGATAGCCCTTGCCGTCGGCGTCCTCGCGCCACATGCCGGGGTGGGCGAGCCCGGTGAAGCGGACCTTGACGGCGCTGCGCCGCCAGTCCTCGGTGAGCTCCGCCAACTTCTCCTTGCTCTCCATCCCGTCGGCGTAGATGCTCACCGCGTCGTCGCCGGTGAACACGGTGACCCCGCACTGCCGGCCGGTGACGCTCATGGCCTTGATGAACTGCCGCAGCTCACGGCCGCGGCCCGCGAAGTACACGGCGTCCGGCTCGTGCCGGCAGACCCGGTCCGCGATGGAGCCGAAGGCGTTGGCGAGGGCGGGCGCGCCCGCCTCGTAGGAAAGCCCGAGCGGTTCGAGGCGCAGGCCCTGCTTCCTCGCCTGCTCCTCGAAGCCCTCGCTGAGCGATCTGCTGTACGCCTCACCCGTGTTGCGGTCCTTGATCATCGCCACTCGGTAGGAGCCCTTCCGCCGCTGCTCCTCGACGAGGTGCCGCACGATCGCGGAGGCCTGCTTCTTGTTGGGGTTGGTGACGCGGAAGAAGCCGGGCTCTTTCGCGTCGGCCAGCTCGTCCGCGGTGGAGGTCGCGCCGACCATCGGCAGCTCCGCCTCCCGCAGGCGGTCGACGAGGCTCTTCGTGGTCTCGTACGACGGTCCGAAGCCGGTGACCGCGACAAGCGGATGCTCGCGGTCCTCCTTCAGCTCCAAGAGCCGTTCCGCCACCGCCTCCCACTGCTTGCCGCCCGAACCGGTGTTGGCGATCGCCACCTTGATGCGGGGCACGGTGCCCTGCCGGTTGTTGAGCTCGTCCTGCGCGGCGTAGGCGCCCTCCAGCTCCTGCAGCGCCGCGTTGTCGTCCTTGTCGTCGGCGGAGCCGATGGTGAGCGGGTGGACGTACGCCACGGTCACCCAGCGCTTGCCGGACTTCTCGACGTTCTGGTTGGCCTCGCGGATGTCCTCGGTGATGTGGTCGAGGGAGTCGTCGAACGAGAACGTCCCGTCGGTCACCCCCACGCACTCGTCGTCGGGCCCCTCCTCCCACACGCCGTCGGCACACCGGTCGAAGGCGTACGCGCGCGTGCCCCAGGTGTCACCGGCGAAGAAGTACACGCCGTACGCGAGCAACGCCGCGGCGAGCAGGGCCCACTTGACGTACCAGCTCCTCGGCCGGGCGGCGCTCGGCGGCGTCCAGGGCGGCATCGGCGGGGAGGCCTGCGGATCCGTCACCACGGCTCCTTTCGGTAGAGGCGCATCCGGTCGTCGAGCGTCTGCCACTGCCGGAAGGCCCTCAACTGCCCGCGCAGCCGCTCCAGTTGCTCCACGATCACGCCGTGCAGCTCAGCCAGCGGATCGCCGAGCGGGTCGGACCAGAGCTCGGCGTACGGGTCGGCCGTGGGGTGCAGGGTGAGCTGTCCGGCGATGAGGAGGCGGGCGACGGGGTGCTGCTCCTCGGGCAGTCCGGGCTCGACCTCGGCGCAGCGCCGCTCGTACTCGGAACCGGCGTCGTCGGCGGTGTGCAGGCGGCGGCGCGGGGCCCGCTGGACCCAGGACAGGGCGCGGCACCAGTCCTCGGCCTCGCGGGTGCCGGCCCGCACCTCCTGGAACGCCTCGTGCAGGAGCCGGGTCGCGCCGGGGACGTCGCCCTCGGCGAGGCGGCAGTACGCGAGGTCGCGGAGCGCGCCCGTGCCCTCGGGCCCGGCGGCGGCCAGGCGCAGGGCCTGGTAGGTCCAGGGCCAGGTGCGGGCGCGTTCGTCGCCCTCCTCGCGGGCGAGTTCGTGCAGGAGGAGGCGGCGGACGACCCGGGGCAGGACGGCGACGTGCTCGCCGTCGACGAGGGCGGTCTCGGTGCGCAGGTCGTCCCGGGCCGCCTCGGCCACCCGCTCGCGCAGGTTGGTGCTGCTGCCCCACAGGACGTCGGCGGCGACGGCCTGGCCCGGGGACACCGAGGCGGCGGCGCGCGGCAGGGCCCGCCGGTCGGCGGCGGAGGGCTCGCCGAGGAGCCGGCCGAGCACCGGTCCCGCGACGGCGTGCCGCCCGTCTGCGGCGAAGACCTGCCGGAGACGGTGGAGCACCGGCTCGTCGGGCTCGAAGGTGGTGGCGAGGGACGTCAACGCGGCGGCGGTGGCGAGGGGTTGGCCGCCGGTCAGCTCGTAGAGCACACGGCCGAGCCAGGCGCCGGGCCGCGAGATGCCGTGCACGGCGGCCCGGGGCAGCGTCCTCACAACGCGCTGCGCGAACTCGCCGACCTCGTCCCGGTCGAGCGGCCGCAGCTGCGCGACGTCGAGCCGCCCGCCGATCCGCCGGGGCACGAACGCGGCCCCCTCGGGGTCGTCGGCGCCGCGCCAGCACTCCAGGTAGGCGCCGTGCGGTACGAGGCCGGGCTCGCGGTTCTCCAGGACCTGCGGCCGGGACCGCGCGGCGGCGACGACGACCAGCGGGTCCGGGGCGCGGCGGGCCTGCCGGGCGGCGTCGAGAGCTTCGAGGAAAGTGTCGCCGAGGGTGTTGTCCGCGTCGTCGAGCAGGACGAGGCAGCGCAGGGTCCGCTCGCCGGCCTCGCCGTCGGCGTACGCCCGCTCCAGGTCGGCGAGGAAGGCCCGCGTCAGCACGTCCTCGGCCTCGGCGCGCTGGGCCGAAGTGCCGTGCCGGAAGCCGTGGTTGAGGCTGACGAGGAACTCCTCGGGCGAGGCGGGCGGGCCGCCGCCGAGGCCGTTGACGGCGCGCCGCAGCCGGTGCTTGGCGAGCGTCATGCCCCACACCTTGCGGCCGCCGCGCACGAGCGGCAGCGCGGCCATGGCGAGCGGCGGCAGCCCGGCGACCGTCGCGGCCGCCTCCAGGAGCGAGAGCAGCAGCGCCCCGGACTCCTCCTCGGCCCGCCCCTCGTCGAGCGCCGTACGGATCTGCTGCACGGCGCGCGCCCGGTTGCCCGGGTCGGTCTCGACGGCCAGGGCGAGCGCGAGCACCCCGGACGCGGGCAGCCGAAGGCCCGGAAAGCTGGGCGTCGCGGCGCTGAGCTGGAAGGCGACCTCGGTGAGGACGTCGGCGGTGCCGCGCTGCCCGTCGTCGAGCTGCGCCAGGTCGAGGTGCGCGGTGTGGGTGTGCTGGCCGAGCCACTTCAGATGGGCGAGCAGAGTGCTCTTGCCGGAGCCGCGGCCGCCGAGCAGCAGCAGCGGATGGCGGGCCTCGGGTGCGTCGCGGTCCTGCGTGGCGAGCCGCTCCTGCACCCACCGGGCCACCAGGACGTCCCGCTGCGACGTCCCCGCCCACGCATCCTGCGCCACAGCTCCCCCTCCCCCGCCGCTGTGCGCTTAGGATGCCTCAATTCCCGTACGGAGAAACGCAGTTCGGGAATTGCGTTCGAACCGTTCGAACCGTTCGAGCGGTCCTGCGGAAGCGCTTGCAGAGGGGCGGGGAGGGGCCCGTGGGGGGCGTCAGGAGCGCCCGAGGATCTCCTGGCAGCGCTTCACGTCGTCGGCGATGGCCACGAGCAGCCCGTCGATGGAGTCGAAGGTCTGCTGGCCGCGTACGAACGCCAGGAAGTCGACGGCGACATGCTGCCCGTACAGGTCGAGGCCGACGCGGTCGATCGCGTACGCCTCGACGGTGCGGGTCGTGCCGTCGAACTGCGGGTTGGTGCCGACCGAGATCGCGGCGGGCATCCGCTCGCCGTCGGCGTGCAGCCAGCCCGCGTACACCCCGTCGGCGGGGATCGCGGTGTGCGGCAGCGTCTCCACGTTCGCCGTGGGGAAGCCCAGCTCGCGGCCGCGCTGCGCGCCGCGCACGACGACGCCCTCGACGCGGTGCGGCCGGCCGAGGATCTCGGCAGCTCCGGCCACATCGCCTTCGGCGACGAGCCGACGCGTCAGCGTGGAGGAGAACGGCGCGCCGCCCCCGGCCTCGCCGCTGACGAACAGGTCGACGAGCTCGACCTCGTAGTCGTACGGGCCGCCGAGCTCGGCGAGGAGCGTCACATCGCCCGCGGCCTTGTGCCCGAAGCGGAAGTTGGGGCCTTCTACGACCACGCGCGCGTGCAGCTTGTCCACGAGCACCTTCACGACGAAGTCGGCGGGCGCGAGCCGGGAGAACTCGGCGGTGAACGGCAGGATGAGCAGCGCGTCCACGCCCAGCTCGGCCATCAGCTCGGCCCGGCGGTGGTGCGGGGCGAGCAGCGGCGGGTGGCTGCCGGGGCGCACGACCTCGCTGGGGTGCGGGTCGAAGGTCACGACGACGGCGGGCACGCCGAGCTCACGGGCCCGCTCCACGGCCCGCCCGATGATCAGCTGGTGACCGCGGTGCACCCCGTCGTAGGAACCGATGGTGACGACGCTGCGCCCCCAGTCCTCGGGGATGTCCTCCAAGCCTCGCCAGCGCTGCACGGTGTTTGCTCCTCGCCGAACCCGATTACGTCCTGTTGATTGCGCAGGTCTAAGAGTGCCATGCCGCGGGGCGGGCCTTCGCATCGGCTGCTGTTCGGGCACGCAACCGGCTTTCTCCCCGCCCCGCCCCTTCCCGAAAGTCCTGCCGGACGGGCCTCCTCAATCTCCCCCAGCTACCGCTGGGAGGTGCCCCCAGAGGGGCTGAATTTCAGCCCCTCCGGCGATTGAGGAGCGGGGTCCGGGGCGGAGCCCCGTGGCTGTCCGCAGGACTTTCGGGAAGGGGCGGGGTGGGGAAACTCAGCTGGGCGCGCCCATCCGACGGTGCGGGACCAGTTCCGGCAACACCCTCCGTACCTCCTCCACCCCCTCCGGCCGCACCTCCAGAAACTCCCGCACAAGCTCGGCGATCCGCCCCGAGAGCCCGAGATCCGGCATCTCGGCCAGCGCCCCCAGTACATCCACAGACACCGGCCCCGGCTCCCGCAGCCGCTCCCGGAACGCGCCGAGCACGGCCTGAGGATGCGTACCGACCGCGACGGCCAGCGCGCTCGCCGGCAGCTGCGGATCCCCCGCCGCGAACCGGCGCAGCGCGAGCGGCAGATGCCGGTCGCGGGTCTCCGGGTCGCGGACGAGCAGCGCCAGGGCCGCGCCGTGCAGCGCGCAGTCGGCAGGCCGGGCGAGCAGGGCGAGGGCCGCGTACCGCAGCAGGGCGCGGTCGGCGTCGGCCCGTACGTACGGCGCGGTCCGCAGCGCGCACGCGGCCGCCGCGACCCGCCGGTCCGCACGCGCGTCGTGCGCCCAGCGGTCCACGGCCCGGCAGACCGCCGACGGCTCCTCCTCGGCGAGCGCGGCCAGCAGCTCGTCGCCGCGCCGGTGCGAGCAGTCGGCGAGGGCCTCGGTGAGTCCGTCGAGGGAGCGGTGCCGGTGGGTGTGCAGGAGCGCCTGCGCGGCGCGCGCGACGGTGGCGTCCGGCGCGGCGTGCAGCGCCCGCTCGTCCGTGAACCACAGCGTGAGCAGCGGCTGCACGGTGCCGGGCGCGTCCCGCAGCCACTCCCCGACGGCGTCCAGGAAGCGGTCGCCGCCGCCCTCGGTGCCGGGTTCCGGGTCGGCCACGACGAGGCGGCGCAGCAGGTCCATCCGGTCCGCGTCGGGCAGTGCGAGCCGCCGCCAGAACGCGGGCGCGAACACCTCGAACCCGTCGCACAGCGCCTCGCCCGTGGTGCCGCGCCGCGCGATCCGCTCGGCGAGCAGCCGCAGCACGCCGAGGTACGGCCGGGCGTCCGGCACCCGCAGCAGTACGTCGGACAGCAGGTGCACGGCCCACCAGCCGGCGTCGGTCCGCTGCCGGCTCGTGGCCCGCGCGCCACCCCGCCCCCCGGCCAGGGACCGCGGCCTCGCCCGTACCCCTGCCCCTGCCCCTGCCCCCGTACCGTCCGTGACATCGTCCAGCGCCTCCGCCAACTCGACCAGGCGGGCGCCGAGTTGAGCACTGCTCTGCTGCCGTCCGAGCAGCAGCAGCGCCTCCACGACGGGCCCGATCCGGTGCCGGGGCACGGGCAGCGGCCGCCCGTCCCCGTCGCCCCCTCCGCCTCGCCACCGGTGCACCAGCGAGTGCAGCGCTCCGTCGAGGTCGAGGTGCGCGCCCTGGATCCAGTCGGCCAGCTCCTCGTGCGCGAACCGGTAGCCGCCCCCGGCCGGCACGAGCAGCCCTTCGGTGAGCACGGCCGAGGCAAAACCGCTGGACCACGGGAAGACCGCCTCGAACGACGCCCGGTCCAGCTCCCCCTGCCCCGGCCCCAGGCACCGCCGGGCCGCGTCGTGCACCCGCCCGGCGACCTGCGCGGCGAGCCGCCGTACGGCCGTACCGCGTACGCGATGGGGGGCGGCCACCCGCACGGCGACCCGCAGGCACAGCAGGTCGAGATACGCCCCGAGGATCTCCTCCCGCCCCGGCCGCCCCTCCGGCTCCCCCGCCACGGCCGCCCGCACCTCGGCCAGCAGGCGCAGCGCCAACGGATGCCCGGCATCCCCGTCCGACACGGCGCCGTCCGGAATCCCGTACCCCTCCCGGGCGCGTGCGGCCTGCGCCGGATCGAGCGGCCCGAGCGGCACGCAGGGCGGCAGCCCCGTCGCCTGCCCGGCGCGGCGGGTACGCCCCCGCCCCTCCACCGGCCCCGCGCCCCGCACGCCCGCCCGCGCCGCCCCCGACGGATCCACCCACACCGCCCGCTCCGCGAACGCCGACGGGCCGGAAGGCGCCGCCCCCAACTCCCCGACCACGCCCCGCCCGACAGCCGCGCCGCCCGCCCCAGCGCCGTACAAATCCCCTGCCGGAAACAGCCACCCCGCCTGCTCCCAGTACTCGCTGCGGCAGGCCACGACCAGGCGGCTGCCCGTGCTGCGCAGCCAGGCCGCGCTGCCGGTCGTCCACTCGGCGAGCCGGTGGGCGAGGACGGGCGGCATCTCCTCCGGGGAGTCGAGCAGGACGAGCAGGGGCACTCCCGCGTCCCGTACGAGCCGGGTCACCCGGTCCGCCGAGATGTCCCCGAGCTCCCGCTCCTGCCCGGACCTGCCGCCGTCCCGCACGCCCTCCCCGGACGCCGCCACGATCCGTCCCGCGTCCTTGAGGGCCCGCGCCACCGCGTCCGCCACCGACGCGTCGTCCGCCCACAGGCCCGCGCCGCGCAGCCACAGCGTGGGGGCAGGTTCGGCGCCCCGCGCGCGCCGCCGGGCGAGTGCGGCGAGTTCCGTCGTACGCCCGCTGCCCGGCGCCCCCACCAGCGCGAGCACCGACGGCCCCGGGACCAGCCCCGGCCCCGGCCCCGCCAGGAACCGCGTGAACTCCGCCTCCGCATCGGGCCGTTCGACGATCCGCTCCTCCTCGCGCGGCCCGTCGGACCCGACCGAGGTGGCCGTCAGCTGCAGCACCCCGGCGACATTGAGATCCGCCCCGTACGCGGGCACCGTCGCCGCGTTGCGCGCGAGCAGCTCGGCGAGCGGACCGCCCGGATCCGCGGCCGCCGCCCGCCGCAGCGGCACCGCGAACCCGGGCGCCCGGAGCATCACGGCATCCGCCGCGCCCCCGAAGCCGTACTCCCCGAAGGCGTACGCCTCCGGCAGCAGCGCCGTGCCGAGCACCGCGAGCACCGCTCCCGTCTCCGCGTCGACGACGGGCCCACCGGCCGCTCCCCCGCCGGCCCGCAGCGCGTCGCTGCCCTCCGTGCCGACCGCCAACTCCAGTGCGCCGGGCAGCAGATGGCGCCGGTCCCGGGTCGCGTACGTCACCCGCGCCCCGCTGCCGAGCACCCGCGCCTGCCGCCAGCCGTGCGCCGCGATCGTCACGTACGCCCCGGTCCCGACCGTCTCCCGCACGGTCACCGGCAGCGGGCGTACGTCGAGCCCCTGCGTGCGGACGAGCGCGAGACCCGCCTCGGGCAGCGGTACGACCTGCCCTGCGTCGACGACCCAGCTGCGGCCGTCGACCGCGTGCAGCACAAGCCGGTCCTGCCCGTCGACCGCCTCGTGGCTGGTGATCACCGTCCCCAGCTCGTCCGCCGCGAACCCCGCCCCTCTGGGCCGCCCGGCCAGGTCGCAGATGCGGACCAGCCCTTGCTCACAGCCGGACCGGGAGTCCTGTCCCGCCATTGCCTCGAACCTCCCCAGAGCCGCGTTCCGACCGTAGGTCGAGCGTGATCAGCGGCGCAGGCGATCAACCGGATGCGCCCCTCACGCACCCCGGATTCACCCCGCGCGCCTACTCGTTGGAGTGACCCCGCCAGGCACGACGACGGGCACGACGAAGAGCACGACGCACGACGAAGCCACGACAAAGGGCGGGCCCGGAAACCGGACCCGCCCCACCTGATCGCTCAGCACTGAGCACGCAGCACTCAGCCGAACACGGCCAGACTCTTCGCCTTCCCGCCCTGCCCCTCGACGAGCGCGACGAACCGCCCGTCCGGATCGAACACACCGACCGGCTGCTGCGAGCCGTACTCGTCGGGCAGTTCGAGCCGCACCCCGTTCAGGAGCAGCCGCGCCCGCTTGGCGTCGACGTCCCAGCGCGGGAACGCGGCAGCGGCGGCCTCGGCGACCGGCATCACCGTCAACTCCTCCTGGAGCTGGTCGATGGTGCGCGCCGCGTCCAGCTTGTACGGGCCGACCCGGGTACGCCGCAGCGCCGTCAGATGCCCGCCGACGCCCAGATCCGCGCCGATGTCACGGGCAAGGGCGCGGATGTACGTACCCGAGGAGCACACCACGGAGACCACCAGATCCAGCACCGCCGTGCCGTCCTCGGCGACCGCGTCCCGCACGTCGTACACCGCGAACGACGAGACCTTCACCGGACGTGCCGGGATCTCGAAGTCCTCGCCCTCGCGGGCCCGCTTGTAGGAGCGCTTGCCGTCGATCTTGATGGCGCTGACCTTCGACGGGACCTGCATGATGTCGCCGGTCAGCTTGGCGATCGCGGCGTCGATGGCGTCCCGCTTCACCTGGGACGCGTCGGTGGACGAGGTGATCTCGCCCTCGGCGTCGTCGGTGACGGTGTTCTGGCCGAGCCGGACCGTGCCCAGGTACTCCTTCTCGGTCAGCGCGAGGTGGCCGAGGAGCTTCGTGGCCCGCTGCACGCCGAGCACGAGAACGCCGGTCGCCATCGGGTCGAGCGTGCCGGCGTGCCCGACCCGGCGGGTCCTGGCGATGCCGCGCATCTTGGCGACGACGTCGTGCGAGGTGAAACCGGACGGCTTGTCGACGACGATCAGGCCGTCCGGCGTCGTGCCACTGCCACCGCCGTTGTTCTGCTTGCTCATGCGGAGCCGTCGCCCGCCTCTTCTGCGTCGTCCGCGTTGTCGGCGTCGTCTTCGCCCGGCTTGCGGTACGGATCGGCCCCACCGGCATACGCGGCGCCCGAGGACGCGTCACGCACCGCCTGGTCGGAGGCGCGTGCCTTGTCGAGGAGGTCCTCGATGGTCTTCGCGTTCTCCGGCAGCGCGTCCGCGACGAACGTCAGGGTCGGGGTGAACTTCACCCCGGCCGCCGCGCCCACCGCGCTGCGCAGCACGCCCTTGGCGCTCTCCAGGCCGCGGGCCGCGTTCGCCCGCTCCTCGTCGTCGCCGTAGACCGTGTAGAAGACGGTCGCCTCCCGCAGGTCACCGGTGACCCGGGTGTCGGTGATCGTCACATGCGAACCGAGGCGCGGGTCCTTGATTCCGCGCTGCAGCTTCTCGGCGACCACCTCTCGGACGAGGTCCGCCAGCTTCTTCGCCCGCGCGTTGTCGGCCACTGGTCCGTCTCCCTTTTTCCTTGCTTTTCCTACGTACCAACGGTGCGTCTGCGTCAGTCGTCGTCGCCGTGCAGCCGCCGACGCACCGACAGCAGCTCCACCTCGGGTCTGGCGGCCATCAACCGCTCGCACCGGTCCAGTACGTCCGACAGATGCCCCGTGTCCCCCGACACCATCGCCACTCCGATCTCGGCCCTGCGGTAGAGATCCTGCTCGCCGACCTCCGCCACACTCACGGCGAATTTCCGGTGCAGCTCGGCGACGATGGGGCGGACCACGGAACGCTTCTCCTTCAGGGACCGTACGTCGCCGAGGAGCAGATCGAAGGACAGAGTCCCCACATACATGTGTTGTCCGGATGACCCGCCGGTACGGGATGGAGGGCCCTGCGACTCTTGGCAGGGACATCCAAACCGTACACGGAACGGCCGGGGCCGATCGACGGAAATTCTCCCGTCGACCGGCCCCGGCTCGTTGCTCGATCAGCCGCGCGGCTTCTCTCGCATCTCGTACGTCGCGATGACGTCGTCGATCTTGATGTCGTTGAAGTTTCCGAGGTTGATACCGCCCTCGAAGCCTTCGCGGATCTCGGTGACGTCGTCCTTGAAGCGGCGCAGACCGGTGATCGTGAGGTTCTCGGAGATCACCTTGCCGTCGCGGAGCAGACGCGCCTTCGTGTTGCGCTTGACCTCGCCGGAGCGGACAAGGACACCGGCGATGTTGCCCAGCTTGGACGAGCGGAAGATCTCGCGGATCTCCGCCGTGCCGAGCTCGACCTCTTCGTACTCCGGCTTGAGCATGCCCTTGAGGGCCGCCTCGATCTCCTCGATCGCCTGGTAGATGACCGAGTAGTACCGGACGTCCACACCCTCGCGCTCGGCCATCTGCGTGGCACGCCCGGCGGCGCGCACGTTGAAGCCGATCACGATGGCGTCGGAGCCCATCGCCAGGTCGATGTCCGACTCGGTGACGGCACCCACACCGCGGTGCAGGACGCGGATGTCGACCTCTTCGCCGACGTCCAGCTGCAGCAGCGAGGACTCGAGGGCCTCGACCGAACCGGACGCGTCGCCCTTGATGATGAGGTTGAGCTGCTCGACCTCGCCGGCCTTGAGCAC
This sequence comes from Streptomyces luteolus, assembly GCF_029968015.1. Classification (GTDB taxonomy): domain Bacteria; phylum Actinomycetota; class Actinomycetes; order Streptomycetales; family Streptomycetaceae; genus Streptomyces; species Streptomyces luteolus. Next base: position 72,063 of record NZ_JASCIS010000019.1, read on the forward strand.
CTTGTCGAGGTCCTCGAGGGACACCCGGCGGGTGCGCTTGGCGAACGCGGCGTTGCGCTCACGGGCGGCGCGCTTCTCGGCGATCTGACGGGCCGTACGGTCCTCGTCGACCACCAGGAAGTTGTCACCGGCGCCCGGGACGTTGGTGAGACCGAGGACCAGGACCGGCGTCGACGGCTCGGCCACCTCCACGTTCTCGCCCTTGTCGTCGAGCATGGCGCGGACACGGCCGTACGCGTCGCCGGCGACGAGGGTGTCACCGACGCGCAGCGTGCCGCGCTGGACCAGGACGGTCGCGACGGCGCCGCGGCCCTTGTCCAGGTGCGCCTCGATCGCGATGCCCTGCGCGTCCTGCTCCGGGTTGGCCCGCAGGTCGAGCGAGGCGTCGGCGGTGAGGACGACGGCCTCGAGCAGGGAGTCGATGTTCTCGCCCTGCTTGGCGGAGATGTCGACGAACATCGTCTCGCCGCCGTACTCCTCGGCCACCAGGCCGTACTCGGTCAGCTGACCGCGCACCTTGGTCGGGTCGGCACCCTCGACGTCGATCTTGTTGACCGCGACCACGATCGGCACGTCGGCCGCCTTGGCGTGGTTCAGCGCCTCGATCGTCTGCGGCATCACACCGTCGTTGGCCGCCACCACGAGGATCGCGATGTCGGTCGACTTGGCACCGCGGGCACGCATGGCGGTGAACGCCTCGTGACCCGGGGTGTCGATGAAGGTGATGCGACGGTCGTCGCCGTTGACCTCGGTCGCGACCTGGTAGGCACCGATGTGCTGGGTGATGCCACCGGCCTCGCCCGCGACGACGTTCGTCTTGCGAATGGCGTCGAGGAGGCGGGTCTTACCGTGGTCGACGTGACCCATGACGGTCACTACCGGCGGACGCGAGACCAGAGCGGCCTCGCCGCCCTCGTCCTCGCCCCACTCCAGGTCGAAGGACTCGAGCAGCTCGCGGTCCTCCTCCTCGGGGCTGACGATCTGAACCGTGTAGTTCATCTCCTCGCCGAGGAGCGTCAGCGTCTCGTCGGAGACGGACTGCGTGGCCGTGACCATCTCGCCGAGGTTCATCATCACCGCGACGAGCGACGCCGGGTTGGCGTTGATCTTCTCGGCGAAGTCGGTGAGGGAGGCACCGCGCGACAGGCGAACGGTCTCGCCGTTGCCGCGAGGCAGCATCACACCGCCGACCGACGGGGCCTGCATGGCCTCGTACTCCTGGCGCCTCTGCCGCTTCGACTTGCGGCCGCGACGCGCGGGACCGCCGGGACGGCCGAAGGCGCCCTGCGTGCCACCACGGCCACCCGGACCACCGGGACGACCGCCGAAGCCGGGACGGCCACCGCCGCCACCGAAGCCGCCGGGACGACCGCCGCCGCCACCGCCGCCACCGGGACGACCGGCGAAGCCGCCGCCGCCGCCACCGGGACCGCCGGGACGACCGGCGAAGCCGGGACGACCGCCGCCGCCACCGCCGGGACGACCGCCGCCACCGGGACCACGGCCACCGCCGGGGCCACCACCGGGACGCGGGCCGGCAGCGGGACGCTGCGGCATCATGCCCGGGTTCGGACGGTTACCGCCGCCAGGCCGCGGACCACCCTGTCCCGCGGCGCCGCCGCCCTGCGGACGGGGCATGCCGCCCGGAGTCGGACGGGCACCGCCCTGACCCTGCGGACGGGGACCACCCTGGCCGCCGCCCTGACCCTGCGGACGCGGGCCGCCCGGGGCACCGGGGCCGCCGGGGCGCGGGGCGCCGCCGGGACGGGGCGCCGAGGGGCGCGCCATGCCGGTGGAACCACCAGAGGTGAAGGGGTTGTTGCCCGGACGCGGGCCGGCGGCACGACCACCGGGACGCGGGGCGCGCTCGCCACCGGGGCGCGGGGCACGCTCGCCACCGGGACGGGACTGACCACCCTGGCCGGGGGCCGGACGGCCACCGGGCTTGGGGGCGCCGGGACGCGGAGCCTGGCGCTCACCGCCGGGCTTGGGGCCCTGCGCAGCGGCCGGGGGCGCGCTGAACTCGGGCTGCGCCGGGGCCGCCGGGGCGGGCTTGGGCGCCGCCGCGGGCTTCGGACCAGGCGTGGGACGCGGACCCGGACTCGGCGCTGCGGGCGCCGCGGGCTTCTCGGCCGCGGCCGGCTTGGGGGCCGGCGCGGGCTTGGGTGCGGCAGGCTTCGCGGCCTGCGCGGGGGACGGTGCCGACGGCTTCGCGGGTGCGGCCTTGCGCGGCGCGGCGGGCTTGGCGGACTTGCCGCCGCCTGCGCCGGAGCCGGACTGCAGCGCGTCAGTCAGCTTTCGAACAACGGGCGCCTCGATCGTCGAAGACGCCGAACGGACGAATTCACCGAGTTCTTGGAGCTTGGCCATGACGACCTTGCTCTCTACCCCGAACTCCTTGGCGAGTTCGTATACCCGGACCTTAGCCACTTCGCTCCTTTTAGGTCCGGGTTACCGCCGGACCGTCGCTACTTCATGGGCGTACTCATCGCGTACTCATCGAGTGCTCATCGCAATCTCGACCTACTTCCAACTCGCGAGGTACCAGCACTGCACGGCGGTTCCGTGCGGTGATGTTCTTACGGTTGCGCCTGCTCGACATACCGGCTGAGATCCGTGGTGTCGAGCGGACCACGGACGCGGTACGACCTGAGGAACGCTCGGCGGCGGACCGCCATGTCCAGACAGACCGGGGCGGGGTGTACATACGCACCCCGGCCGGGCAGCGTACCGCGAGGGTCGGGAACCAGGCGGACTCCTTTTCCGGAGTCCTCGGCGCCTTCGCCCGCGGCCATCACGATCCGCAACAGATCGGTCTTGGCCGCCCGCTCCCGGCATCCCACACAGGTTCGCTCAGGGCATGCTCCGGCATGCGTCCGGCCAGACACGCTTAAGTCTACCTCCCCGCACCGACCTCACCCCTTTGGGGGAGAAATCGAACGGCCGTCGTCTTGATCTCGGCGAAACCCGGCGTGATCTCGCCAACACCGGGCGTACGCGACGTATTCCGGACCGGAGTCAGCCCTGGTCGTGCTGCGGCTGCTCGGTGTCCGGGCGGATGTCGATGCGCCAGCCGGTGAGGCGGGCGGCGAGGCGGGCGTTCTGGCCCTCCTTGCCGATGGCGAGCGACAGCTGGTAGTCCGGCACGGTCACCCGCGCGGAGCGGGCGGCGAGGTCCACGATCTCGACCTTGCTGACCCGGGCCGGGGACAGGGCGTTGGCCACCATGTCGGCCGGGTCGTCGGACCAGTCGACGATGTCGATCTTCTCGCCGTTCAGCTCCGCCATGACGTTGCGCACCCGGCCGCCCATCGGACCGATGCAGGCACCCTTGGCGTTCAGGCCGGAACGGGTCGAGCGGACCGCGATCTTGGTGCGGTGTCCGGCCTCGCGCGCGATGGCGGCGATCTCCACCGAGCCGTCCGCGATCTCCGGGACCTCGAGCGAGAACAGCTTCTTCACGAGGTTCGGATGCGTACGCGAAAGAGTCACCGACGGACCGCGTACGCCCTTGACGGCACGCACCACGTACGACCGCAGGCGCATGCCGTGCTCGTACGTCTCGCCCGGGACCTGCTCCTGCACCGGCAGGATCGCCTCGAGCTTGCCGATGTCGACCAGGACGTTCTTCGGGTCGCGGCCCTGCTGCACGACACCGGTGACGATGTCGCCCTCGCGGCCGGCGTACTCGCCGAGCGTCGCGTCGTCCTCGGCGTCCCGCAGGCGCTGCAGGATGACCTGCTTCGCCGTGGTCGCCGCGATCCGGCCGAAGCCGGACGGGGTGTCGTCGAACTCCCGGGCCTCCTGGCCCTCTTCGAGCTCGGCGGCCTCCTCCTTCGCCCAGACCGTCACGTGCCCGCTGTGGCGGTCGAGCTCCACGCGCGCGTGGCGGCGGCTTCCCTCAGTGCGGTGGTAGGCGATGAGGAGGGCCGACTCGATCGCCTCGACGAGCAGGTCGAAGGAGATCTCCTTCTCCCGGACCAGACCCCGCAGGGCACTCATGTCGATGTCCACGGCTACGCCTCCTCTGTGTTCTCGGTGTTGTCGGCGGGCTTGTTCTTGCGGTTGAACTCGATCTCCACGCGCGCCTTGGCGATGTCCGCGAAGGCCAGGCGGCGGGCGGTGGCCTTGCGGCCCTTCACGCCGGGCACCTCCAGGTCGAGGCCCTCGTCGTCGACCTTCAGGATCCGCGCGGTCAGCTCGCCGCCGCCGGCCTCGTCGGCCAGCTGGAACTTCACGAGGCGGTCCACGGCGCGGACGTAGTGGCGGTGCTGGGTGAGCGGGCGGTCGGCTCCGGGCGAGGTCACCTCGAGGACGTACTCGCCGTCGCCCATGGCGTCGGCGTCGTCCAGCTTCTGGGAGAGCTCGCGGCTCAGCTCGGCGCAGGTGTCGAGCGAGACCCCGGTGTCCGAATCCACGACGACACGCAGCACGCGGCGCTTGCCGGCCGGAGTCACGGTGATCTCTTCGAGATCCAGTTCCTTGGAGGTGACGAGCGGTTCAAGCAGGTCCCGCAGCCTCTCGCTCTGGGTGGTGCTCATCCGGGTGACTCCTCGGCCGCGTGTGCTGTTGTGGTTGCCGTTCAGATCTGCGTGTCGGTCAAAGCGTATCCGGTCGCACAGGGTGTTGCCGTCCACCGGGTGGGTCCGACGGTACGGTGATCACGGGCGTGCCCGCTGGACGCGGAACACCTTCTCTTCTGCCGTACGAGCCCCATGAGGACGTCTGCCGTGCCCTTCACCTTGCCGTCGCGCGCCGGGAGTGACCGGCCGATTCCGCTTGATCCGGGGCGCAGGGCCCTGCTCGTGTCGGCTGTCGGCGCCGTGCTCCTGGCGGGCTGCTCGGACGCCGGCTCCGACGCGTCCGGCAAGCGTTCCGCCGCCGCCGAGCAGGCCCGCGCGCGGGCGGCCGAGGACAGCGCCGAGTTGCTGAATCGATACGACGCCGTGATCGCCGCCCACCCGGCGCTCGCCGACCGGCTGCGCCCGCTGCGCGCCGAGGTCGCCGAGCACGCGAGGGCCTTCGGGGGCTCCGGGACCCGCCCCTCGGGTTCCCCGTCGCCGTCGAGGAAGGCACCCGAGGTACCCGCCGACGAGAGCGGCGCCCTGGCTCAACTCGCGAGCACCGAACGGCAGTTGGCGGACGGTCGGCGGACCGCGCTGACCGGTGTTCCCGGCGAGCAGGCCAGGCTGTTCGCCTCCGTGGCGGCCGCCGGGGACGTGCACGCGTATCTGCTGAGCGAGGCGGGCCGATGAGTTCCGGGAACAACACCGATCAGCGGGTCGAGGCGTACCAGGCGGCCCTGCGCGCGGAGCACGCGGCGGTGTACGGCTACGGCGTGGTCGGCGGCCGTATCCGCGAGGGCCGCAGGGACGAGGCACGCTCGGCGTACGACGGGCATCGCGCCCGACGCGACGAACTGCGGCGCACCGTGCGGGACTTGGGCGGCACGCCCGTGCAGGCTGAGGCGGCGTACGCCCTGCCGTTCCCGGTACCGGACTCCCCCGCGGCGGCCCGCCTCGCGGCGCAGCTGGAGGACCGGGTGGCCGGGGTGTACGCGGACGTCGTACGGGCCACGGAGGGCGAGCGGCGCCGGGCGGCGGCGGACGCGCTGCGCGAGGCAGCGGTGCGGGCGGTGCGCTGGCGCGGCGGGAGCGTAGCCTTCCCTGGGCTCGCCGAGCGGCATGAGCCCACCTCGGCGGCTGCGACCCCGCAGACCTGAGCCGAGCCGTACCAGCAGTCCGCAAGGCCGGAAGGATTCACGCGCGTATGTCGCCCATGGCTTTTGAACCGCCGCAGCGTCTCGTCAAGGCGCTGGGCGAGGCGACGTACGAGGAGCCGGCCGCCGCGCGGGCTTGGCTGGCGGACCTTCCCGAACTGCTCGAACAGGCCGTCCGGCGGCGGGAGTCGACCGTCGAGCGGCTGCTCGTTCCGGGTGGCCGGTCCAGTCTGGTGGCCCTGGTGCGGCAGGCCGACGGTACGCCCGCGCTGCTGAAGCTCGCCGCGCCCGGCACCCGTCCCGAGGCGGAGGCCGCGGCCCTGGCGTGCTGGGACGGCTGGGGGGCGTGCAGGCTCCTTGACGGCCCTGCGGAGGGCGACGGCGCACTGCTCATGGAGCGGCTGCACTCCGAGGTGTCGCTGCGGTCGCTGCCGGAGGCGAAGGCGCTGCTTGAGGCGGCGGGGACGGTGCGCCGCCTGTGGGTGGAGCCGCCCGCCGAGCGGTCCTTCGAGACGGTCGCGGAGCGGTCCGCGCGGCTGGCGGCGGCGGTCCGGCCGGTGGACGACGCGATGCGCCCGCTCGTCGATGCGGCGCTCGCCGCGCGGGAGGAGCTGGTCGCCTCGGAGGCCGAACTGCTGCTCCTGCACGGCGAGTTCAGGCAGGGCAAGGTGCTGGCGGGCGAGCGTACGCCGTGGCTCGCGGTGGGTCCGCATCCGGTCGTGGGCGAGCGCGCGTACGACCTGGCGGGGCTTGTGCTCGACCGGCTCGACGATCTGGTGGCGGCCAGCGCGGGGGCGTCCACGGCGCGGCGGCGGGTGACGAAGCTGGCGGATTCGCTGGAGGTGGACCGGGAGCGGGTCCGGGGCTGGACGCTGTTCCGTGCCGTGGCCTCGGGCACGGAGGCCCTCCGGGCCGGGCGGCGGTCCCAGGCGGAGGTTCTGCTGGAGTTCGCGTCCTGGTTGTAGGTTCCGTGGTCGGCTGCGGCTGGGGGTGCGCCTGCGGCGGGCTTTTCTCCCCTCCCCGCCCCTTCCCGAAATCCTGCGGAGCTTCGGGGGCTCCGCCCCCGGACCCCCGCTCCTCAAACGCCGGAGGGGCTGATAAATCAGCCCCGCCGGCGTGTTCAGGTGTGTCAGCCGACGATCTTCGCGATCGCCTCCGCCACCGGCAGCTCCTCGCGCTCGCCCGTGCGGCGGTCCTTCAGTTCGACGACGCCCTCCGCCGTGCGGCGGCCCGCGACGAGGATCGTGGGGACGCCGAGGAGTTCCGCGTCGGTGAACTTCACGCCCGGGGAGACGCCCGCGCGGTCGTCGACCAGGACGCGCACGCCGGCCTCGGCGAGCTGCTCGGAGACCGAGAGGGCGAGTTCCGTCTGGGCGGCCTTGCCGGCGGCGACCACGTGCACGTCGGCCGGGGCGACCTCCTTCGGCCAGACCAGGCCCTTGTCGTCGGCGTGCTGCTCGGCGAGTGCGGCGACGGCGCGGGAGACGCCGACGCCGTACGAGCCCATGGTCACGCGGACCGGCTTGCCGTTCTGGCCGAGGACGTCGAGCTGGAAGGCGTCGGCGTACTTGCGGCCGAGCTGGAAGATGTGGCCGATCTCGATGGCGCGGTCGAGCTTGAGGCCGGTGCCGCAGTTGGGGCAGGGGTCGCCTTCCTGGACGACCACGACGTCGACGTACGCGTCGACCTCGAAGTCACGGCCCGCGACGACGTTCTTCGCGTGCACGCCGTCCTTGTTGGCGCCGGTGATCCAGGCCGTGCCGGGGGCGATGCGCGGGTCGGCGAGGAACGTGACCTTCTCCAGGCCCTGCGGGCCGACGTAGCCCTTGACCAGGTCGGGGCGCTCCTCGAAGTCCTCGGCGCCGACCATCTCGACGGCGGCCGGGGCGAAGTGGGCCTCGACCTTGTCCATGTCGACCTCGCGGTCGCCGGGGACGCCGATGCCGATGATCTCGCCGTCGACCTTCACCAGCAGGTTCTTCAGCGTGGCGGAGGCGGGGACCTGCATGTACGCGGCGAGCGTCTCGATGGTCGGGGTGTCCGGGGTGTCCAGCTCCTCGACGGCGGGCACGGCGGAGCCGTCGACCGGCTTCAGCTCGAACGAGACGGCCTCGGTGTTGGCGGCGTAGTCGCAGGCCGGGCAGTCGGCGAAGGTGTCCTCACCGGCGGCGGCCGGGGCGAGGAACTCCTCGGACTTGGAGCCGCCCATGGCGCCCGCGGTGGCGGCGCAGATGCGGTAGTCGAGGCCGAGGCGCTCGAAGATCCGCTGGTAGGCGGCGCGGTGCAGCGCGTACGACTCGGCGAGGCCCTCGTCGGCGGTGTCGAAGGAGTACGAGTCCTTCATCGTGAACTCGCGGCCGCGCAGGATGCCGGCGCGGGGGCGGGCCTCGTCGCGGTACTTGGTCTGGATCTGGTAGAGGATCACCGGCAGGTCCTTGTAGGACGTGCACTGGTCCTTGACGAGGAGGGTGAAGATCTCCTCGTGGGTGGGGCCGAGGAGGTAGTCGCCGCCCTTGCGGTCGTTGAGGCGGAACAGCTCGGCGCCGTACTCCTCCCAGCGGCCGGTCGCCTCGTAGGGCTCCTTGGGCAGGAGGGCGGGGAGCAGGACCTCCTGGGCGCCGATCGCGTCCATCTCCTCGCGGACGATGCGCTCGACGTTCGCGAGGACCTTCTTGCCGAGCGGCAGCCAGGACCAGACGCCGGCGGCGGTGCGGCGCACGAAGCCGCCGCGGACGAGCAGCTTGTGGCTGAGGACCTCGGCGTCCGCCGGGTCGTCGCGCAGTGTCTTGACCATCAATCGGGACATGCGCTGGACCTGGGCTGCCATGGTGATCTCCTGCTGGGGAAAGCGTCGAATGCTCAGGAGGTTAGCCGGGGCGGGTACGGGTTCGGAAATCCGTTTCGCTCGGGGGCCCGGAATCCGGGTCAGCGGCGGCGCAGCGGAAGGGGGGCGCCCATCACCGCGTACGGCCTGGGGGCGCTGGGGAAGGCAACGTTCCGGGCGAGGTCGGTGTAGCCGAGGGAGCGGTAGAGGGCGCGGGCCGGGCTGTCCGTGTCGATCGCGGAGAGGATCGAGCGGGGCTGGGCGGCGGCGTCGGTGATCGTGGTGATGAGGGTGCGCCCGATGCCCCGGTCCTGGTGGCGCGGGTGGACGTGCAGCTCGGTGATGACGAAGGAGTCGTCGAGCCAGAAGTCGATGCCCTGGGCGCGCAGATAGGGCTCGACGACGCTGGACCACCAGTGGGCGCGGTCGTTGGGCATGCCGTAGACGAAGCCGACGAGGCGGCCCTCGGGGGTGGTGGCACCGAGGGCGAGGGCGCCGGGGTAGGTGGCGTGGCGCAGGACGATCTGGCGGCGTACGGCGATCTCGTCGTCGTCGAGTCCGAAGGCGAGGGCCTGCACGGCGAGGGCCTCGTCCACCTCGGCGGCGAGGTCGAGCGGCCCGATCACGACGTCGTCAGTCATGCGGGAACCCTACTTCTCCCGGCGGTGCTGCCCCAGAGGGTCAGAAGAGCACGCTCATGAACGAGCCGACCTCGGTGAAGCCGACGCGGCGGTACGCGGCCCGGGCGGCGGTGTTGAAGTCGTTGACGTACAGGCTGACCACAGGGGCGACGTCGGCGAGGGCGTAGCGGACGACGGCGGCCATGCCGGTCACGGAGAGGCCCCGGCCGCGGTGTTCGGGGGCCACCCAGACGCCCTGGATCTGGCAGGCCTCGGGGGTGGCGGCGCCGATCTCGGCCTTGAAGATCACCTGGCCGGTGGCCGGGTCGAGGCGGGCGAACGAGCGTCCGGAGCCGACGAGTTCGGCGACCCGCGCCTGGTAGAGGAGGCCGCCGTCCCCGGCGAGCGGGGAGACGCCGACCTCCTCGGTGAACATGGCCACGCACGCCGGCATGATCACGTCCATCTCGTCCTTGCGGATGCGGCGGACGTACGGGTCGGGGGTGACGTTCCCGGGGAGCCGGTCGGTGACCATGAGGGGCTGGTGGCGGCGGATCTCGCGGGCCGGGCCCCAGTGCGGTTCGAGGAGCTGCCAGAGCCGGGCGGTGGACTCGGCGGGGCCGACGATCGAGGAGCAGCGGCGGCCGGAGCGGCGGGCGCGCTCGGAGAAGGCGCGGACGGCTTCGGGCCCGGCGCAGATGGGGACGAGGTTGGCCCCGGCGTAGCAGAGGGAGCGGAGCCTGCCGTCGGCGTACCAGCCCCACATCTCGCCGCCGAGGCGCCAGGGGTCGAGGCCGGCGACGTGGACGCGGGAGGTGACGAAGGCGTTGTTGACCGGCTCGCGCCCGAGGACGCCCAGGGCGGCGTCCAGGTCTGCGGGGTCGAGCACCCTGGTGGTGGTCTGGGTCAACACGTGTGCGAGGGCCTCACCGTAAAGCCGTAATGTCTGCCGATCTCCGCACTGTACCTGGCAGGGCAGCACCGAGCCCTGCCCCGATGGACCGGGGCAGGGCTCGGGAGGTACGCGGGTGGGTCAGCCGGCGACCGAGACCTCGGGCTCGCCCGACAGCACGCCGTCCTTCTCCATCTGCTCGGCGATCTTCATCGCCTCTTCGATGAGGGTCTCGACGATCTTCGACTCGGGGACGGTCTTGATGACCTCGCCCTTGACGAAGATCTGGCCCTTGCCGTTGCCGGAGGCGACGCCGAGGTCGGCCTCGCGGGCCTCGCCCGGGCCGTTGACGACGCAGCCCATGACGGCGACGCGCAGCGGGACCTCCATGCCGTCGAGTCCGGCGGTGACCTCTTCGGCGAGCTTGTAGACGTCGACCTGGGCGCGGCCGCAGGACGGGCAGGAGACGATCTCCAGGCGGCGCGGCTTGAGGTTCAGGGACTCCAGGATCGAGTTGCCGACCTTGACCTCCTCGACCGGCGGGGCCGACAGGGACACGCGGATGGTGTCGCCGATGCCTTCTGAGAGCAGCGCGCCGAACGCGACGGCCGACTTGATGGTGCCCTGGAAGGCGGGTCCCGCCTCGGTGACGCCGAGGTGCAGCGGGTAGTCGCAGGCGGCGGCGAGCTGGCGGTAGGCGTTGACCATCACGACCGGGTCGTTGTGCTTGACCGAGATCTTGATGTCCTGGAAGCCGTGCTCCTCGAAGAGCGAGGCCTCCCAGAGGGCGGACTCGACGAGGGCCTCGGGGGTGGCCTTGCCGTACTTCTGCAGCAGGCGGCGGTCCAGGGAGCCGGCGTTGACGCCGATGCGGATCGGGGTGCCCGCGTCGCCTGCGGCCTTGGCGATCTCCTTGACCTTGTCGTCGAACTGCTTGATGTTGCCGGGGTTGACGCGGACCGCGGCGCAGCCGGCGTCGATCGCGGCGAAGACGTACTTCGGCTGGAAGTGGATGTCCGCGATGACCGGGATCTGCGACTTCTTCGCGATCACGGGCAGGGCGTCGGCGTCGTCCTGCGTGGGGCAGGCCACGCGGACGATCTGGCAGCCGGAGGCGGTCAGCTCGGCGATCTGCTGGAGTGTGGCGCCGATGTCCGACGTGCGGGTGGTGGTCATCGACTGGACCGACACCGGGGCGTCGCCGCCGACCGCGACCGTGCCGACCTGGATCTGCCGGGACTTGCGCCGCTCCGCGAGCTTGGTCGGTACGGACGGCATTCCCAGAGAAATAGCAGTCATCTGCTGTGCAACCCCAAGGTGTGGATCAGGTGGGCCGAGGCGGAGCGTCTGTGCCCCGGGCTCGGCGGGCTCCAGCTGTCGAGATTACGCCACGCCGTGCGCCGTAAGCACATCGCACGACCGTGGCGTACCACGCACGGCGGCCGCCCACGCAGTGTGGACGGCCGCCGTGAACCGAGTGTGGTCAGGAGATTCTGACCGGGTTGACGACGTCGGCGATCAGCACCAGGAGGGTGAAGCATACGAAGATCCCGGCCACCACGTAGGCGACGGGCATCAGCTTCGCGACGTCGAACGGGCCGGGATCGGGCCGCCTGAGCACCTTGGCGAAGCCGCGCCGCACGGACTCCCATACGGCGCCCGCGATGTGGCCGCCGTCCAGGGGCAGCAGCGGGAGCATGTTGAACAGGAACAGGGAGAGGTTGAAGCCCGCGACGAGGAACAGCATCATCGCGATCTGGTTCTCCGGCGGGATGTCCAGGGTGAACACCTCGCCGCCGACACGGGCCGCGCCGACCACGCCCATCGGGGAGTCCTGCTTGCGCTCGCCGTCGCCGAAGGCCGCGTCCCACAGGTCGGGGACCTTGGACGGCAGGGCGATCAGGGACTCGACGCCGTTCTCCATCATGTCGCCCATCCGGACGACGGACTCGCCGAAGGACTGCTCGACGATGCCGGAGGCCGGGGTGAAGCCGAGGAAGCCGGCGGTGACGTACTCGCCGTCGACGTAGCCGCCCTCGCCGTCGGTCTTGCTGACCTTGTTCTCGATCAGGTCGGCCTTGAGGGTCTTGCGTACGCCGTCGCGCTCGACGGTGATCGTGGCGGGGCCCGTGGTGTCCCGGATCGTGGTCTGCAGGACGGACCAGTCGGAGACGGGCCTGCCGTTGAACGCGACGATGGTGTCGCCGGGTTCGAGGCCTGCGGCCTTGGCGGGGGCGGGCTTGTCGCCCTTCTCACAGGTCGAGCGGTTCTCGGACTGGGCGATGACACAGTCCGAGACCTTGCTGACCGTGGTGGTGGTCTCGTTCCAGCCGAAGGTCATCAGGACGCCGAGGAAGATCGCGACGGCCAGGATCAGGTTCATGAACGGACCGGCGAACATCACGATGACGCGCTTCCACGGCTTGCGCGTGTAGAAGAGCCGCTTCTCGTCGCCGGGCTTGAGCTCCTCGAAGGCGGCCGAGCGGGCGTCCTCGATCATGCCGCGCCAGGGCGAGGTGGAGCGGGCCTCCATGCGGCCGTCCGGGCCCGGCGGGAACATCCCGATCATGCGGATGTAGCCGCCGAGCGGGATGGCCTTGATGCCGTACTCGGTCTCGCCCTTCTTGCGCGAGAAGATCGTCGGGCCGAAGCCGACCATGTACTGCGGCACGCGGATGCCGAAGAGCTTGGCCGTCGACAGATGTCCCAGCTCGTGCCAGGCGATCGAGAAGAGCAGCCCGATCACGAAGACCACTATGCCGAGGATCATCATCAGGGTCGTCATGCACGAGCCTCCGCGGTCGCCTTGGCCGACAGTTCACGGGCCCGGGTGCGCGCCCAGGCATCCGCTTCGAGGACGTCGGCGACGGTGAGCGAGGTTCCCGTACGCGGGGTGCCGTGCTCGGCGACGACCTCGGTGACGGTCTCCATGATGCCGAGGTAGGGCAGCTTCCCGTTCAGGAACGCGTCCACGCACTCCTCGTTGGCGGCGTTGAACACCGCGGGGGCCGTGCCGCCGAGCTCGCCGACGTGCCGGGCGAGGTTCACGGCCGGGAAGGCCTCGTCGTCCAAGGGGAAGAACTCCCAGCTGGAGGCCTGGGTCCAGTCGAAAGCGGGGGCCGCGTCCGGGACCCGCTCGGGCCAGCCGATGCCGATGGCGATGGGGCCGCGCATGTCCGGCGGGGTGGCCTGGGCGAGCGTGGAGCCGTCGGTGAACTCGACCATCGAGTGGACGTAGGACTGCGGGTGCACGACGACTTCGATGCGGTCGAAGGGGATGTCGTACAGGAGGTGGGCCTCGATGACCTCCAGGCCCTTGTTGACAAGCGTCGAGCTGTTGACGGTGATCACCGGGCCCATCGCCCAGGTCGGGTGGGCGAGCGCGTCCTCGGGCGTGACGTCGGCGAGCTGCTCCTTCGTACGGCCGCGGAAGGGGCCGCCGGAGGCGGTGACGACGAGCTTGCGGACGTCGGCGCGGGTGCCGGAGGCCAGGGCCTGGAAGAGCGCGGCGTGCTCGGAGTCGACGGGGATGATCTGGCCGGGCTTGGCGATGGCCTTGACCAGCGGGCCGCCGACAATCAGCGACTCCTTGTTGGCCAGGGCGAGAGTGCGGCCCGCTTCCAGGGCGGCCAGGGTGGGGGCGAGGCCGATGGAGCCGGTGATGCCGTTGAGCACCGTGTGGCAGTTCGAGGCCGCGACCTGGGTGGCGGCGTCCGGCCCGGCGAGGATCTCGGGGATCGGTTCGCCGGTGCCGTACTGGTCGGCGAGCGCCTCGCGCAGAGCGGGCACCACGTCCTCGCGGGCGACCGCGACGGTGCGCACGCGCAGCCGTCTGGCCTGCTCGGCGAGCAGCCCGACCCGGCCGCCGGCGGCGGACAGTGCGGTCACGCGGAAGCGGTCGGGATGGCGCAGGACCAGGTCGACGGCCTGGGTGCCGATGGATCCCGTCGAGCCCAGGACGACGATGTCCCGGGGGCCGTCATCCGTCACCGGGTCGAAGACCAGATGCGGATCGGCGAGAGGCGTTGGACTGTCGCTCATACCCCCATTGTTGCCTGGCTTCTTGTGGATCCGGACAGGGCGCCCCTTGAGTCGGCGAGCTTCCCCGCCGTGAGGGTTGCGGTTTCGTCGCCGGGTGCGGCCCGGTGGTCCGTCCTCGCGCCCACGCGGCGTCAGCCGCACATCGATACAGCCCCGCGCCCCTGAGCGCTGCGGCTGCGCCGCCGCTCATCGGGAAGGCGCGGCGCAGCCGCAGGCCTTCAGGGGCGCGGGGAACTGCGCGACCGGCCCACGACGGGCCGCACCCGGCGACGAAACCGGAGCCCTACGGCGGGGTGCGGCTCAGCGGATCGGCCGGTGCACGTTCTCCTTCTGCGTCGGGCCGGGGGTGGCGTCGGCGATCCACGGGCCCTCGCCGCTCGGGTCGACGACACCCTCCTCCAGCCAGGTGTACGTGCCGGACAGCACGCCGCGTACGACCTTGCGGTCCAGGTCGTCGGTGTTGGCCCAGAGGCGGCCGAAGAGCTCCTCGACGCGCAGCCGGGACTGGCGGCAGAAGGCGTCGGCGAGCTGGTACGCCTCGCGGCCGTGGTCCTCGGTGGTGCGCAGGAGCTCGGCGCGTACGCAGGCGGCGCTCATCGCGAAGAGCTCCGCGCCGATGTCGACGATCCGGCCGAGGAAGCCCTGCTTGGTCTCCATCCGGCCCTGCCAGCGGGACATGGCGTAGAAGGTGGAGCGGGCGAGCTTGCGGGAGGTGCGCTCCACGTACCGCAGATGCGCCGCGAGGTCCGGGTGGCCCGAGGGGTTGAAGTCCCCGTACGCGCCCGGGAGTTGGCCGGGTCCGGCGACGAGCTTGGGCAGCCAGCGGGCGTAGAAGCCGCCGGCGCGGGCGCCCGCCTTCGCCTTGTCGCCGAGGGACTTGTCGGGGTCGATGAGGTCGCCCGCGGCCTTGAGGTGGGCGTCGACGGCCTCGCGGGCGATCAGCAGATGCATGATCTCGGTGGAGCCCTCGAAGATCCGGTTGATGCGCAGATCGCGGAGCAACTGCTCGGCGGGGACGCCGCGTTCACCGCGGGCGGCGAGCGAGTCGGCGGTCTCGAAGCCGCGGCCGCCGCGGATCTGCACCAGCTCGTCGGCCATCAGGCAGGCCATCTCGGAGCCGTACAGCTTGGCGAGGGCGGCCTCGATACGGATGTCGTTGCGGTTCTCGTCGGCCATCTGCGAGGAGAGGTCGAGCACCGCCTCCAGGGCGAACGTGGTGGCCGCGATGAAGGAGATCTTGCTGCCGACGGCCTCGTGCAGGGCCACCGGCTTGCCCCACTGCTCCCGCACCGCCGACCACTCGCGGGCGATCTTCAGGCACCACTTGCCGGCCCCGACGCACATCGCGGGAAGCGAGAGGCGGCCGGTGTTGAGGGTGGTGAGGGCGATCTTCAGGCCGGCACCCTCGGGACCGATGCGGCGCGCGGCGTCCACGCGGACGTTGTGGAAGCGGGTGACGCCGTTCTCCAGACCCCGCAGGCCCATGAAGGCGTTGCGGTTCTCGACGGTGACGCCCTCGTCGGCGGCCTCGACGAGGAACGCGGTGATGCCGCCGGGGTGCCCCTCGGACTTCGGCACCCGGGCCATGACGACGAGCAGGTCGGCGACGACACCGTTGGTGGTCCACAGCTTCACGCCGTCCAGGACGTAACCGCCGTCGCCGTCCGGTACGGCGGTGGTGGCGAGGCGGGCCGGGTCGGAGCCGACGTCCGGCTCGGTCAGCAGGAACGCGGAGATGTCGGTGGAGGCGAGGCGCGGCAGGAACTCGTCCTTCTGCTCCTGGCTGCCGAAGAGCTTCAGCGGCTGGGGCGCGCCGATCGACTGGTGGGCGGAGAGCAGCGCGCCGATGGAGGGGTTGGCGGAGCCGACGAGGGCGAGGGCCTTGTTGTAGTAGACCTGCGTGAGGCCGAGGCCGCCGTACTTCGTGTCGATCTTCATGCCGAGCGCGCCGAGCTCCCTGAGCCCGTTGATCACCGCGTCCGGGATGCGCGCCTCGCGCTCGATCAGGGCGCCGTCGACCTCCTGCTCGCAGAACGTCCGCAGCCGGGCGAGGAACGCCTCACCGCGCCGCGTGTCCTCGTCGGCGGGCATCGGGTGCGGGTGGATCAGGTCGAGCCGGAAGCGGCCGAGGAACAGCTCCTTCGCGAAGCTCGGCTTGCGCCACTCCTGCTCCCTGGCCGCCTCGGCCACCTGCCGTGCCTCTTGCTCGGAGACCTTCGGCTTCCTGGACGTCGGTGCCGACATGGGGGAACTCACCTCGCCGCGGATCGGGGTCCTCACCGGCGGAAACGACCACCGACCGGTGCTACTCGGTCGTATGTACCCGGATACGAAGATCCCCACCAGGCGTACACCCGGACGGGCCCCGAACACGCGGACGGCCGGGACCCCCGCACAGGGTCCCGGCCGCCTCTTTCGCAGACGTACGAACGTGTGTCGTCCGGGCTTACAGCTCCAGGCCGGTCAGGACCAGGACCCGCTCGTACGTGTAGTCCGCCATGGCGTGCGCGACGCCCTCGCGGCCGACGCCGGACTGCTTGACGCCGCCATACGGCATCTGGTCGGCGCGGTAGGACGGCACGTCGCCGACGATCACTCCGCCCACCTCCAGGGCGCGGTGGGCGCGGAAGGCGCGCTGCACGTCGTGCGTGAACACGCCCGCCTGCAGGCCGTACTTGGAGTCGTTGACGGCGTCGAACGCGGCCTGCTCGCCGTCCACCTTCGTCACGGTGAGGACCGGGCCGAAGACCTCCTCGCAGGCGACGGTGGTGTCGGCGGGCACATCGGCGAGCACGGTCGGCGCGTACGAGGCGCCCTCGCGCTTGCCGCCTGCCAGGAGCCGCGCGCCCGCGGCGACGGCCTCGTCCACCCAGGACTCGACGCGCTTGGCGGCGTTCTCGTCCACCAGCGGGCCGACCTCGGTGGCCGGGTCCGACGGGTCACCGGTGACCTGCGCGTCGACGGCGGCGACGATACGGGGCAGCAGCCGGTCGTAGACGGAGGCGTCGGCGATCACGCGCTGCACGGAGATGCAGGACTGGCCGCCCTGGTAGTTCGAGAAGGTCGCGATGCGGCTCGCGGCCCAGTCGAGGTCGGCGTCGGAGGAGAAGTCGTCGAGGATGACGGCCGCGCCGTTGCCGCCCAGTTCGAGGGTGATGTGCTTGCGCGGCACCGAGTCCATGATCGCGTAGCCGACCTTCTCGGAGCCCGTGAAGGAGATGACGGGAAGGCGCTCGTCCTGGACCAGGGCGGGCATCTTCTCGTTGGCGACCGGAAGCACCGACCAGGAGCCCTCGGGCAGGTCCGTCTCGGCGAGCAGCTCACCGAGGATCAGGCCGGAGAGCGGGGTGGACGGGGCGGGCTTGAGGATGATCGGGGCGCCGGCGGCGATGGCCGGGGCGACCTTGTGGGCGCACAGGTTCAGCGGGAAGTTGAACGGCGCGATGCCGAGGACCACGCCGCGCGGGAAGCGGCGCGTCAGGGCGAGCCGGCCCTGACCGCCCGCGTCGGTGTCCAGGCGCTGGGCGTCGCCGCCGTTGAAGCGACGGGCCTCCTCGGCCGCGAAGCGGAACACGGACACGGCCCGGCCGACCTCGCCGCGGGCCCACTTGATCGGCTTGCCGTTCTCGGCGGAGATCAGCTGGGCGATCTCCTCGGTGCGCTCGGCCAGGCGCTTGGTGACGTGGTCGAGCGCGGCGGCCCGGACGTGGGCGGGGGTCGCGGAGAGCGCCTCGCGCGAGGCGTACGCGGCGGCGACGGCCTCCTCGACCTGGGCGTCGGTCGGGACGCTCACGCGGCCGACGGTGCGGCCGTCCCAGGGCGAGGTGACGTCGAAGGTGGTGTCGCCGGTGGCCTGGCGGCCGGCGAGCCAGAAGGCAGTGGTGTCGGTCATGGTGCCCGGCCCTTCCGCGGTGGGTGCTGTCTGGGGTTCGCCCCAACGGTAGGTCCGCCCGCCCGGAGCGCCTCTTGTACGGGGTGGAGGGGTTGGGGTGGGCGGGATGCCGGAATGGTGGGGTGGGGGTGCGCGTGGGTTTTTCCCCTACCCGCCCCTTCCCGAAAGTCCTGCGGACGGCTTCGGGGGCCAGCCCCCGGACCCCCGCTCCTCAAACGCCGGAGGGGCTGGATTTGGCGGGGCTGGATTTAGCCCCGGCAGGGGCTGCTTTTAGGGGCGCGGGGAACTGCGCGACCAGCCACGACGGCGCGGCAGACGAACGACGGGCGGGAAATCGAGCCCCTCCGGCGATTGAGGAGCCGGGGGCCGGGGGCGGAGCCCGGTGGGGTCAGGTGGTCGACGTCGACGTGGCCTTGAGGGCCAGCCACAGCTCCATCCGCGCATCCGGATCATCCAGTGAGCGCCCCAGAATCTCCTCCACCCGCCGCATCCGGTAACGCAACGTGTGCCGGTGGACGCCGAGATCCGCCGCCGCCGCGTCCCACTGCCCGTGCCGCGAGAGCCAGGCCCGCAGGGACGCGACCAGGTCGCCGCGGCCTGTCGCGTCGTGCTCGCGCAGCGCCCGCAGCATCCCGTCGGCGAAGGCCCGTACCGCGTCGTCGGCGAGCAGCGGCAGGACCGAGCCCGCGGCCAGCTCCTCGTGCTCGACCAGGGTGCGGCCGCGGCGCCGGGCGACGGAGAGCGCCTGTTCGGCCTGCTTGTACGCGGTGGCGGCGGCGATGGGTCCGGCGGGGGCGGACAGGCCGACGACCAACTGCTCGCCGTCGGCGGCCTGTTGCTCGCGGCCCTCGGCGCGGGCGGCGTCGGTGACGGCGGCCAGTTGCAGGCAGGCGGTGGCCGCGGCGCCGCCGTCGGCGAAGAGCAGCACGAGCCGGTCGCCGCCGTCGGGGACGACGAGGACAGCCTCGCCCGCGCGGGCGGCCGCGGCCTCGACCACATCGGCGAGGTCGGCCAGCGGGTCGTGCCCGGCGACCGCGGGGGCGCCGCCACCGCGCGGGGCCGGGGCGGTCTCGGCGATCAGGAGCCGGAACGGGGCGTCGAGCAGCCCGCCGTACAGCTCGCCCGCGACCGTGCGGGCGTGGTCGGGCTCCCCGGCGAGCAGCATGCGCAGGACGGCGGCGCCCAGGCGCTGTTCGGCGGCGTGCAGAGAGCGGGAGCGCTCCGTGGTGAGGGTGAGCAGCGCGATCGCGGAGTGCACCGCGTACCGCTCGGTCGTGCCGAGCGCCGCCGCGGTGCCGACGGCGAGCGCGGTGCGGGGGCGGCGGCCCGCCCCCAGGGAGTGCAGTTCGACGCGGTCGTCGGCGCCGCCGACGACGGCGCTCGCGGGGGCCGGGCGGTCGCGCAGGCGCTCCACCTCGGAGGTGATCCGGGCGGCGCGGCGCGCGGCCCACTCGGGTGCCGTGGCGACGACGGAGCCGGAGGCGTCGTAGAGCGCGGCCCAGCCGTCGACCTGGGAGGCGAGTGCGGTGAGGACGCCCTCGGGGCCGCCGCTGAGCGCCTGCCGGGTGAGCTCGCGCTGCGCGGCGAAGCCGTCGGTGACGGAGCGGTACTGTTCGGCGGCGATGGCCGCCGAGACCTCCTTGGTGATGGCCAGGAACGGGGTGCGGCGCGGCACTTCGAGCAGCGGCAGGTTCTCGGCCCTGGCGGCCTCGACGAGGGCCTCGGGGATCTCGTCGTAGTGCACGCCGACCGCGAAGCCGAGGCCGATGACACCCGCGCCGACGAGCCGCTGGACGTAGCGGCGCATGGCCTGCGGGTCCTCGGCGTCCAGCTTGAGGGCGGTGATCAGCAGGAGCTCGCCGCCCTCCATGTAGGGCACGGGGTCGGTGAGTTCGCTGGCGTGCGCCCAGCGGACGGGGGTGTCGAGATGGTCCTCGCCGGCGCGCACGGTGAGCTTGAGCTTGGAGTGCTGGACGAGCGAGGCGAGCGTGGGCGGCATGGGACCTTCACGGCTTCCGGTCGGTAAGGCTCAGTAAGGCACCGCTCGGGATCGAACGGGATCATTTGGCCGCTCCGTATGAACGGCTCGTATCAATTCTGCCTCACCGTATGGAAGGCCCGTGGTGATTTGGTGAGCGGCCTTGCCTGTGGCGTTACGGAGTACTAGCACGCCCGGGTCGGTCAGCCTCGCAGGTCCACGAGGAGCGGCGGGGCAGGCTCACCACGGACCGAGGTCAGGGACAGGACGGCGTGGCCGGGCGGGACGGCGTGGGCGAGGTCGGAGGCGGACCAGCGTTCGCGTTCGACCTCGCGGACGGTGACGGCGTCCGTCGTGACGGCCTTGCCGGTGACGAGCCTGCGCAGGGAGTGCAGGGCCCGGGTCATCGGCTGGTCCGCGTAGACCGTGTGCTGGGCGACCTCCCTGGTCTCCACCCGTTCGGTGCCCCAGGACTCGGCGAACCAGCGGCCGTCCCAGGTGGTCACCCCGGAGAACGCCATCCGGCAGCCGACCGCCGCGTACAGCGGACCCTGGAGCGGCTCGGGGATCTCGCCGACCGTCCGCAGCCCGAGGACGACGCCCGCCTTGGCGGTGCGCAGCCGCTGGACCGTGCGGACCGTGCCGGCGGTGAGGGTGCGCGCGGCGTCGTCGAGGACCAGGCAGGCGAAGTGCGGGCGGTCGGGCCTGGTCCGTACGGCCTGGCCGAACTGGGCGAGCAGCAGCCTGGCCAGGAGCCGTGCGGCCTCCTCGTGGCCGTGCTCCGGCAGGTCGACGCGGACGCGCAGCGGGTGGTGGGCGACGGCGCGCAGCGAGAACACCCGCCCGGCGGCCTCCCCGTCGACGGCCCCACCGTCGAACGCCCCGGCGAACACGGGCCGGTCGAGCAGCGCGAGCCGGTCGGCCAGGGCGGGGCACGGGTCGCCGGGGGTGCCCGACTGGCGTACCCGGGCGTCGAGTTCACGGCGCATCGCCTCGTGGTCCGGCGCCGCGTCGAGCCCCGCCCTGAGATCGGCCAGCGCGCACGGCTCCCCTTCGAGGAGGGCACGCAGCACGCGTACGGAGGGGAAGCGGCCGTGCGCGGCACGGTGGGGGCCGAGCAGCTGGGCGAGCGCGGTGGCGGCCCGCCGGGTGTCGACGGAATCGAGGTCGCCGACCAGCCCCTCGGCGAGGAACGCGGCGGCCTCGTCCGGGTCCGCGCAGTCGGCGTACAGGTCGAGGCCGTGCGTGGACGCCGGGTCGCCGGGCCTGATCACGACGTCGTACGCGTCGTCGGGGCCGAGTCCGCTGCCCGCCGCGCAGACGGCCACGACCGAGACGCGGCCGGTGAGCGCCTGGAGCGCCAGCGCCTCGGTGACCGGCCGCATCAGGCGGGCCGTCTTGCCCGCGCCGGACGGGCCGACGGCGAGCAGCGAGGTGCCGAGCACCCCGGGTTCGAGGGCGGCGTGGACACCGCGGAAGGCGTACGGATTGCGCTGGTCCTCGGCGAAGCGGCCGATCCTGACCTGGTCGGCGAGCAGATCGTGGATGGCGCTGCGGGCGGGCAGGTCGCGGCTGCCGGACGGGTGCGCCCAGGCGGCGGCGCCGTGCCGGGCGACGGTGTCCGCGAACGCGGCCCGCGCGCCGGGATCGCTGCCTGCCGTGTCCCAGGCGCGGGTGATGCGGGCGCAGTCGACGTCGTTCATCCGGCCGCGGAGGAGTTCGGCGGCGAGCAGGTCGGCGGCCTTCTCGTGCCCGGCGGCGCGCAGCTGCGGCCAGTGAGCCGGGGCGGGGGCGGGGGCGGAGGTGGGGCGCGGCGGGGGCGGTGCGGCCGGTGACTTCCGCAGGGCGTGCCGCCAGCCGCCGATGCGGGCGAAGGGCCAGAGCACGGCGAGCGTGATCAGGGCGTACACGGCGTAGGCGACCACCGGGGTGGACGTGAACACGGAGCGGCCCGCGATCAGGGCGACCAGGGAGAGGACGGGCGTGACGACGGGCACGGGTTCCAGGCCGAGACCGAAGACGCCCGGCCAGACGAGGGCGAGGCTCCCCACGGCCGCCACGACGGCGATCAGGGCGCGCGAGGGCTGCGGCCGGCCCCGCACGAAGTACCGGACGGCCTCGCCCCACGTGCTGAGCCGGACGACCGCGTAGACGAGAAGGCCGAACACGACCCCGCCGTAGACGATCAGCGCGTGCTGCCCCTGCCACCCCTGCGGAGAAACCGTCCCCTCGTACCACCACTCCGCCGGGGTGAACACCTTCACCGGCATCCACAGGTAGGGAAAGCTGCCGTTCTGCAGCAGCGACCAGAGCACCAGGCCGAGCACCGTGGGGATCACCATGCCCCGGACGAGGCGCCGCTTGAGCTCACTGTCGTCCTGCTCGGGCCCGCGTGGCCGGTACCCGAACCGCCAGACCCCCGGCTCCGCCCGGGGCCGGGGCGTGGCGAGCCACTCGGCGACCGGGGACTGGCCGGCACCGGGCGGCCGACGGGGCATCGGTGGAGCGGCGGGCGGGTGCACCGGCGCAGGCGGCTGCTTTCCGTCGTGTGCCTCGTACGTGCCCTCGCGGTCCATGAACCGTGCCCCCCGCTGCTTCCGCCCTGCCCGATCTGCCAACCCGCCGACCCGCCTGACCTGCCGGTCGGCGGGCGCGTTCCGCGCTCAATCTAGTGGCAGCGGCGGCCTGTTCGGCGTTCTCCGGCCACCGCGCGGGACCGCCGCGCGGGACCGCCGCACGGGACCGCCGCGCGGGACCGCCGCGCGGGACCGCCGCTGATCGCGTACGCGGCCGGGCGCCATATCCGTCACGGACAACCCCGTCCGCGTACTTCTCCCGAACGGAACATGCCCGCTCCCGGTGACCGCGCCTAGCCTGCGCAGAAAGAGCAAGCGTCCGCACACCCCCACATTCGCCCCGGGAGCCCCTTATGACCGCCATTCCGCAGGAGCGCCGCCTCGTCACCGCGATCCCCGGCCCCAAGTCGCAGGAGCTGCAGGCTCGCCGTACGTCCGTGGTCGCCGGTGGCGTGGGCTCCGTGCTTCCGGTGTTCACGGCGCGCGCGGGTGGCGGCGTCATCGAGGACGTCGACGGCAACCGCCTGATCGACTTCGGCTCCGGCATCGCCGTGACCTCCGTCGGCGCCTCCGCCGAGGCCGTCGTGCGCCGCGCCTCCGCGCAGCTCGCCGACTTCACCCACACCTGCTTCATGGTGACGCCGTACGAGGGGTACGTCGAGGTCGCCGAGGCCCTCGCCGAGCTGACGCCGGGCGACCACGCCAAGAAGTCCGCGCTGTTCAACTCCGGCGCCGAGGCCGTCGAGAACGCCGTGAAGATCGCCCGTGCGCACACCAAGCGCCAGGCCGTCGTCGTCTTCGACCACGGCTACCACGGCCGCACCAACCTGACCATGGCGCTGACCAGCAAGAACATGCCGTACAAGCACGGCTTCGGCCCGTTCGCGCCCGAGGTCTACCGCGTGCCCGTGGCGTACGGCTACCGCTGGCCGACCGGCCCGGAGAACTGCGGCCCCGAGGCCGCCGCGCAGGCCATCGACCAGATCACCAAGCAGATCGGCGCCGAGAACGTCGCCGCGATCATCATCGAGCCGGTGCTCGGCGAGGGCGGCTTCATCGAGCCGGCCAAGGGCTTCCTGCCCGAGATCGTGAAGTTCGCAGGCGACAACGGCATCGTCTTCGTCGCGGACGAGATCCAGTCCGGCTTCTGCCGTACCGGCCAGTGGTTCGCCTGTGAGGACGAGGGCATCGTCCCCGACCTGATCACGACGGCCAAGGGCATCGCCGGCGGCCTTCCGCTCGCCGCCGTCACGGGCCGCGCCGAGATCATGGACTCCGCGCACGCGGGCGGCCTCGGCGGCACCTACGGCGGCAACCCGGTCGCCTGCGCGGGCGCGCTCGGCTCCATCGAGACGATGAAGGAGCTGGACCTCAACGGCAAGGCCAAGCGCATCGAGGAGGTCATGAAGGGCCGCCTCGCCGCGATGCAGGAGAAGTTCCAGATCATCGGCGACATCCGTGGCCGCGGCGCCATGATCGCCGTCGAGCTGGTGAAGGACCAGGGGACCAAGGAGCCGAACCCCGAGGCCGCCGGCGCGCTCGCCAAGGCCTGCCACGCCGAGGGCCTGCTCGTCCTGACCTGCGGCACCTACGGCAACGTGCTGCGTTTCCTGCCGCCGCTGGTCATCGGCGAGGACCTGCTGAACGAGGGCCTCGACATCATCGAGCAGGCGTTCGCGCAGATCTGAGACCGCCTGACGCACGGGCCACGGCAGGGGCTGTGAAGAAGGTGTGGGAGGCGGGTGGCGGGATGCCCGGCCACCTGTCGGAGCCACTCCCCTCTGCCGTACGTTCTAGGCAGATGAGAGAAACACCCCGCTCGCAGGAGACTGCGGGCGACACCGGGTCGGAGCGTCCCCAGCTCCGCCCCGGTCGTGCCCTTGCGCACACCGCCGGAGGTTCTGACTCCGGAAATCCTCACCGATCGGACAGCCGCCCGCCCCAAACCCCCCGGGGCGTGCGGCACACCGGTCCCCACGGCCGTCCCGGAACCACCCCCCCTGTTCCGGGGCGGCCGACCCCTTTCCCGCGACTCCTCGCCGTCCTGGCCGTGTTGGGCCTCGGCTTCGCCCTGATCAGTTGGCAGGTCGCCGCGTACGGACCGCTGCGCGAGGCCGACGAACGGCTCGGGCGCCTCGTCCGGCACAGCGGGTTCCCGGACGGCGCGGCCGAACTCCTCGCCGATCTCGGCAACTTGACGGTCGCGCCCGTGGTCCTCGCCGTGGCCGCGCTCTACGCGGCGGTGCGCGCCCGGCGTGCGGCCGAGGCCCGCTGGTGGCTCGGCCCGCTGTGCGCCGCGCTCGCCCTGGCGGCCGTCCCGCTCCTCGTCGGGCCCCTCAAGGCGCTCTTCGCACGCCCAGGGCCGCCCGGCATGTCCGGCTCGGACTCCGCCGGCTTCTACCCCTCGGGGCACGCGGCCACCGCGATCGTCGCGTACGGGGCCGCCGCCCTGCTCGTACGACCCTGGCTGCGCTCGCCCCTGCCGCGCCGCGGACTCGCCGTCGGCTGCGGCCTGTTGGTGGCCGCGTGCGGCTTCGGCCTGGTGCGGCGCGGCTACCACTGGCCGCTCGACGCCGTCGCGAGCTGGCTCCTCGGCGGCCTGCTCCTCGTCGCCATGACGCTCGCGGGGCGGTGGGGCGCAGGTCCCGCCGAGGAGAATTAGCCGAGCCTCACGTCGGCGAGCCGGGTTTGACTTGCTCCTCAGACTGCAGCCCGGGGATTCCGGCCTTCCCTCCCGAAGCCTGCGCGCCGCTACGCGGCAGTGGCTTGGGGAAGGAATCCATGGCTTCCTTCCCCATTGCGCTGCGCCAGAACAGCTTTGGTCTTACCTGCGCTCCACAGGCTGACACCGCCAGTCCGGCGGCCTTTTTCACGTTGCGTGCGGAATTGGCGTCACGGTCCAGGTGGGTTCCGCAGGCGGGGCAGGTCCATTCGCGGACGTGGAGGGGTTTGGGCCCGTCCACATGACCGCAGTACGAACATGTCTGACTGGTTGGCTCGAACCGGCCGATCTTGATCAGGGTGCGTCCGTAACGTTCAGCCTTGTAGACGAGCATGGCCACGAACTGCCCCCACCCCGCATCGTGCACACTCTTCGCCAGCCTCGTGCGCGCCAGTCCCTTGACTGCCAGGTCCTCCACGGCGATCGCTTGGTTCTCGCGGATCAACCTCGTGGACGGCGAATTGAGCATCACGACGCCTGCCCGTCATCCCCGTCCTGCCTCGCCAGCTCGGCCGCCGCCTCGTGCATGGCGAGTTCGAGGAGGGCCGGGTCGGTGAGCGTGCCCGAGCCGTCCGGCGGGATCAGCCAGCGCACCCCGCCGGTGGCCCGGCCGGGGTACGGCACGACGATCCAGGTGCCGTCGCCCGCGCCCCGTACCCCCGTGCCGATCCAGCGGCCCACCGTGCCCGCGGGCACGAAGAAGCCCGTCCGGGCGTCGCCGAAGTCGGCGAGCACGGGGCCGGGGCGGTCGAGGCAACGATTCAGCACGTCGAGGGTCGGATGGCCGAGCTCCCCCGGCAGGATCAGCACGTCCCAGAGCCTGCCCGCAGGGAGCAGCGCCACCCCGAGGGGGTTCCGCTCCCACTCCCAGCGGCACGCCTCGGGATTCGGTGCCACCGACACCAGCCACTCCACCACCGACTTCGCCGCTGGTCCTGGTCCTGCTCTTGGTCCTGGTCGTGGTCCCGTCATGGCAGGGCCTCCCTCTCGTTGCGCACGATGCGTGTCACGAGAGAGAGGCCGCTGCGCCGCCGCCCTTACGCGGGTTGGCGCGGGTTTTTCGAAAAGTTGTCGACAGCGGTCGCGGTCAGCTGTCGAAGCCGAGCCCGAGCCGGTCGAGCGTGCGCAGCCAGACGTTGCGGCGGCCGCCGTGCGAGTCGGCGCGGGCGAGCGACCACTTGGTGAGGCCGATCCCGGCCCAGGCGAACGGCTCGGGCGGGAACGGCAGCGGTTTCGTCCGCACCATCTCCAGGGACGTGCGCTCCGTGCGCTCGCCCGCGAGCAGGTCGAGCATCACGTCAGCGCCGAACCGCGTGGCGCCCACGCCGAGCCCGGTGTAGCCCGCCGCGTACGCCACCCGCCCCTGATGCGCCGTACCGAAGAACGCCGAGAAGCGGGAACACGTGTCAATGGCGCCGCCCCAGGCGTGGCTGAAGCGGGTCCCCGCCAACTGCGGGAAGCAGTCGAAGAAGTGGTCCGCGAGCCGGGCGTACGTCTCGGGCCTGTGGTCGAGTTCGGCGTCGAGCTTCCCGCCGTACGGGTAGATCGCGTCGTAGCCGCCCCACAGGATGCGGTGGTCGGCGGTGAGCCGGAAGTAGTGGAACTGGTTGGCCGCGTCGCCGAGGCCCTGGCGGTTCTTCCAGCCGATCGCGTCGAGCTGGTCCGGGGTGAGCGGCTCGGTGGTCAGGGCGTAGTCGTAGACCGGGACCGTGAGTGGGCGGATGCGCTTGACCAGGGACGGGAAGACGTTCGTGGCGAGCGCGACCCGGTGGGCCAGGACCCGGCCGTACGGGGTGCGCACGGCCATGCCCGCGCCGTGCCGGACAAGCTCGGTGGCCGGGGTGTTCTCGTGGACGCGGACGCCGAGGTCGAGGCAGGCGCGCTTGAGGCCCCAGGCCAGCTTGGCCGGGTTCAGGAGCGCCACGCCCGCGCGGTCGTACAGGCCGCCGCGGAAGGTCGGCGAGTCGACCTGGTCGCGGACGGCCGCCTCGTCGAGGAGTTCGACGCCGTCCGCGAGGCCGAGGCGGCTCATCTCGCCGTACAGCTCGGCGAGTTCCTCGGCCTGGTGCGGCTCGGTGGCGACGTCGATCTCGCCGGTGCGCTCGAAGTCGCAGTCGATGCCGTGCCGGTCGAGCGCCGCCTCGATCTCGTCCAGGTTGCGGGCGCCGAGCTCCTCCAGCTTCGCCAGCTCGCCGGGCCAGCGGGCCAGGCCGTTGGGGAAGCCGTGGGTGAGGGAGGCGGCACAGAAGCCGCCGTTGCGCCCGGAGGCTGCCCAGCCGACCTCGCGGGCCTCGATCAGGACGACCTCGCGGTCGGGGTCGCGCTCCTTGGCGATGAGGGCGGTCCACAGTCCGCTGTAGCCGCCGCCGACGACGAGGAGGTCGCACCGCTCGCCGCCGGTCAGGGCGGGCTCGGCGGCCGGCCTCGCGGGGTCGTCCAGCCAGTACGGGACCGGCTTGACGCCCGCGAGGGTGTCCAGGACTTCTGCACTGCTCATGGCGCTACGGGCCATGGCTTCCAACTCCCTTGAGAACTACACGAGTCAAGCAGCTTGCTTCTTGCGCCGGTTGCCGATGAGCATTCCGGCCAGGACGCAGATCACGGCCACGGCGAACATCGCCGTACCGATGACGTTGATCTGCACGGGGGTGCCGCGCTGCGCCGAGCCCCAGACGAACATCGGGAAGGTCACGGTCGAGCCGGCGTTGAAGTTGGTGATGATGAAGTCGTCGAAGGAGAGCGCGAAGGCGAGCAGCCCGCCCGCCGCGATCCCGGGCGCCGCGATCGGCAGCGTCACCCGTACGAAGGTCTGCACCGGCCCCGCGTACAGGTCCCGCGCGGCCTCCTCCAGGCGCGGGTCCATCGACATCACACGGGCCTTGACCGCCGTCACGACGAAGCTCAGGCAGAACATGATGTGCGCGATGAGGATGGTCCAGAAGCCGAGCTGCGCGCCCATGTTGAGGAAGAGCGTGAGCAGCGAGGCGGCCATGACGACCTCGGGCATCGCCATCGGCAGGAAGATCAGCGAGTTGATGGCGCCGCGCGCCCGGAAGCGGTAGCGGACCAGGGCGAAGGCGATCATCGTGCCGAGCGCGGTCGCGCCGACCGTCGCCCAGAGCGCGATCTGCAGCGAGAGCGCGAGTGAACCGCACAGGTCGGCGACGCCGCAGGGGTCCTGCCAGGCGTGCGTGGAGAACTCCTGCCAGGCGTAGTTGAAGCGGCCCTTGGGCTTGTTGAAGGAGAAGACCAGGACGACGAGGTTGGGCAGGATCAGGAAGCCGAGCGCCAACAGGCCCGCGAGGACGACGAGATGGCGTCGTATCCACACCAGGAGTGCCATCAGACCAGATCCTCCGTCCCGGACTTGCGGATGTAGAAGGTGACCATCAGGAGGATCGCCGCCATGAGGATGAAGGAGAGCGCGGCCGCCGTCGGGTAGTCGAGGACGGTGAGGAACTGCGACTGGATGACGTTGCCGATCATCTTCTCGCTGGTGGAGCCGAGGAGTTGGGCGTTGACGTAGTCGCCGCTGGCCGGGATGAAGGTGAGCAGCGTGCCCGAGACCACGCCCGGCATGGACAGCGGGAACGTGACGCGCCGGAAAGTGGTGGCGGGCTTGGCGTACAGGTCGCCGGCCGCCTCGTGCAGGCGCGGGTCGATCCGTTCGAGCGACGTGTAGAGCGGCAGGACCATGAACGGCAGGAAGTTGTACGTGAGTCCGCAGACCACGGCGAGCGGTGTGGCGAGCACCCGGTCGCCCTCGGTCATGCCGAGCCAGCTGGTGACGTCCAGGATGTGCAGCGAGTTGAGGACGCCGACGACCGGCCCGCCGTCGGCGAGGATCGTCTTCCAGGCGAGCGTGCGGATCAGGAAGCTGGTGAAGAACGGCGCGATCACCAGGATCAGCACGAGCCCCCGCCAGCGTCCCGCCCGGAACGCGATCAGATACGCGAGGGGATAGCCGAGCAGCAGGCAGAAGAGGGTGGCGAGGCCCGCGTACAGGATCGACGTGAGGAACTGCGGCCAGTACTCGGCGATCGCGTTCCAGTACGTCGCGAAGTGCCAGGTGACCTTGTACCCGGCCTCAAGCGACCCGGTCTGCACGGAGGTCGAGGCCTGGTAGACCATCGGCAGCGCGAAGAAGACGAGCAGCCAGAGGATGCCGGGGAGCAGCAGCCAGTACGGGGTGAGCTTGCGGCGGCTGCGGGCCTTTGTGGCCGTGGGTTCGGGGGCGGCGGGCGGCGCCTCGGTGAGCGTGGTCATGCGCCCGCCCCTTCGCCGGAGTCCGTCTCGACCTTCTCGACGCCCGCGTCGATGGCCTGCGCGGCGTCGAGGCCGAAGGTGTGCTCGGGGTTCCAGTGCAGGACGACCTCGGCGCCGGGGGCGAGACGGCCGTCGCGCTCGACGTTCTGCACGTACACCTCCAGGCCCTCGCAGACCGGGGAGTCGATGACGTACTGCGTGGAGACGCCGATGAAACTCGCGGCGGTCACGCGACCGGTGAGGCGGTTGCGGCCGTCCGGGATCTCCCCCGCGTCGTCGGCGTGCGCGAGCGAGATCTTCTCCGGGCGGATGCCGACCAGGACCTTCTCCCCCGTGCCGGTCGGGGCGGAACAGCGCGCGGCCGGCAGGGACAGCTTGCCGTCCCCGGCCCTGAGGGCGAGCGTGTCACCGCTCGAAGCGGCGATCTCCGCCTCGATCAGGTTGGAGCTGCCGAGGAAGTTGGCGACGAACGTGGTCCGCGGGTTCTCGTACAGGTCGGCGGGGGCGCCCAGTTGCTCGACCCGGCCCGCGTTCATCACGGCGACCTGGTCGGCCATCGTCATGGCCTCCTCCTGGTCGTGGGTGACGTGCACGAAGGTGATGCCGACCTCGGTCTGGATGCGCTTCAGCTCCAGCTGCATCTGGCGGCGCAGCTTGAGGTCGAGGGCGCCGAGCGGCTCGTCGAGGAGGAGCACGCGCGGGTGGTTGATCAGGGCGCGGGCCACGGCGACGCGCTGCTGCTGGCCACCGGAGAGCTGGTGCGGCTTGTGCTTCGCCTTGTCGCCGAGCTGGACCAGGTCCAGCATCTCGGCGACCTGCTTCTTCACCGACTTGATGCCGCGCCGGCGCAGACCGAAGGCGACGTTCTCGTGGATGTCGAGGTGCGGGAAGAGCGCGTACGACTGGAAGACGGTGTTCACCGGGCGCTTGTACGGGGGCAGCGCGGTGACGTCCTGCTCGCCGAGGTGGACCGTGCCGGACGTCGGTTCCTCAAGTCCCGCGATCATGCGGAGAGTTGTGGTCTTGCCGCAGCCGGAGGCGCCGAGGAGCGCGAAGAACGAGCCCTCGGGGATGGTCAGGTCGAGCGGGTGCACGGCGGTGAACGCGCCGTAGGTCTTGCCGATGCCGGAGAGGCGGACGTCGCCGCGCGTCGTGTCGTCAGTCATGGTTCCTACCGGAGAAGTCGGAGAGTTGCAGGGCCTCGGGTACGGTCACGCGCCGGTGAGCTTGGCGAACTTGGCCTCGTACGCGGTCTCTTCCTTCGGGCTGAGCGCGCGGAAGGAGTTCGACTTCTCGGACATCTCCTTGTCCGGGACGATCAGCGGGTCGTTCGCCGCCTCCTCGGAGATCTTGGCGAGCTCTTCCTTCACTCCGTCGACCGGGCAGACGTAGTTGATCCACGCGGCGAGCTCCGCGGCGATCGCGGGCTGGTAGTAGTGGTCGATCAGCCGTTCCGCGTTCTTCTTGTGCCGCGCCTTGTTGGGGACGAGGAGGACGTCGGTGCTGGTGATGTAGCCGCTGTCCGGGATGTGGAACCTGACGTCCGGGTTGTCGGCCTGGAGCTGGACGATGTCTCCGGCCCAGGCGAGGCAGGCGGCGAGATCGCCCTTGGTCAGGTCGGAGGTGTAGTCGTTGCCGGTGAAGCGGCGGATCTGGCGCTTGTCGACGGCCTTCTGCAGCCGGGCGGCGGCCGCGTCGAAGTCGTCCGTGGTGAACTTCGCCGGGTCCTTGCCCATGTCGAGCATGGTCATGCCCATGGTGTCGCGCATCTCGGAGAGGATGCCGACCTTCCCCTTGAGCTTCGGGTCGTCGAGCAGCTGCGAGACCGAGGTGACCTCGCGGCCTCCGGTGGCCTTGACGTTGTACGCGACGACCACGGCGATGCCGGCCCACGGGTAGCTGTAGGCCCGGCCCGGGTCCCACTCCACGTCCCGGAACTGCGGGGCCAGGTTGGCGTACGCGTGCGGAAGGTTCGCCGGGTCGAGCTTCTGCACCCAGCCGAAGCGGATCAGCCGGGCGGCGAGCCACTCGGTGACGCAGATCAGGTCGCGCCCGGTGTCCTGGCCGGCCGCGAGCTGCGGCTTGATCTTGCCGAAGAACTCGTTGTTGTCGTTGACGTCCTCGGCGTACTCGACCTCGATGCCGGTCCGCTTGGTGAACGCCTCCAGGGTGGGGCGGCGGCTCTTGTCGTTCTCGGCGACGTCGATGTACTGCGTCCAGTTGGAGAAGTTGACGCGCTTCTCCTTGTCCGAGAAGTCCTCGGCCCCGCTGCCGCCCTGGCTCTGCGCGGCGGGCGGGATGCCGCAGCCGGAGAGGGTGCCGAGGCCGCCGAGGGCGAGCGCACCGCCGCCGCCGGCGCGCAGCAGTCCGCGCCGGCTGAGGGCGGCCCTGCCGTTCGCCATGCCGCGCGGCATCGCCGCCCGCTGCACCGGGGAGAGGCTGTCGGGCTCGTACTGCTCCATACGCTTGGTGCCCTTTCGGTGGCCTGAGGGGAGGGCGCGGCGGCCGGAGGGGGATGCCGGCCGCCGCGCGGGAAGGGGGACGGTGGTCAGGCGCGGTCCCCGAAGACCGTCCGGTGCCAGTCCTTCCTGGCGACCGCGGTGTTGTCGTACATCACGTGCTTGATCTGCGTGTACTCCTCGAAGGAGTACGCGGACATGTCCTTGCCGAAGCCGGAGGCCTTGTAACCGCCGTGCGGCATCTCGCTGAGGATCGGGATGTGGTCGTTGATCCACACGCAGCCCGCCTTGATGGCGCGGGTCGCGAGGCCCGCCCGGAACACGTCCCGGGTCCAGGCGGAGGCGGCGAGTCCGTACGGGGTGTCGTTGGCCAGCCGGATGCCCTCCTCGTCGGAGTCGAAGGGCAGCACGACGAGGACGGGCCCGAAGATCTCGGACTGCACGGCCTCGCTGTCCTGCGCGGCGTCGGCGATGAGGGTGGGCCGGTAGTACGCGCCCTCGCCCAGGCCGTCATTCTTCGGTGCCTCGCCGCCGGTGACGATCCGGGCGTAGCCGCGGGCCCGGTCGACGAAGGCGGCGACGCGGTCGCGCTGGGCGTGCGAGATCAGCGGGCCGAGGTCGGTGGACTCGTCGAAGGGGTCGCCGAGCCGGACGGTCTCCATGAGGTCGGCGACGCCGCTCACGAAGGCGTCGTACAGCGGCCGCTGGACGTAGGCCCGGGTGGCGGCGGTGCAGTCCTGGCCGGTGTTGATCAGGGCCCCGGCGACCGCGCCGTGCACGGCGGCCTCCAGGTCGGCGTCGTCGAAGACCACGAACGGGGCCTTGCCGCCGAGTTCGAGGTGCAGCCGCTTGACGGTGCTGGTGGCGATCTCGGCGACGCGCTTGCCGACGGCGGTCGACCCGGTGAAGGAGGTCATCGCGACGTCCGGGTGCCCGACGAGGTGCTCACCGGCGTCCCGCCCGGCCCCGCTGACGATGTTCACCACGCCGTCCGGAATGCCCGCTTCCGTGGCGGCCTGGGCGAACAGCAGCGAGGTGAACGGGGTGAGTTCGGCGGGCTTCAGGACGATCGTGTTGCCCGCCGCGATCGCCGGGAGCACCTTCCAGGCGGCCATCTGGAGCGGATAGTTCCAGGGCGCGATGGACCCGACGACGCCGATGGCTTCCCTGCGGACGTACGAGGTGTGGTCGGCGGAGTACTCCCCCGCGGACTGGCCCGCCAGGTGCCGGGCCGCGCCCGCGAAGAACGCGGCGTTGTCCACGGTGCCGGGGACGTCAAACTCCCGGCTGAGCTTGATCGGCTTGCCGCACTGCAGCGACTCGGCCCGCGCGAACTCCTCGGCGCGCTCGGCCAGGACGCCCGCGAAGCGGTGCAGGGCGTCGGAGCGCTCGCCGGGGGTGGCGCCGGACCAGCCGGGGAAGGCCGCGGCGGCCGAGGCGACGGCGGCGTCCACGTCGGCGGTGCCGGCGAGCTCGTAGTCGTACACCTCCTTGCCGGTGGCCGGGTCGACCACGGTGTGCCTGCGGCCCGAGGTGCCGGGGGTGAGCCGCCCGCCGATGTACTGGGCGCCGCCCGCGAAGCGGTCGTGCGCGGGGAAGGGGGTTTCGCTCTGGCGGGTGTTGCTGATGTCGCTGTTGATGTCGCTGCTGATGTCGCTGCTGCTGTTGCCCATCACGCGCTCTTCCGTAGCTCCAGCTCGAATTGACTGCCGATCCTGACAGAGAGGCGTCATCTGGCCAAGGGATTCCGTTGTTTCCTTTTGATTACGCGACGGAATCGGTCGACCAGGTGTCGAGTCGCCCCGAAAATCCAAGGACGGATTGTCAGTGGCGCCTGACAGACTCGCATGTATGAGCGAGGGGAACACGCAGGCGATTGCGGCACTGACGGAGCGGATCGCGCGCGGCGAGCGCGTGAAGTTCCTGACCTTCTGGGGTCACGCACCGCGCAAGGACGGCCGGATCGGGGCGAGTTGCCTCAGCCAGTGGTGGCCTGCGCCGTTCACGGTGGACGGCGTGCGGTACGCGACGGCGGAGCACTGGATGATGGCCGCGAAGGCCCGCCTCTTCGACGACGCGGAGGCCGAGCGGAAGGCGATCACGGCGACCTCGCCCGCCGCGGCCAAGAAGGCGGGCCGCCTGGTCCGCGGCTTCGACGAACAGCTGTGGCGGCGCGAGCGGTTCGGCATCGTCGTCGAGGGCAGCGTCCACAAGTTCGCGGCCCACGAGGACCTGCGGGCCTTCCTCGTGGGGACGGGCGAACGCGTCCTGGTGGAGGCCAGCCCGGTCGACCGCATTTGGGGCATAGGCCTGGCAGCGGACGACCCCCGAGCCGAGGACCCACCCCGCTGGCGCGGCGCCAACCTCCTGGGCTTCGCGTTGATGGAGGCGCGGGGGCGGTTGCGGGGGTGAGGGCGCGGGTGGGCCCCGACCGGGGCAGGGGGCTGTGACACTTGCGGCTCCGCCGCGGGGCGCGACCGGCCACGACGGCGCCGCAGCCGAACAACGGCCTCGAACGGGGGCCCGGCCCCCGAAACGGGGGTTCAGGCCGCCCCTGCCCTCAGCGGAAGAGTGCACACTTCCATACGCTGGTGTGCATGACGGAGTCGGCGTACTCAATCGTGGAAGCACGCGCCAGGCTCGGGGCCATTGCGCGTGAGGTCAGCGCAACCCGGCAGCCCGTGGCCATCACCGACCATGGACAGACCGTCGCCATACTGGTCAGCCCGGCCGACGCTCTGGAGCTCGAGGAAATGAGAGCACTGGCCGCCTACCGGGAACGCCAGGCCCGCGGCGAGTCCGCCGGCGTGCCGCACGATGAAGCCCTCCGCCGGATCTTCGGCGAGGGCGGAGCATGACGTACCAGGTCATCTGGGAACCAGAGGCACTGGCGCAGGCCGAGCGTTTCGCCAAGGACGATCCGGACGGCGTCCGTCAGGTCTTTGCCGGAGTGGACCAACTCGCCAGGGACCCCCGCTGAACAGACCGGGGGCCGGAGTTCGAGTGAACTCCGGCCCCCGGAACGGAACTTGGCGACGTACCCTCAGCCCACGCGCACGTCCTGCACCAGCACCTGCACCTGCCCCTGCACCTGGGACGCCGAGATCCCGTCGTACGGATAGGGATCGTCGGACGAGTCGTTCGCCGCCGCGACGATCACCACGACCAGGAACACCACGCCGAGCACCACGCCGACGATGCCGCAGATCAGACCGGCCAGGGCCTGACCCGGGTTGGTGGCCTCACCGCGGGCCGCCTTCCCGCGGCCGATCGCGCCGAAGATGATCGCGAGGATGCCGAGGATGATCGCCAGCGGCCAGAAGCAGAAGATCGCCGCGGCGATGATGCCGAGGACGAGGGACGTCACGCCCATGCCGTTGCTCGGCTGCACCGGCATCTGCGACCAGCCGTACCCGGCGGAGCCGGAGTACCCCGGATAGCCCGGGTAACCGGGCTGACCCGCGCCGGGCGCCGCGTACGGCAACGCGGCCTGGGCGGCCGGTCCGTCGGGCGAGACCGGCGGCGGAGGCACCGCGTCACCGCCCGCCGGGTAGCCGTACCCGGGCGCGGTCGGCTGAGCCGCGGGGCTCTGCCACGGGTCGGCCGGTGCGGTCGGGGGCACCGGGGTGCCGTCCTGACCCGCACCCGGCATCGACGCCACCGTGTTCTGGTCGTGCACCGAGCCCCCGCGCCCGGCGCCGTCCGCGGGCGGCGCCCACGGGTCCCGAGCCTCTGCTTCGGGCGCGGGTTCCTTCTTGCCGAGCGACACTTCCGGCTTGCCGAGCGAGACTTCCGGCGCGGCATCCGCAGGCTGGGCGGGTTGCGCGGGCTGCGTGGCGTCCGCAGGCTGCGCCCCCTCGGCCGCAGGCTGCGCCCCCTCGGCCGTCGGCGGCGCCCACGGGTCGCGCGACACGGGCTCGCCCGGGGTCTGCCGTGCTTCGTCGGACATGGGCGATCCCCTCATTCGTACGTTCGGTCATGCTAAGGCCCAGGACCCGCCGAGCGGGCGGCCTCTTACGATGATCCCCGATCCACCGATCAGCCGATCATCCGCGCCCCCTGAGAGGGCGCCGCTCCGGGGAGGAAACCCGATGTCCGATCTGCCCGCCTTCATCGCCGGTCTGCCCAAGGCCGAACTGCACGTCCACCACGTCGGCTCCGCCTCCCCGCGCATCGTCGCCGAACTCGCCGCCCGGCACCCCGACTCCAAGGTCCCCACCGACCCGGAGGCGCTCGCCGACTACTTCACGTTCACGGACTTCGCGCACTTCATCACCGTGTACCTGTCGGTGGTCGACCTGATCCGCACCCCCGAGGACGTCCGGCTGCTCACGTACGAGGTGGCCCGTGACATGGCGCGCCAGCAGATCCGGTACGCCGAGCTGACCATCACGCCGTTCAGCTCCACCCGGCGCGGCATCGACGAGCGGGCGTTCATGGAGGCGATCGAGGACGCCCGCAAGGCCGCCGAGACCGAGTTCGGGACCGTCCTGCGCTGGTGCTTCGACATCCCCGGCGAGGCCGGACTCGAAGCCGCCGAGGAGACCACCCGGCTCGCCACCGACGACCGGCTGCGGCCCGAGGGCCTGGTGTCGTTCGGCCTCGGCGGCCCCGAGATCGGCGTACCGCGCCCGCAGTTCAAGCCGTACTTCGACCGTGCGATCGCCGCGGGCCTGCGCAGCGTGCCGCACGCGGGCGAGACCACCGGGCCGCAGACCGTCTGGGACGCGCTGGTCGAGCTGCGCGCCGAGCGCATCGGGCACGGTACGACCTCCGCCCAGGACCCGGCACTGCTCCGCCACCTCGCCGAGCACCGCATCCCGCTTGAGGTCTGCCCCACGTCGAACATCGCGACCCGCGCGGTACTCGACCTGGACGAGCACCCGGTGAAGCAGATGGTCGCGGCCGGGGTGCCCGTCACCATCAACTCCGACGACCCGCCGATGTTCGGCACGGACCTGAACAACGAGTACGGGGTCGCCGCCCGCCTCCTCGACCTGGACGAGCGGGGCCTCGCGGAGCTCGCCAAGAACGCCGTCACCGCGTCCTTCCTGGACGAGAGCGGCAAGGCGAAGCTCGCCGCGGAGATCGACACGTACACCGCGAACTGGCTGGCGCCGTAAGGCCCGCGGGTTCCTGGGCCGTCTCCCGGCTGGCCCCGGTGATCACGGTTGGTGACAATGGGCGCATGCAGACCCTCACCGTCGTGGCCCACCGGGGCGACCCGTACCGGGCCCGGGAGAACACCCTGCCCTCACTGCGCTGCGCGTTCGCCGCGGGCGCGGACGCCGTGGAGATCGACGTACGGCTGACACGCGACGGCGTGCCCGTGCTGCTGCACGACGAGACGCTGAACCGCCTCTGGGGCCACGACCGGCCGCTCGCGCAGCTCTCCGCGGCGGAGCTGCGCGGACTCACCGGCGGCGGGGTGCCCACGCTCGCCGAGGCCCTCGCCGCCACGCCCGACCGGCGCCTGATGCTCGACCTGCCGGGCGCCTCGGCGCAGGCGGTCCGCACGGTCGTCGGCACCGTCCACGACTGCGGCGCGGCCGAGCGCGTCGCCTACTGCGCGGGCGCGTGGACGATGGCGCGGGTGCGCGAGACCGACGCGGAGGCGGAGATCGCGCTGACCTGGACCACGCTCGCCCCGGTCCGCCCGGCGGTCATCTACGAGTTGCGGCCGCGCTGGCTCAACTACCGCTTCGGGCTGCTGAGTCGGGACCTGGTCGCCCGCATCCACATGGACGGCCTGCTCGTCTCCGCCTGGACCCCGGACACCCGCCGCTCGATGCGCCGGCTGCTCGACCTCGGCGTGGACGCGATCACCACGAACCGGGTGGACGTCCTGAACGCCCTGCGCGCCCCGGCTGCCCGCGCCTGATCCCGCCGGAGGCCTTCCCGCCTTGGCCCTCTCGGCGTACGGCAGTTGGTCACCACCCCTCGCTAAGGCGAGGGGCTTGCACAGCGGGCGCCACTGGCTGTGGCGGTGCGCTTGCGTCCAGTCCCGCGACCGGTTCTCGGTTGCGGGACAGGGGCCGTTGACGTCGCCCCGCGTCGCCGCCACATCGCGCACGCTCTGGCACGGATGTTGCGGGAGCCTCCCCCACTCTCGGCTTCGCTCGAGCGGGAGGTGCCCCCATCGGTCTGCGTGATCAACGAATCCGCAGGACCGACATACAAAGCGGGCCTGGGAGACCCGGTTTGCTCTGTCCATGTGCCCGCATTCGGCGCAGGTGCGGGGGGTGTACGCCGGATCGACGTGCACCACCGGTACGCCTGCACGGCGGGCCTTGTATGCGATGAAGTTGTCCAGTTGGGCGAACGCCCAGGAGTGCAGGGTGGCCCGTTGGGGCTTTTTCAGCCGTACCCGTTCGCGGATGCCCGTGAGGTCCTCAAGGGTGATGCCGCGTCCGGTGCGTTCTGCCTCGGCCACCACATGCTTCGCGATCTTGTGGTTGATGTCCCGTGCCCGCCGTTGCTCCTTGCGGCGGCGCTTCTTCAACCGGCGCTTGGCCGACGGAGTGTTCTTCCTCTGCAGCTTGGTCCGCAGTGCACGTTCACGCTCGCGGGCCCTATTGAGCTGCCGCCCAGCCATGATCTCGCCGTCAGAGGTGGTGGCGATGTTGACGATGCCCAGGTCCAGGGCGAGGAAGTCGTCCACCTCGGCGTTGAGGGCCTGTTCGGGGATTTCGCAGGTGGCCTGCAGGAACCACATGCCGTCCCGGTGCAGCAGGTCGGATTCGCCCTTGCGGTACTTCGCGAGGGTGGCCAGCTGCTCCGCCCCGCTGGTGAACGCCACATCCTTGATCCGCCCGTGGACGGTCCAGATCGAGACACGCTGCTGGTCTGTCTGCCAGGACAGCATCCGGTCGTCATAGGGCTGCGCGCTCTCAGGGCGGAAGGCGATCGGCTTACCGACCGCCTTCAAGTAGCGCCTCGAACCCGACTTGCCAAGATTGCCGGCCTTCAGGTTGGCCTTGAGCACCGCGTACGCATCGCAGGTCTTCTTGATGACATGCTGGGCCGCCTGCGCACCCAAGCCCCACCGCGAGCGGATTTCGGCGTAGGTGAACTTTCGCAGGTCGTACGGACGTCTGGTGTCCTCCTCGAAGGCGACCGCGCTCACCCAGTTCGCGGCCCCATTGCAGGAACGCAAGGTCGCCTCAAGTGCCGCCGCCTGCATGGGCGTTGGCTTCAGCTTGACCTGTGCTACCAGTTTCACGATACGCACGATAACCGGTACTTCTGATACCGGCTGCCGAACGCCGAGACCCACCTCCTTCCCCGAGGGCCCGGCCCCGTACGCGAAGGGCAGCGGCCTGAGCCTCGGCCAACGGTTCGCGTTTCCGGCGTTCAACCGCTGATCCACGCGGCACGGGGGCCGGTGGGCCGAAATCTCCGTGCCGGGTCCGCCACCGCCCGGTGATACTGCTCCGATGGTCGACTCGCCCGCCCCCGCCCCCGCACTCGATTCGCTCGCCGGTCTCGCCCACGGCGACGCCTTCGGCGACCGCTGGTTCGGCATCCTGCGCCGCGAGGGCCCGGCGGCTCTGGAGGCGCGGATCCCGCCCCCGGAGCCGCTGTGGCGGTGGAGCGACGACACGGCCCAGGCGCTCGTGCTCATCCGGGAACTCGCCGAGAGCGGCGGCACCATCGACCAGGACCGCTTCGCCCGGCACCTCGCCGAGTCCTACGCCGACGACCCGCACCGGGGCTATGGTGCCTCGATGCACGACGTGCTCCGCCGGATCGGTGCGGGCGAGTCATGGCGCGAGGTGGTGGCGGAGCAGTTCGGCGGCCAGGGTTCCTGGGGCAACGGCGCGGCCATGCGGGTGGCCCCGCTCGGTGCCTGGCTCGCCGGTGACCTCGACGCCGTCGCCGAGCAGGCCGCCCGGCAGAGCGCGGTCTCGCACCGTCACCCGGAAGCGGTCGCCGGGGCGGTGGCGGTCGCCGTGGCCGCGGCGCTCGCCGCCCGCAGCCGGGGCGGTACGGCCCCGGCGCGCCCCGACTTCCTGCGGGCCGTCGCCGAACGGCTCCCCGTCGGAGACGTCAGGTCGGGGCTGCGGATCGCGGCCCGGATGCCGGAGCACACCTCGGTCCGCCACGCGGCGGAGGTGCTGGGCTCCGGCTACCGGATGTCGGGGCCCGACACCGTCCCGTACGCCCTGTGGTGTGCGGCCACGCACCTCGACGATCTGCACGAGGGCCTGTGGTGCACCGTGGCCGGGCGCGGCGACATCGACACCACCTGCGCCATCGCGGGTGGGGTCATCGCGGCCCGCACGGGCGTCACCGCCCTCCCGCCCACCTGGCACGCGGCCCGCGAACCGCTGCCCCCGGTGAGACGGTGACACGGGCTCACAACCCCGCCACCCCGTTCCACCGCTTCGCCAGCTCCGGGCGTTCCCTGGACGTGATGTCGCGGGCGATCGCGAGGCGGGCGCGCATCGCGTCGTCCGGGAAGATCAGCGGGTCCTCGGCGAGTGCGGCGGTCTCCTCGTCCTTGGCGGAGGCGAGGACGTCGCGGGCGGCGGGGACGGGGCAGACGTAGTTGACCCAGGCGGCGAGTTCGGCGGCGACCTCGGGCTCGTAGTAGTAGTCGACCAGCTTCTCGGCGTTGGCCTTGTGCCGGGCGAGGTTGGGGATCATCAGGGACTCGGACCAGAGCTCGGCGCCCTCCTCGGGTACGACGAACTCGATCTCCGGCTTGTCGGCCTGGAGCTGGATGACGTCCCCGGAGTAGGCCTGGCAGGCGAGGACGTCGCCGCTCGCCAGGTCCTTGATGTAGTCGTTGCCGGTGAAGCGGCGGATGTGCCGGCTGTTCACGAGCTTCTCCACGCGGTCGCAGACCCGGTGGAAGTCGTCGTTCGTCCAGCGTGTGATGTCGACGCCGTCGCCCTGCATCAGCAGCGCGAACGCCTCGTCGAGCCCGGAGAGCAGGGTGACCCGCCCCTTCAGGTCGTCCGCCCACAGATCGCTCACCCGCCGTATCTCACGGCCGAGTTGCTCGCGGTTGTACGCGATGCCGGTGATCCCGGACTGCCAGGGCACGGTGGAACGGCGGCCCTTGTCGAAGTGCGGGTTGCGCAGGAGCGGGTCCAGGTGCCGGTCGACGTTCGGCTGGCGCGAGCGGTCCATCTCCTGCACCCAGCCGAGCCGTACGAAGCGGGCGCACATCCAGTCGCTGATGACGATGAGGTCGCGGCCGGTGTCCTGGTGGTTCATCAGGGAGGGGCTGATCTTCCCGAAGAACTCGTCGTTGTCGTTGATCTCCTCGGTGTACGTGACGGAGATCCCGGTGCGTTCCCGGAACGCGTCCAGGGTGGGCCGGCGCGAAGCGTTGTCGTCGTCGGTGTCGATGTAGAGGGGCCAGTTGGCGAAGGTCAGCGCCTTGTCGCGGGCGGAGCGGTCGGGCGCGGCCCGCCGGTCGGCGGAGATCCGGGCGGACGGCACCCCGCATCCGCTGAGCGCGGCGAGAGCTGCGGTGCCGCCGAGTCCCTTGAGCAACGTACGACGCGAGTGAACAGCCATGCGGACAGCTTCACTTGACGCGGACGCGGCGGGCAATGGACACCTTGTCCACTGCCCGCCGCATCCATGGTTCACATCGTCGGCGGTGCTCAGCCCAGAGACGTCATCACGTGCTTGACGCGCGTGTAGTCGTCGAAGCCGTACGCCGAGAGGTCCTTGCCGTAGCCGGACTTCTTGAAGCCGCCGTGCGGCATCTCCGCGACCAGCGGGATGTGGGTGTTGATCCAGACGCAGCCGAAGTCGAGGACCTTGGACATGCGCATGGCGCGCCCGTGGTCCTTGGTCCACACCGAGGAGGCGAGGGCGTACTCCACGCCGTTCGCGTACTCCACGGCCTGGTCCTCGTCGCGGAACGACTGGACGGTGATGACCGGGCCGAAGACCTCGTTCTGGATGATCTCGTCGTCCTGCTTGAGGCCGGAGACCACCGTCGCGGCGTAGAAGAAGCCCTTGTCGCCGAC
This sequence comes from Streptomyces luteolus, assembly GCF_029968015.1. Lineage (GTDB taxonomy): Bacteria > Actinomycetota > Actinomycetes > Streptomycetales > Streptomycetaceae > Streptomyces > Streptomyces luteolus. Next base: position 114,044 of record NZ_JASCIS010000019.1, read on the forward strand.
GCGCTGGCCGCCCGCCTCGACCTTGGCGTGCGCGGGCAGCCGGTCGATGAAGCCCTCGACCTGCTTGAGCTGGTTCGGGTTGTTGAGCGGGCCGAACGCGACGTCCTCGTCGTCGGGCATGCCGGTCTTGGTGTCGGCGGCGGCCTTGGCGAGGGCGGTCACGAACTCGTCGTGGACGGACTCGTGGACGAGGACGCGGGTGGCGGCGGTGCAGTCCTGGCCGGCGTTGAAGAAGCCCGCCTCGGAGATGCCGGAGACGGCCGCGGCGATGTCGGCGTCCTCGAAGACCACGACGGGCGCCTTGCCGCCGAGCTCCAGGTGGACCCGCTTGAGGTCCTTGGACGCGGACTCGGCGACCTGCATGCCGGCCCGCACGGAGCCGGTGATGGAGGCCATCGCCGGGGTGTTGTGCTCGACCATCATGCGGCCGGTGTCACGGTCGCCGGTGACGACGTTGAAGACGCCCTTCGGCACGATCGAGCCGATGATCTCGGCCATCAGGGCCGTGGACGCGGGCGTCGTGTCGGAGGGCTTGAGGACCACGGTGTTGCCCGCGGCGAGCGCCGGGGCGAACTTCCAGACGGCCATCATCATCGGGTAGTTCCACGGCGCGACCTGCGCGCAGACGCCGATCGGCTCGCGGCGGATGATGGAGGTCAGGCCCTCCATGTACTCACCGGCGGAGCGGCCCTCCAGCATCCGGGCGGCGCCCGCGAAGAACCGGATCTGGTCGATCATCGCCGGGATCTCCTCGGTGCGGGTCAGCCCGAGGGGCTTGCCGCAGTTCTCCGACTCGGCCGCGATCAGGTCCTCGGCGCGCTCCTCGAACGCGTCGGCGATCTTCAGCAGCGCCTTCTGGCGCTCGGCGGGTACGAGGTCGCGCCAGGCCGGGAAGGCCTTCTCGGCGGCGGCCATGGCGGCATCGACGTCGGCCTGGCCGGACAGCGGAGCGGTGGCGTACGGCTCGCCGGTAGCCGGGTTGACCACCTCGGTGGTCCGCCCGTCCGCGGCGTCCCGGAACTCTCCGTCGATGTAGTTGCGCAGACGACGCAGCTCGGTGGTCACTGCGGCCTCCTCAGAGGGTTGGTCTTGAGCGGATCTTTCGGACTTGAGCGGCCCCAGCGGATCCTATGTCCGGTGGGTGAGACACCCAGGCCTACCCTAACGTCCCCACCGCCGCTTTCGACATACCCAACGCCCCACAACTACGAAATCAGTGGGCTGAGAGTCCAAGGACAACGAATTTCATCGGTTTGGACTTGCGGGACAGACGACCCGTCGTGCACAGTGAGGGCGTGGCCAGTCGAAGCGCAGACTCCCCCAGGACCGGAAACGGCTCTCCCTCCGTGGACGCCGTCTCCCTCGCCATCATCGAGCAGTTGCAGGAGGACGGGCGCCGCCCGTACGCCGCGATCGGCAAGGCCGTGGGCCTGTCCGAAGCGGCCGTACGCCAGCGCGTCCAGAAGCTGCTCGACCAGGGCGTGATGCAGATCGTCGCCGTCACGGACCCGCTCACCGTGGGCTTCCGGCGGCAGGCGATGGTCGGCATCAACGTCGAGGGCGATACGGACCCGGTGGCGGAAGCGCTGTCGGCGATGCCCGAAGTCGAGTACATCGTGATCACCGCCGGCTCCTTCGACCTGATGGTCGAGGTCGTCTGCGAGGACGACGACCAGCTGCTCGACGTGATCCAGAAACGCATCCGGACCCTCCCCGGCGTGCGCTCCACCGAGAGCTTCGTCTACCTCAAGCTCAAGAAGCAGACCTATATGTGGGGAACCCGATAGCCGTGAGCCAGGACCTCAGCCGAACCGCGTACGACCACCTGTGGATGCACTTCACCCGCATGTCCTCGTACGAGAACGCGCCCGTGCCGACCATCGTCCGCGGTGAGGGCACGAACATCTACGACGACAAGGGCAAGCGCTACATCGACGGCCTCGCCGGCCTCTTCGTGGTCAACGCAGGCCACGGCCGCGTCGAGCTCGCCGAGACCGCGTACAAGCAGGCGCAGGAGCTCGCCTTCTTCCCGGTCTGGTCGTACGCCCACCCCAAGGCCGTGGAGCTGGCCGAGCGCCTCGCGGACTACGCGCCGGGCGACCTCAACAAGGTCTTCTTCACCACCGGTGGCGGCGAGGCCGTCGAGACCGCCTGGAAGCTCGCCAAGCAGTACTTCAAGCTGCAGGGCAAGCACACCAAGTACAAGGTGATCTCCCGCGCGGTGGCCTACCACGGCACCCCGCAGGGCGCCCTGTCCATCACCGGCCTGCCCGGCCTGAAGGCCCCCTTCGAGCCGCTCGTCCCGGGCGCGCACAAGGTGCCGAACACCAACATCTACCGCGCCCCGATTCACGGCGACGACCCCGAGGCCTTCGGCCGCTGGGCCGCCGACCAGATCGAGCAGCAGATCCTCTTCGAGGGCCCCGAGACCGTCGCGGCCGTCTTCCTCGAGCCCGTGCAGAACGCCGGTGGCTGCTTCCCGCCGCCGCCCGGCTACTTCCAGCGCGTGCGCGAGATCTGCGACCAGTACGACGTGCTGCTCGTCTCGGACGAGACGATCTGCGCCTTCGGCCGCCTGGGCACGATGTTCGCCTGTGACAAGTTCGGCTACGTCCCGGACATGATCACCTGCGCCAAGGGCATGACCTCGGGCTACTCCCCGATCGGCGCCTGCATCATCTCGGACCGCCTCGCGGAGCCGTTCTACAAGGGCGACAACACCTTCCTGCACGGCTACACCTTCGGCGGCCACCCGGTCTCCTCGGCCGTGGCGCTCTCCAACTTCGACATCTTCGAGCGCGAGGGCCTGAACAAGCACGTCCTCGACAACGAGGCGAACTTCTTCAACACCCTCGGCAAGCTGCACGACCTGCCGATCGTCGGCGACGTCCGCGGCAACGGCTTCTTCTACGGCATCGAGCTCGTGAAGGACAAGGCCACCAAGGAGTCCTTCAACGACGAGGAGACCGAGCGCGTCCTGTACGGCTTCCTCTCCAAGGCGCTGTACGACGCCGGCCTCTACTGCCGTGCCGACGACCGCGGCGACCCGGTCATCCAGCTGGCGCCGCCGCTGATCGCCGACCAGTCGACGTTCGACGAGATCGAGCAGATCCTGCGGAACGTCCTCACGGAGGCGTGGACCAAGCTGTAAGAGAGGCGCGGACCAAGCTGTAAGCAGCCAGAAGTCCTACGTATCACCACGGCCCGGGTGCCCCGTTCGAGTGAGAACGCGTGCCCCCGGGCCGTGTGCTGTCCTTATTGTCACCATTTGCCCGGGGTAATTTCCTACGGTTCCTGTGACCGATCGGCCCAGTGACTCGTTCCCCCGTACGGGGGACGGCACCGCACTGATCAAACGTGCGCCTTCCACGCCCTTCGTAACCGAACCGAGGTGTATCGCCATGGTGGCCCCACCGGACAACGACGTGCTGTGGGCACGCACCCTGCACTTCTCGCGCGGCGGCACCCCCGCCCTCACCGGCATCTCCGTCGGCGTGCGCGAGCAGGAGATCCTCGCCGTGGTCGGCCCGCGCGGCAGCGGCAAGACGACCCTCCTGCAGTGCCTCTCCGGTCAGCTCGTCGCACAGCGGGGCGAGGTCTGGTTCAACTCCACGCCCGTGCACACCATGGGCCGAGCCCTCCGCGAACGGCTGCGCCGCGACAAGTTCGGCTGGATCGACCCGCGGCCCCGCCTCGTCGCCGAACTCACCGCGTGGGAGAACGCCGCCCTGCCGCTGCTGCTGCACGGCACCGGCAACCGCGCCGCCCGCAAGGCCGCCCTGGAGTGGCTGGACCGCCTCGACATCGGCAACCTCGCCCGCAAGCGACCGCACGCCCTCAGTCAGGCCGAACGTCAACGTGTCGCCGTGGCGCGGGCGTTGGTCAACCAGCCGACGGTCCTCTTCGCCGACGAGCCCACCGCGCCGCTGCACCGCGCCGACCGCGCGCACATCCTGCGCACCCTCACCACGGCGGCCCGCTCGCACGGCATCACCGTCGTCCTCGCCACCCATGACGCCGACGTCGCGGCCTTCGCCGACCGCGGGGTCGGCCTCCTGGACGGCCGCCTCGTCAACACCGTCCCGCTGCCCGCGGACGCGCAGTCGGAAGGCGCGGCGTGCTCGCTCTCCGTCTAGCCCGCGGCGCCCACCCCCTCGTCCTGCTCCGCCGGCTCGCGGTCGCCGCCGCCTCCGCCGGCACCGGCTTCCTGCTGCTGTGCGCCCTGGGGTACGCGCTCGGCCACCCGCAGGCCGCCGGCTCGTCCGCGCTACGGCTCGTCTGGTGCCTCGTACCGCTCGCCGCCACCGTCCAGTTCGCGGTGGCCGTCGCCCGTACCGACCCGGCGACCCGGCCGCGCGCCGCGCTGTTCACCGCCGGCCTCGGACCGGCCCGCCTGATGCTGCTCTCCGCGATCTCCACGGCGATCGCCTGCACGCTCGGCTCGATGGTGGCCCTGCTGTTCTTCCTGCATCTGCGCGGCGACATCAGCGGCCTCCCGCTGGACGGCGCCGCCGCCGAACTCCTCGGCGCGGGGCAGCCGTTGCCGGTCGCCGCGGTCTGCACGCTGCTGCTGATCGTCCCGGTCGCCGGAACCGTCGCGGGCGCCCTCGCCCTGCGGCCCCGTACCGCCAAGTCCGGTACGCGCAAGGGCAGTTCGGGCGAGGAGAGCGCGGAGAACACCGAAGCGGCCGTCGGCCCCGGGGTCGCGGACGGCGAGCCCGCGCCGCCCCTGCCCCAGCCCGCCGGGCTCCCCTGGGGTGTGGCCCTGATGGCGATCGGCCTCGCGGTGGAGACGTACGCGGCACGTGACGCGTCCGGCGCCTCCGGCTTCCCGCTGCCCGGCCGGCTCGCCTCGTCCTCGGCGGCGGTGCTCGGCGGCTGGGCGATCACCGCGTTCGGCCTCGCCCTCGCCGGTCCCGCGCTCACGTACCTGTGCGGGCAGCTGCTTCAGTCGGCCAGGCCCGGCGCCGCCCGGCTGCTCGCGGGCCGCGCCCTGCAGGAGGAGGCCCGCCGCATCGGCCGCCCGCTCGGCGTCCTGTGCGCGGTCGCGTCCGCCGGGCTCGCCGGGCTGCACCTGTACAGCGGCGCCGCGCCGCGCGTCGGCCCGCTGACGGTGCTCGGCGGCACTCTGGTCGCCGGGTGCGCGGTCCTCACCCTCGCCACCGCCGCGATCGAGGCCCGCCAGTCCCGCTCCGACACCACCGCCGCCCTGCTGAAGCTCGGCGCTCCCGCGTCGATGCTGCGCGGCGCCGCGGGACTGCGGGCCCTCGCCCTGCTCGCCGTGTTCGGCCCGCTCACCTGGCTGGTCGGCACGCTCGCGGCGGCCCCGCTGACGGGCTGAACCACCCTGCGCGGCGGGCCGGCCACCCCGGCAGTCGGCCGCCGCGCACCTCGGAAAAAAACTTCGCCAATTCCCGGCGCCCACCGATGAGTTCCGCGCGTCCCCCCGGTCTACCCCCATAACGGCACGTCAAGTACGGCAGGCCGGACCGGAGATGGACCCCTCACGACTCCACGGAGCCCCACATGGCCGCGCGCCCGCACCAGCAGATGGTCTTCATCAACCTCGCCGTCCAGGACGTCGAGCTGTCGAAGAAGTTCTTCACCGAGATCGGCTACGACCTCAACCCGCTGTTCTGCGACGACGAGACCGCCTGCGTGACCATCAGCGACACCATCGTCCTGATGCTCCTCCAGGAGAAGAAGTTCGCCCGCTTCACCGTGAAGCCGGTCGCGGACGCCACCCGTTCCACGGAGGCCCTGATCTGCCTGAGCGCCGAGAGCCGCCGCCAGGTCGACGAGCTCGTCGACCGCGCCCTCGCCGCGGGCGGCTCCCCCGCCGCCGAGCCCAGCGAGATGGGCTTCATGTACGGCCGCTCCTTCCTGGACCCCGACGGCCACCACTTCGAGGTCCTCTGGATGGACCAGAGCGCGGTGCAGGGCTGACCGACCGAGGCCCCGACCGGGGCCCGACCCCGGTGACCGACCGTGGCCCGACCCCGGTGACCGACCGTGGCCCGACCCCGGTGACCGACCGTGGCCCGGACAGAGGCGGTACGGCAGGCCCGCCGGCCGCACCGCCTCTACGATGACCGCGTGTCCGACCATCCCGACCTCGAGATCGCCTCCCTCGCCGAGTTCGACACCGCCGTCGCCGCGCACGGCACCCTCGCCGACCACCGCGTCCAGGCCGTCGACCTGACCGAGCGGAGCCACGCGCTGCTCTCCGTCGACACCGAAGGCGCCGTCTTCCTCGGCTGCCCGATGCACCCCGACGCGGCCGCGAAGGTACGCGCGGCGGGCGCCCTCGTCTTCCCGCCGGTGCCCGGCCTGCCCTTCGACCCGTACCGCGGCTCCCTGTACTCCCCCGACGAGCTCTTCGCGGGCCTCGCGCACGGCTACGAGGCGACGCCGGACGCCCGCGCGTACACCTGGTTCCAGGAGACGAAGGCGGGCGGCGACGTGTTCGCGTCGATGCTGCGCGCCGTGCACGACGACTCCATCTCGGACGCCCTGGACGAACTCCTCGCCGGGCAGCGGGTCGTGGGCGTGATGGGCGGGCACGCGATGGGCCGCGGCACGGACGCGTACGCGGGCGCCGCGCGCCTGGGCCGCACCCTGGCCCGCGCGGGCCTGACCGTCGCGACCGGCGGCGGCCCCGGCGCGATGGAGGCCGCGAACCTCGGCGCGTACGCGGCGCCGTACGAGGACGCGATGCTCGACGAGTCCCTCGAACTCCTCGCGAAGGCACCGTCGTTCACGCCGTCCGTCACCGACTGGGCGCGGGCCGCGTTCACGGTCCGCGAGCACTGGCCCGCGGGCGGCGACTCGGTGGGCATCCCCACCTGGTTCTACGGGCACGAGCCGCCGAACGCGTTCGCCGGGCACATCGGCAAGTACTTCGCCAATGCCACCCGCGAGGACGGCCTGCTCGCCCGCTCCACCGCCGGCGTGATCTTCCTGCCGGGCGCCGCGGGCACGGTCCAGGAGGTCTTCGACAACGCGACGCCCAACTACTACGAGTCGCGCGGCGCGCCCACCCCGATGGTCCTGGTCGGCCGCGCGCACTGGACCGAGCACCTCCCCGTCTGGCCGCTGCTGCGCTCGCTCGCCCGCGACCGCGCGATGGACACGCGGATCGCGCTGGTGGAGACCGTCGAGGAGGCCGCGGAGACGCTGAGCCGACCGGCCTCGGCACGCTGAAGGGCCCGCACCGTCGAGGCGGCGCGGGCCCTTCGTACGTACGGCTACGGCGGTACGGCTACGGCGTCAGCGGCGCGAACCGGCGAGCCGGGCGATGCCCCAGCCCGCGGCGGCGGCGAGGACGAGGCCGAGGAGGGAGAGCATCCCGGAGCCGGCGTCCGGGCCCCACCAGGCCTCGGCGGGGAAGAACGGCGCCTCCTTCAGGATGTAGAGGAAGTCGCCGTTCGAGACGTCCAGTTGTACGAACACGATGGCGTTGGTCTGGGCGAAGAACGCGCCGAGCATCGCGATGATCCCCGCCGAGATATGCGCACCGCTGCTGCGCCTCCCGACGAGTCCGGCGACGGCGCCGACAGCGGCGCCGTTGAGCACCGCGTGTCCGAAGTACAGGGCCCGGCCGGTGGCTTCGTCGGTCAGGTTCTCGTACGAGGCGAAGATGATGCCCACGTAGATCAGCGACACCACGATCGAGACGAGCAGCCCGAGGAAGAACGCGCCGACCGGGCTGCCGCCACCGCGCTGCGGCGGGTAGTGCTGCGGCATGCCGCCCTGCATCGGTCCCGGCTGGCCCGCGAACTGCGGCGGGACGGGCGGCTGCCCGGGAAAGCCCTGCTGCGGCACACCCTGCGGCGGGCCGGGCGGCGGACCGGCGGGGCCACCGGGCGGCGGGCCCACGGGCGGCTGCGGGGGCATCGGCGGGGGCGCGCCGGGCCCGGACGGCTGCGCGTACGGGTTGCCGCTGTCCGGCTGGGGCGGCTGCGGCTGAGAGGCGGGTTGCCAGGGCTGGCTCATTGGTCCCCCGGGAAGCGGAGCGAAGACTGAGGGTCCAAGCTATCAACGCGGTCAACAGGGCTGAACAGGCAGGACCCGCCGGGCCCGCACACCCGCCCCAGCCGAGCACGACCCCGACCCTGGCCCTGGCCCTGGCCCTGGCCCTGGCCGCCTCAGCCGAGCACGACCACGTCCGCCCCGTCGAACGCGACGCCCACGCGGTCCCCGGTCTCCGGCGCGTCCCGCAGCGCGCAGGCCGCTTCGAGGCGGGGTGCCGAGGTGTCCTCCGGCTGAAGGTGGACGGCGACGTGCGTGCCGCGGAAGGTGCGGGCCGTGACCGTGCAGGTCAGCCCGTCGGTGGCGGGGACGAGCCGAACCCCGGCGGGGCGTACGAGCAGATCGTGGTGGCCCTGGGCGGAGCCGGGCGGCACGGGCAGCTTGCCCCACACGGTGTCCGCGGCCTCGCCGCTGACGGTGCCGGGTACGACGTTGTCGAAGCCGAGGAAGCGGGCGACGAAGGCGTCGGCGGGCCGCTGCCACACGTCGAGGGGCGTGCCGCTCTGCGCGATCCGCCCGTCGCGCATGACGACGACCCGGTCGGCGAGCGCGAAGGCCTCGCCCTGGTCGTGGGTGACGGCGAGCACGGTGGTGCCCAACTCCCCGAAGAGTTCGCGCAGTTCGACGACGAGGCGTTCGCGCAGGGACCGGTCGAGCTGACCGAGCGGCTCGTCCAGCATCAGCAGCCGGGGCCGCGGGGCGAGCGCGCGGGCGAGGGCGACGCGCTGCTGCTCGCCGCCGGACAGCGAGGCCACGGCGCGGCGCGCCGCCCCGGGCAGCCCGACGAGTTCGAGCAACTCCCGTACGCGGGCGTCCTGTTCGGCGCGTGGTACGTGGTGCATGCGCAGGCCGAAGGCGACGTTGGCGCCGACGTCGCGCTGCGGGAACAGCTGGTGGTCCTGGAACATCAGGCCGACGCCGCGCCTGTGCGCGGGCACACCGGCCAGGTCGCGGTCGCCGAGCAGGACGCGGCCGCGGTCGGTGGCCTGGAGTCCGGCGACGACGCGGAGGAGCGTGGACTTGCCGCTGCCACTGGGGCCGAGCACGCACACGGTCTCGTGCTCGGCGACGTCGAGGTCGACGGCGTCGAGCGCGGTCTGGCCCGCGGGGCCGCCGAAGCGTACGGACACGCCGTCGAGGCGCAGCATCAGAACTCTCCGGTCCGGTCGGTGCGGATGCGTTCGAGGAGCAGCAGCGACACCGCGCACACCAGCATCAGCAGGGTCGAAAGGGCCATCGCCTGCCCGTAGTTGAGCTCGCCCGCGCGGCCGAGGAGGGTGGCGACGGCGACGGGCAGGGTCGGCTGGTCGGGCCGCGCGATGAACACGGTCGCCCCGAACTCGCCGAGGGACACGGCGAACGCGAACCCGGCGGCGACGAGCAGCGCGCGCCGCACGAGCGGCAGGTCCACCTCGCGCCACACCCGCCACGGGGACGCGCCGAGCACGGTGGCGGCCTCGCGGAGCCGTTCGTCCACGGCACGCAGCACCGGCAGCATGGTGCGTACGACGAAGGGCACGCCGACGAGGGCCTGGGCGAGCGGCACGAGGATCCAGGAGGAGCGCAGGTCGAGCGGCGGTTCGTCGAGGGTGATGAGGAAGCCGAAGCCGACGGTCACGGCGGACACCCCGAGCGGCAGCATCAACAGCGCGTCGAAGCCGCGCACGATCCGACCGACCGCGCCGCCGCCGCGGCGCGACCGGGTGAGCGCCACGGCGGCGAGCCCGCCGACGGTCACGGCGATCGCGGTGGCGGCCAGCGCGTACTCCAGGGAGTTGGCGATGGCCTCGATGGGCGGTACGAGGAAGGCGCCGCTGTCGACGGAGGTGAGGGCGCGGAAGTAGTCGAGGCCGTAGCCGGCGGAGGGGTGCAGGGAGCGTTCCACGAGCACGCCGAGCGGGACGAGGATCAGCAGCAGCACGGTCAGCAGCACGCCGCCGAGCAGTGCCCATTGGACCGTTCCCTGTGGGCGGCGCGCGGTCTGCGCGGCGTCGACCAGCTTCAGGGCGGACTCGCGGCGGCGCACGGTCCAGGCGTGCACGGCGAGGATCGCGCCGACGGCGGCGAACTGCACGAGGGTGAGCGCGGCGGCGGTGTCGAGCGCGAGGAGCTGCGCCGTCTGCCGGTAGATCTCCGCTTCGAGGGTGGTGAACGTGGGCCCGCCGAGGATCTGCACGACACCGAAGGACGTGAACGTGAACAGGAACACCATCAGCGCGGCCCCGGCGACGGCGGGCCCGAGCGCGGGCAGCGTCACCTTCCGCCAGGCGGCGAACCGGGACGCTCCGAGCATCCGCGCGGCCTCCTCCTGCCGCGGGTCGAGCTGGGCCCAGAGTCCGCCGACGGTGCGGACGACGACGGCGTAGTTGAAGAAGACATGCGCGAGGAGGATCGCCCACACGGTGGTGTCGAGCCGCAGACCCCACAGCGCGTCGAGGACGCCGCCGCGGCCGAGGAGCGCGAGGAACGCGGTGCCGACGACGACGGTGGGCAGCACGAACGGCACGGTGACGACGGCCCGCAGGAGCTGTTTGCCGGGGAAGTCGAAGCGCGCGAACACATACGCGCCGGGCAGCGCCACGAGCAGCGTCAGGCCGGTGGAGGCGAGGGCCTGCCACGTGGTGAACCACAGCACGTGCTGCAGGTCGGGGTCGGCGAGGACGTCCGCGAGCCGTCCGAGCCGCCACGTGTCGCCGACCTTGAGGCCGCGGGCGACGATCGCCGCGACCGGGTAGGCGAAGAACACCGCGAAGAACGCGACGGGCACGACAAGCAGGCCGAGCCGCAGCGCGCTCCCGCGGACGTCCTTACGGAGGCGGGCCCCCTCCGCTACTTCAGGACCAGCGACTGCCATGACTTGACCCAGTCCTCACGGTTCTCCGCGATCTTCTTCGGGTCGACGGTCAGCGGCTTGTCGACCTGCTCACCGAACTTCGTGAACAGCTCGGGCAGTTCGGCGTCGTCCGCGACGGGGTTCACGAACATCTGCAGCGGCAGGTCGTTCTGGAACCGCTTGGAGATCAGGAAGTCGATGAGGGCCTTGCCGCCCTTCTCGTTCTTCGCGCCGTCGAGCAGCCCGGCGAACTCGATCTGCCGGAAGCAGGTCCCGGTGGCGACCCCGGTGGGCGCCTCCTTCGGCTCCGGCTTCACGCCGAGGACCTCGACGGGCGGGCTGGACGCGTACGACACGACGAGCGGCCGGTCGGCGCCCGCCTTCTTGCCGCCCGCGGAGCCGGAGAACTCCTCGTTGTACGCCTGCTCCCAGCCGTCGACGACCTTCACGCCGTTGGCCTTGAGCTTCTTCCAGTAGTCCGGCCAGCCCTGGTCGCCGTACTCGGCCGCGGTGGCGAGGAGGAAGCCGAGTCCGGGCGAGGAGGTGGCGGCGTTCTCGGTGACGAGGAGGTTCTTGTACTCGGGCTTGATCAGGTCGTCGAGGGTCTTCGGCGGCTCGATCTTCTTGTCGGCGAAGTACGCGCGGTCGTAGTTGACGCAGATGTCGCCGGTGTCGACGGGCGTGACGCGGTGCTTGTCCCCGTCGAGCCGCACGTCCTCGGGGATCCGGTCGAGCCCCTTCGCCTTGTACGGCGTGAACAGGCCGTTGTCGACGGCGCGGGACAGCAGGGTGTTGTCGACGCCGAAGAGGACGTCGCCCTGCGGGTTGCCCTTGGACAGGACGGCCTTGTTGACGACCTCGCCGGCGTCGCCGCCCTTGAGGATGTCGACCTTGTACCCGGACTGCTTCTCGAAGTCCTTCAGCACGTCCGGCGAGACGTTGAAGGACGAGTGGGTGACGAGCGTGACGGTCTTGGAGTCCTCGCCGGAGGCACTCGATCCGTCGGAGCCGCCGCAGGCGGCGAGGGTGGAGACGCCGAGGGCCCCGCAGAGCACGACCGTGCCGGCACGCCGAAAACTGATCTTCATGACTGGTGCTGACTCCCTACGCCGGTATGACCCGGATCAGGTCCGAGGGTCTGCGGCACTGCCGCACTCTCAGCGCCGGGACGGCGCTCCCCTGTCGGAATTCATTTGTACGAATGCACAGTACTGCACCCGTGCCGGGCGCCCTGTGGGGCCCGGGGTTCAGCGCTCGCTGGCGGCGAGCTGCCCGCAGGCCCCGTCGATCTCCTGGCCGCGGGTGTCCCGGATGGTGACGGGCACGCCGTGCGCCGCGATGGCCTCGACGAACGCCTTCTCGTCCTCGGGCCGCGAGGCCGTCCACTTCGAGCCGGGGGTGGGGTTGAGCGGGATCAGGTTGACGTGTACCCGCTTGCCCTTGAGGAGCCGACCGAGCCGGTCACCGCGCCACGCCTGGTCGTTGATGTCCCGGATGAGGGCGTACTCGATGGAGATGCGGCGGCCCGACTTGTCCGCGTACTCCCAGGCGGCGTCGAGGACTTCGCGGACCTGCCAGCGGGTGTTGACCGGCACAAGGGTGTCGCGCAGCTCGTCGTCCGGGGCGTGCAGGGAGACCGCGAGCCGGCACTTGAAGCCCTCGTCGGCGAAGCGCAGCATCGCGGGCACGAGGCCGACCGTGGACACGGTGATGCCGCGCTGCGAGATGCCGAGGCCGTCCGGCTCGGGGTCGGTGAGGCGGCGGATGGCGCCGACGACGCGGTTGTAGTTGGCGAGCGGCTCGCCCATGCCCATGAACACGATGTTCGACAGGCGTGCGGGACCGCCGGGGACCTCGCCGTCCCGCAGCGCCCGCATGCCGTCCACGATCTGGTGCACGATCTCGGCGGTGGACAGGTTCCGGTCGAGGCCGGCCTGCCCGGTCGCGCAGAACGGGCAGTTCATGCCGCAGCCGGCCTGTGAGGAGATGCACATGGTGACCCGGTCCGGGTACCGCATCAGGACGGACTCGACGAGCGTCCCGTCGTGCAGCTTCCACAGCGTTTTACGGGTGGTGTCGTCGTCGCAGCTGATGTGCCGCACGACCGACATCAGGTCGGGCAGCAGCGTCTCCCGCAGCTTGCCGCGGGCGGCGGCGGGGATGTCCGTCCACTGCTCGGGGTCGTGCGCGTACCGCGCGAAGTAGTGCTGGGACAGCTGTTTGGCGCGGAACGGCTTCTCGCCGATCTCGGCCACCGCTTCCTTGCGCTCGGCGGGCGTGAGGTCGGCGAGGTGCCGCGGCGGCTTCTTGGCTCCGCGGGGCGCGACGAAAGTGAGTTCTCCAGGCTTAGGCATGACCTCACCAGTGTCGCAGATCGACTTGGGGTGACCTGGGGCTCGGCTACGACCGGACGTCGTAGACCGGATGCGGCGCGGTCGACGTCGGCGTGACGCAGGACCCGGCGGTCGTCGGGGTCGTCGGAGAACGCCCCGGTGTGCAGAGGCTCGCCGCCGGTGCCCAGACCGTTGTCCGGGCCGGGGTCGGGCCCGGTGACGAAGCCGTCGAGGGAGACCGAGATGCCGGCGATGATTCGGGTCATACGGCGAAGACCCGATCCGGCGCCCGAACTCATCGAAACGGGCCCGCCGCCCCTGGGGACGACGGGCCCGCGACGTGTGGAACGCAGGTCGGCAGCGCGTCGGATCAGCCCGAGCCGACGAACAGCACGAGCAGCAGCCAGACCACGGGAGCCGTGGGCAGCAGCGAGTCGAGCCGGTCCATGATCCCGCCGTGGCCGGGCAGGAGCGTGCCCATGTCCTTGATGCCGAGATCCCGCTTGATCATCGATTCGCCGAGGTCACCGAGCGTCGCACTCGCCGCCACCGCGAGGCCGAGCAGCAGCCCCTGCCACCAGGAGCCCCCGTCGATCAGGAACTCCATGCACAGCGCGCCCGCCGCCATCGCGAACGACACCGCGCCGAGCAGGCCCTCACGGGTCTTGCCGGGGCTGATCCGCGGCGCCAGCTTGTGCTTGCCGAACCGCCAGCCCACCGCGTACGCACCGGTGTCGCTGACGACCGTCAGGAGCAGGAACGTGAGCACCCGCTGCGCACCGTCGTCGGCGGTCAGCATCATCGACACGAACGTCGCGAGGAACGGCACGTAGAACGCGGCGAACACCCCGGCCGTGACGTCCCGCAGATAGCCCTCGGGCGGTTCGGTCATCCGCCACACGAGCACCGCGAGCGCGGTCAGCGCCATCGCCACCCAGGCGCCCTCGGCACCTCGTGCGTACCCGGCGACGACCATGGCCGCGCCGCCCACCGCGAGCGGCACGAGCGGAGCCCTGATCTCCTTGCGCTCCTGCAGGCGCGACGTCAGCTCCCACAGTCCGACGACGACGGCGACCGCTATCACGCCGACGAACACGGCCTTGACGACGAACAACGACGCCACGATCACCGCGCCGAGCCCGACACCGACCCCTATGGCCGCCCGCAGATCGCGTCCCGCACGCTTCTTCTGCGGCGGCTGCGGGACCTGAGGTGTGGGGCTGGGCATGGGCTCCTGCGGCATCTCGTCGCGGAACAAGGGGCCGCCCGCCAGAGCGGCCCCCGCCTCGCTGTCGAACCGGTCTGCAGCGTCCGTGCCGGTGTGGGGCATCTCGGGCACGATCGGCATGGGCCGAGTCTGCTGCGCGTCGGCCTCATCGTAGGCAGGACCCGCCGGGGGGCGCCCCTGGACGGGGCCCATCTCGGGCGGGCCCCAGTGACCGGCCTGCGGCGGAGCCCCCCACGAAGAGTCGTTCATCAGACCTCGAGCAGCTCGGCTTCCTTGTGCTTGAGCAGCTCGTCCACCTGCGCGACGTACTTCGCGGTGGTGTCGTCGAGCTCCTTCTCCGCGCGACGGCCCTCGTCCTCGCCGACCTCGCCGTCCTTGACGGCCTTGTCGATGGTGTCCTTGGCCTTGCGGCGCACCGAGCGGATCGAGACCTTGGAGTCCTCGGCCTTGCCCTTGGCGACCTTGATGTACTCCCGGCGGCGCTCCTCGGTGAGCTCAGGGAACGTCACCCGGATGATGTGGCCGTCGTTGCTCGGGTTGACGCCCAGGTCCGAGTCGCGGATGGCCTGCTCGATGTTGCGCAGGGCGCTCTTGTCGAACGGCGTCACCACGGCCATACGCGGCTCCGGCACGGAGAACGAGGCCAGCTGGTTGATCGGCGTCAGCGCGCCGTAGTAGTCGGCCACGATCTTGTTGAACATCGCCGGGTGGGCACGCCCCGTACGGATCGCGGCGAAGTCCTCCTTGGCGACCACGACGGCCTTCTCCATCTTCTCCTCGGCCTCGAGGAGGGTCTCTTCGATCACCACTTGCTCCTGCGTGTCTTGAGTGGGCTGGGGGCGCCCCGCGCGTCCCCTCTGCGGGTACGGCAAGGGCACCGGCTGCGTCGCGTCTCTTCCTGCACGGTGTCCGACCGGCAGGACATTGTCCATCCCCCGGGCCACGCCCGGGAGATGAGGGTCAGGACCGGGTGCCCTGGTCGCTCACGAGAGTGCCGATCTTCTCACCCTTGACGGCGCGGGCGATATTGCCCTCCGCCAGCAACTCGAAGACCAGGATGGGAAGGCTGTTGTCCCGGCACAGCGTGATGGCGGTCATGTCGGCCACCTTCAGGTCACGGGTGATGACCTCGCCGTACTCGAGCGCGTCGAACTTCACCGCGTCGGGGTTCTTCTTCGGGTCCGAGTCGTACACACCGTCGACGCCGTTCTTGCCCATCAGCATCGCCTCGGCGTCGATCTCCAGGGCGCGCTGCGCGGCGGTGGTGTCGGTGGAGAAGTACGGCATGCCCATACCGGCGCCGAAGATCACGACGCGGCCCTTCTCCAGGTGCCGCACGGCCCGCAGCGGGATGTACGGCTCGGCGACCTGGCCCATCGTGATGGCGGTCTGCACCCGGCTGTCGATGCCTTCCTTCTCCAGGAAGTCCTGCAGCGCGAGGCAGTTCATGACCGTGCCGAGCATGCCCATGTAGTCGGAGCGGGCCCGGTCCATGCCGCGCTGCTGCAGCTCCGCACCGCGGAAGAAGTTGCCACCGCCGATGACGATGGCGATCTGCGCGCCGTCCCGCACCACGGCCGCGATCTCGCGGGCGATGGCGTGCACCACGTCGGGGTCGACGCCCAGGCCGCCGCCGCCGGCGAACGCCTCACCGGAGAGCTTCAGCAGAAATCGGCCGGTGGTTTTACCGTCACCGCTGTGGTCGGCCTTGGTCATGGGGAGATCTCGCTCTCTTGCGTGGCACACATACAAGAAGGCCATTGCCGGGGGTACTTGCGTCCCACTGCGGCAATGGCCTCCTCGTCAGATCTGCGGTCGTCCGCCGCCCACGGCATTCCGCGGGCGCATCCTGTCCCGGACGACTGCTGTCGACCCTAGCGGGGTCTTGAGTCGAGCGCGGTACGGACTCAGATGCCGACCTTGATGCGCGCGAAGCGCTTCAGGCTGACACCGGCCTCCTTGAGGACCTGCTCGACGGACTTCTTGTTGTCAAGCGCGTACGGCTGGCCGAGCAGCGTCGCGTCCTTGAAGAACGCGTTGACGCGACCCTCGACGATCTTCGGGAGCGCGGCCTCCGGCTTGCCCTCGGCGCGCGTGGTCTCCTCGGCGACACGACGCTCGGACTCCACGACCTCGGCCGGGACGTCCTCGCGGGTCAGGTACTTCGGCGCGAACGCGGCGATGTGCTGGGCGACGCCCTTCGCGACCTCGGCGTTCTCCTTGTCCAGCTCGACCAGAACACCGATCTGCGGGGGCAGGTCGGGCATGGTGCGGTGCATGTACGCCGAGACGTAGGCGCCGGAGAACTGCGCGAAGCGGTCCAGGACGATCTTCTCGCCCAGGTTGGCGTTGGCCTCGTCGACGTACGCCTGCACGGTCTTGCCGGGCTCGATCTCGGACGCGAGCAGCGCCGCGATGTCGGCGGGCTTGGTGGCGGCGATGTGCGCGGCGAGCGCGTTGGCCACGGCCTGGAACTTGTCACCCTTGGCGACGAAGTCCGTCTCGCACTTCAGCTCGACGATGACACCCGAGGTGTTGTCGTCGGCGATGAGGGAGACCACGGCACCGTTCTCGGCGGAACGGCCCTCGCGCTTGGCGACGCCCTTCTGGCCCTTGATACGAAGCGCCTCGACGGCCTTGTCGACGTTGCCCTCGGCCTCGTCGAGCGCCTTCTTGCAGTCCATCATGCCGGCGCCGGTGAGCTCCCGGAGCTTCTTGACGTCGGCGGCGGTGTAGTTCGCCATGATTCAGTGAATCTTTCTCGAAGTCTGTGACGGCCGCCGGGCTCGAACACCTGCGACCAGAGATCTGCGGGTCAACGGGCTCTACGGTGACGGGTCGACGGCGGGGGCGCATCGGCCCCCGCCGTCACCTGTCAAAGCTCTGACCCTGTGACCTGTGAAGGTCAGGCCTGCTCGGCGGCCGGGGCGTCGGCAGCCGGGGCGTCGGCAGCCGGAGCCTCGGCAGCGGCCTCGGCCGGCTTCTCGGCCTCGGCGGGCTTCTCCGCCTCGGCGGGCTTCTCGGCGTCGGCCGGCTTGTCGGCCTCGGCCTTCTTCTCACCCTCGAGCAGGTCGCGCTCCCACTCGGCGAGCGGCTCGCCCGCGGCCTTCTCGCCCTTGCCCTCACCGGCACCACCGGAGCGGGCGATGAGGCCCTCGGCGACGGCGTCGGCGATGACGCGGGTGAGCAGCGTGACGGAGCGGATCGCGTCGTCGTTGCCGGGGATCTTGTAGTCGACCTCGTCGGGGTCGCAGTTGGTGTCGAGGATCGCGACGACCGGAATGTTCAGCTTCCGGGCCTCACCAACGGCGATGTGCTCCTTCTTGGTGTCCACGATCCAGACGGCGCTGGGCACCTTCTGCATCTCGCGGATACCACCGAGGGTCTTCTCCAGCTTGGCCTTCTCACGCGAGAGGACCAGGAGCTCCTTCTTGGTGAGGCCGGACGCGGCCACATCCTCGAAGTCGATCTGCTCGAGCTCCTTCAGGCGCTGCAGGCGCTTGTAGACGGTCGAGAAGTTGGTGAGCATGCCGCCCAGCCAGCGCTGGTTGACGAAGGGCATGCCGACGCGGGTGGCCTGCTCGGCGATGGCCTCCTGCGCCTGCTTCTTCGTGCCGACGAACATGACCGTGCCGCCGTGGGCGACGGTCTCCTTGACGAACTCGTAGGCGCGGTCGATGTACGACAGCGACTGGAGCAGGTCGATGATGTAGATGCCGTTGCGCTCCGTGAAGATGAAACGCTTCATCTTCGGGTTCCAACGACGGGTCTGGTGACCGAAGTGGACGCCGCTTTCCAGCAGCTCCCGCATCGTGACGACGGCCATGGCCGTACTCCTTGTTTTTCTCGGTTGTGTCCTGACACCCCGGCGCGCGCCATGCCACGTACCTGCGTACGGGACCGAGGGGCGCTGACACCTTCAGGCTCTTCAGCCAGGTGTCGGGGCGTGCGAAGTCGACCCGGTGACCCGGATCGCCACAAGAAGTGTACGGGACCCGCGACGTACCGGGTGACGTACCGGGTGACGCCGTTATCCACAACCGACCAGTTATCCACAGATCCACACCAAGATCAGCGCCGCCGGGCCCGTCCACGGCAAGCTCCACCCATGCACTTCGCACCCCGGAAATCCCGGCCCGAGACACGACCACGGACTCTGACGCCCTGCCTGGCGCTGGCACTCGCGGCTCCGGCTGTGATCTCGGCGTTCGCGGGAGGCCACGTGAACGGCACCCCGATACGGACGGCCGCAGCCGGCGGCTCGACGGGCCGGTCCACGGCTTCGGCTTCGGCTTCGGCTTCGGCTTCGGATCCGGGTACGGGTACGGGTACGGGTACCAGTACGGATACGGAGACGGCTACGGACACTGCTACGGACGCGGTCCCGGCCGTGCCTTCCGGCGAGCGGGCCTGGCCCGTCCGCGCCCCGATCCTCCGCGGCTGGGACCCACCGGCCACGCCCTACGGCCCCGGCCACCGCGGCGTCGACCTCGCCGCCGCACCCGGCACCGGCGTACGCGCGGCCGCACCCGGCCGCATCAGCTACGCCGGACGCGTCGCGGACAGAGGAGTCCTCACCATCGACCACCCCGGAACCGGCGCCCCACCCCTGCGCACGACGTACGAACCCGTACACGCCCTCGTCGACAAGGGCGACGAAGTAGCCGCGGGAGACGTCATCGCAACCGTGGAACGCCGAGCGTCCGCCGCCGACGCCCACTGCCCGCGATCCTGCCTGCACTGGGGCCTACGCCGCGGAACGACCTACCTCGACCCGCTCACACTGCTGTCGGCGTCCCTCACAGAACGGGGGCCTTCGCGGTTGCTGCCGGTTTGGGGGGAGTGAGGCTGTGGGTGGGTGAGGGTGGGGAGGGGAGGGAGGTGGGGAGGGGGCGGGGGGGGGAGGGGGCGGGGGCGGGGGTCAGCCGTTTACGCCTCGGAGCGCCATCCCCACCGCAGCCTCCGTGATCGCCTCCGGGTCCTCGGCCGCGCCGAGTTCGATGCGGCGTGCGGCGGCGTCGACGATGCCTTGGAGGAGCATCGCCGCCATGCGGGGCTGTTCGTGGCCGAGCGCTTCGAGTGCTTCGCCGATCATGGCGACGAGGCCGCCGTGTGCGGCGCGGATCTTCTCGCGGGCGCCCGCGTCGAGTTCGCTGGACGAGATGGCGACGACGGCACGGTGGCGGCGGTCGCCGACGAGGGCGAGTTGGGCCCGTACGTACGCCTCGACCTTGTCCTCGGGTCCTTCCGCGGCCTGCATCGCCGATTCGACCTCGGCGGCCCAGACGGGAAAGTCGACTTCGCAGAGCTCCTCGACGACGGCGGCGCGGGAGCGGAAGTACTCGTAGACGGAGGACCTGGCCAGCCCTGTGCGTTCGGCGAGCGCGGGGAAGGTCAGCGCCTCCGTTCCGCCCTCGGACAGCAGGGACCGGGCGGCGTCAAGGAGGGCGCCGCGCTGCATCGACCGGTGCTCGGCCACTGAGGCCGCTCGAATCCTTGGCACGTACCCCACTGTACGGAGCGGACGTCCCGTACGGGAGTCGGCTCGGGGGGCTGTCCGCCGGGGGTGGGGTGGTCGTGGGCGCGTTGTCCGTGTGTGCGGCGTTCGTACGTCGCGTTCGCCGCTGCCGCGGTCCGGTCGTCCGGATGAGCGCCGTTTGGCGTGGTCGTGGAGGCAGGACCGATTCAGCGTCCGAAGCCGGCGAGCTTGGCGCGGAGCTGGAGGACCGACTTGGTGTGGATCTGGCTGACGCGGCTCTCGGTGACGCCGAGGACGTTGCCGATCTCGGCGAGGGTGAGGCCCTCGTAGTAGTAGAGGGTGACGACGGTCTTCTCGCGTTCGGGCAGCGTGTTGATGGCGCGGGCGAGGAGTCGGCGGAGTTCGCGGTCCTCGGCGATCTCCACGGGGTTCTCGGCGGCGGTGTCCTCGAGGGTGTCCATGAGGCTGAGCCGGTCGCCGCTCTCGCCGCCGACATGGAGGAGTTCTTCGAGGGCCACGACGTTGGCGAGGGACAACTGACTGAAGACCGCGTGGAGTTCTTCGAGTGCGATGCCCATCTCCGCGGCGACTTCGCTTTCGGAGGGGGTTCGGCGGAGTTGGGCTTCGAGGGTCGCGTAGGCGCGTTCGACGTTGCGGGCCTTTTGGCGTACGGAGCGTGGGATCCAGTCGAGGGCGCGGAGTTCGTCGATCATGGCGCCGCGGATGCGGGTGATGGCGTACGTCTCGAATTTGATTTCGCGGTCGATGTCGAACTTTTCGATGGCGTCGATGAGTCCGAATACACCGGAGGAGACGAAGTCCGCTTGTTCGACGTTGGGTGGCAGGCCGACGCTGACGCGTCCGGCGACGTATTTGACGAGGGGCGAGTAGTGGAGGATCAGTTGTTCGCGCAGTCGTCCGTCGCTCGTTGCCTTGTACGACCTCCAGAGTTCGTCGAGCGACGAGGGTGCGGGTGGCCGCGCGCCGTCACGTGCGGCGGGGGGGATGGCCGCTGCCCGGTCGGACCCGGAGGTGTGCTGGGGCATTCGTTGCCTTGAGCCGTTCTGCTGTGGATCGAGTACGTGCGCATCGGAGTCGGAAGCTTTGTGAGCGTAGCGTGACTGGAGTGTCGCAGTGTGCGAAGAGTAGGGGATCTCGTGGCCGCTGGATGTTCAGTCGGGGTTGCCGTACCTCGTTCTCGTCGGGTGTGCGAGTGCGGGTTCAGGGGTCGAAATCACAGAATCTGCCAAGGTCATCGGGGATCGTCCGGACGGCGCAACGTGACGGTTCAGGTGTCTTCGGGTTTGACTTCGCGTCGCGGAAAGTCGGTTCGGGTGCTCTGGCGTGTCAACTTCCAGTTGTCGCCGTGTCGTTCGACGAATCCGAGGGATTGAAGTTCGTACAGGCCGGCGACGGTGTCGTCGGTGGTGGTGGCAGCGTCGGTGGCGATGCCGGCCACGGGTACGGGGCGGCCTGCGGGGAGTGCGGCGAGTACGCGGGCGGCGAGGGGGTTGAGGAGGTCTCTGGGGATGACGGGGCCGCGGTGTTCGGGGGCGAGCTGTCCCATCTCTCCGATGAGCTCGATGACTTCGGCCGCGTCGGTGACGAGGGTGGCTTCGCCGCGCAGGAGTTGGTGGACGCCCGCTGACTGGCTGCTGGTGGCGGGGCCGGGGACGCCCATGGTGTGGCGGCCGAGGCGGGTGGCGTTGCGTGCGGTGACGAGGGCGCCGCTGCGGTGGGCGGCTTCGATGACGAGGGTGCCGCGGGTGAGGGCGGCGATGATGCGGTTGCGTTGGATGAAGCGGTAGGCGGTGGGGTGGGCTCCCGGGGGTAACTCGGCGAGGAGCAGGCCTTGTTCGGCGATGCGTTGGAGTAGTCCGGTGTGGCCGCGGGGGTAGGCGGTGTCGACTCCGTTGGCGAGGATGGCGGCGGTGGCGCCTCCTGCTGCGAGGGCGGCGCGGTGGGCTGCTCCGTCGATGCCGTAGGCGCCGCCCGAGACGACGACCCAGCCGTGTTCGGCGAGGCCGGTGGCGATCTTGGCGGCCATGTGCGCGCCGTACTCGGTGCAGGCGCGTGCGCCGACGAGGGCGACGGAGCGCAGGGCCCATATGCGCAGGTCGGCGTTGCCGCGGACCCAGAGGCCGACGGGTTGGGTGTCGCCGAGGTCGCGGAGTTGGCCGGGCCATTCGGGGTCGCCGGGGATGAGGAAGCGGGCTCCGGCGGTGTCTGCCGCCTGGAGGTCGGTGTCGGGGTGGGTGGTGGTGGCGCGGTTGCGGAGTCCTGCGAGGCGTTGGGGGGTGACGCCGGGGAGGGCGCTGTCTTCGTGGGTGAGGTGGTGGAAGAGGCCGGTGGCGCCGTAGGTGCGGAGCCAGCGTCCGGTGTTGTCGTCGCCCGGTTCGAGGATGCGGGTGAGGGCGATGCGGGCTCGGCGCTCGTCTTGCGAGGGCGAGGGCGGGGACGGGGACGGGGTAGGGGGCGGATTGGTGTTGGGCATGGGTTGGAGGGCCTTCTGCCAAGAGTTGGTGGCTGTGGGGAGTTGGGAGGGGGGCGGCGTGCGGTCAGGGCGCGATGGCCATGGGTGTGCCGCGGGGGATGCCGGTGCGGAGGTGCAGGGCGAGGTTGACGTCGTTGGCGTCGGGGCGGTCGCGGCCGCTGAGGTCGGCGACGGTCCAGGCGATGCGGAGTACGCGGTCGAGGCCGCGGGCGGTGAGCAGTCCGCGTTCCAGGTCGTGTTCGGCTTCGTGGAGGGCGCCGGGGGCGGGGTACCAGCGGGTGCGCAGTTCGTGTCCGGGGATGTGGCTGTTGGTGGTCCAGGGTGTGCCGGTGAGGCGTGCGGCGGCGCGTTCTCGGGCTTGGCGTACGCGGTCGGCGACCTGGCGGGTGGATTCGCCGCGGTGGACGGTGGCGGTGAGGTCGGCGCGGGTGACGGGTTCGACTTCGACCTTGAGGTCGACGCGGTCGAGGAGTGGTCCGGAGAGTCGGCCTTGGTAGCGCCGGATGGCTCCGGGTGTGCAGCTGCTGGTCTCGCCGAGGAGGGTGCAGCGGCCGCAGGGGCAGGGGTTGGCGGCGAGGATCAGCTGGAATCGGGCGGGGAGTTGGACGACTCCGGCCGCGCGGGCGACGACGACGTGCCCGGATTCGAGGGGTTGGCGCAGGGCGTCGAGGGCTTTGGCGCTGAACTCGGGGGCCTCGTCGAGGAAGAGCACGCCTCGGTGGGCGAGGGAGACGGCGCCGGGGCGTGGGAGGCCTGGGCCGCCGCCGACGAGGGATTGCATGGTGGCGGAGTGGTGGGGTGCGCAGTAGGGCGGGGTTTCGACGAGGGGGCGGCCTGGTGGGAGGGTTCCGGCGACGGAGTGGACGGCGGTGACTTCGAGGGATTCCTTCTGGGTGAGGGGCGGCATGATCGAGGGCAGGCGTTCGGCGAGCATGGTTTTGCCTGCGCCTGGTGGGCCTTGGAGGAAGAGGTGGTGGCCGCCTGCTGCGGCGACTTCGAGGGCGGTGCGGGCGGCGATCTGGCCGACGACTTCGGAGAGGTCGTGGTGGGCGGCTGTGGTGTCGGGTGCGCCGATGGTGGCGAGGGTTCCGGCGAAGCCGCCGGGGGTGGTGGGTGTGGTCCGGCTGGTGTCGGTGTCGGGGTCTTCTTCGGGTACGGGTTCGTCGGTGAGTACGGCGATGAGCTGGCGCAGGCTGCGGACGCCGAGGACGGAGATGCCGGGGACGAGTGCGGCTTCGGCGGCCGCGTGTTCGGGGACGACGACCTGGTCGTAGCCGGCGTCGGCGGCGGCGAGGACGGCGGGCAGGACGCCTCGTACGGGGAGGACGCGTCCGTCGAGGCCGAGTTCGCCGATCATGACGACGTCGGCGAGGGTGCGGGGGTCGATGCGTTCGGCGGCGCCGAGGACGGCGCAGGCGACGGCGAGGTCGAAGCCGCTGCCGCCCTTGGGTACGGAGGCGGGGCTGAGGCCGACGGTGAGCTTTTTCTGGGGCCAGGCGTTGCCGGAGTTGACGACGGCGGCGCGGACGCGGTCGCGGCTTTCGGTGAGGCTCTTGTCGGGGAGGCCGACGAGGGTGAACGCGGCGACGCCGGGTTCGAGGTCGGCCTGGACTTCGACGACGACGCCTTCGACGCCGACGAGCGCGACGGAGCAGGTGCGGGCGAAGGCCATCAGGCCACCCCCTGTGCGTGTTCGACGACGGGGGCGCCGCGGCTGGGCAGGAGGACGCCGACGAGGTCGATGCGGACGCCGCCCGGTGGTGGGCCTCCGTGTTGGTGGAGCCAGCGTTCGGCGAGGGTGCGCAGGCGGTCGGCCTTGGCGGGGGTGATGCCCGCCATGGGGTGTTGGAAGGGCCGGTCGGCGCGGGTGGGGTCGGGGTGTCCTCGGCGGGTTTTGACTTCGCAGAGGACGAGGGTGTCGTGGTCGAGGGCGACGATGTCGATCTCGCCGCCGGGTCCGGATCGCCAGTTGCGGTCCAGGATGGTCATTCCTGCGGCGACGAGTTGTCGGGCGGCGAGGTTTTCGCCGTACTTGCCGAGTGCTCCGCGTGCGTTCATGGGGCACCACCTCCGGGTTCGAAGGTGGCGTATCAGCGTCGCGGTTGTGGATCTTGGTGGATAACCGGCTGGTTGTGGATAACTCCGTCACCCACAGGGGTCACACCCCCACCACAGCAGGGCTCCGGTCTAGCTTCCGGGCAGTTCGAGGTCGCTCTTGTTGAGCTCCTCGATGTTCACGTCCTTGAAGGTGAGGACGCGGACCTGCTTGACGAAGCGGGCGGGCCGGTACATGTCCCAGACCCAGGCGTCGGCCATGGACACCTCGAAGAAGACCTCGCCCTGGACGGAGTGCACCTGCATCTCGTAGTCGTTGGTGAGGTAGAAGCGCCGCTCGGTCTCGATCACGTATTTGAACAGCCCGACGACGTCGCGGTACTCCCGGTAGAGCTTCAGCTCCATCTCGGTCTCGTACTTCTCGAGGTCCTCGGCGCTCATGGCATGTTCCCCTTCAGCCGTGCGTCCCCCTATTGTGCGCCAGTCCGGGCCGTCGCTAGACGATTTCTGTGTCGAGGACTGCGGGACTGGCCGGAGGTCCTTCGTCGAGCAGCGTCTTCAGCAGCCCGGCGAGCTTGGTCGGATACACCGTCTCATGGGTGGCGGAGAGTTCTTCACAGGTCCACCACCGCATTCCGGACACGCTCCGCTGTTCAAGCTCGGTGAGGCCCGGCATGTCCGCAGCGGTCCGCGCGGTGGGGGCGAGTTGTCCCGTACGAGCGAGGAAGTACCACTCGTCCTGGTTCCAGCGGCGGCCGGCGAACGGGAACGAGCAGGTGCGGCGCCACAGCACCGGGCCGAGTTCGGCGTCGGTGATGCCGGTCTCCTCGGCGAGTTCGCGCAGCGCGGCCTCTTCGCGGGTCTCGTCGCCCTCCAGGCCCCCACCCGGCGTGAACCACCAGGTGTCGCCGGAGGCGTCCGGGTCGTCGGGCTCGTGCCCGTACAGGAGCAGGATGCGGTCCTCGGGGTCGAGGAGTACGACGCGGGCGACCTTCCGCACCTCGTCCGCCGCGGGAACGGCGTCAGTGGACACCGGCGGGCTCCCTGCGCCGTCCCTGCTGCTTGCGGGAGGTGCCGCGCTTGGCGAACGAGCCGGACGCCGCGCCGCCGAGGATGAGGACCGCTCCGAGGCCGATCGCGCCGACGACGAGCCGCAGCGGTCCGGGTTCGGAGAGCCCGCCGGGCAGGTCCGCGAAGCCGCTGGGCCGCTGCAGCATGCCGTCCATGGGCCAGGCGACGGCGTCGACGCGGGCGGCGACGGCGTCGCGCGGTACGGAGCCCTTGCCGGCCTCGTCGAGGTGGACGCTGGAGTCGAGCGAGGTGCTGCGTTCGTCGCCGAGGAGGAAGAGGCGGCCCTGGGGCACGGTCGTCGGCGGGATGCCGGTGTCGGAGGCCTTGACACCCTCGGGGAGGTACGGCTCGTCGATGGCCTTGCCGTTGACGGTGAGGCGGCCCTGGTCGTCGCAGCAGGCGATCTTGTCGCCGCCGACGGCCACGACGCGCTTGACCATGGGCAGGTCGCCCCAGGACTTCTCGTTGAAGACGACGACGTCGCCGCGGTGCACCTCGCTGCCGTCGATGCGTTCGGCGAGGACGCGGTCACCGGCGCCGATGGTCGGGGTCATCGACTGGGTCGGCACGGTGTACGGCTGGTACAGCAGCGCGCCCCAGGCGAAGCCGCCGAGGAAGAGCACACAGCCGAGGGCCACGGCCAGGTTCGACAGTCTGCTGCCGAGCCCGCCGCGGCCCTCGTCCGTACGTCGTGTTCTGCTCATCCCAGCCCCACCTCGGTGAATCGATCCGGCGCCGACCGGTCACGCGTGGGCGTGACCGGTCTCACACACGGAAGATCGGTGATCTGGGACGGCACCCTACCGGGCGGTACTGCCGCCGGAAACCGTGGAGTTGCCGCCGCCGGAAACCGTGGAGTTGCCTCCACCGGCAACCTCCGAGCTGCCGCCCCCGGCAACCCTCCGCCGGCGCCACAGCACCAGAGGCACGGCCCCGGCCACACCGAGCGCACCCGGAACCGCCGCGGCCGCGGAGTTGAGGCCCGGCTGGTCGAAGGTGTCCGGGACGGGCAGCGTGCCCCAGCGGTTGATGGGCCAGGCCTTGACGAAGGCGCGCCCCACGACGTTGTCGACGGGCACGAAGCCGCCGCCGGGGTCCTGCTGGTGGTAGCGGGAGTCGAGGGAGTTCTGGCGGTTGTCGCCCATGACCCAGATCTTGCCGTTGGGCACGGTGACCTTGAACTGGCCGCCCTGGTCGTCGTCGCTGCAGGGCGTGGCCTTGATCTCGCCGAAGCTGTGGCTGACGTAGCTCCGCTCGTCGAGCGCCTTGCCGTTGACCTTCAGCGGGCCGGTGCCGTTGCACTCGACCGTGTCACCGGCGACGCCGACGACGCGCTTGATCAGGTCCTTCTCCTCGGCGGACGGCAT
Source organism: Streptomyces luteolus (assembly GCF_029968015.1). Taxonomy (GTDB): domain Bacteria; phylum Actinomycetota; class Actinomycetes; order Streptomycetales; family Streptomycetaceae; genus Streptomyces; species Streptomyces luteolus. The sequence continues at coordinate 140,935 of NZ_JASCIS010000019.1, forward strand.
GAGGCCGATGAAGCTGAGGGCCTGCTGCAGGAAGTTCGGCTGGGGGGTGGGCTCGCCCTGCAGCCAGTTGCCCGGGTCGTGGAAGACGACGACTTCGCCGCGCTCGGGCTCGGAGCCGAACCAGGGGGTCAGCTTGTCCACGAGCACCCGGTCGCCCTGCTGCAGGGTGTCCTGCATGGAGTCCGAGGGGATGGAGAACGCCTGCACCAGGAACGTCTTGATCAGCAGGGCGAGGAGCAGCGCGATGCCGATGAGGAGCGGGAGTTCCTTCCAGAACGAGCGGTGGTTGCTCTGGCCCGAGCGGCCCGAGCGGCCCGCGCCGGAACTCCCCTCCGAGCTGTCCTCGGAGCTGTCCTCGGGGTCCGTCGCGCCTGGGTCGGTGCCTCCGGAGCCGCCGTTGATCACGTCGCGTTCATCCTCGGGTTCGTCGTGTCCGGATCGTGCGCCGACGGCCAAATCCCCCACATCCACTCCTCGTTCCGTGCCGCCGCCTGTTCCGTACGAGATGTCGTACGCGATGCAGGCCTACCACTCCCATAACGAGCGGGAGTTCCGCAGGGCTCGGGAGGGGGACGTTCGCGTTCAGATTGTCGGGGGCCACCCTATGCGACCTGCTGTCCGCGGCATCCGAACCGCCTTGCGCGGCCCCCGCGTCGGGGACGGAGGCGTAGGTCTCGCGCTGCTCCAGCTCGCTCCAGTGGTCGACGGGCCAGGCGATCACCTTGGCGGTGCCGACGACCTCGTCCTGGGAGACGGTGCCCTGGTGGGGGCTGTCGAGGTGGTAGCGGGAGTCGGCGGAGTCGGAGCGGTGGTCGCCCATCACGAAGAGGCGGCCTTCGGGGACCTTGACGTCGAAGCTCCGCCGGGAGGGTTTGTTGATGTCGTCGGGGTGCAGGTAGGGCTCGTTGAGGGCGACGCCGTTGACGGTGACCCGGCCGTCCTCGCCGCAGCATTTGACGCGGTCCCCGCCGACGGCGACGACGCGTTTGATGAGGTCCTGCTCGTCGGCGGAGGGCAGCAGGCCGATGAAGGTGAGGCCCTGCTTGAGCTGTTTGACGCCGATGGGGTCGTCCTGCGTCTTGGGCTGCTGTTCGGCGCGCAGCCAGCCGCCGGGGTCCTTGAAGACGACGACGTCACCGCGCTGGGGTTCGGCGCCGAACCAGGGGGTGAGCTTGTCGACGAGGACACGGTCGCCGATCTTGATCGTCTGCTCCATGGAGCCGGACGGGATGACGAAGGCCTGGACGAGGAACGTCTTCAGGACGAGGGCGATCAGCACGGCGACGCCGATGAGGAGAGGAATCTCCTTGATCGCCGAGCGCCGCCTGCGGCGTTTGACCTTACGGGCCAGCTTGCGGCGTTCCGCCCGGCCGGGGCTGGGCGGGCCCGGAGTCCCGGTGGTGGGGCGGGTTCCGGTGGTGGAGCGGGTTCCGGTGGTGGGGCGGGTGCCTGTGGTCAGGCCGGTGTCGGTGGTGGGGTGGGTGCCTGTGGTCAGGCCGGTGTCGGTGGTGGGGCGGGTTCCGGTGGGCAGGCCGGTGTCCGCGCGGGGGCCGCCTTTCGGCAGGCCGTGGCTGCCCTTCGGTATGCCGCGCCTACCCATGGGCACCGCCCGGCTCCGGCACCTTCGCGAAGACGTCGGGCCGTCCGAGGGAGCCGGACCGGTCGAGTGGCAGCCCTATCCAGTCGGCGCGGCCGATCACGGCCTCGACGGGGATCATGCCGCCGCCGGGTGAGCCGAGGTGGTCGCGGGAGTCACTGGAGTCGCTGCGGTGGTCGCCGAGGACGAACAGGGTGCCCTCGGGCACGACCACGTCGAACGGCACCGTCGACGGTGCGTCCCCCGGATACAGATAAGGCTCGTCCACCGGCTCCCCGTTCACCTGAATCCGCCCCTGCTCGCCGCCTCGCCCGCCGCGGCCGGCCACCCGGTCACCGCCGACGCCGACCACGCGCTTGATGTAGTCGGAGTCGCCGAAGTAGCCACTGCCGTCGAAGACGACGACATCACCGCGTTGCGGCTCGTTGCCGAAACGGTACGCCAACTTGTTCACCAGGACACGATCCCCGGTGCTCAAGGTCGGCTCCATGGAGCCGCTGGGGATGAGGAACGGCTGGAGTACGAAGGTGCTGACGAGGAGCAGGAACACCAGGCACAGCGCGAGGAGCACTCCACCGCGGCGCCAACGCCGCCCGGAAACAGACCCGGAAACAGACCCGGAAACAGCCGCGGAGCGCGACCCTTCCTCCTCCCGCTCGGTGTCGGCGGGGTGGGAGGAGCGATCGCGCTCCGCGTTCTGTGCTGCTTCGGTGTCCATCGGGGTCAGAGCCTATCCGGCCCGCCCCGAGGCGCCGGATCCGCGTGGGGATCCGGGGCGCGAGATCAGTTCTCGCGCTTCTCCTTGATCTTGGCGGCCTTGCCGCGCAGCTCACGGAGGTAGTACAGCTTGGCGCGGCGCACGTCGCCCTTGGTGACGAGCTCGATCTTCTCGACGATCGGGGTGTGCACCGGGAAGGTGCGCTCGACGCCGACGGAGAACGAGACCTTGCGGACCGTGAAGGTCTCGCTGATGCCCGCGCCCTGGCGGCGGATGACTACGCCCTTGAACTGCTGCACACGGGAGCGGTTGCCCTCGATGACGCGCACGTGGACGTTGACGGTGTCACCCGGGCGGAAGGCCGGGACGTCGCTGCGCAGCGAGGCGGAGTCGACGGAGGCGAGCAGGTTGCTCATGATCGTCTGCTTTCTTCGCCGATGCCACAGGTCATCGGCGGGAGGTATGCGATGAGTTTCGGTAGCTGATCGCGTCGGGCCTAGCGGGACCATCCCCGCGTGCACGGGGAGCAGAGTAGTCCTCCCCCTGTGGCAGGGGCGCAGGCTGGACGTACAGCAGCGGCCTATTGTTCCACGGCCTCGGGCGTCGGCCCAAATCGCCCGTCGGGGCCGGGCCGCCAGCCCAGGATCGAGAGCATTTCGCGGTCCTTCTTGTCGAAGGCGGCGGGGTCGGTGCGCGCGATGAGGTCGGGGCGGTTGCGCACGGTGCGGCGCAGGGCCTCGTCGCGGCGCCAGCGGGCGATCTTGCCGTGGTGGCCGCTGAGCAGGACGTCGGGGATGTCCCGGCCGCGCCACTCGGGGGGCTTGGTGTAGACGGGCCCTTCGAGGAGGTCGGCCATGGTGCCGGGGGCGAAGGAGTCGTCCTGGTGCGAGGCCGCGTTGCCGAGGACGCCGGGCAGGAGGCGCGCGACCGCCTCCGTCATGACCAGTACGGCGGCTTCTCCGCCGGCGAGGACGTAGTCGCCGATGGAGACCTCGTGGACGGGCAGGCGGGTCGCGTACTCGTCTACGACGCGGCGGTCGATGCCCTCGTAGCGGGCGGGCGTGAAGATCAGCCAGGGCCGCTCGGAGAGTTCGACGGCGAGTTCCTGGGTGAAGGGGCGGCCGCTGGGCGTGGGGACGACGAGGACGGGGTCGTGCGCGCCGTTCTCGTAGCCGTCGGCGAGCGCCTCGTCGAGGGCGTCGCCCCAGGGCTCGGTCTTCATGACCATGCCGGGTCCGCCGCCGTACGGGGTGTCGTCGACGGTGTTGTGCCGGTCGTACGTCCACTGCCTCAAGTCGCGTACGTGGACGTCGAGTCGGCCGCGGGCGCGGGCCTTGCCGACGAGGGAGACGTTCAGCGGTTCGAGGTACTCGGGGAAGATCGTGACGACGTCGAGGCGCATTACGAGTCCTCGCGGTCGTCGCGCGAGGAGGCGCTGTGTCCATCAGCGACTTCGTCGCGCGAGGAGGCGACCTCGGCGCGGTCGTCGATGAGTCCGGGCGGCGGGTCGATGGTCGCGCGCTGTTCTTCGAGGTCGATCTCGGTGACGATCTCCTCTACGAAGGGGATCATGACCTCGGTGCCGTCGGGCCGCTCCACGATGAACAGGTCCTGCGAGGCGAGGTGGGAGATCTCGGTGATCCGGCCGACCTCCTGGCCGTCGACGGTGACCACGTCCAGGTCCATGAGCTGGTGGTCGTAGTACTCGTCGTCGCCCTCGGGGAGTTCCTCGGGGTCGACGTCGGCGATGAGCAGGGTGTTGCGGAGGGCCTCGGCGGCGGTGCGGTCGCGTACGCCCTCGAAGCGCAGCAGCAGGCGTCCGCTGTGCACCCGGCCGGTGGCGATGGTGAGGGGCCCGGTGGCGGCCGGGTCGGTGGCGAGCACGGCACCGGGGGCGAGGCGCAGCTCGGGTTCGTCGGTGCGGACCTCGACGGTGACCTCGCCCTTGATGCCGTGGGCGCGGCCGATGCGTCCCACTACCAACTGCACGTTGCGTTCTCCTTCGTACGACGACGGGCCGGGGCGGGCCTGAAGCCCTCCCCGGCCCGTGCCGGTGTTGCCTTGCGGTTCAGCGAACCTGGTCGACGTCGACGAGGTCGACGCGGACTCCACGGCCGCCGATGGCCCCTACGACGGTGCGCAGGGCACGAGCGGTGCGGCCGTTGCGGCCGATCACCTTGCCGAGGTCGTCGGGGTGGACCCGGACCTCGAGGACGCGCCCTCGGCGCAGGTTGCGGGAGGCGACCTGCACGTCGTCGGGGTTGTCGACGATGCCCTTCACGAGGTGCTCGAGAGCCTCCTCGAGCATGCTCAGGCCTCGGTCGACTCGGCCGCGGACTCAGCCGGAGCGTCGTCCTTCTTCTCGGCCTTCTTCTTCTGCGTGATGGCCTCGCCCTTGGGCTCGTCCTCGGCGCCGACGGCCTCGAAGGTCGGGCGCGCGGCCTTCGGCTCCGGCTGCAGCAGCGGGGCCGGGGCGGGCTCGCCCTTGAACTTCTGCCAGTCGCCGGTCTTCTTCAGGATGGCGAGCACGGGCTCGGTCGGCTGCGCGCCGACACCCAGCCAGTACGCGACACGCTCGGCGTCGACCTCCATGCGGGAGGGGTTCTGCACCGGGTGGTACAGGCCGATCTCCTCGATGGCCCGGCCGTCACGGCGGGTACGGGAGTCGGCGACGATGATGCGGTAGTGAGGCGAACGGATCTTGCCCAGACGCTTCAGCTTGATCTTGACTGCCACGGGAGTGGTGTCTCCTGGTCTTGACGTGGGTGGGCACAACGAAGATGCCGCGTGGGGTTGCGGTACTCGAGTGCCCGATGGACGCGTCAGCCGGAGGAGAGAGGGGTCCTGTGCGGCTGTCGAGTACAGCTAGCCATTGTGCCATACCTCGCTGGGGCGGGGTTCCTCGGTCCTGGCCCCGCGCTTACAGGTGGGCGTCGGCCGTCGCCGAGGCCACGGGGGCCAGCCCCCGGACCCCCGCTCCTCAAACGCCGGAGGGGCTGATTTTTGTGGGGCTGAGTTTGCGGCGAGGCTGATTCAGCCCACCGCGATGGCCTCCGGGATGCGGAACGGTTTGCCGCAGCCGCCGCACATGATGGGGGCCTGGGCGAGGACCGAGGGGACCACGCGGACGTTGCGGCCGCAGTCGCAGACCGCCTTGACGCGGACGCCGCCGCCGGACGATCCGTGCCGGGCGGCCGGGCCGCGGAAGCTGCGGGCCGTGTCGTGCGCGGTGGCCGCCGTGTGGGCCTTGAGGGCGCCCTTGAGGCGTTCGATTGTCGCGCGGTACCGCTTTCTCGCCTCCGGGTTGAGTGTGACCAGCGAGAAGCCGCTGCTGGGGTGCGGCTCCTCGGGGTGGTCCAGGCCCAGTTCCTCGGCGATCGCGAGGAAGCGGCGGTTGTGGTAGCGGCCGGCGCGGGAGGTGTCGCGGATGCCGCGGGCGGCGGCGATTCCGTGGACTGCCTCGTGCAGCAGGCGCTCGAAGGAGAGCTCGGCGCCGCAGGCGGACGAGGACTCTCCGATCAGGGACTCGGGCGCGGCAAGGCTGGGCAGCTCGGGGTGGTACCGCTGAATGTCGGCCCACGCCTGCGCCAGCTCTGCGGCGAGTACAGGTGGTGTCGTGCTCACGTCGTGACAACGAGCCGGGGGCCCTCGGTGTTCCTATTACGGGGCATCCCAAATAATTTGCACGTACCAGTCAGTTGCCGCTGATACGTCCCGACGAGGGCGGGTGCGCTGATCTGCGGCGGAACACGCACAGCTCACGCCAAGGTGATACACAGCGGCACGTATGTCGCGGGACGGCCGGGTCCGCCCCGATGCGTAGGCGGGTCCACTCGGCGGAGGCGACCGTACCGCGTCAGTCTGTGTGCTTGGCGAGGCGGGTGATGCCGGCCGCGCGGTAGGCGTCCGCCTCCTCCAGGGTCTCGTTGGCCAGGAGGGCCTCGGCGAGGGCGTCCAACTGGTCGCGGTGGTCGCGGAGTTGGCGGCAGGCGCTCTCGTAGCACTCGTCGACGATGCGGCGCATCTCGCCGTCGATGGTGTCGAGGGTCTCGGGGGCGGCGGAGAGGCCGTAGGCCTGCTGGGCGTCGCCCGGGAGGGCGGAGAGGCGGCCGACGCGTTCGCTCATGCCCCAGCGGCCGACCATGCCGCGGACGATGCTGGTGACCTGTTCGAGGTCGTTCTCGGCGCCGGTGGTGACGACGCCGAAGACGACCTGCTCGGCCGCCATGCCGCCGAGCGCGCCGATGATGCGGCCGCGCAGATACTCCTCGGTGTACGCGTACCTGTCGGCCTCCGGGGTGGAGAGGGTGACGCCGAGGGCGCGGCCGCGGGGCACGATGGTGATCTTGCGGACCGGGTCGGCGCCGGGCTGCAGCATGCCGAGCAGGGCGTGCCCGGACTCGTGGTATGCGGTGCGGCGGCGCTCCTCGTCGGGCATCACCAGGGGCCGCTCGGCGCCGAGTTGGACCTTTTCCAGGGCGTCGGAGAGGTCGGATCCGGTGACCTGGGGCTGCTGGCGTTTGACGGCGAGGAGGGCGGCCTCGTTGGCGAGGTTGGCGAGGTCGGCTCCGGTCATTCCGGGGGTGGTACGGGCGACCTGGGCGAGGTCGACGTCGCGTGCGAGCGGGATGTCCCGGGTGTGGATCTTCAGGATGGCCTCGCGGCCCTTGCGGTCGGGCGGGCTGACCATGACCGTGCGGTCGAAGCGGCCCGGCCGGGTGAGGGCGGGGTCGAGGACGTCGGCGCGGTTGGTGGCGGCGATGACGACGACGCCCTCGGAGCCGGTGAAGCCGTCCATCTCGGTGAGGATCTGGTTGAGGGTCTGCTCGCGCTCGTCGTGGCCGCCCATGCCGGAGCCGCCGCCGCGGGCCCGCCCGATGGTGTCGATCTCGTCGATGAAGATGATCGCGGGGGCCACCTTGCGGGCCTCGGCGAAGAGTTCCCGTACGCGGGAGGCGCCGACGCCGACGATCATCTCGATGAACTCCGAGGCGGAGGCCGAGAAGAACGGCACGCCGGCCTCGCCCGCGACGGCCCGCGCGAGCAGTGTCTTGCCGGTGCCGGGCGGGCCCGCGAGGAGGACGCCGCCGGGCATGCGGGCGCCCATCTTCCGGTAGCTGTCGGGGTTCTTGAGGAAGTCGACGACGTCGTTGAGCTCGCCCTCGACCTCGTCGATGCCCGCGACGTCCGCGAACGTGGTGCGCTTGCCTGCCTCCAACTCGACCGGTTTCGGCGGCTGCTTGCGCCCGAGCATGCCGCCCGCGCCGCCGCCCAGGCCGCCCGCCGCCATCCGCCGGGCCATGAACACCCACAGGGCGACGAGCAGCAGGATCGGCAGGAGGGAGATCAGCAGGTTGGTAAGGAGGCTGGGCTCCTTGTAGACGGGCTCGGCGGTGACGGTGACCTTCGCCTTGGTGAGCTCGTCCCAGAGCTGGTCGTCGGCGAAGCTGGGCCGCTGCGTGGCGAACTTGTCGTACGTGCCCTTCTCGCCCTCGGGTGCGTCCACGGCCTTCTTCAGGTCGCCCTGGATCTGGTCGCCCTTGGCGTAGATCTTCGAGACGTTGCCGGCCGTGACCTGCTTACTGAACTCGGTGTACGAGATCTTGGTGGGCGGCGCGTCCCCGAAGAGCGACAGCAGCAGGTTGGTGAGGAGGAAGACGAGCAGCGCGGTCCAGATCAGGCCGCGCCAGCTCACCTTCTTCTTCGGTGGCGGGGGCGGCGGTGCGCCCTCCGAGCGCCACGGCTGGTCGGTCCGGTCGCGGGGAGGCACAGGGCTGGTCACGCTGGCCATTATTGGCGGAGCGGACATACCAGGCATGTCGAGCTTTCCATCCGCGGGTGCCTGGGTTTCCGGGATCCTGGCTGCCGTCGCGCTTCCGCCGAATCACTGAGGGCTTCATGGACGAACCGCTCGCGCTCCGCATCCGGTTGTTCCGTGACACCGGCCAGGTCCGCCCCCAGGTGGCGGAGTTCGTGACGGCCGAGCTGGCCGGGCTCGCGGCCGAGGGCCACACCGTCAGCGAGGAGAGCGCGGGGCTGCTCACCAGCCATCTGCTGCTCGCCCTGACCCGGCTTCTCGACGGCGAGCCGATCGCGGAGTTCCCCACGGACGAGCAGGTCGCGGCGGAGCTGGCCGCGCACCCCGAGGCGGTCGCCCGCGCCCGTGCCGTCGCCGCCCGCGCGCGGCGGGAACTCGGGGCCCGCCTGCCCGAGTCGGAGGTCAACTTCCTGGGGCTGCACCTGGCCGTGCTCGCCCGGCACTCCATCCACCGATCGTGAAGGGGCTCCCCATGGCGAAGATCCTCACCGGCGGCGTCGGCAAGACCGAGGTGGCCGAGGCGGTACGGCGGCTCGGCCTGGACGGCGTGGAGGTGACCGTCTCCGGCGACATGGACGCCGCGCTCCTGCTGCGCGACGGCCGCGCCGACTACTACCTCGGCACCTGCCACACCGGCGCCGGCGCCTCCCTCGGCGTCCTTGTCGGCCTGCTGGGACAGCCCGCCTGTCACACGTTCGGCCGTGGCGTGCCGAGCGCGGACGAGGTGGAGGCGCTGCTCGCCGAGGGCAAGCGGGTCTTCGGGTTCGCGCTCGACCGGGCCGAGGCGGTCGCCCCGCTCGTGGCCCGCGCGATCTCCGTACGGGCCGAGTGACCGTGAGCGCCGCGGCCGGGCTCGCCCTCTCGCTGCCGCAGCAGCTCACGGTCGTCGCGCTCTGTGCGCTGACCGCGTTCGTCGCGCATCTGGCGCTCGCCGTGTTCAACGACGGCGTACGGCCGTTCCTGCTCGACTTCGTCCAGGGCCGCAGCACCCGCGCCGCGACCACGGCGGTGGCGTTCGGCCTGTCGGCGGGGTTTGTGTTCGGGCTCGGGGCGCCGATGGCGCTGGCGTCCGGGGTGCTCAACCCGTGGCTGCTGTTCCTGCCCACCGACGTCCTCGGCATCCTCGCGCCGAAGAAGTGGCTGGGGCCGCTGCTCGGGGCGGGCTGGGGCGCGGTGGTCGTGTTCGGTCTGGGCGGCGCGAACGAGCTGGCGCACGATCTGCCCGTCGACTTCCTGACCGCGATGCGGGAGATGTCGACGCCGATCCTGTACCTGTTCACGCTGTTCCCGGTGCTCGCCGTGACCCGGCAGTTCGGGCGGTGGCGCGGCGCGGTGGTCGGCGTGGTCGAACTCGCCCTCGTCGTCCTGACCTCGAAGCTGTGGCCGGGCATGTTCCCCGGTGCCCTGGCGATGGCGGTGGGGGTGCTGCTGCTGATCGGCTTCGCCGTCGCCAAGGACGTACGGCGGAAGGGGACGCGGGAGGCGCCCACGGCTGCCGCCGACGACCCCATGGCCTCGCTGTTCAGCGCCGGTGCGGCCCGGCTCCGCCGCCATCTGCCGCTGTTCATGCTGCTCGGCGCCGGGATCTGCGTGCTCGCCCAGCTGAAGGTGTTCGGCGGCGGCGAGGCCACGAGTTTCCTGATCGCGAAAGGGCAGTACGCGGAGGCCGCGCAGGTCGACTTCTACCGGGCGTTCGGTTTCGTCCCGCTGATCGCGACGACCGCGCTCGCCTCGGGCGCGTACGGCATCGCCGGGTTCACGCTCGCGTACCCGATCGGCTATCTGATGCCGAACCCGCTGCTCGCGGCGGTGGCGGGAGCAGCGGTGTTCGCCGTGGAGGTGCTGGCCCTGGCGTCGATCGGGCGGGTGCTCGGGCGGCTGCCGAGCGTGCGGGACTCCTCGGAGCAGCTGCGGGCCGCGATCGGGGAGGCGCTGGGGCTCGCGATCCTCTTCGGCTCGCTGATGGCCGCGCACGCGATGGGCGGCGGGCTCGGCATCCTCATCTGCGGCGGCCTCTATCTCCTGAACGAGGCGATGGGCCGCCCGGTCGTACGGATGGCGGCGGCGCCGACGGCGGTGATCGTGGGCGGTGTGCTGCTCAATCTCCTGTACTGGCTGGATCTGTTCACGCCCCTCGCCCGGGTGAAGGGGTGACCGGCGCCGTGCGGCCCTTGCTGCGGACCGTCCTCGGCCCCCTCTCCCCCGCCGACGTACGCGGCCCCGTCCTGCCGCACGAGCATCTCGCCGTCGACCTGGACCGCGCCGGTGACCGCGCCGCCGTCCTCGACCCGGCCACGCACGGCCCGTACGTCGCCGCCGAACTGGCCGCGCTGCGCGCCGAGTTCGGGCTCGGTCTGGTCGTGGAGCTGAGCTGCCGCGGGATGGGCCGGGACCCGCGCGCCCTCGCCCGGATCTCGATCGCCGCGCGGGTGCCGGTCGTGGCGGCCACCGGCTGGTACTACGAGCCGTTCCACCCACCCGAGGTCGGCGGCCGCGACGTCGAAGAGCTCACCCGGGTTCTGCTCCAGGAGATCGACGAGGAGATCGGCACCGGCCCCGACGGAACCCGCGCCGACGAAACCCGCCCCGGGCCCGACCCCACCCCGCGCCGCGGCACCCGCGTCCGCCCCGGCGTCATCGGCGAGGTGGGCAGCCACGGCGACTCCCCGAGCCCGGCCGAGGCCCGCTGTCTGCGCGCCGCCGCCGCGGCCGCCCGTGCGCGGGGCCTGTCCGTGGCGACCCACGCCCGGCTGGGGCGCGGCGGCCTCGCCCAGCTGGAGCTGCTCACCGGCGCGGGCCTCGACCCGCACCGCGTCGCGATCGGCCACCAGGATCTGCTCGACGAGCCGTCCGTGCACCGGGAGTTGGCGGCGGCGGGTGCGTACGTCGCGTTCGACACCGTCGGCAAGGAGCGCTACCGCAGCGACAGCGACCGGCTGCGGCTGCTGCTCGCCCTGCTCGACGCCGGGCACGCCGACCGGGCCCTGCTCAGCTGCGACATCTCCCGGCACGCGTATCTGGAGTCGGCGGGCGGGCACGGTTACGGGCACCTGTTCCGGTGCTTCCTCGGCCGGGTGCGGGCGGCGGGCGTGGGCGAGGAGCTGATCGATCTGATGACCCGGCGCAATCCGCTGCGGTTCCTGACCGGAGGGACGGGTGACCCGACCCCATGACGACACACAGTGACATCACGTATCCCGAGGGCCCCCGGCTCCCCGCCACGCACCCCCTCCCCACGATCCCCCTGGACGACGCGATCGCCCGCCAGTTCCGGCTTCTGGAGTGCACGGCCGCGCACTTCGACGGCCGGGACCTGTTCGCGTCCGACGTCGGGGTCGTACCGGAGCTGGGGCGTCCGCGTACCACCGCGCGCGTGGAGGCGGTGCTCGCGGACTTCTTCGGCGCCGAGGACGCGGCCCTGGTGCAGGGCGCCGGTACGGGCGCGATCCGCGCGGCCCTCTCCCAGGTCACCGGCCCGCTCCTGATCCATGACGCGCCGCCGTACCGCACCACCGAGGTGACCCTGCGCGTCCTGGGCACCGAGACGGTACGGGTCGACCTCAACGACCCCGACGCGCTCCGGCTCGCCCTGTCCGAGTCCGGCCCGTCCCGGTTCGCCTGGGCGTACGTCCAGCACACCCGGCAGCGGCTTGCCGACTCGTACGATCCGGGAGCGGTGCTCGCGGCGTGCCGGGCGGCCGGGGTGCGGACCGTGGTGGACGACAACTACGCCGTGCTCCGGGTGCCGCGCTGCGGGGTCGAGCTCGGTGCGGACGCCTCCTGCTTCTCGCTGTTCAAGCTGCACGGGCCGGAGGGTGTGGGGCTCGTGGCGGGGGCGCGCGACCTGGTCGGGAAGGTGCGGCGCGACAACTACTCGGGCGGCGGCCAGGTCCAGGGCCACCAGGCGCTCGACGCGCTGCGGGCCCTCACGCACGTACCGGTGATGTGGGCGCTGCAGTCGCAGGTCGGCGCGGAGGTGGCCGCGCGGCTCGCGGCGGGCGAGGTCGAGGGGGTCGCGGGGGTGCGGATCGCCAACGCGCAGGACCGCTGCCTGCTTGTGCGGCTGACGGCTCCGGTGGCCCGCGCGCTGCCGGAGACCGCCGCCCGGCACGGCGCGGCGCCGCATCCGGTGGGCGCCGACTCCCGTTACGAGATCGCCCCGTTGTTCTACCGCCTGTCCGGCTCGTCCCTGGCCGACGCCCCGGAACTCGCCGACTGGACGGTCCGCGTCAACCCGATGCGCGCGGGCGCGGACCTGGTCGTGGACATCCTGCGCCGCGCCCTGGCCGAACTCATCCGCTAGGCCCTGTCTTCAATCTCCCTCCCCCAGCTACCGCTGGGAGGTGCCCCCAGCCCGGCGACGCCATGCACGCTCCCCCAGCCTCCGGCCGGGGGGACCCCCACTCGCCGCACCGGGCAAGCGCCCAAGTACGTCCAGTACGAGGGCGCCTGCCCGGCACGCCGAGAGCACGCACTGGGGGCACCCCCGGCCGAAGGCTGGGGGAGCCGCCGGGCCGCCCTTCGGGCGACGACGGGAGACTGAAGACAGGACCTAGCCGCGCAGGAGGCCGCCCGTGTTCCTGAACTCCGTGGTCGCCCGCAACTCCGCCCTCGTGGACGCCGCCGTGGAGCTGCACGGCCGGGGTGCGATCCCGCCGGACACGTACGTCATCGACCTGGACGCGGTCGAGGCGAACGCCGCGCTGCTCGCCGCCGAGGCCGGGCGCCTGCGGCTCGGCCTGTGGTTCGTGGTCAAGCAGATCGGCCGCAACCCCGAGCTGATCAGGGCGATCGCCCGGCACATCCCCCGGTACGCGGCCATCGACGCTCCCGAGGCCGACGCCCTGCACACGGCGGGCGCCCGCGCGGGCAACCTCGGCCATCTCGTGCAGATCCCGCGCCGCGCCCTGCCCGCGCTCCTGGCCCGGCGGCCCGAGGCGGTCACGGTGTACGACCTGGACAACGCCCGCGCGGTCGCGGACGCGGCCCGCGAACTCGGCTTCGTACAGGACGTGTTGATACGCGTCGCGGGCACGGCGGACGCCACGTTCCCCGGCCAGGAGGGCGGCGTTCCGCTCGCGGGCCTGGAGGCGTTCGCGGCGGCCGTGGAGCAGCTGGACGGGCTGCGGATCGCGGGCGTCACGGCCTTCCCGTGCGTACGCTGCGACCTCTCGACCGGCACCCCCGTACCGACTCCGAACCTCCAACTCGCCCTGGAAGCACGGACGTTCCTGTCCGCCCGAGGCCATGGCCCACTCAAGCTGAGCGCCCCCGGCGCGACCTGCGCGGCCACGCTCCCCCTGCTCGCCGCACACGGCGCCACCCACGGCGAGCCCGGCCACGCCCTGACCGGCACGACCCCGCTGCACGCCGTCGGCCTTCATCAGCCGGAACGGCCCGCGTACGTGTACGTCACCGAGGTCGCGCACACGCTCGCCGACGGCCGTCCCGCCCTGTTCGGCGGCGGCTTCTACCCGCGCGGCGGTGTCGAGTCGGCCCTGCTCCCGCGCACCGGGGAACGCCTCCCGGTCCTGGAGGCGCCGCCCGGGCACATCGACTACTACCGCCTGCTCGCCCCTGGCCGCTCCACGTCCCGCCCCCGCCTCGGCGATACGGCGGTCCTCGCGTTCCGCACCCAGATGTTCGTCACCCGCAGCACGGTCGCGGTCGTCGCGGACCTGTCCCGCGCCGCGCCCCGCCTGGTCGGGCTCTACGACTCCTACGGGCGCCCGGTCCCGTACGGACGACCGAGTCCGGGCCGCCGTGCAGGCGACCCGGACCCGTAGGACTGAACCGTTCGGTGGGCTCAGCCCATGAACTTCTTGAACTCGTCGGGCAGTTCGAAGTCCTGACCGTCCTGGCCGCCGGCCGGCAGGCCGAACGCGCCGCCGCCCTGCTGCGCCTGCTCGCGCCGCGCGGCGGCCTCCTGCTCCTCCTGCTTGCGCTTCATCGGGTTGCCCGAGCGCCGCTTGCCCTTGGCCTGCTTCTGCTTCTTCTTCTGCCGGCCGGGGCCGCCGCCCATGCCCGGCACGCCCGGCATCCCCGGCATGCCGCCGCCCTGGGCCATCTTCGACATCATCTTGCGGGCCTCGAAGAACCGCTCCACGAGGTTCTTCACGGCGCTGACGTCGACACCCGAACCACGGGCGATACGGGCCCGGCGCGAGCCGTTGATGATCGTCGGCTCGGCGCGCTCGACGGGGGTCATCGACTTGATGATGGCCGCCGTACGGTCGACGTCCCGCTCGTCGAGGTTGTTGATCTGGTCCTTGATCTGGCCCATGCCGGGCATCATGCCGAGCAGCTTGGAGATGGAGCCCATCTTCCTGACCTGCTCCATCTGGGCCAGGAAGTCGTCGAGCGTGAACTCCTTCGGGCCCTTCTGGAGCTTGGCCGCCATCTTCTCGGCCTCGGCCTGGCTGAAGGTCTGCTCGGCCTTCTCGATCAGCGTGAGCATGTCGCCCATGCCGAGGATGCGGGACGCCATGCGGTCCGGGTGGAACGCGTCGAAGTCGTCCAGCTTCTCGCCGTTGGAGGCGAACATGATCTGCTTGCCGGTGACGTGCGCGATGGAGAGCGCGGCACCACCGCGTGCGTCGCCGTCGAGCTTGGCGAGGACGACGCCGTCGAAGCCGACGCCGTCACGGAAGGCCTCCGCGGTGTTCACCGCGTCCTGACCGATCATCGCGTCGACGACGAAGAGGACCTCGTCGGGCTTGACCGCGTCCCGGATGTCCGCGGCCTGCTGCATCAGCTCCTGGTCGATGCCGAGGCGGCCGGCGGTGTCGACGATGACGACGTCGTGCACCTTCTGCTTGGCGTACTCGACGGAGTCCTGCGCGACCTTGACCGGGTCGCCGACGCCGTTGCCCGGCTCCGGGGCGTAGCACCCGACACCGGCGCGCTCGGCGACGACGCCCAGCTGGTTCACGGCGTTGGGGCGCTGCAGGTCACAGGCGACGAGCAGCGGCGAGTGGCCCTGGCTCTTCAGCCAGAGGCCGAGCTTTCCGGCGAGCGTGGTCTTACCGGCACCCTGCAGACCCGCGAGCATGATCACGGTCGGCGGGTTCTTGGCGAAGCGGAGGCGGCGGGTCTCGCCGCCGAGGATGCCGACGAGCTCCTCGTTGACGATCTTGATGACCTGCTGGGCCGGGTTCAGGGCCTGCGAGACCTCGGAGCCGAGGGCCCGCTCCTTGATCTGCTTGATGAACGCGCGCACGACGGGCAGCGCGACATCCGCCTCGAGGAGGGCGATGCGGATTTCGCGTGCCGTGGCGTCGATGTCCGCCTCGGAGAGACGCCCCTTGCCGCGGAGGTTCTTGAAAGTCGCTGCGAGGCGATCGGAGAGAGTGTCGAACACGGCGGTCGCAGATCCTCAGGGTCGGGGGCGAAGACAGTCGCCCTCCAGGGTATCGGGCCCGGCAAACTGCTCCGGCGGCCGATGGGATTTTCCCCTCCCCGCCCCTTCCCGCAAGCTTGCAGCAGCTTCGGGGCCGCGCCCCGGGCCCCGCTTCACGGCCGTCCTTCGACTGCCGCGCCGTCGTGGCTGGTCGCGCCCCGCGGCGGAGCCGCAAATGACACAGCCCCGCGCCCCTAAAAAGCCAGCCCCTCCGGCGTTTGAGGAGCGGGGGTCCGGGGGCTGGCCCCCGAAGCGCCGCCTCAGCCCCGCAGTGCCTCCTCCACCCCCCGAGCCACCTCCAGCGCCGCCCGCGCGGGCAACGGCTCCCCGTCCACACCCGTCACGTAAAACGCGTCCACCGCATTCGCCCCGAGCGTCGACGCATGCGCACTCCGCACCCGTACATCGGCGGCGTCCAGCGCACGCCCGATGCGATGGAGAAGGCCCGGCACATCCTGGGCCCGGACCTCGATCACCGTCGCGCGGCGGGAGCCCGACGCAGCGACCGTGACCCGCGCAGGCGGGGCGGGCGCACCACGACGCCGCGGATACGCCGCGTCCCGCTCGGCGAGGCGGGCCGGGATGTCGAGCGTGCCGTCGAGGGCCCGGACCAGGTCGGCGCGGAGCCGGGCGGCCTGCGGCAGGGAGCCGAACTCGGTGGCGACCCGCCAGTCCAGGAAGAGGACGGAGCCGTCGGCCGGCACCTCGTCGGGCAGGTCGAGGACGCTGACCTCGGCCGTACGGACGGTGAGCCGGTGCATGGCGAGCACACCGGCCACGGCGGGCAGCACGCCCGGCTGGTCGGGCACGGCGATCTGCAGTTCGACGCCCAGCGGCTCCTCGCCGTCCGCGTCCGCCCCCTCATCGGCCCGCTCCGTCTGCGCGCGCAGCGCGAGTACGGGCCCGCCCGCGCGGTGTGCCTCCACGACGAGGCGTTCCTGCTCGGCGGTGGTGGGCGCGGCGGCGGGCTGCGGCGGCGGATCGCCCGCGAGGACGGCGCCGACGCGGGCGACGAGGTCGGCGACGAGCGAGGCCCGCCACGCGGACCAGGCGGCGGGCCCGGTGGCGAGCGCGTCGGCCTCGGTCAGGGCGTGCAGCAGTTCGAGGGCCGAGGCCGAGCCGACGGACTCCGCGACGGACTCGACGGTCGCCGGGTCGTCGAGATCGCGCCGGGTCGCCGTCTCGACAAGCAGCAGATGGTGCCGTACGAGCCGGGCCAGTACCGCCACGTCGTCCGCGTCGAAGCCGATCCGGGCGGCCACGTCCTTGGCGATCACCTCGCCCGCCACGGAGTGGTCGCCGGGCCAGCCCTTGCCGATGTCGTGCAGGAGCGCGGCGACGAGCAGCAGGTCGGGGCGGCCGACGCGGCGGGTGAGGGCGGCGGCCCGTACGGCGGTCTCGACCAGGTGGCGGTCGACGGTCCAGGTGTGCACGGGGTTGCGCTGCGGCCGGCAGCGGACGCGTTCCCAGTCGGGCAGGAGCCGGCTGACCAGGCCTTCGGCTTCCAGGGCCGCCCACACGTCGACGGTCGCGGGGCCCGCGCCGAGCAATGTGACGAGCTGTTCGCGCGCCTCGGCGGGCCAGGGCGTGGGCAGGGGTTTCCCGGCGGTGGCGAGGCGTCGGACGGCGTGCGGGGAGAGCGGGAGTCCGGCCTGGGCGGCGGCAGCGGCGGCGCGCAGCGGCAGCACGGGGTCGCGGTCGGGCCGTGCGGCGCGGGCGAGGACGACCTCGCCGTCCTGCTCGACGACGCCCTCGGCGAGCGGCGTGCGCTCGGGTTCAGGCCTCCCCGAGCCGCGCCCGCCTCGTCCGCCTCGTCCGCCGAGGAGGGAGCGGAGCCGGGGCCGGGCGGAGCGGGCACGCAGCACCCGCCCGACCTCGCGCCAGGTCACGTCGCTCGCGTACGAGAGGGTGCGGGCCGCCTCGTACACCTGCCGGAGCAGTGCGTCGGAGTCAAGGAGGCCGAGTTCTCCGGCGACTTGGGACTGTTCCTGGAGGGCGAGCCGGTCGGTGGCGCGGCCGGTGGTGAGGTGCAGGGCGTCGCGTACGTCGAGGAGCCGGCGGCGGGCCTCGGCGAGTCCGGCGCGCGGGGCGTCGGCGAGCCAGGAGGCGGCGACGGCGCGCAGCGCGGTGGCGTCGCGGAGGCCGCCGCGGGCCTCCTTGAGGTCGGGTTCGAGGAGGAACTGCAACTCGCCCTGGCGGACGGCCCGTTCCTCGCAGAGTTCGCGGAGCTGCGGGAGGCGCCGCGGCGCCTGGTTGCGCCAGTCGGCGAGGACGGTGGTGCGCAGGGACGCGGTGAGGCCGAGGTCCCCGGCGACGTGCCGGGCGTCGAGGAGGCCGAGCTGGACCTTGAGGTCCTCGGCGGCGGTCTTGCGGGCCTCGGCGGGGGTGCGTACCGAGTGGTCGAGGTCGAGACCGAGGTCCCAGACCGGGTACCAGAGGCGGTCGGCGAGGGCGGCGACGGCGCCCGGCTCTGCGCTGCCGTCGTGCAGCAGGAGCAGGTCGAGGTCGCTGCGCGGGGAGAGCTCGCCGCGCCCGTACCCGCCGACGGCGACGAGCGAGACGCCGCGCTGGGCGCCCGCGTCCCCGAAGAGTCCGGCCAGCCACCGGTCGGTCAGCTCGGCGAGGGCCGCACGGCGCGGCGGCCCGGACCGCGCCTCCCCGTCCTGGAGGAGGCGCAGCCGGGCCGCCGCATAGCTGCTGGGTCCGGAGTCTTCCGCTTCTGCCGCAACATCCACACTGGTCACCCAACAGCTCCTCGTTCAAAGGCAGTTCAGAGCGCGTCGGGTCCGCGCTCACCGGTGCGCACCCGTACGGCCGTGTCGACCGGGATGCTCCAGACCTTGCCGTCGCCGATCTTTCCGGTGCGGGCGGCCTTCACGACGACCTCGACGAGCTGTTCGGCGTCGTCGTCCTCGACCAGGACCTCGATCCGGATCTTGGGGACGAGGTCGACGGTGTACTCGGCGCCCCGGTACACCTCGGTGTGCCCGCGCTGCCGGCCGTATCCGCTGGCCTCGGTCACGGTGAGTCCGTGCACCCCGAAGGCCTGGAGGGCCTCCTTGATCTCGTCGAGCCGGTGCGGCTTGACGACCGCGGTGATGAGCTTCATGCGTCCACCTTCTTGTTCTGCGCCGCCTCTGCGGTCCTGACGAGGGGTGCGCCCTGGGCGGTACGGGGGGCGGTGCCGCCGCCCGCGCCGCTGAAGTCGTAGGCCGTCTCGGCGTGTTCGACCTGGTCGATGCCGGAGACCTCGTCGTCCTCACTGACGCGCATGCCGATGGTCTTGTGGATGACCCAGGCGAGGATGGCAGAGACGATCAGGGAGTACGCGAAGGTCACGAGGACTCCGAGGGCCTGCTTGCCGAGCTGGTCGAGGCCGCCGCCGTAGAAGAGGCCCTTGGCGTCGGACTGGACGCCGCCGGTGGCGAAGAAGCCGACGAGCAGCGAGCCGATGACGCCGCCGACGAGGTGGACGCCGATCACGTCCAGGGAGTCGTCGTAGCCGAACTTGAACTTCAGGCCGACGGCCATGGCGCACAGGACACCGGCGACGGCGCCGACGGCGATCGCGCCGAGCGGGGAGACGGAGCCGCCGGCCGGGGTGATGGCGACGAGTCCCGCGACGGCGCCGGAGGCCGCGCCGAGGGTGGTGAACGCGCCGTGCCGGATCTTCTCGTAGGCGAGCCAGGCGAGCATCGCGGCGGCGGTGGCGACCTGGGTGTTGACGAACATCACGGCGCCGACGCCGTCGTTGTTGCCGAGCCAGGAGCCGGCGTTGAAGCCGAACCACCCGAACCACAGGAGGCCGGCGCCGAGCATGACGAGCGGCAGCGAGTGCGGCCGCATCGGGTCCTTCTTGAAGCCGACGCGCTTGCCGATCACGAGGATCACACCGAGTGCCGCGGCACCCGCGTTGATGTGCACGGCGGTACCGCCGGCGAAGTCGATGACGCCGAGCTCGAAGGCCCAGCCGCCCTCGCCCCACACCCAGTGCGCGACGGGGAAGTACACGAGGGTCGCCCACAGCGCGACGAACAGCGCCCAGGCGGTGAACTTCACCCGGTCGGCGAGGGCACCGCTGATGAGGGCGGGCGTGAGGACGGCGAACATCAGCTGGAAGACCGCGAAGACATAGACGGGGATGTCGTACGTGCCCCACAGTTCGGTCAGTCCGATGCCGCTGAGGCCGAGGAAGTCGGGCTCCCAGCCGATGAGCGAGCCCTTGTCGGTGCCGAAGGCGACGCTGAAGCCGTAGAGCACCCAGAGGATCGTGACGATCCCGAGGCTGATGAAGCTCATCATCAGCATGTTCAGGGTGGACTTGACTCGGACCATGCCTCCGTAGAAGAAGGCCAGTGCCGGAGTCATCAGCATCACCAGGGCGGAGCAGATGAGCATGAATCCGGTGTTGGCGGCAGAGAGCTGCGGGGCTTCTGCGGCGATCGTGATGCCTGGAGGCATCGGCGTCTCCTCGTCGTGTGCGGCCCGTGCGGGCGGAGCCTGAGCGGTCATGAGGGGTGGGCCGGTTATGCGCCACGAGATTGGCGCAGCGCGGTTTCCGTCGATGCCCCTCGGTGTTTCACCGCAGTGACGAAGAGGTCGTGCGTGTTACGCGTGCATGAACTGCCGGACCGTACGGGTGGGGGTTTCTCCCCTGTGCGCGGAGGAACCCCCGTACGGGAGCCGGCCGCGGCGGGCCATCCGGCTGACCTGGCATGGGGGAGCCGAGTCGGGCAGTCGTGGATGGTCCGGCCGCGGCCGGGGCTGGTGGGGTGCGGTCGGCTCTGGTCAGACCGCCTCCGCGGATTCGGGCAGTTGCGCGGCGAGCTCGTCGGTGAGCCGCTCGACCTCGCTGACCTCGCCGAAGGACCGCATCGCGGTGTCGACGGTCTTGCGGAGCCGGTTGTTGACGCGCTCGGAGCGCACCTTCTTGGCGATGCCGAGGGCCTGCCCGGCGAGCACGCAGCTCTGCTCGGGCTCCTTCTGCAGCAGGTGCACGGTGGCCATGCCGATGAGGTTCAGTGCGTACGACCGCTGGTGCTCGGGGTCCTTGCCGAAGAGTTCGACGGCGCGTTCCATCACGGGGTGGGAGAGCGAGGCGTAGGTGGGGCTGCGGCCTGCGACGTAGGCGAGGTCGCGGTACGAGTGGGCGTTCTCGCCGTTGAGCTCGGCCTCGGAGAAGAAGCGGATCCAGTCGGGCTCGCGCTCCTCGATGTCGTCCACGTCGGCGAAGGTGTCCTCGGCCATGCGGACGGCCCGCTTGGTCTTGCTGGGCTGGCCCATGTTGGCGTACGCGCGGGCCTCCATCGCATACAGCATGGCCTGGGTGCGGGGGGTGGCGCAGTCCCGACTGCCGTACTGCGCGAGGTGGACGAGCTCCAGGGCGTCGTCGGGCCGCCCGAGGTGGATCATCTGGCGGCTCATCCCGGACAGGATGTACGAGCCGAGGGCTTTGTCGCCCGCTTCCTTGGCGGCGTGCAGGGCGAGCACGAAGTACTTCTGGGCGGTGGGCTGGAGTCCGACGTCGTAGCTCATCCAGCCGGCCAGTTCGGCCAGCTCGGCGGCGATCTTGAAGAGGCGGCGCTCGGTGGCGGGGGGCTGGGGCTCCTGGAGCAGGTCGGTGACCTCGTGGAGCTGGCCGACGACGGCCTTGCGGCGGAGCCCGCCGCCGCACTGGGCGTCCCACTGCCGGAACATCGCGGTGGTCGACTCCAGGAGGTCGAGCTCCGGCTTGGAGAGGCGGGTGGCGCGGCGGATCGGGACGGCCGCTTCGGCGGCCCCGGGGGCGGCGCCCGGGCTGGGCACCAGCCAGCGCTGCATGGGCTCGATCAGGGAGGGCCCGGCGGCGAGGGCGAGCGAGGCGCCGAGGAAGCCGCGGCGGGCGAGCATCAGGTCGCTGCGCGAGAACTCGCTGATCATCTCGACGGTCTGGGTGCCCGTCCACGGCAGGTCGACCCCGGAGAGCGAGGCCGACTGGTGGGCGGAGCGGAGGCCGAGGTCCTCGATGGCGACGACGGCGCCGAAGCGTTCGGAGAACAGCTCGGAGAGGATCCGCGGGATCGGCTCCCGCGGCTGTTCGCCGTCGAGCCAGCGCCGGACGCGGGAGGTGTCGGTCGAGATGTGGTTGGCGCCGAGCTGCCGGGCTCTGCGGTTCACCTGGCGGGCGAGCTCGCCCTTGGACCAACCACTGCGCACGAACCACGAAGTCAGCTGTTCGTTGGGGCGCTTGTCAGCGTTCGCGCCGCTGCCGCCGTTGCCGCCCACTGGAGCGCCCCCATCCCTCAAGCAAGTTGTGCGCCTCATTGCGCCAAGCCCTAACAGAGTGCCGCGAGTTCGGGCTGCCGGTCCGCGGACCCTCACCCATCGAACAAGAAACCGAGTTGCCTCCGGCATACCCATGAACGCGAGCGTCCCCGGGTTTCGTGTACTGAAAGTAGTCCTACGATCACCCTCCCGGCGAGGGCGTTCTCAGAAACGCCACCATTCGCCACCCCTTTGAATGAACTCAGGGACCGCTCCACACGATTGACTTGACATCGAACAGCCGGGAGCGGGCGGAACGGAGCGCGCCGGGGCGCGCCGTTCCGCCCGCACCACCCCCGTACCACCTCTCGCGCCACCGCCGGACGACCAGGCGGAGCCCGCGAGTTCAGGGGGCGTACAGCACGGCGGCGACACAGAGTCACAGTTCTACTGCGCTTCGTAACCAGCGACGCGTCGGACCCGTTGGAGGGGGCATGGGCTTCACGATCGGCAGCAGCCGGGGCATCCGCGAGATCCGGCCTGTGCGCACCGGTTCACGGCGCCGCGGGCAGAGTTCCGACTGCACGGCGGTGGCGGAGTTCACCGGCCTGTGGGGCTGGGACGTGGCGCCCGGCGCCCGCGCCGCCGACGGGCAGTGCTCCTGCGGCAAGGCCGACTGCCCGGCCCCCGGAGCTCACCCCCTGGACTTCGCCGCGCACATCCCGGCCGGCGCGACCCTCGGCCAGGTCACCCGCGCCTGGGGCGAGTTCCCCGGCGCCGCGGTGCTGCTGCCCACCGGCCGCACCTTCGACGTCCTGGACGTGGCGGAGTCCGCCGGCCGCCGCGCCCTGGTCCGCATGGAGCGCATGGGCATCCCGCTCGGCCCGGTCAGCGCGACGCCCGACGGCCGCGCCCAGTTCCTCGTCGCCCCCGGTGCGGCCGCCGAACTCCCCGCGTTGCTCTACCGCATGGGCTGGGACGACGCCGACCTGGACCTGCGCGGGCTCGGGCCCGGCGAGCACATCACGGCCCCGCCGTCCGACCACGCGGGCCTCGGCCCGGCCCACTGGCTCCGCGCCCCGGCTTTTGACTCAGCCACGAACCCGCCTGCGGCGCGGCTGTTGCTGGGCACGCTGGCTTACGTGAGCCACCGCTCGGGCCTCTGAGCTTCTCCCCTCCCCGCCCCTTCCCGAAATCCTGCGGAGCTTCGGG